>NZ_BAAGPM010000018.1:0-667469 GCF_054784135.1 Kribbella swartbergensis
CACCCACCCACCGCACCACCCACCCACCCACCGCACCACCCACCCACCGCACCACCCACCCACCGCACCGCCCACGTTCCGGGGAGTGGGGGTGGGGTGGGCTTTAGAGTTGGTGGATGGTGGTCTTTGGTGGGGTGCTTGGGCTGATTGGGTTGGCGGCCCTGGTGTTTCGGGATGCTGATGTTGCGGGGTTGCCGGCCGTCGGTGTCGGTGTGGGGCTGGTGGTCGTGGGTGCGGCGGTGGCAGGGCTGGGCGTCGTACGGCGGCGGAGGTTGCGACGGAGGCGGCTCGAGCGGGGGGAGCCGGAGCCGATCGGGGATGTGTTCGAGCGGGCTCGGGCGTTGCCGCGGCTGATGCGGGCCGCGCGGGCAGGGACGTATCCGGGGTTGCCCAAGAGCCGGATGGCGCTCTGGGGGCTGGCCGTGGTGTACCTGGTGTCGCCGATCGACATCCTGCCGGAGCTGCTGCCGATCCTCGGGGTGGCCGACGACGCCGGGGTGGCGGTCTGGCTGCTCACGAGCGTGTCGACGGCGACGGGTTTGTACCTTCGCCATGAGCGTGATCAGTTGACCGACCGGCCGAAGTAGCAAGCCAGTCGGCGATGTCCGCGGCGGCTTCGTCGGGGTGCTCCCAGGCGAAGAGCTGCAGCGGATCGGTGGGAGGTCCCGGCTCGGCGAGGCGGGTGGCGGCGGCGAGAAGCCGGCGGGCGGACGTCAGCACGAGCTCGGCCTGGGCGACGGCCTCGGCCGGGTCGTGGAGGGTGACCGCCGACCGGGCGAGGTCGGCGACTTCACAGGCCTGGTACGCCATCGCGACCTGAGCACGGTTCACCGGAACGCCCGCACGAAGAAGACCACTGTCATCAGCACCGCCGTCGTGAGGACGAGGGCGCGCAGGACTGTGGCGGGGAGGCGACGGACCAGATGTGCGCCGAGGTACCCGCCGAGTACGGCGCCGGCGAGCAGCGCGGTGAGCTCCAGCGGCTGCTCCAGTACGTCGGCCGCGAAGAGGAAGATGACCGCGGCGGTGAGGTACACGGCCGCGACCTGGATCACCCGCAGCGGGTTGCCCCTCGCCGGGTCGAGTGACGTGGTCGCGGTCCAGAACGCCAGCATCATCAGCCCGACCGCGCCACCGAAGTACCCGCCGTAGATCGCGAGGACGAACTGTCCGGTCAGAATCACCGCCGGCCCGGGCGTGCCGAGCCGCAGCGCCCGGCTGAGCCGCCGGCCGAACGCGAGCACGATCGTCGCGAACGCCAGCAACCACGGCAGTGCCGCGTCGAAAGATGCCGAGGGCAACCACAACAGCAACCCGGCGCCGAGTGCCCCGCCGGCCACACTGGCCAGGGTGAGCCGGAATGTCGACGGCCGCTGGAAGGCGTGGACGTCTCGCCGGTAGACCCACGCGCTGGTTGCGTTGCCGGGCAGCAGGGCGACCGTCGAGGTCGCGTTCGCGGTGACCGGTGGCATGCCGCCGGCGACCAGCGCGGACAGTGCCACGAAGCTCCCGCCGCCGCCGACCGCGTTGAGCGCGCCGGCCGCGACACCGGCCAGGAGGATCATCAGCACGCTTCGAGCATCACGGCTCGGCCGGCACTCCACAATGCGCGATCCCCGTAGTCAGCCTAAGGCTGAGGCGTAGGCTGGAGCTCATGCGGTACGACCTGGACGACCTCCGGCTGTTCACACACGTCGCAGCAGAAGGCTCGATCACCGCCGGAGCCCGGGTGATGCACCTGAGTCTGCCTTCGGCCAGTGCGCGGGTCAGAGCTCTCGAAGCGCAGGCCGGCGTACCGCTGCTGATCCGCGAACGCCGCGGTGTCCGGCTCACCCCCGCGGGCGCCACCCTGGCTCGCCACGCTCGCGATGTCCTGGCCGAAACCACCCGGCTGGACAGCGCCGTCGCGTCGTACGCCGTCTCCCGGACCGCGCCGATCCGCCTGGTCGCCGGCGGCTCCGCGATGCACCAACTCGTCCCGGCCGCGCTCGCCACGTTCCTGCGCGACCATCCCGAGTACGACGTCAACGTCAGCGAACGCCGGACGATCCGCAGCGTGCGCCTGCTCGCCGCGGGCGAGGCCGATCTGGGTGTCATCCTCGACGACGAACCCACGGATCTGCGGACCGAACCGCTCGCCGACGACTCGCTGGTCGTGATCGGTCAGGCCGGCGGCGTCCTGTCCGGCCGTACCTCGATCGCGTACGCCGAAGTCGCCGAGCATCCCCTGGTCGGTCTCGACCGCGCGTCACCGCTGAGCCAATGGATGGACGACCGCCTCGGTCCGCACGCCCCGGCGCCTCGTTACCGCACCCTCGTCCCGACCCTGCACACCCTGATCACGCTCGCCACCGCGGGCGCCGGTCTCGCGATCGTCCCGCGTCGTGCGGTCGACGCCAACACCGCCGTCGAGATCTGCCCACTCCAGGACTCCTGGTCCACCCGGGCGCATCTGGTCTGTTACTCCGCGACCGCCGCGGAATCCGCCCACCTGCTGGCCGCGCACCTCCACGCGGCGGCTAGCGTGCGGGTATGAACCCTGACGAGGCCGTACCGCTGCAGGCGTTCAGTGCGCTGCTCCACAGCGACAATGTCGCGACTGTCTGCCGGGCGCTGAACATGTACCAGGTGGCCGCGTCGTACACGCGGTTGTCGGGCGGCAACCCGCTGGAGCCGCTCGGCGGTGAGGTGCGGCAGGTCGCACGGCAGGTGCTCTCGCGGCCGCCCCTGACAGGTCACGAGGAACTCCGGGCTGCGTTCGATCACCTGAGCGCACTCAACGTGCTCACGAGTCTGGCCGAAGCCGAGGACGCGGAGTTGATCGCGGAGGTGCTCGAGGCCACCGACGACGCGGACGTCCGTGCGACGGCCCTGCTCGCGGCGGCCGCCGTACCTGCAGCCGACGGGCGATTGCTTCAGGTGCTGGACGCGATGGCGCTGGACGAGTCTCTTGACGAGCGGGACCGAGGCCGTGCGCATGCTGTCCGCGAAAAGCTGACGGGTTCGTAGCCCGGCTCGGATAGCGTGCAGGCATGCGTGCACTGACAGTGGAAGAGGCCCGGCAACGGGCGGCAGACCTCGCAGTCCGGTCGTACCAGGTCGACTTCGACCTGACCGGGACCGGCGAGACGTTCGTCACGACGAGCCGGATCCGGTTCGCGGCGACGAGTGACTCGACCTGGGTGGACGTGAAGCCCGACCGGCTGCTCGCGATCGAGTTGAACGGCGCCGCGCTGGACGCCGGTCTGCTGGCGGAGGGCCGGTTTCCACTGACCGGGCTGCAGGCCGAGAACGAGGTCGTGGTGACCGGGGAGTTCAGGTACTCCGTGGACGGCGAGGGCCTGGTCCGATCCGTCGACGCGGCCGACGGGCGGGTCTACACCTACGGGATGTCGTCGCTGGAGTCCGCGCCGCGGTACTTCCCGTGTTTCGACCAGCCCGACCTGAAGGCGCCGTACACGGTGACGGTGAGGGCTCCTGAGGACTGGGTGGTGCTGGGCAACGGCGCCGCGACCAAGGTCGGCCCGGGGGAGTGGGAGCTGGCCGAGACCAAGCCGCTGGCGTCGTACTTCGTCACGATCGTCGCCGGCCCGTACCACCTGATCAGGAGCGAGTACGACGGCATCCCGCTGGGGCTCGCCTGCCGGCAGTCGCTCGCGGAGCACCTGGATCGGGACGCCGAGGACCTGTTCCGCACCACCGGGCAGGCGTTCGACGAGTACCACCGGCTGTTCCGGCAGCGGTACATGTTCGGCGAGTACTGGCAGGTGTTCGTCCCGGACTTCAACCTGGGCGCGATGGAGAACCCGGGCTGCGTGACGTTTGCGGACCACCTGGTCTTCCGCAGCAAGGTGACCGAGGCCGAGCGCAGTACGCGGGCCCGGATCGTGGTGCACGAGATGGCGCACATGTGGTTCGGCGACCTGGTCACGATGAAGTGGTGGAACGACATGTGGCTGAACGAGTCGTTCGCCGAGTACATGGCCCACCGGGTGTCCGAGGACGCGACCGACTACCGCGGCAGCTGGACCGACTTCGCCTTCGTCCGCCGGTGGTGGGGAATGCAGACGGACCAGAGCAGCTCGACCCACCCGGTGGCGCCGGACAGCCTGAAGGACGCCCGCCAGTCGCTCGACGACTTCGACGGGATCTCGTACGCCAAGGGCGCCGCGGTGCTCAAGCAACTCGCGAAGTACCTCGGTGACGACGTGTTCCTCAAAGGGGTGAACGCCCACCTGGAGGCGCACGAGTACGGGAACGCCGACCTGCTCGAGTTGATCGCCAAACTCACCGAGGCCGGCGCCCGCGACCTGGACAACTGGTCGGAGCAGTGGCTGCGCACCTCGGGCCTGGACACCATCGCGGCCGAACGCACCTCGGCCGGAATCGCCCTGCACCGCAGCAGCCCGGACGCGTCCCGCCGACCGCACAAGCTGAGCGTTCGCGGGTACGACGCCGAGGGCGCGTCCGGCACGGTCGACGTGATGCTCGACGGCGACACCGTGGAAGTTGCCTTGAGCAATGAGGTCGTGGTCCCGGACGCGGACGACGACACCTGGGCGAAGATCCGGCTCGACGCCACCAGCCTGGCGAACCTGCCCGCCGTCCTGCCGAGGATCGCGGACGGCACCACCCGCGCGGTGATCTGGAACTCGGTCCGTGACGCCACCGCGCACGCCGAGCTCGACCCGCGGCAGGCGCTGAGCCTGTTCGCCACCGCGATCCAGCACGAGGACAGCGACATCGCCGTCGGCTCGCTGGTCCGCTGGCTGGAGGAGCGGGTGCTCGGCGGCTACCTGTCGTACGACGAGTCCCGCGCGGTCGTCGCCGATGCCCTGGGCAACAAGCTGGCGACCACGGACCCCGGCAGCAGCCTGCAGCTGGCGACGGTACGCGGCTTCATCGCGACCACGAACGACGCGGACCTGCTCAGCGCCTGGCTCGACGGCGAACAGCTCCCGCCGGGCCTGGAGATCGACGCGGATCTGCGCTGGGCCCTGGTGCTGCGGCTCGTCCGGCTGAACGTGTTCGGCGCGGTGGAGATCGACGCGGAGCTGGCCCGGGACACCTCGACCGAGGGGGTCAACCACGCGGCCCGGTGCCGGTCCGCACTGCCGGCCGGGAAGGAAGCCGCCTGGACCCGGATCATGACCGATCCGACCATCGGGGTGAAGGAACTGCTGGCCGTGGCGGAGGGTTTCTGGCATCCCGGCCAGGCCGACGTCACCGCGCCGTACGTGGAGCGCTTCTTCACCGACATCCACCGGACGGCGCAGATCAGGTCGGGCATGGTGGTGTCGCTCACCGTGCAGCGGATCGTGCCGGAGTTCGTGATCGAGCCCGGCGTACTGGCCCGGGCCGAGGCGCTGGCCGCGGACGAGACCGTCGCCCCGGGCATCCGCCGGCAGACGGCCAACTTCGCCGACAACCTGCGCAAGGCCGTCGCGGTACGCCGTACTTTCGGTTAGTCCGCGAGTCCGGTCAGCGGACCGTCAGCCGCTCGGCCACCGCTTTGCGGGCCTGGTGGATCCGGGCCTTGACCGTTCCCAGCGGTACGTCGAGTTCGTCGGCGATCTCGGCGTACGACAGCGCCCCGAGGTCGCGCAGGACCAGCGGCTGCACCAGTTGCGGATGGCTCGACTCCAGCGCCTCGAGGGCTTCCAGCAGGTCGAGCCGGGAGCCGGCGATCACCGAGGTCGTCCTGGGGTCGACCGCCTCCGGCAGGATCTCGGCGGACTGCTCCACCGAGCGCCGCTTGAGTGACCGGTAGGTCTGCCGGGCCTGGTTGGTGGCCACGACGGTGACCCAGCCGGCGAAGCTGCCGGTGCCCTTGAAGGTGTGGATCTTGTTCGCCACCTGGAGCAGGGTGTCCTGGACCGCCTCCTCGGCGTCCTCGTGGTACGGCAGGAACTTGGCCACCCGCCGCTGCACCTGCGGACGGATCGCCTGCAGGAGTTCCGGCACCACGGACTGGTCCCCCGCCGCGGCCCGGGCGGCGAGTTGCTCCAGGTCCTCGTTCATGCTCCCCCAGGGTGGTTGTTCGCCTGACTGCTGGGCTGTGGTCGACAATAGCCCGGATGGATGTCATCGGCAGGTACCGGCTGCAGGACAAGATCGGCGCGGGCGCGTTCGCGACCGTCTGGCGTGGGTACGACGACGACCTCGACGTTGACGTGGCGGTCAAGGTGCTCGCGGACAACTGGGCGTCGCGCGCCGACGTCCGGGAGCGGTTCCTGTCCGAGGCCCGGTTGATGCGCCGGATCGCCAGCGACCGGGTGGTCCGCGTGTTCGACGTCGGCAAGCTGCCCGACGGTCGCCCGTACTTCGTGATGGACTACGTCGGCGGCGGCACCCTGGCCGAAGTCCTGCGCCACGGCCCGCTGGACCCGGCCGACGCGTTGTGGTGGGGTGCGGACCTGGCCCGGGCGGTCGCCGCGCTGCACAGCGAGGGTGTCGTCCACCGCGACGTCACGCCGGCCAACCTGCTGCTCCGGCCGAACCAGAGTGACGAGGACGGCGGCGGGACGCACCGGATCGTGCTGGCCGACCTCGGTCTGGCGAAGCGCGCCGCCGAGGCGTCCGGACTGACGCAGGCCGTCGGTACGCCGGCGTACATGGCGCCCGAGCAGGGTCGTGGCGACGGTGGTTTCGACGAGCGGGCCGACATCTACGCGGTCGGCGCGGTGACCTACGCGCTGCTGACCGGGCATCCGCCCTACTCCGTGGGTTCGATCACCGACGTTCTCAACCGCGACCCGGACCTGCCGCCGCCGAGCCTGCGCCCGCTGCTGCACGACTCGGTCGGGCAACTGGACGACATCTTCGCTCGCGCGCTGGCGTACCACGCGGCCGACCGCTGGGAGCGTGCCGACACCCTCGCCGAGCGGCTGGAGGCCGAGGCCTACCGGTTGGAGCAGGAGGCGCCGCTGCGCGCGCTGGAACGAACCCAGATCAGCGACGACGACGACCTGCCGACCACCGTCGCCACCGACCCTCCGGTACGACGAAGCCGCCGAGGCCGAGCGTGGTTCCTGCTGTCCCTGCCGCTCGTCTTCGTCTTGGCCGGGGTGGGTGGCTGGTTCCTGTTCGGACGGTGAGACGGGTAGACGTGTGGAGCCATCTGACTGCTTAGAGTAGCTATATGGCTACTCACCGCAGTCTCCTGGTTCTCGCGGTCGCCGTACTGCCGCTGCTGGTTGCGACCGCGGCCGAGGCGGCGCCACCGACCGCGAGCTACGCCTGCCGGGCAGACACCAAGTTCGGCCGGCATCTGCTGTCGCTGCGCCAGGTGGTCGACGCGAAGGCACCGGCCACCGTGCCGCCGAACACGCGGTTCACCATCGCCGTCGACCTCAAGCCGGGATCCCTGCCCGGTGAGGTCAAGGGTTTCACGCTGAAGGAGGTCCGGGACCTGTCGTTGCGGGTGCCGATCCCGGCCAACTCGTCGTACGTGAGCGCCGGACTCACCGGCGGTTCGGGTCTCAACTCCACACCGACCGTGCACCTCGAGCGCGGGGTCGTCGTGATCAAGGTGGCCGGGCCGATCCCCGGTGGTGCCGCCTACCAGCTTCCTTCGCTGTCCGTCCGGCTGAAGTCCGGCCGCCGCGGCTCGGTCATCGAGACCAGGCTCAAGGGCACGAGCTACGACGACCCCGGTCTGACGCTGCAGGCCAAGATCAAGTGGAAGTTCGTCACCATCACTGCCCCCGTCTCCTGCTACCCCGACCCGAACCCGGCGTTGACTCGAACTGTTGTCCGCTAGCGCACCGGATCAGTAGGTGACGGTGATCTTCTGGGCGGCCGGGTCGATGCGCACCTGGCCGCCGTACGGGAGCACGAGTTGCGGGTCGGTGTGACCGATGTCGAGGCCTTTGACGACGACGGCGGACGGGTTGTACTCGGCGAGGGCCCGGTCGACCGCGAGATACTGCCCGGTGACGTAGGCGACGGCCTCGTCCGGGGTGGTCCGCTGCGTGAGCGACCACGACTTCGGACGGCCCCACAGGACCGCGTCGAAGCGCTCGAGCAGCCCGCGTTCACCGAAGTTCCGCAGGATCCGGTAGACCTGTTCCGAGGTCGGCATCTCCTCGCTGGTCTCCAGGAAGAGCACGCCGTCGTACGACTCCACCGGCAGCATCCAGCGGTTCGCGGCCAGCTGCCAGTCGAGGATCTCCAGGCAGCCGCCCCACAGCCGCCCGCTGACCGGTCGTGAGCCGCTCCAGGTCCACCCGGAGCCGGGGAACAGCGGCGGCTCGGTCTCGAGGCTCGCCGGATCCGACCAGTCGCGGTCGTGGTCGGTCCAGCCCTCGGCCGGGGTCAGCTCGAAGTCGCCGGGCGTGAACAGCGCGGCCCGCAGCGAACGCTCGCTGTCCGGGTGCATCGCGCCGCCGCGACCGAACTGCACCATCACGCTACCGCCGTGGTACGCCGGAAGACCCAGCGAGTACAGGAAGTTGAGCAGGTTCGTGTTGTCGCTGTAGCCGAAGAAGGGCTTCGGGTTGGTCCGGAACACGTCGGGTTCGAGGTGCTTCAGGACGGTGAGCTGGTCGTCGCCGCCGATGGTCGCGATCACCGCGCGGATGGACGGATCCGACCAGGCCGCGTGCAGGTCGGCCGCCCGCTGCTCCGGCGTCGTGCCGAGCTTGCGCGTCGTCGGGTACTCCACCGGCTCGAGCCCGAAGTCGCGCAGCCGCCGCAGGCCGAGTTGGTACGGCGCCGGGAAGAGTTCCGGCAACCCACCGGACGGTGAGACGATCGCCACCCGGTCACCGGGCTGGACCATTCAGACTCCGATCGGGTGCCAGACGGTCTTCAGTTCCAGGTACTGCGTCAGGCGGGACAGCCCCGGAGACTCCGACCAGTCCTCCTCGGCGGGACGGCGTACCCGCTTGAGGTTCTCCGCCGCGGCGGCCTCCAGGTCACGGGCCTCGTCCGGGTCCTCGATACCGCACAGGTCGATCGCGTTGACGTCGAGGTGCGACGCCAGCCACGGGCCGATCTCGGACGCGGATCCGGTCAGGATGTTCACCACCCCGCCCGGCAGGTCGGACGTCGCCATCACCTCGCCCAGCGTGACAGCGGGTAACGGACGCTCGTACGACGAGACCGCGACGACCGTGTTGCCGGAGACGATCGCGGGGGCGATCACACTGGTCAGCCCGAGCAGGCTGGAGTCCTGCGGCGCCAGCACCGCGACCACTCCGGTTGCCTCAGGCAACGAGAAGTCGAAGTACGGGCCGGCCACCGGGTTGCTGGATCCGACCACCTGGGCCAGCTTGTCGGCCCAGCCGGCGTACCAGACCCAGCGGTCGATCGACGCGTCCACGATCGCGCGGGCCTTCGACGCCGACAGGCCCTCCGACGAGGCGACCTCGGCGGTGAACTGCTCGTGCCGGCCCTCCATCACCTCGGCGATCCGGTAGAGCACCTGGCCGCGGTTGTACGCCGTCTTGCCGGACCAGCCGGGGAACGCCTTGCGGGCCGCGACCACCGCGTCCCGGGCGTCCTTGCGGGAGGCCTGCGACGCGTTGGCCAGGAACTTGCCCTTGGCATCGGTCACGACGTACGACCGGCCGGACTCGCTGCGCGGGAAGGCGCCGCCGATGTAGAGCTTGTAGGTCTTGCGCACCTCGAGCCTCGGGCTCTGCTTGGGGGTCGAGTCCTTAGTGGGCAAGGTAGGCCTCCAGACCGTGGCGACCGCCCTCGCGGCCGTAGCCCGACTCCTTGTACCCGCCGAACGGCGAGGTCGGGTCGAAGCGGTTGAACGTGTTCGCCCAGACCACGCCGGCGCGCAACTGGTTCGCCATCCACAGGATCCGGGAGCCCTTCTCGGTCCAGATCCCGGCGGACAGCCCGAACGGGGTGTTGTTCGCCTTCTCCACCGCCTCGGCCGGGGTGCGGAAGGTGAGCACCGACAGCACCGGGCCGAAGATCTCCTCACGGGCGATCCGGTGCGCCTGCGACACCCCGGTGAACACGGTCGGCGGGAACCAGTAGCCCTGCGCCGGCAGCTCGCACTCCGGCGACCAGCGCTCGGAGCCCTCGTCCTCGCCGATCTGGGACAGCTCGCGGATCTTGGCCAGCTGGGCCGAGGAGTTGATCGCGCCGATGTCGGTGTTCTTGTCCAGCGGGTCGCCGACCCGCAGCGTGCTCATCCGCCGCTTCAGCCGCGCCAGCACCTCGTCGTACACGCTCTCCTGGACCAGCAGCCGCGAACCCGCGCAGCAGACGTGGCCCTGGTTGAAGAAGATGCCGTTGACGATGCCCTCGATGGTCTGGTCGATCGGCGCGTCCTCGAAGACGATGTTCGCGGCCTTGCCGCCGAGTTCCAGGGTCACCTTCTTGTCCGACCCGGCGACCGCCTTGGCGATCGACCGGCCGACCTCGGTCGAGCCGGTGAACGCGACCTTGTCCACGTCCGGGTGCTCGACCAGCGCCTGACCGGTCCGGCCGGCGCCGGTGACGATGTTCACCACACCGGGCGGCAGGTCGGCCTGCTGGCAGATCTCCGCGAACGCGAGCGCGGTCAGCGGCGTGGTCTCGGCCGGCTTGAGGACGACGGTGTTGCCGGCCGCGAGCGCGGGAGCGATCTTCCACGCCAGCATCAGCATCGGGAAGTTCCACGGGATCACCTGGCCGGCGACCCCCAGCGGCCGCGGGTCCGCGCCGGCACCGGCGTACTCGAGCTTGTCCGCCCAGCCCGCGTAGTAGAAGAAGTGCGCGGCCACCAGCGGGATGTCGACGTCCCGCGACTCGCGGATCGGCTTGCCGTTGTCGAGCGACTCCAGCACCGCCAGCTCACGTGAGCGCTCCTGGATCAGCCGTGCGATCCGGAACAGGTACTTCGCCCGGTCCCGGCCGGCCATCGGCCCCCAGACCTTCTCGAAGGCCTTGCGGGCGGCGCGGACCGCCTTGTCGACGTCGGCCGGGCCGGCCTCGCTGACCTCCGCGAGCACCTCCTCCGACGCCGGGCTGACGGTCTTGAACGGCTTGCCGTCCGTCGCCTCGACGAAGGCCCCGTTGACGAAGAGCCCGTACGACGACTTGATGTCGACGATGGCCCGCGATTCCGGGGCCGGTGCGTACTCGAATCTGCTCATGCTCAGTCCAGCGTGAAGTAGTCGGGTCCGGGGTAGTGCCCGGTGGCCAGCTTGGTGCGTTGCATCAGCAGGTCGTTCAGCAGACTGGAGGCGCCGAAGCGGAACAGCTCCGGATCCAGCCAGTCGGGTCCGGCCGTCTCGTTGACCGTCACCAGGTACTTGATCGCGTCCTTCGCGGTCCGGATGCCGCCGGCCGGCTTGACGCCGATGTGCAGGCCGGTGTCCTCGTGGTAGTCGCGGACCGCCTCGAGCATCACCAGCGTCACCGGCAGCGTCGCCGCGGGCGACACCTTGCCGGTCGAGGTCTTGATGAAGTCGGCGCCGGCCAGCATCGCCAGCCAGGACGCCCGCCGGACGTTGTCGTAGGTGACCAGCTCGCCGGTCTCCAGGATCACCTTCAGGTGCGCGTCGCCGGCCGCCTCACGGATCGCGGCGATCTCGTCGAAGACCAGACCGTACCGCCCGGACAGGAAGGCGCCACGGTCGATCACCATGTCGACCTCGTCGGCCCCCGCGGCGACCGCGTCCTTGGTGTCCTGGACCTTGATCGCCAGGCTGGAACGCCCGCTGGGGAAGGCGGTCGCGACGCTGGCCACGTTGATCCCCGAGCCCTGCAACTCGTGCTTGGCGGTGGCGACCAGGTCCGGGTACACACAGACCGCCGCCACCTGGGGCGCGCTCGGGTCGGCCGGATCGGGGCGCTTCGCCTTCGCGCACAGTGCCCGCACCTTGCCGGGAGTGTCCTGGCCCTCCAGCGTGGTCAGGTCGATCATCCGGATCGCCAGGTCGAGTGCGTACGCCTTGGCGGTGGTCTTGATCGACCGGGTGGCCAGGGTGGCGGCCCGGGCCTCGGCGCCGACCTGGTCGACGCCCGGCAGGCCGAGCAGGAACCGGCGCAGCCGGTCCTCGGACGAGGTCACGTCGGCCAACGAGTCGACGCCGCTGTCGAGTGTGGTCACGTCCGGCAGTCTAAGCCGTGTCCGCCGTGGGCAGGTCACGATCCGTACCTTCGCGGTGGGCCGGTGACCGATAGCCGGTTACGTTGTGCTGGTGAAGCAGAAGTCACCCGAGAGTGAGCAGTATCAGTCCGCCTCGAACCGGATCACCGGTGTGGTCGTGCTCGTGATCGGCCTGGCCGGGCTGCTCGACATCCTGCTGGAGTGGCGCACGCTCACCGGGCTGATGGTCGCCTGCATCATCGGCATCCTGATGGTGCTGGCGTACGTCGGGCTGATCCGGCCGTCGGTCACCCTCAGTCCCGAGCACATCGTGCTGCGTAACCACCTGCGCGACCACACCATCCCGTGGGCCAAGGTGACCGGCGTCGACGTCACCGACATCCTGCGCGTGCACACCGAGGACAGCCGCTTCCGCGCACCCGGCGTCCAACTCGTCATGCGCGACCTGCGGAAGCAGCGGGTCGGCGGCCGCAAGCTCTCACCCGAGAGCTCGATCTCCCGGGCCGAGTTCGTGGTCAACCGGGTCGAGACCCACATGGACCAGTACGGCGAGAGGGCCGACGGCGAGGTGGTCACCACCTGGGCCCGTCCCGAGCTGGCCGTCATCGGCGCGCTGGCGGTCGTCGCCGCACTGACCGCGCTGTTGCGCTGACGGCCGATGCCCTCCCTGTCCCGCCGGGTCCTGCTCCGCACCGGCGTGGCCGCCACGATCACCGGAGCCGCTGTGGTGGCCGGGGTGGAGACCGGAGTGATCCCCGGTCGGGCCCGGATGCACGACGTACTCGGGCTGACCGGTCCGGACGGGGTCGTGCCGGACGTACCGGCCGGGCCGATCGAGTCGGGCACGTTCGAGTCGTTCGGCCGCCGTACGACGGTCGGCTACAGCATCATCTATCCGCACGGCTTCGGCCCGGCCGCTGAGCTTCCGGTCGTCCTCGTCCTGCACGGGCGGGGCGGCGACCACACGTCCGCCGTCAACGACCTCGGCATCGACCGCTACCTGACGGCTGCCGTGCAGTCGGGTACGCCGCCTTTCGCGCTGGCGACTGTGGACGGCGGCCGGGACACCTATTGGCATCGCCGGGCCGGTGGCGAGGATCCCGGGTTCATGCTCGACCAGGAATTCCTGCCCCTGCTGGCCGAACGCGGTCTGAACACCGAGCGGTACGCCTTGCTCGGCTGGTCGATGGGCGGGTACGGCGCTCTGCTCTGGGTCGCGCTGCACTACTGGCAGCGACGCGTCCGGCCGGCGACGCGCGCGGTCGCGGTCGGAGCGCTCAGCCCGGCACTGTGGCGGCGTTTCGAGGACACCACGCCCGGCGCGTTCGACGATGCCCGCGACTTCGAGGAGAGCCAGGTGTTCGGCCGCCGGAGCGGGTTCCGGGATGTTGCCGTGCGCATCGACTGCGGACGGGACGACCCGTTCGCGGAGGCCGCCGCGGAACTGCGCGCGGAGCTGAGGGCCGCGGGCGGCACCCAGTTGGGAGCGCACACCGCCGGCTACTGGCGGCGCATGCTCCCCGACCACCTCGGGTTCCTCGGCGGGAAAGTGTCGGGCTGACGGGAACTGCGGTGTGAATCACGGCGTCAGAGCCCGTGTCCAGCCCGGGATGAACCCCAGGTCGCCCAGGATTGGCTCCGGAAGTTTCCCAGACAACGAGAGTGGAGCACATGGTCAACCTCTCCCGCACCAAGCTGCGTGGCCTGGCGGGCGTCGCCGCCCTGGCCGGCTTCGCAGTCGCGGCGCTGCCCGCTGCCCAGGCCGCGCCGACCGCCGGCACCGCCACCCCGCCGGCACCGGTCATCGGCAAGGCCGCCGAGGCCGTGACCTCGGTGCAGGGCACCGAGACGGCGACGTATTCGACGGCTGCCTACAACAGCCGGACGGCGTACCAGACGGTCCGCTACAACAGGCTCTACAGCACCCCGCCGATCACGCCGTCCAAGTGCCGGGAGGTCAACGTCTCGCTGCGGACGACGGCGGGCGTGCAGTCCTACGTGACCCAGCTCTGGAACTGCATGTACGCCGCCTGGGCCGTGCCGCTGAAGTCGGCCGGTGCGGCGTACAAGGTGAAGCCGACGCTGATCGTGCACAACTACAGCAAGGTCAACACCCACTGCGGCGTGATCAACGGCGCGACCGCGTACTACTGCGGGTACAAGAACGGCCAGATCTACATCCCGGCCTTCGTGATCTCGAACCTCTGGAAGCAGAGCCCGACCTACGCCCGGGCCTACGCGACCAATGTCGTGGCGCACGAGTACGGCCACCACGTCCAGTACCTGACCGGCATCCTGAACGCGTCCTGGTGGCGCCAGCGGGCCTTCACCACCAACAGCGCCCGGCTGGAGGAGAGCCGCCGCCGTGAGCTGCAGGCGTCCTGCCTGGGCTCGGCGTACATCGGCGCGAACAAGCGCTACTACCCGATGAGCGGCGGTCTCTACACCCAGTGGAAGTACCTGGTGGAGCACTCCGGCGACCAGCCGGGCTACCCGCGCGACCACGGTTCGATGGCGAACCACGGCTGGTGGTCCCACACCGGCTTCTACGCGGCCAGCTCGAAGACCTACGCGGGCCGCTGCAACACCTGGAACGCGGCGTCCAGCCGGGTCTCCTGACCCCGGTCCGGCCTGAAAAGCCGGCCCAGCCGACGTAACCCGGCCGCCCGGTACGCGTTGCCGTACCGGGCGGCCGGTGCGTTTTTGCCGACACGTACACGATCTGCGATCGTGTGGTTACTTGTTTCGGGTCCGCACGCCTTACAGTTCTGAGTCGAGCGTCGAACGGCAGGAGTCAAGGACAGTGAACTACGACGAGTTCAACACCGAGTACGCCAAGGTGCTGGACAAGATCAAGAGCGGCAGGTGCGGCTGGTCGGAGCTGTCCGGGCACGTCACCCGGCTGCGTCAGGCGACCGTGGGGATCACGGATCCGATCGAGCGGACCCAGATCGACCACGACCTGGCCGCGCTGAGCCAGATGGTCGACATGTCCCGGCGGACCAACGACAAGGAGGACGTCTGGACGGTCACGTCCGAGGCGATTCGCCAGGCCAGCAGCCAGGAGGGCACGGTCGCGGACCGGATCGCCCGGATCGAGGCGAGCATCAACGAGATCACCAGCCTCGCCAACCGGAACCCGGACGAGCGTGACGCGCTGATGCAGTCGGCCAGCACGCTGCGCATCCTGCACTCGTCGCTGCAGGCGTCGCTGCGCGCCGAAGAAGCCGAAGCCGCAGCAGTTCGCTGAGGCCCGCCGGGGGAGCGACCCGCCAGGTGCTCCCGCGTCATCCGAACGTCAGCCGCCGACCCGAAGGTCGAGCGGCTGACGTTTCGTGCGTTCAGAGACCGCCTAGATGCCCAGCGCGGCCGACAGGGACTGCTTGACGGCGGCCAGATCCTCGGCAGCCTGCGTGCGCGCGGCGGCGACGTCCGAGCCGGTCACCGGGACGACCACCTCGAGGTAGCACTTCAGCTTGGGCTCGGTCCCGGACGGCCGCACCACCACGCGGGCACCGTCGGACAGCGTGTAGCGCAGACCGTCGGTCGGGGGCAGCGTCGCCGAGCCTTCACTGAGGTCGTCCACCCGCTCGACGGCATGACTGCCCAGCGCCGTCGGGGGAGTCGCCCGCAGTCGTGCCATCGCGGTCTTGATCAGCGACAGGTCCTCCACCCGGACGGACAGCTGGTCGGTGGCGTGCAGGCCGTGCTTCATCGCCAGGTCGTCGAGAAGGTCCAGCAGCGTGCGTCCTTCGGACTTCGCCTCGGCGGCCATCTGCAGCACCCGGACCAGCGTCGAGACGCCGTCCTTGTCCTTCACCGCCACCGGGTCGACGCAGTACCCGAGCGCCTCCTCGTAGCCGTACACCAGCCGCGGAACGCGTCCGATCCACTTGAAGCCCGTGAGCGTCTCGACGTACTCGACGCCGTACGACGCCGCGATCTTGCCGAGCACGGACGACGACACGATCGAGCACGCCGCCACCCCGTCGGGCCGTGACGACAGCAGGAACTCGCCGAGCAACCCGCCGAGCTCGTCGCCCCGCAGCATCCGCCAGCCACCGTCGGCCGCGGGATCCGGTACGGCGACCGCACACCGATCCGCATCGGGATCGTTCGCGACCGCGATGTCGGCGTCCATCGACCGGGCCAGCTCGAGTGCCGCGTCGATCGCGCCCGGCTCCTCCGGATTCGGGAACGACACGGTCGGGAAGTCCGGATCAGGGTCCGCCTGCGACGCGACCACGCTGGGTGCGGCGAATCCGGCCCGTGCGACCGCTGCCTCGACCAGCGACCGCCCGACGCCGTGCAGCGGCGTGTAGGCGACCTTCAGGTCCCGCGGCGCGTCGGCAGGCACCAGCTCGGCGATCCGGTCCAGATAGGCGTTGACGAGCTCGTCGCCGATCGTCTGCCAGTCGTCGCCCCGCGGCACCGAGTCCAGCGGCCCGACCGCGGCGATGGCCGCGGCGATCTCCACGTCCGCGGGCGGCACGATCTGCGACCCGTCACCCAGGTACACCTTGTAGCCGTTGTCCTGCGGCGGATTGTGCGACGCCGTCACGACCACACCGGCCACGGCCGTCAGGTGCCTGATCCCGAAGGCGACCACCGGCGTCGGCGCCGGCCGGTCCAGCAGGACGGCGTCCAGGCCGGCGCCGCGCACCACGGCCGCGGTGTCCTGGGCGAACATGTCGGACTTGTGCCGGGCGTCGTACCCGATCAGGACCGGGCCGTCGGTGAGTCCCTTCTCCTTCAGGTACGCGCAGAGGCCGGCGGCCGCGCGGATGACCACGACCCGGTTCATCCGGTTCGGTCCGGCGCCGACGGCTCCGCGCAGGCCCGCCGTACCGAACTCGAGGGTGCCGGCGAAGCGGTCGGCCAGCTCGTCCGTGGCGCCGGTGTCCAGGAGGTGCCGCAGTTCGGCGCGGGTGTCGGGGTCGGGATCTTCGCTCAGCCAGGCAACGGCTGCGGCCCTGAGCCGGACACTGAGGTCATCGTTGACGGTCACCTCCGCACGATAACCGAGCAGGTGAGGCTAGTGACCCGATGAGCGGCAGGGCCGCGCGCGGAGGTCGGCGACGTAGTCGTCGGGGGCGCCCGCGGCCTCGGCCGCCTCGGCCAGGATGCCCAGGTAGCGGGCCGAGGGGAGTCCGCCCTCATAGGCGTTCAGCACGTACATCCAGGCCAGCTGCTCGCCGTCCAGGGTCTGCACCCGGACCTGGATCTTGCTGTAGATGCCCTGGTCGATCCATTCCCACTCGTCCAGCCGCTCGACATCCTTCGGGTGGACGTCGTACAGCGCGACGAAGACCTGGTTGGCCGGGTTCGACGGGTCCTCGACGACGGTGGCCATGGCGCCCTCCCAGCCGAGCTCCTCCCCGCCGAAGGTGAGGCGCCAGCCGGTGAGCCACCCGGTGCCGCGCAGGGGGGAGTACGGGCAGCGCTCGGCCATCAGGTTCGGGTCCAGATTCGCGGCAAACGCGGCGTACAGGCTCACGACGACACAGGATACGGAACAATGGCGTCTCGTGGCGCGAGTTGTGATCATCGGTGGCGGTCCGGGCGGGTACGAAGCGGCCAGTGCGGCCGCCCAGCTGGGCGCGGAGGTGACGGTAGTCGATTCCGACGGGATCGGCGGTTCTGCCGTGCTCACCGACTGCGTACCGAGCAAGACGTTGATCGCCACCGCGGAGGTGATGACCGAGGTCGAGGAGGCGGGCCAGCTCGGTGTCCGGCTCGAGGACGGCGACGACGACCCGGCGAACTCCGTGTGTGTCGATCTCTCCGTCGTCAACCAACGGGTCAAACGGCTCGCCGCGGCCCAGTCCGAGGGCATCGCCCGGCGGCTCGACCGGGACAAGGTGAGGATCATTCAGGGCCGCGGCCGGCTGGACGGGCCGGAGACCGTCGTCGTCGGCGACGAGCGGCTCGACGCGGACGTGGTCCTGATCGCCACCGGTGCGCGGCCGCGGATCCTGAAGGGTTCGGAGCCGGACGGCGAGCGGATCCTGACCTGGGAGCAGGTGTACGAGCTGGACGACCTGCCGGAGCGGCTGATCGTGGTCGGGTCCGGTGTCACCGGCGCGGAGTTCGCCAGCGCGTACGACGCCCTGGGCAGCGACGTCGTCCTGGTGTCGTCGCGGGACCGGGTCCTGCCCGGTGAGGACGCGGACGCGGCCGCCGTCCTGGAGGACGTCTTCAAGCGGCGCGGCCTGACCGTGCTGAGCAGGTCCCGGGCCGAGTCGGTGAAGCGGCGGGGCGACGGGGTCGTGGTGACGCTGACCGACGGCCGGACCGTGGAGGGTTCGCACGCGCTGCTCGCGGTCGGATCGCTGCCGAACACCGACGACATGGGTCTGGTCGAGTCGGGCGTGTCGCTGGGCGACGGCGGCTTCGTCACGGTCGACCGGGTGTCCCGGACGACTGCCCGCGGGGTGTACGCGGCCGGCGACTGCACCGGCGTACTGATGCTCGCCTCGGTCGCGGCCATGCAGGGCCGGATCGCGATGGCGCACGCCCTCGGCGACGCGGTCGCGCCGCTGGACCAGTCGACCGTCTCCGCGAACGTCTTCACCGCCCCGGAGATCGCCACCGTCGGCGTGTCGCAGGCGGTCGTCGACGCCGGCGGTACGACGGCGATCGTGGTGAAGGTGCCGCTGGCCGACAACGCCCGCGCCAAGATGCAGGGCGTCCGGGACGGCTTCGTCAAGCTCTTCTGCCTGCCGAACACCGGCATCGTCGTCGGCGGCGTGGTGGTCGCGCCCCGTGCCAGCGAACTGATCCACCCGATCTCGCTGGCCGTCGGGGCCCGGCTGACGGTCGACCAGATGGCCCAGGCCTTCACCGTCTACCCCTCGGTCTCCGGCTCCATCGCCGAAGCGGCCCGCCGCCTGCACCTGCGGCACTGAGGCGGCGAGGCCCCGGCGACCGGATGGTCACCGGGGCGGCGGGCGTCACTCGCCGAACAGCGGTGCGTTGCCTTCGGCGGTGTCGAGGCCGTAGACGGGGTCCTTGTACGTGCCCGGGACCTTGCCCAGACCCTTGATGACGGTCGACGTGCCGTTGGCATGACCAACGGCGTACAGGTAGGCGGAGCCGGTGTCCTTGTCGATCCCGGTCAGCAGCGTGCTCTGCGCACCGCACTTCTCCGCGACCAGGTGCTCGAAGCCCTGCCAGGTGGACGCGCGGACCTTCTTGACGACGGGCTTCGCCGTGGCGCCGACCGGGATCCGGATCGTGTACAGGGCGCCGCCGCGGGTGTTCGCCAGGAAGGTGTCGTACGTCGCGGTCTCGCTGATCAGCGCCATCGTCTTCACCGCGCTGAAGCCCGGGTAGGAGTTGACCTTCTTGAAGCCGTCGGTCCAGCGGAACAGGACGCCGTCGTTGCGCAGGCCGTACTTGGCGGACCGGATGGTGGGCCCCCAGTAGAACGACTCCTCGAGCGCGATGAAGCCGCCCCACCCGCCGCCGACCCGGGTCACCGTGTTGATCGGCGTACCGTCGGTGTTCTTGCCGTACTGCGCGAAGTACAACGACGAACCCAGCACGACGTAGGCGGAGTCGTAGTACCCGACCGGGTTGAGAATCGTGGTGGTCCAGGTCGTACTGAGCCTGGCGGCGCCGGGAGAGAACATGTGCTGGCCGGTCGACTGCTTGGCGGCCGGCGGCGTCGAGGCGGTCACGACCGCGTGCCCGCGGTCACCGCCGCTGGTGATGGATCCGACCCGCATCTGACAGGCGGCGGTGGTCGCCGCGACCGCCGGCGTACTCGCGGGGACGGTGGCCAAGGTGCCCAGCAGTACGGCGGCCGCCGCGAGCGCGGACGCTCGTGCCCAAGTCATATCGAAGTCCTCTCGGAAGGTGTTGTCGCTCTCCTCGATACGGCCCGGCCCGGAAAGGTTGCGCCCCGGACATGCGAAAGCCCCGGCGACCTGTGTGGTCGCCGGGGCCTTTGACGTGGGTCAGAAGTCGCCGCCGAAGTCTCCGCCGAAGTCCCAGCCGCCGGAGTCGCCGCCGCCGTCGCCCATGTTGAAGTCGCCGCCACCGTCTCCGCCGCCTTCACCACCGGCGTCGGCCTGGCCGGCGTCGTACCCGGCCGCGTAGTCGCCGTACCCGCCGCCGGCGAACATGCCGCCGAGCATGGTGCCGAGGAACATACCGGTCATCACACCGCCGAGCGCGCCGAACATGCCCTGCGCGTACGGCGAGTAGGCCGGGCCGGCCTCCCAGTACGGCACCCGCTGGGGGCCGACCATGACCTTGCGGACGTCCGGCTCGGCACCGGCGCGGACCCGCTCGGCGTCGGCCGCACAGGCCGGCACGTCACGCGGCGCGCCGCCCGGCGGCGCCCAGGTCACGTCCTCGACGGACGGGCCGTGCTGCGGGTTGAAGAAGCAGGACGGCCGGCGCTGCGGCAGCGGCTCGCCGTTCACCCGGGCGCGCACGCAGGCCGCGGCGTAGCGGCCGTCCTCGAGGATCTCGATCACGTGCTTGATCTGCTCGGCCTCGGTGACCTTGCCGACGGCCTCCTTGGCCGACTCGTAGGCGTCCAGGGCGCGCTGGTAGTCCTGCCGGGCCCCGTCGCCGAGGTCCTTGCCGACCATGTCCAGGTCCAGGTCCTGCAGTTCCTCGCCGAACCTGGTGATGTCCTCGTCGGCGGTGCGCTTCACCGACTCGAGCTCAGCGGCGGTGATCTCGTGCTGCTTGCGGGTCTGCAGCTGGGTCCGCCGGTACGACCGGTATGCCAGAACGGCGATCACCACGAGCGCGATGATCAGGATGAGTTCCATGACGGGCCTCTTCTGCCTCTTGGGCTGTGTCGCAGGGCTTTATGCCGAGCCTATCCAATCCCTCAACCCGATGGCGCCACGCAGGGTGACGCCAATCCCGGGAAAGCGGTCACCGACCGCGCATAATCGATTACCGCCGCCCAGCGACCGTTGGACCTCCGCCGGAAGGCAGTGCGATGAGCAAGACCTCCCGACTCCTGACGCTTGCGGTGACGGGGCTCGCCCTCGCCGCTCCCCAGGTCCTGCCGGGTCGGCAGTCCGTCCCTCCCGCCACTCCACCGGTGCCCGATCCGGCCGAGGCGTCGTACCAGGAACTGGCGATCGACGGACCGTCGGTGGCCGCGCGGACGAAACCGTTCGCGATGGTCGGCATCACCTGGCCGTGGAGCGCGCAGCAGGTGTCGGCGAGGGTCCGGGTGCAGCGGGACGGACAGTGGGGCACGTGGGAGACACTTCGGGTCGAGGACGAGCACGCCCCCGACCCGGCGACACCCGAAGGCACCGAACGCTCCGGCACCGAGCCGCTCTGGGTCGGTGCGGCGGAGGGCGTGCAGGCCAGTGTCGTATCCGGCCGCGGTACGCCGATCGCCGATGCGAAGGTCGTGTTGATCCAACCTGGTGTCTTGGCCGCGGACGCCGACGAGCCGGCTGTGCGGAGCGTCGAGCCGGAGGCGACCAGAGCGCCGTACCCGATGCCGGCGATGGTGAGCCGGAAGGCATGGGGTGCCGACGAACGGTTGCGCAGCCACAACGGCAAGGCGTGTGCGCGACCGAAGTACACGACGACCGTGCAGGCGGCGTTCGTCCACCACACCGCCGATCGCAACGACTACACCCGTACGCAGGTCGCGGCGATGGTGCGGGCGATGTACACGTACCACGTGAAGAGCCGGGGCTGGTGCGACCTCGGGTACAACTTCCTCGTCGACCGCTTCGGTCGCGTGTTCGAGGGCCGGTACGGCGGCGCGCAGCTACCCGTGCTCGGCGCGCACACCGGCTCGTTCAACGCGAACTCTTTCGGTGTCGCGCTGATCGGCAACTTCGAGAAGACCGCGCCGACGCAGGCGATGCTGGAGAAGACGGCCCGGGTGATCGCCTGGAAGATGGACGCGAACTACCGGTCACCGCTGGCCACGGTCGTGCTGGCCGGCAGCCGGTTGCCCACGATCTCCGGGCACCGCGACACGAAGGCGACCGCGTGCCCTGGCAACCAGTTGTACGCCAAACTCGGTTGGCTGAAGCAACGGGTCAACGTGCTGATCGGCGGCAGCGTCTCCACGCCGATCTACCGCTTCGCCAAACGCATCGGTTTCCGCACGACAGGTCAGCCGTTCTGGGGTGAGCACCGGACCAGGACCGGTTGGGCGACGTACTTCGCCACCCGTGACGTGTTCCACTCCGTTGCCACCGGCACCCATTCGACCGTCGGCGTGTTCCGGGCCCGGTACCGTCAACTCGGGCCCGACACGATCCTCGGCCTGCCCACCGGTGAATACCGGAACAGCTCGGCCGGTGTGAAGGTGCAGCCGTTCCGCAACGGCGCGCTCTACTGGTCCAAGTCGACCGGCACCCGGCCGGTGGCCGGCCTGATCCATCGCAAGTACGCCGATCTGGGCGCCGAGCGGTCGCGGCTCGGCCTGCCGGTCACCGACATGTACAAGGTCAAGGGCGGTCTGCGGCAGAAGTACCAGCACGGCTGGCTCACGTACAACGCGCACCGCGGCAAGGTCTACGTCCAGTACCGGAGTGCCCGATGAAGAAGCGCGCGATCGCTGCCGTCGTCCTCACGTCCACGCTGGTCAGCGCGACCGCCGAGGCGCGACAGGTCGAGCCCGCCGCCGTACCGGACACCACCATCAGCGGCCGCGGTTTCGGTCACGGTCGCGGAATGTCGCAGTACGGCGCTCAGGGCGCGGCGCTCGCGGGCAGGTCGGTGCAGCAGATCCTCGACTTCTACTACCCCGGGACGACGACCGGCAAGGCGACCGGGAGCATCCGGATCCGGATCAGTGCGGACACCACCGACGGTGTCCGGGTCGGTACGGTCAACCGTCTGAAGGTCCGCGACCTGACCAACGGCAAGGTCTACCCGTTGCCCAAGGCATCGACGCGCGACCAGTGGTCGATCGACCCGTACGGCGACCACGGCACCAAGGTCAGCTCGTTCGACGCGAAGACGCGGAAGTGGACGCTGTGGAAGACGTTCACCGGGATGACGCAGTTCGAAGGCGCGGCGGTGACGGGCCTGATCCTGCCCAGCGGCGCCGTCCGGCGGTATCGCGGCGCACTGCGGGCGATCGACGTACCGGGCGCGCATCTGGACACGGTGAACGTGGTGTCGTTGGAGTACTACCTGCGCGGCGTCGTACCGCGAGAGGCCTTGTCCACTTGGCGTCCGGCGGCGTTGCAGGCCCAGGCTGTTGCCGCGCGCACCTATTCGGTCTTCCACCGGAACCGGGCGACGAAGCGGGCGTACGACCTGTGCGACACCATCTCGTGTCAGGTCTACGGCGGTTACGACTCGGAGAAGGCGTCGACGAACACGGCGATCGCCGCGACCGCGGGGCAGGTCCGGCACTACAAGGGCAAGCCGATCATCGCCGAGTTCTCCTCGTCGAACGGCGGCGCGACCGCGAGCGGGCCGGTCCCGTACCAGGTGACGAAGGTCGACAACTGGGACGCGTACCCGGGCAACGGGAACCCGAACGTGACCTGGACCGTGACCCGGACGGCGGCCGAGGTGCAGTCCGCGTTCGACGTGGGGGCGATCCGGAGCCTGCGGGTGCTCAAGCGCAGCGGCGTCGGGCCGGGCGGCGGCCGGGTGCTCACGGTGGAGGCGGTCGGGTCGAAGGGCCGACGGGTGCTGACCGGCGACCAGGTCCGCGGCCGGCTCCGGCTGCGCTCGTCCTGGTTCGCGTTCGTGCCCAGTCCGCTTGATATACCAAGTGCCCCTGATCAAATCCCCGGTCGCTGAGCCATTGACGCGCTTCCCCTGCGCCGGTTACAACGTGACATCGATGTCAACCGCCACCGCCCAGGAGGAGCAAGGTCGATGCGCAGGAAATTTGGTATATCAACCAGGATCGCGGCCGGTGTGCTGGCGGTCGCCGTACTCGGGACTCTGCACGTGCCGGCGGCCGAGGCCGTGAGCACCCCGGCAGCCCGCGCCAAGGCGTCGTACGAGGCGCTGAACAAGTACTTCGACGCCGGGAACGACCTGCTGCTCGAGGAGTACCCGAACACGCACCCGAACCCGTACGCGTACGTCTGGCCGTACTCGCAGGCGGCGATCGCGGCCGAGAACCTGGCCGGCATCCCCGGCGCCGGCCTGGAGGCCTCGCAGGAGGCCGACCGGCGGATCGCGGCGTACGAGCCGTACTGGAACACGGAGACGACGCCGAAGGGGTACGACTCGTACGTGCGGCCGCCGCTGGGCCACGGCGGTGACAAGTTCTACGACGACAACGAGTGGATCGGCCTGCACCTCGTCCAGCACTACAAGCGGACCGGCGACACCGCGGCGCTGACCCGGGCCCGCGAGATCTTCGACCTCGTCGTGCACGGCTGGGACACCGACCCGACGCACCCGTGCCCCGGCGGGGTCTACTGGACCCAGGCGCCGTGGAGCCAGGACCGCAACACGGTCTCGAACGGCCCGGGTGCGGAACTCGGTGCGCACCTGTACCTGCTCACCAAGAACCGGTCGTACCTGACCTGGGCGTTGCGGATGTACGAGTGGACGCAGAACTGCATGCTCGCGCCGAACGGGCTGTACTGGGACCACATCGACCTGGCCGGCACCATCGAGAAGACCCAGTGGAGCTACAACCAGGGTGTGATGCTCGGCGCCGGCGTACTGTTGTACAAGGCAACGGGTGACCGCCAGTACCTGGAGGACGCCAAGTCGGTGGCGAACGCGTCATTGGCCTTCTACGGTGCCGAGGACCGGTTGTGGAAGCAGCCGACCCGGTTCAACGCGATCTGGTTCAAGAACCTGCTGATCCTCGACTCGGTCGCTCCGGACCACCGCTACAAGCAGACCATGCAGGCGTACGCCGACCGCGCCTGGAACGAGGCCCGCGACCCGGCCACCGGCCTCTACCACTTCGTCGACGGCCCGGTCCAACTCCTCGAACAGGCCGGCATCACCCAGATCCACGCCCTCCTGGCCTGGCCCCGCTCCAAGTACAACCTCCTCGCCTGACCCCACACCACAGGCCCGGTCGCTCCCGCAGGGGGCGACCGGGCATGTGTTTCTTCTCAGGCGGCCGCAGTCGCCGTCTTGATGTTGACCGGGGTGATCGGCGCACCATCCGTCGGCCCGTTCTGCGGGGTGACCCCCGCCTCGGCGACCTTGTCGATCAACTTCAGGCTCGGCTCGTCGATGGTGCCGAACGCGGTGTAATCCGGGCTCAGCCCCGACCCGTCGCCGTACACGATGAAGAACTGACTGCCGTTCGTGTTCGGCCCCGAGTTCGCCATCGCCAGCGTGCCGCGGCCGTACTTCAGCGTCGGGAACACCTCGTCCGCGAAGCTGTACCCCGGCCCGCCGCTCCCGCTCCCGGTCGGGTCGCCGCACTGCAGCACCTGCAGCCCCTCGCCGACGGTCAACCGGTGGCACTTCGTGTTGTCGTAGTACTTCTGCCCGACCAGGCTGAGGAAGTTCTTCACCGCACAGGGCGCGAGCGAGCTGTCCAGGGTGAGCTGCAGGTCGCCGATCGAGGTGTTCAGGCTGACGTTCGACGTACCCGATGCCTTGGTCTTGCCGTCGGCCGGCGGGTTCACCTTCTTGCTGGCCGCCTCGGTGCCCTTCTTGTACGTGCAGGTGACCTCGGCCGGCAACGGGGTCGCCCGCTTCGGCGCCGCCGCGACGGCGGTCGGAATGCTCTTCGGCTTGTTGTCCGGCCCCGCCGACGCCGGCAACTCGGACGGCGAGGCGGCGGGGGAGTCGTCACCGCCGGTACCGACCACGATGAAGACCCCGACGATCACCACGATCACCGCGACGACCGAGGTGATCGTGATCGCCAGATTCCGCCGCTGCCGCCGCCGCTCGGCCTCCCGTTCGGCCTGCCGCCTGGCCTTCCGCGCCGCCAGCTGCTGCTGATGGGTCTTCTTGGACATGCAGAACCCTCCTCACCGAGATGTCTGGAGGGAACCTACAACCCCAACCTGAGAACTGTCTGTTAATCGGCTCGTCCTCAGCCGTCGGACGACTCGGTATGCATGGGTTTCGTCGAGGCGCGGGGTACGAGGGTGGGTTTGAAGGCGATCGACTCGCACGTCTCGCCGGTGAGGCGGCGCTCGAGGAGGGTGAACGCGGCCCGGCCGATGTCGAGCAGCGGTGAACGGATGCTCGTCAGCGAAACCAGGAGGTTCCCGGCCAGCGGCGTGTCGTTGTAGCCGACGACGCCGATGTCGTCCGGCACGCGCAGTCCGTGGTCCCGGAGGGCGCCGATGGCACCGATCGCGGCGAAGTCGTTGGTGGCGAAGATGGCGTCCGGCGCCTGGCCGCGCGCGAGCAGTTCGGCGACGCCGGCCCGTCCGGCATCGGCATCGAACCCTGTCCGTACGACGCGATCGTCGGAGAGCACCAGCCCGTGCGCCCGGAGTCCCTCGCGGAAACCGTCGACCCGGCAGTTCGCCGTGGAGGCGAACTCGGGGCCGGCGATGACCGCCGGATCCCGGTAGCCGAGGCTCGCCAGGTGCTCGGCCGCGAGCAGGCCGCCGTGGGTCTCGTCGGCGAAGGCGCCCACGTGGTCACCGGACGAACGGAACGCGAGGACGAACGGGACGTCCCGTGCGGCCAGCGTCCGGAGCAGCGGGTCGTCGGTCCGGGCGTCGCACAGGATGAGCCCGTCGACGCGCCGGCCCAGCAATTGCTCGGCGCGAGCCTCGCGTTGGGTGGGGTCGTCGAGCGAGTTCGTCACGAACGCCGCGTATCCGCGCTCGGCGGCCGCTTGGTCGATGCCCTCGAAGATGGTCGCGAGCACGAAGTCCTGCAACTGCGGCACGATGACGCCGACGAGTTGCGAGCGCGCGGTACGCAGGCTCGCGCCGTGTGGATTGCGGCGGTAGCCGAGCTCCGCCGCGGTGCGCAGGATGCGCTCGACCGTCTCCGCGCCGGCCCAGCGTTCGCGGTCGCCGGCGCTGCTGTTCAGCACGCGGGAAACCGTCGAGACGTCCACACCGGCGGCTGAGGCGACGGTGCGCAGCGTCGGCGTCTGCTGCCTCGGCATCGGATCGGTGCTCCTTCTCGGCCGGCGTCGGGCGATCAGGCATTGACACTACCCAATCGTTTGCGTACTGTCCTCGACACCGGTTACCCAATCGTTTGGGTAACGCTCCCGAGCGAGAGGATTGGGGATGGCAGAGCTGGCGGCGAGGAGCGGTGTCGCGATCCATCTCGCAACCGGGGACGAACTCGTCGTGACCAACACCCACGGCCAGCAGGTCGTCGACACCTGGGCCTTGGCGGTGGACGACGTGTCCCGGTTCGCGTCCGCACCACATACGTGGATGAACACCGGCCGGCTCACCATCCGGGCCGGCGACGAACTCGTCGACACGACTCGCACCCCGATCCTGGCGTTCGTCGAGGACACCAGCGGCGGTCATCACGACCTGCTGATCCCGAGCTGCGACATCGTCCGGTACCGGCAGCTCGGTGTGGAGGGCTACCACGACAACTGCCGCGACAACTACTTCGCGGCCCTGGCGGCCGCGGGCATCCGCCCGCTGCCCGTCGTACCCCAGCCGCTGAATCTCTTCATGCGGGTCCCGGTCCGGGCGGACGGGTCGATCGGCATCGAGCCACCGTTGGCCGGCCCGGGAGATCGGGTCCGGCTTCGGGCACTGCAGGACGTCGTCGTCGTGTTGTCCGCATGCCCGCAGGACATCGCACCCACGAATGGACTGGGCGCCACCCCGATGCCAGTGGCGTACGACGTGGTTCGGGCGCCGTGATGGGATTCGTCCGCGTCGACGAGCTGGAGCGCATGGACCGCTTCGCGATGCTGTCCTGGACTCTCGCGCCTCGCCCGATCGCGTGGGTGACCTCGCTCGGTGCCGACGGCACGCGAAACCTCGCCCCGTTCAGCTTCTTCACCGTCGCGTCCACCGATCCGCTCGTCCTGATGATCGCCGTCGAGCCACGTGACGACGGCGGTTGCAAGGACACGCTCGCCAACGTGGTCGCAACCGGAGAGTTCGTCGTCCACATCGCTCCGGACGACTTCGTCGCCGAGGTCGCGCGCAGCGCGGAGGACAGCGACCCGTCGTTCGACGAGATCGACGACCTCGCACTGACGACCCTCGACGCGGCGGTGGTCCGCCCACCCCTCATCGACGAGTGCATCGCCGCATTCGAATGCACGCTGCTCGAAACGCGACAGCCAGGGCTCGAGACCCTGGTGTTCGGGACCGTGGTGGCCGCGCATGTCGCGGACCGGCTGCTCGATCCGGACGGTCGCATCAGGTCCGCGGCGCTACGACCTCTCGGCCGTATCGGCTCGGTCTTCACCACAGTCCGGCAGATCGACTCCCGGGGTGCCCGGCGACACGCCGCCCACTCCAGATCCTGACCGGCGAACCCTCTCCCTCGACCACGAGGAGCTTTCATGAGCGACGTCCCGCAGTCCTTCATCGATCGTGCGCCGTTGACGAAGTTCCACCTCAAACTGACGATGTTCTCCGCGGGCGGGCCGCTGCTCGACGGCTATGCCGTGACGATCATCGGCCTCGCACTCATCACCCTCGCTCCCGCGCTCGACCTGGATGCCACCGAGATCGGCCTCGCGGCCGCGGCCGCGCTCGCCGGGATCCTGGTCGGGGGCCTGGTGTTCGGCCGGCTGACCGATCGCATCGGCCGCAAGGTGATGTACATCGCGAACCTGGTCGCGCTGAGCGTGGTCTCGGTGCTCAGCGCCCTGGTGACCGACGCCTGGCAACTCGTCGTACTGCGCTTCGTGCTGGGGGTCATGATCGGTGCCGACTACCCGATCGCGAGCTCACTGCTGGCCGAGTTCGTGCCGAGCCGTTATCGCGGGCGTCTGCTCGGCGCGCTGTTCGCGGCCTTCGGCGTCGGCGCCGCCCTGGCCGCCGGCGCCGGCTGGCTGCTGTCATTCGCCGGCGACGGTGCGTGGCGCTGGATGCTCGCCTCGCCGGCGGTCATCGGCGTCGTCACGCTGGTGCTGCGTCTGAGTGCGCCCGAATCGCCGCGCTGGCTGCTCAGCCGCGGCCGTCGTGCCGAGGCCGAGAAGATCGCCCACGAGATCTGGGGACCACACGTTCGGCTCGACGAACTGGTCGAACCGGCCGTTGCGCCCGCGGCGGCCCTGCTCAACCGCACCTCGATCCGGCGCATCGCCTACGTCAGCATCTTCTTCATCGCACACGTCGTCCCGCTGTTCGCGATCTACAGCTTCGGGCCGACCCTGCTGCATCGCCTCGGCATCGGCACGGAATCGCCGTACCTTCCGGAAGTCATCATCGCTTTGCTGTTCGTCGTCGGCAGCGTGCCGGGCCTGTGGCTGGTCGACCGCATCGGACGTATTCCGCTGCTGACGTTCACCTTCGTGATCATGGCCGCGGCGTTCGCCGTCGTCGCGATCTTCCCCGAAGCGCCGCCGGCGGTCCTGTTCGCGGCGCTGGCCGTCTATGCCCTCGCCTCCGGGGCGTCGAACTTCATCGAGATCATCGTGCCCAACGAACTGTTCCCCACCGCCGTCCGGGCGACGGCGACCGGGATCGTCGTGGCGATCAGCCGGATCGGCGCGGTCGCCAGCACCTTTCTGCTGCCCACGATCCTCACCGACTGGGGGACCGGCGGAGTGATGTGGCTGCTCGCGGGCGTGAACCTCGCCGGCCTGATCGGCACGGTACTGCTCGGCGAAGAGTCGAGGGACCGCGCCCTCGTGGCTGCCGCCGTCGTGGCCGTTCCGGAAAGGCGGCCCGCGTGACGGTCGTTGCCGGGGTGGTGGCAGGCGATCGGACGGCGAAGGCGCTCGCCTCCGCGCGCGCCGCACGGGACATCTTTCTCCAGCTGACGCCTGCGCGGGCCGACCAGGACACCGCACGGGCCACGACGTACGGCGGCCCGCTCGCCGGTGTACCGCTCGCCGTGAAGGACGTCTTCGACATCGCCGGGACTCGGACCTCCGGGGCCTCGCAGTTCCTCGACCGCCGTCCGCACGCACGCCACGATGCCGAAGCGGTACGCCGCCTCACCGAAGCCGGTGCCGTGTGCATCGGGAAGACGACGCTCAGCGAGCTCGCCTACTCGGGGCTCGGTGTCAACGATCGCTTCGGCACGCCGACCCTGCACCGCGACGGACTCGATCACCTCGTCGGGGGCTCGTCGTCCGGTTCCGCGGCTGCCGTCCGAGCGGGCATCGTGCCCATCGCGCTCGCGAGCGACACGTCCGGATCCGCACGCATCCCGGCCGCCTGGGCGGGCATCTTCGGGTTCCGGCCGAGCCTTCGGCGCTACCCGGACGCGGGGATGTTGCCCCTGGCACCCACACTCGACACGGTCGGGATCATGGCCTCCGACCCCGCGGCGCTGCTCACGATGGACACAGTGCTCGCTCGCGATCCTCGGCCGCCGGAGGAGAGCGGCCCGACGACGTTCGTGCTGCCGCACGACGAGTACCTCGAGACCTGCGACGTCGGCGTACTCGAGCGATTTCATGCGGCCGTCGACGCTCTGCGCGCGTACGGGCTCCGGTTCGAACGCCGCCGGATCGAGTCGCTCGACGTCACCCGGACGATCCATGCTCAGCACCTGCCGATCGTCGAGGAAGAAGCCCTGGCGGCCTACGGACCACACCTCGATCGGCATCCCGGGCAGTTCGGGGCGCCGGTCCGCCGGCGGCTCGAGCGTGCCCGGCTGCGTGCCCGAGAGCGCTCGGCCGAGCCGCTCAGGGCGGCGATGCCCGCCTTGCGCGCGGAGTTCCGCCGCGAACTCGGCGGGGCGATTCTCGTCAGCCCGCCGGTCGAGATCGACGCACCTACGCTGCAGCAGGTTCGATCATCGCCGGAGACGGAGGACGCGTTGAACGCCAGAGCCCTCAGACTCACCATGGCCCTGAGCTACCTCGACAGTCCGAGCGCCGTCATGCCCATCACACTCGACCATCCCTCGGCTCCCACGTCCGCGTCCCTACAACTGTCCGCGACCTCCGGGCAGGACCGCCGCATCCTCTCAGCAGTAGCCCAACTCGAGTCCCTCACTCCAACCCCAGCACCGGCTGAGGCCTGACGCTGCCACCAAAGATCCCAGAGCATCTCCGGCGCCACGGAAACCTCGCCATCTGGCCAGCCGCGCGCCACCCCGGCTCAGCTCCAGAAGGTCGCCAGAACCCTCCAAGACCTCCGCTGGCAAGGCCTCCCCGCCCACCGCAACTCCGGACCCAATCAAGCCCTCGCGCCGGCCGACGTCGCATTCGGGGGCAACGATTCGATCAATTTGTATATACAGAGCTGCGGCAGTATATATAGCTGCGGATATCGTCGATGGGGTGAAGACGGTGATCGATGTGGACGACGAGGCGTTGGCGTTGGCGGCGCGGGAGCTGGGGACGGTGACGAAGAAGGACACGGTGAATGCCGCCCTGGCGTTCGTGGCCAGGCGGCGCGAGCGGATCGAGGCGTTGCTGGACGACCCGTACGCGTTCGGCGTCGGTCCGGATATCGACGACCCGGAGGTCATGCGCGGGGCGCGTCGTTGAGCGCAGTCGCGACCGTCGGGCAGCTGTACCTCGTCGACACCTCGGTGCAGGCACGCAGCAAGCACCCGGCTGTGCGCTCGGTCATTGCCGGGCTGGTCGTGGACCGGGCCGCGGCCACGTGTGTCACCGTCGACCTGGAAGCCGGGTACTCGGGACGGAATCATCAGGATGTCAAGACGATCGCCGAGCGGAGGCGGTCGTTGTACGTGACCTTGCCGATCACGGAGTCGGTGGCCGAGCGGGCTCGCGAGGTGCAACTCCGGATGGCGGCTCGTGGAAAGCATCGGGCTGCGGGTGTGATCGACGTACTGACTGCCGCGGTTGCCGAGCAGCATGGAGCGGTGATTCTTCACTACGACGCCGACTTCGAACACATTGCCGCCGTCACGGGGCAGCCACATCTCTGGGTGGCCCCCCGCGGTTCGCTCGACTGAGGGTCGACCGAAGTACGCGCTGCCCCGGGCGCCGCGGCGCGTGTCACCAGCCGGGCACACCGCCGATGGCGGCATCCGCCGGGGGCGGCAACAGAACGACGGCCGCCGGGGGCGGCAACAGAACGACGGCCGCCGCCGCCGGAAACGACCGCCGCCGGAGGCGGCAACAGAATGACCGCCGCCGGAGGCGGCAACAGAATGACCGCCGCCGGAGGCGGCAACAGAACGACCGCCGCCGGGGCCGCCGACGGAACGACCGCCAGAGGCGGGGCGTTTTAGTCTTTGATTTCGCAGAGGGGGGCGCCGGCGGTGACTGTGGCGCCTACTTGGGCGGTGAGGGCGGTGATGGTGCCGGACTTGTGGGCGTTGAGGGGTTGTTCCATCTTCATTGCCTCGAGGACGACGACCAGGTCGCCTTCGGCGACGGTCTGGCCTTCTTCGACGGCGATCTTGACGATGGTGCCCTGCATCGGTGACGTCAGCGTGTCACCGGAAGTCGCCGAGGACTTGCCGGAGCCGCCCGCCCGCCGGGCCGGCTTCTTCTTCGCTCCGGCGCCCGCACCGGCGGCCACCGCGGTCGCGCCGAGACCGGCCGGAAGGACGACCTCTAGACGCTTGCCGCCGACCTCGACGGTGACCTTCTCGCGTTCCGCGGCCTCGGGTGTCTCGGCGACCGGCCCGTCGTACGGCGGGATCCGGTTGTCGTACTCGGTCTCGATCCACCGGGTGTGCACCTTGAACCCGTCGTCGCCGACGAACGCCGGGTCCGACACCACGGAGGCGTGGAACGGGATGACCGTCGGCATCCCCTCGACCACGAACTCGCGGAGCGCCCGCCGCGACCGCTCCAGCGCCTGGGTCCGGTCGCGTCCGGTGACGATCAGTTTCGCCACCAGCGAGTCAAAGGCACCCGGGACCGTCTCGCCCTGGTCGTAGCCGCCGTCGAGCCGGACGCCCGGACCGGACGGGGCGTGCCAGCGGGTCAGCGTTCCCGGGGCGGGGAGGAAACCACGGCCGGCGTCCTCGGCGTTGATCCGGAACTCGATCGAGTGACCGGACACGACCGGGTCGTCGTACCCGAGTTCCTCGCCCTGCGCGATCCGGAACATCTCCCGGACCAGGTCCAGCCCGGTCACCTCCTCGGAGACCGGGTGCTCGACCTGCAGCCGGGTGTTCACCTCGAGGAACGAGATCATCCCGTCCTGCCCGACCAGGAACTCACAGGTGCCGGCACCGACGTACCTGGCCTCGCGCAGGATCGCCTTCGACGCCGAGTACAGCGTCTCCAGCTGCTCCCCGGACAGGAACGGAGCGGGCGCCTCCTCGACCAGTTTCTGGTACCGGCGCTGCAGTGAGCAGTCCCGGGTGGACACGACCACGACGTTGCCGTGGGCATCGGCCAGGCACTGCGTCTCGACGTGCCGCGGCTTGTCCAGGTAGCGCTCGACGAAGCACTCGCCGCGGCCGAAGGCGCTGACCGCCTCCCGTACGGCGGAGTCGTACAGTTCCGGGATCTCCTCCATCGTGCGGGCGACCTTCATGCCGCGTCCGCCACCGCCGTACGCCGCCTTGATCGCGATCGGCAGCCCGTGCTGCTCCGCGAAGGCGACCACCTCGGACGCGTCGGCGACCGGGTCCGGCGTGCCGGGGACCTGCGGGGCGCCGACCTTCTCGGCGATGTGCCGGGCCTTGACCTTGTCGCCGAGGGAGTCGATGGCCGACGGCGGCGGACCGATCCAGATCAGCCCGGCGTCGAGCACCGCCTGGGCGAACGCCGCGTTCTCGGCCAGGAAGCCGTACCCCGGGTGTACGGCGTCCGCACCGGAGCGAGCCGCGACGTCGAGGATCTTCTCGATGTTGAGGTAGGAGTCGGCCGGAGTCGAGCCGTCCAGCGAGTACGCCTCGTCGGCGAGCCGGACGAACAGGGCGTCGCGGTCCTGCTCGGCGTACACGGCGACGCTGCCCAACTCGGCGTCGGCGGCGGCACGGATGACCCGGACGGCGATCTCGCCGCGGTTGGCGACCAGAACCTTGGTGATCTGCTTGCTGTCGGACACAGCTGACTCCCTTCGGCCAGCCCGAGTCTAGGGTCAAGGACCCCTTCGGGGAGACAGGGCGTTTCTCACACCTGGCCCTTGCCGTGGATCCGCGCGCACTGCTCGGCCTCGTACGCCTTGGCCGCGGTCCACGCCTTGCCGAGCAGTTTCTCCAGCGTGTCGCGCTCCGACGGGGTGAGTACCTGCAGGGGCGGGGAGTCGGTACCGCGGATGTCGTTCATCCGCTCGAGCATGGCCCGGCCCTCCGTCGTCACCACCAGCGTCTTGACCCGCCGGTCGTGCGGGTCGACCTGCCGCTCGATCAGGCCGGCCTTTTCCAGCCTGTCGACGAACGGCGTCACGTTCGAAGGGTCGCAGCCGAGCATCGAGGCGAGCGCCCGGGTCGGCACCGGGTGATCGGGATCGAGTTGCAGCAGGGAGCGGGCCAGGGTGTCGGTCAGGCCGAGGTCGGCGGCGAAGCGCTGGTTGTAGTGCCGCGCCATCCACTGCGAGACGTCCATCACCTGCTGGGCGAGCCCGGCCAGTTGATCCCGTTCCGAAGCCACGTCCCGAGTTTAGCCAAGGATCTCGATAGTTGACTTCCTCCAGCATCTGGGCCCTTGGCGGGCTGGGCATAGCACTCCGGCCGGGTCGCGTCTTGGCTGCTGACCGGGAGCGGCGCGACGCCGTGGTGAGGGAATAGGCTCTCCGCGGACGTGCAGGCGAGTCGTGAGGAGTGACGATGACGGGCATTCTCGAGCCGCTGGCCGGTACGGCGCCGGCTGTCTGGGAGAAGCTGGACGACCGGTTCGACGGTATCCGGGGAGACCGGCTGCTCGAGCGGCTGTGGACCGGTGGGCGGTGGGTCGAAGGTCCCGTCTACTCGCCGGCCGGGCGGTACCTGCTCTGGAGCGACATCCCGAACGACCGCATCCTGCGCTGGGACGAGACCTCGTACCAGGTGTCGATTTTCCGCCACCCGGCCGGGAACACCAACGGGCACACGCTCGACACCGAGGGCCGGCTGGTCAGCTGTGAGCACGGCAACCGCCGGGTGACCCGGACCGAGCACCACGGCGCGATCACCGTGCTCGCCGACGGGTACGACGGGAAGCGGCTGAACAGCCCGAACGACGTGGTGGTCAAGCGGGACGGTTCGGTGTGGTTCACGGACCCGGCGTACGGCATCGACACCGACTACGAGGGGTACAAGGGCGAGGTCGAGACCGGCGGGTGTCACGTGTACCGGGTGTCGCCCCACGGGGTGCTGACCCGGGTCGCCGACGACTTCAACCGGCCGAACGGGCTGGCCTTCTCGCCGGACGAGTCGTTGCTCTACATCACCGACTCGGAAGAGGCCACGATGCGGGTCTTCACCGTCAACGGCGACAAGCTGTCCGGCGGTGAGGTGTTCGCCGAGTGCGGCAACGGGATCTTCGACGGCATCCGGCTCGACACCGAGGGCCGGATCTGGGCCTCGGCGGCGGACGGCGTTCACGTCTACCACCCGGACGGCACGCTGCTCGGCAAACTCCTGGTCCCCGAGACCGTCTCCAACCTGACTTGGGGCGGCGCCAAGCGGAACCGCCTGTTCATCACCGCCACCACGTCGGTCTACTCCCTCTTCACCACGGTCAACGGCGCCCCCGGCCCGTACGGCCCACACCGCTGACACCCCGGTACGACGCCCACGGCGTTGGTCCCGGAAAACGCTTGGTCCCCGGACCCGGGATTGCGGCATGCTCCTCGGACATCAAGCAGAAGGAGGAGTCGTGACGACCTCGACCGATCTGGTGCCCGCGCACCTTCGGGAGATCGCCGAAGCGGTGGTGGCCGAAGCTTCCGCGGACAGTCGGCTGCTGGCAGTTGTCGCCGGTGGATCGATCGCCAGCGGGACCAGTGACGAGTACTCGGATCTGGACCTGGTCCTGGTCTGTACCCCGGAGGGGCAGGCGGACTGTCTGGCGGATGCCCATGGTTTCGCTCGCAAGCTCGGGCCGTTGCTCTCGAGCTTCACGGGGGAGCACGTCGGTGAGCCGAGGCTGTTGATCGCGCTGTACGGACCGCCGCTGGTGCATGTCGATCTGAAGTTCGTCACGGCCGAGGACCTGCGGGAGCGGGTCGAGGACGGTGTCGTGTTGTGGCAGCGCGACGAGAGTGTCGACCAGGTGCTCGCCGAGTCCGCGGCCCAGTGGCCGCAGCCGGATCCGCAGTGGATCGAGGACCGGTTCTGGGTATGGGTGCACTACACCGCGGTGAAGATCGGCCGGGGTGAGTTGTTCGATGCTCTGGGTGCGCTGGCTCAGATCCGCTCGGCCGCGATCGCCCCGCTGGCGATCCACGGCCGGACGCCCAAGCCTTCCGGCGTACGGCGACTGGAGACGCTGGTGCCGGAGTTGGTTCCGGAGTTCAGCGAGACCGTGGCCACCGTGGACAGGGAAGGCTGCCTGCGGGCCTTGAAGGCCTCCGTCGAGCTGTATCGGAAGGTACGGGACGGCAGCGGGGCCCCGATCGAACGACGCGGCGCCGCCGAGCGCGCCGTCGTCGACTTCCTGGGCTGACCGACTGACCCGGGTACGACGCCGTCGGCGCCGTACCCGGGATCGGTCAGAAGTTCTTCTGGACCTGGTCGATGACGGTGAAGACGGCCAGGAAGCCGAAGGCCAGGAAGGCGAACAGCATGACCGCAGCGCGGACCGGGCTGATCCGGATGGCCTTCGGGAGCGCGTGGGAGTTCATCCACCACAACAGGCCCGAGTAGACGAACATCATCGTCCCCGCGGTACAGGCGGAGATGACCAGCAGCACCAGCGGCTGGGTCAGACCCGACAGCAGCACGATGATGCCGAAGGCAACCAGGCCCCAGACCAGCCAGAAGTACAGTCTGGACTCGGTGACCTGCGAGTCGCGCAGGTAGCGGGCCTTGATCATGTCCGACGTGAGTCGCGACGTGTAGTCGACGATGCCGGCCGCCGACGCGAACAGCGAGAACGCGCCGATCGCCCAGAACAGGTTGCCGAACCAGCCGCCGACCACGTTCTGCAGCGTGGTGCCCTCGATCTTCAGGAAGCCGATGTTGTTCTGGACGCTCTCGTCGCCGAACAGCGTCGCGTGCGCGAGCATCGAGGTGAACGCGATCGTGAGCACGGTGATCGCCACGAACGTCGCTGCCTGCTCGATGTTGGCGAACTTCCACCAGCGCCGCCAGCGCGCCATGTTCGCCTCGTCGGGCGTGAAGACGTAGCCGTTGGCCCTCGGGTCCGCCTCCTCCTCACCGGTGATCGGGGAGACCAGGCGCGGCACATGGGTGCCCATGCCGAACCCCTTGTCCCGGATCCAGTTGCTCTGCACCAGGTTCTGGCCGCCGCCGGCCCCGGCGTACGCGATCGCGCCCATCATCAGCGCGAAACCGAGCGTCTCCACCGGGAACTGCGGGTTGGTGACCGCGTCGCCGAGCGCGTCGTAGGTCCGGCCCCGGATCGCGAAGATCAGCGCCAGGACGACGAGCAGCCCGACGGCCGCGACCTTGACGAAGATCAGCCGCTCGAGCATCACGTACACCACCGGCGCCAGGGTCAGGATGACGCCGATGAACAGCAGGATGCCGATCGCGATCCAGCGCGGGTCGCCCGCTCCCAGCAGGTAGGTGAGCATCGACGCCGAACTGGTCGCCCAGCCGGGCCACATATTCGCGAAGTACGTCATGATCGCGAAGAACAGGCCCCAGTGCTTGCCGTAGCGGTTGAAGCCGGTCAACGCTGTCTCACCAGTGGCCAGCGTGTACCGCTCGATCTCCATGTTCAGGAACCACTGGATGATCACGCCGACGACCATGCCCCAGAGGAACACCAGGCCGACCTGGCTGGAGATGTACGGCCACAGGATGAACTCACCGGACGCCAGACCGACGCCGGCGCCCACCATGCCCGGGCCGATGATCCGCCAGGTGTTGGTGGGTGGCTCGGGCAGGTCGCGGACCTGCGGGGCGGGCAGGTTCTTGGTCGGCAGTGCGAATCTGCCGTGGTCACTGGATGTGGTCTCTGCCATCAGGCTCCTCACTTCCTCGGCCCCCGCACTCTGTCCGGACGATAGCGAACCCAGTCGGCACAAGCGACCCGACACAGCCGGACTGGCAGACTGCGGTGCATGAGTGGGGTGACCGTGCTGGTGGCGTCGTATGCCGGGGCCGCGAGCGTTCCCGCGCACGTCCGGCTGGCGGGGCTGGCCGGGACGTTGCCGGGGGAGAAGCTGGTACGGCGTGATGCCGCCGGGCCGGTCGTGGTCTTCGAGGACCCGGCCGAGGCGATCGCGGCGGCCAAGACGCTGCGGTCGGCGGCGGCCGGCGTACCGGCGGGTGAGCTGCTGCGGATCGCCGTACACACTGCTCCGTCGACCGGTCCGGCGGTGCGGCATGCCGAACAGTTGCTGGAAGCCGCGAACCCGGGTCAAACGTTGCTGACGGCATCGGTGCCGGTGTCACCGGACGAGGTCACCGACCTGGGCATCCACCGCCTCAGGGATCTAGGCTCCCCCGAACGCATCTTCGAGCTCACTTCAACCTCCGACCCCACCCCCGCGACCCCCACCTCCGCCGCGAGCGGACCGGGGGGTGCTCGTCCCACGTCCGCGCCGAGTGGAGCGTGGGTTGCTGGTCCCACCTCCACCGCGAGCGGAGCGAGGGGTGTTCGTCCCACCGCCGCCCCGAGCGGAGCGAGGGGTGGGCTCCTGCGGTCCTTGGATCTGGTGCCGAACAACCTGCCGGTGATGTTCACCAGCTTCGTCGGCCGGCAGACCCAACTGGCGGCGCTGCGGACCCAACTGTCCGGAAACCGGCTGGTGACACTGACCGGTCCGGGCGGGAGTGGGAAAACCCGCCTGGCCGCACACGTCGCAGCCCAACTCGCCGAACGCTGGCCCGACGGCGTCTGGTGGGTCGACCTCGCCGCCGTCACCGAGAGTGCCCAGATCCCCGAAGCGGTCGCGGCCGCAGTCGGCGTACTGGTCGAGACAGGTGACAGCACGCGACTGCTCGCCGGGCAGCTGAAGACCAAGCGGACCCTGATTTGCCTGGACAACTGCGAGCAGGTGATCGACGGCGTCGCGGAGTTCGTGCTCGCCCTCCAGACGGCCTGTCCCGAGGTTTCGGTGCTGGCGACGAGCCGCGAACCGCTGGACGTCCCGGGTGAGGCGGTCTGGCGGGTGCCGGCCTTGGCGCCGGACGAAGCGATGACTCTGTTCATCGAGCGGGCCGGTTCGGAGTTTCCCGAGTCGGAGAAGGCGATCCGCTCGATCTGCCTCCGTCTCGACGGGATGCCGCTGGCACTCGAATTGGCCGCGGCCTGGGTACGCACGCTGACACCGGAGCAGATCGAGGCCGGCCTGGACGACCGCTTCGGCCTGCTCATCCGCAACACCAGGGGAGTAGCCGCGCGACAGCAGACCCTGGCCGCGTCGATCGACTGGAGTCACGACCTGCTCGACGATGACGAACGGCAGGTGTTCCGCCGGCTTGCCGTGTTCGCGGGCGGTTTCACCCTCGACGCGGCGCAGGCGGTCTGCGGCACGTCCGCCGTACTGGAGATCCTGGCGCGGCTTGTCGACAAATCGCTCGTGGTGGCCGACGGCGGGCGGTATCGGCTGCTGGAGACGATTCGCGAGTACGCCGGTCTGCGGCTGCGCGAATCCGGTGAGCGGGTGCAGGACCTCCATCTCGACTACTTCCTCGCCACGGCCGAAGCGGCTGAGCCGTTGCTGGCCAGTGATCGCGACAAGTGGCGTTCGGTGATCGAACCGGATCGGGAGAACTACCGCGCGGCGCTGGACTACGGATTGTCGACCGATCCCGCGCGCGGCCGGCGGCTGGCGGCCGCACTGCCCTGGATGTGGAACCTGCGGGCGACCGGACCGGAGGGGATCGGTTACCTGAGGCGGGCGATCGAGCTCGCGCCGGACGAGCGGTCGTTGCTGCAGGCCCGTTTGCTGTACGGGTACGCCACGGTGGCGGACACCGTGGATCCGTTCGGATACGACGCTGCCGGCCGGGGACTCGACCTGGCGACCGAGCTGGGTGACGACCGGCTGCGCTCGCTCTTCCTCGCGCTGGTCGCCGTCGGCAGGTTCTTCACCGACTTCCAGGAAGCGTGGGAGCTGACCGAGGAAGGACGGCGGCTGGCCGAAGGCATCGGCGACGAGGTCGCGCGGGACGCCAATGTCGCCCTGCAGTGTGTGCTGCTGGCCTTGTGGGACCGGCACGACGAGCTACCGCCGCTGCTCGACACCGTGATCCCGGGCCTCCTTGCGCGTGGCGAACGCGGCGTTGCTGCCACCGTGCTCCTCGTGCAGTCCGAGAGCCTCGCGGCGACCGGACACCTGCCGCAGGCTGTCGAGGTCGCCGAGCAGGCGCTCGCGACCGCCGAACCGCTGGCCGACTTCCACCGCGTTGGCGTGGCCCGCGGGCAGTTGGCGACGCTCCTGGCCCGATCCGGTCGCCTCGACGACGCCTACGAGGTGATGCGGCCGATTCTGGATCTGGCGGATGCCGCGGTCGTGCCGAACCTCGGCCAGGTCATGGGTCTGCTGTCGTACCTCGGTGGTGACAACGAGTCCGCCGTCGAGTGGATGCGACGGGACGTCGACCCGGATGGGCCGCTGGCCGAGACGTACGTTCCGGCGATGCTCCTGCCGACGTACGCCGCCGCACTCCACAACCCGCCGGACGTCCTGGAACGCGCGGTGGCGCTGGCCCGTCGCTACAACCTGCCAAGGGTCCTTGCCGATGCGCTCGATCAACTCGGCCGCGAACTGATCGCCGAGCAGCCGGACAAGGCGGCGGAGATCCTGCACGAGGCGTTGACCATCAGGGTCGACCGCGGCCTGCGGACCTACATCGTCAACAGCCTGGAATCCCTTGCCCTGCTGGCGAATCACACCAACCGCGCCACCGACGCGGTCCGTCTCGCCACTGCGGCGGCCGCTGCGCGCTCCGACCTCCAGTACGCCGCACCACCCGATCGGCCGGAGTTGCCGACCACGGACGAGACGCCGCTGACGATCGAGGAGGCCGTCGAGTACGTACGCCGTACGCGTGGAGCACGTGGACGGCCGTCGTCCGGGTGGGCTAGCCTCACCCCGACCGAGCGTGAGGTGGTCGCACTGGCCGTTGAGGGGTTGAGCAACCCGGAGATCGGGGCGCGGCTGTACATGAGTCGCGGCACGGTGAAGACGCATCTCGCGCACGTGTACGCCAAGCTCGGTGTCGCCAACCGCACCGAACTCGCGTCGCTCAAGAGGTCTTGAGCATCTCCACGGCCTTGGCGATCCGGCGTTCCCGGGTCTCCGGCTTCTTGGCCTCGTTGATCGCGTTCACGTGCTCGCGCCGGTGGCTGTAGCTCAACTTGTCGAACGCCTCCCGAAGCCCCGCGCCGTCGAGCGCGGCGGCAAGATCCGTCGGTACGTCAACGGTCCGCTCGGACGTATCCCGTTCGACCGTCACGGTGACCGAGTCGCCGTCCCCCTTTCCCAACTGCTCCCGGATGCTCTTCAGCAGCCCGAGCACCATGCACCCACCCATCGACGCAATCGATCCACGGTAGTCGAGCCCGTCGAACGAAGCCCGCACCGGAATCCGCCCACCCCCACCAAGCGCAACCACCACCTCCCCCGGCACCTCCACCCAAGCCCCACCCCCGTCATTCACCACAACCGTCCCCTCAAACGTCTCCATCCCCCCAAGGTACAAAGGCGAGAAGGGTTGACGTGTATCTGAGTGGAGGGACGGAATTCGCCGCTCTGCCAGCTGTGCTCGTGACGACCCGCCGGACCGGCATGTCCCACCACCTCCAGCTCTCGACCATTCGCTGAGCCCGGCAATCGTCGCCGGGTTACTGGTGCTCTATGAGTTGCTGGTCCGTTTCTTCCCCCGCCAGGTGGTACCGGTACGTGGCATATCCCGCCAGACCTTCGTGTGGTGGTCGCATGGTGTTGGTCGTGCTGGGGAGGGGTGCTGGTAGCGGTTGAGTGGTGAAACCGCCCACCACCGGTGTGGAGTCGGGCAGCGCTCGGGGCCGGGGCCGGCACCCCCAGCTGCGGTGCGAAGAGACCGCGGGCACGCGGCCGAGAGAGTGATCAGCTTTGGTCGGTCAGGAGTTTCGAGGCGCCGTCGACGAGGATCCTGGCGTGCCGAACGGCCTTCTTCGCTTGCTCGGGGTTGACGAACATCATTCCGTAGTATGCGTTGTCTTTGAGGTCGAGCAGTTGGGTGAGCGCACGTGACATCGCTTTGCCGTCGGAACCGGCTTGCGACACAAGGGCGAGCGCCTGGCGGTGGTCTTGGCCGCGTGATCGGTACCCGAGCGCAGTGCAGCAGGCGGCATCGGCTGCGGCGATCCCGGCGAGCACTGCAAGGGCCGCGGAGACGTGGTCGGTGGCGAGGTTGTTTTCCTCGCTCTCGACCAGCTCGGCAACATCGAGGAAGGCCCGAGCCTGGTTCAATCGGACGTGGGCCTGTGCCCGGTTGCAATCCTGGGTTCGACCTTTGGTCGGGCTCATTGGCTCATCACGTTCCTGGTGATCTCGGTGTGGAGGCGGCGGAACTCGGAACCGTAGACGGTGATGCAGTCGCGGAGCCACTCGTTCACGATCGGCTCGCCAGTTCGGAGATGGTTGGCCAGCTCGTCGGTGCTGATGGCGTAGGTCTGCAGGAAGTTGCCCGTCCACTCGTGGACCTGCTCGGCCAGCAGCGCGATCTGGTCGGGCAGGGCGGTCGATGAGTCGTCCGCCGTATGCACCACGAGAAGGTCGACGTCGCTGTCGAGGTCAGCATCGCCTCGGGCTACTGAGCCAAAGACGCTGGCATGGACCGGGAGTTCCTCCCATTTCTGGACAGCCTCGGCCATGCTGCGGATCAGCTTTCCGCGTAGCGAGACGAGCTCCAGGACGGCGGCCGCGGCCAGGTGCTTGCGGTTCAGCACGTACAGGCGGCTCGGGCCTGCGGCTGTTGCCGTGACGAGACCGGTGTCGACCAGCCTGGTCAAGACCTTACGTACGCCGGATTCGCTGCCGGTCTCGGCAAGCTGATGGACCCGGCGCCCCGTCAAGGGCTGGGTCGTGCGGGCGAGCGCCGCCAGCACAGGACCGTCCAGGGTCGGGACCACCGTGCTGATTGGCCGAGCCAGGTCCATCTCAGCTCCCGTCTCACAAAAGTAGTGATATGAAGACTATAGTACGGATGATCGCACTATAGTGGGGGAATCCGCTCTTTAGTGCAACCGGAGGTGTCCTGGGCGCGGTTGTGCTGCCGGAGCTGTCTGAATCCGGCTCGCCTGTGGTGCGTCCGGCAGTGTGGACGAGGTGGCGTGGGTTCCATCGGCAACCCGCGTCAGGCTTCGACGCCTCGGCAGCCATGCGCCACCACCTCGCCACGCCCAGGAACCTGAGCTACCAAACCTCCGACACTTCTTACATGCTCCGTATCTGCATGGCAGTAAAGACAACTGCGGCGCCGATGAGGATCGCACAGGCAATAGGCATTGATCGATTCCCCAAACCTGGCGCCGGCGGCAGGGTGTTGTCGATGACCGCGCGTCGAGCGCGCTCGTTTCCAGTCGCCGTGCGATCACCGTGCAAGTTCTCGGTGGTCCGGCACCTCACGGGGCGGTCGATGAAGCGCGATAGCGCGCACGATTGGGCGGGTGGGAGCGGCTGCGGGCGAGCGATAGCGAGCGTAGCGGTCGCGTGGGAAAGTCCTTCCTTCCTTTCCTTCCGCCCTCCTGTCTGCCTTCCTCTACCTCGCCAACTTGCTGGGCCACCAGACTTTTTTGCCGATGTCGTAGGCGAGGGCGGGGACGAGGAGAGAGCGGACGACGGTGGTGTCGAGGAGGACGCCGAAGGCGACCATGAAGGCGATCTGGACCAGGAACAGGATCGGGAGTACGGCGAGTGCCGAGAACGTCGCCGCGAGCACCACGCCGGCCGAGGTGATCACGCCGCCGGTGACGGCCAGGCCGATCAGGATGCCGGGTCTGGTGCCCTGCTCCTGCGATTCCTCCCGGACCCGGGTCATCAGGAAGATCGAGTAGTCGATACCGAGTGCGACCAGGAAGACGAACGCGTACAGCGGGATGCTCGGGTCCGCGCCGGGGAAGCCGAACACGTGGTTGAACATCAGTGCGCTCACCCCGACGGTGGCCCCGAACGAGATGACGTTCGCGACGACCAGCAGGACGGCCGCCACGATCGAGCGCAGCAACAGCATCAGAACGAGGAAGATCACCGCCAGGATGGCCGGGATGATCACCCGCAGATCGCGCTCGCTGGCGTCCAGCACGTCCAGGTTGATCGCGGTGGTGCCGCCGACCAGGATCTCGGGGCTGACCTTGTCGAGTTCGGTGCGCAGGTGCTCGACCACCTTCGTGGCCTCCGGTGAGTCGCCCGCGACCTGCAGGGTGGCCTGGACCAGTACCTTGCCGTCGACGACCTTCGGCGGTACGCCGGGAGCCGCCGAGGCGGACGCCGTACCGACACCGTCGACCTGTGCTGCGGTCCGGACGACCTGGTCGGCCTGGGCGACCGGGGTGAGGATCTGGACCGGCGTGCCGGCGCCGGCGTCGAAGTGCTTGGCGAGTTCCTCCTGACCGGTGACGGACTCGACCTTGTCGAGGAAGATGTCTTCCTGCGCGATGCCGCTGGCCTTGAACGTCGGCAGGAACGCGGCACACGCGAGCAGCGCCAGCGCGGTGACGGCCCAGACCTTGCGCGGGCTGCGGCCGACCAGGCCGGACACGCGTCCCCACAGGCGGCGGCCGCCGACCTGGTCGCGGGCGTGGACGTGGTCGACGCGGGGGATCGACGGCCAGAAGATCCGCCGGCCGAGGGCGAGCAGGACCGCGGGCAGGAAGCTCATCGAGGCAACCAGGGCACCGGCAATACCGATGGCGCCGACCGGGCCGAGGCCTTTGGTGCTGCCGAGTTGGGAGAGCAGCAGGCAGAGCAGACCGAGGATGACGGTGGCCGCGCTGGCCGCGATCGGCTCGATCGACGCCCGCCACGCAATCCGCATCGCCTGATACTTGCTGGTGTAGTCGTGCAGCTCCTCTTTGTAACGGGAGACGAGCAGCAGCGAGTAGTCGGTCGCAGCACCGACGACGAGGATGAACAGGATGCCCTGACTCTGCCCGTTCAGTTCGAGTACGCCGTTCTTGGCCAGCGGATACACCACCAGCGCTGCGAGGGCGAGGCCGAAGACGGCGGTGAGCAGGACGGCGATCGGCAGGATCGGGCTGCGGTAGACGAACAGCAGGATGACGAACACCACGGCGAGCGCGACGCCGAGCAGGATCCCGTCGATCCCGCTGAAGGCGACGACGAAGTCCGCGAACACGCCGCCCGGGCCGGTCACGTAGACCTGGACACCGGTCGGGGTGAGGTCCTGTTTGATCTCGGTCCGCATCGCGTCGGCCGCGGCGTACAGCACCGTCACGCCCTCGGTGACCACTTCGTCGGCGCGGTCACCGTCCAGTTCGACGGTGAGCAGCAGCGCCTTCCGGTCTTCCGACGGGATCACCGTCTTGGCCGGTGAGGCGAGGTAGTCACCGATCGTCTTGCCGTTGCCGAGGTCCAGCGTCGGCACCTTGCCGAGGAACGCGTTCGCCTCGGCCAGATCGGCCGGGGTGATGCCGGCGTCGCGTTCGATCAGGACGAAGTACGGCAGGGCGGTGGAGTCGACGAACTTCGCGGCCTCGTTGCTGACCACCGTGGACTCGGCTTGTTCGGGCAGGAAACCGGCGTTGTCGTTCTCCTGGACCTCGCTCAGCTTCCCGACCGTCGGGCCGCCGAGCGAGGCCAGCACCAGCCAGCCGATCAGTACGGCGGCGATCGCGGCCCGCCACGCCCAGCGTCCGCCGGTCCGCCCGCCCCGGCCCGCGGCACCGCTGTCCGGACCTGCCTCGCCGGTGGTCTGCTCAGTCTGTTTCACCGTCGTCCCCTCGCCGGTCGCACCCACCCAGAACCTGCCCCAGAGCCGGCCCCGGAGCCAGCACAGTACCCAGCCGGCGGGTTTCTTCTCTCACCGCCCGTCGATGGGTGTGCGCGAGCCGTTTCGGCGGCGTAACAACAAGATGACTACGTGGAAACACCCCGGTCATAGCGTCCTGGCCTAATCAGTGAGGTCGGATGATCGGAGACTTGCGATGACGCTCGAGGCACGACCGGGAGCCGTCACCACCCGCGACGGAAGCGGCGCTGTGGGGACGGTCGAGGCGCCGCGGCGCGGACGCTGGATCGATGTCTGGGATCCCGAGGACGCCACGTTCTGGGCCGAGAAGGGCCGGGCGGTCGCACGGCGCAACCTGTGGCCGTCGATCTTCGCCGAGTTCCTCGGCTTCTCCGTCTGGCAGCTGTGGAGCATCGTGGTCGTCTCGATGCCGAGGGCCGGCTTCACCTACACCACCGACCAGCTGTTCTGGCTGGTCGCGCTGCCCAGCCTGGTCGGCGCGACCCTGCGGCTGCCGTACACGTTCGCCGTACCGCGGTTCGGCGGCCGGAACTGGACCATCGTGTCCGCGCTGCTGCTGCTGATCCCGACCGCCGGTCTGTCCTACTTCATGACCCGGCCGGACACGCCGTTCTGGCTGATGGTCCTGGTCGCGGCCACCGCGGGTGTCGGCGGCGGCAACTTCGCCAGCAGTATGACGAACATCTCGTTCTTCTACCCGGAGAAGGAGAAGGGCTTCGCGCTCGGCGTGAACGCGGCCGGCGGCAACCTGGGTGTCGCGGTGGTCCAACTGGTGGTGCCGGTGATGATCGTGCTGGGCGCCGGCCTGTCGCTGAACCGGGCCGGGCTGATGTGGATCCCGCTGATCCTGCTCGCCGCGTTCCTGGCCTGGAAGCTGATGGCCAACCTGTCCGTCGCGAACTCGTCGTTCCGTACGTCGATCGCGGCGGCGAAGCGGCCGCACACCTGGATCATCTCCTTCCTCTACATCGGCACGTTCGGCTCGTTCATCGGCTTCGGCGCCGCGTTCCCGCTGCTGATCAAGACCACGTTCCCGGACATCACGCTGTCCCACGTCGCCTTCCTCGGTGCGCTGGTCGGCTCGGTCGCCCGGCCGTTCGGCGGCAAGCTGTCCGACAAGCTCGGCGGCGCCTGGGTGACGGTCTGCGCCTTCGTGGTGATGGGCCTGGGCATCCTGTCGGCGATCGCGTCGCTGAACGCGGGAAGCTTCACCGCGTTCCTGATCAGCTTCCTGGTCCTGTTCGTCGCCAGCGGCGCCGGCAACGGGTCGACGTACCGGATGATCCCGGCGGTGTTCCGGCTGACCACGCCGGGGGACCCGGGCCGGGCCCGGCGGGAGGCGGCGGCCTGCATCGGCATCGCCTCCGCGGTCGGTGCGTACGGCGGCTTCCTGGTCCCGCGCGGGTTCGCGATGTCCACGAGCAGCTACGGCTCGCTGATCCCGGCGCTGTACGTCTTCTGCGGCTTCTACGTGGTCTGCCTGCTGGTGACGTACTTCTGCTACCTGCGCAAGGGTGGCCCGCTCAGCCAGGAGCGCGTGTGACCGTATTGAATGCCGCGCTGCCGCGCGGCCGGTCATGGGGCTTTGGCTCCCGGCCTTCCCTCGTCGCTCCGGTCGCTTCGCTCCCTCCGCTCCTCAGTCCAGGCCGGGAGGCCCCATGACCGGAGTCCCCACCCATTGTCCGTACTGCGCTCTGCAGTGCGCGACCTCGCTGCACCCGGTCGACCGGCCGGGTGCGGTGGAGGTGCGGCCCCGCGACTTCCCGACCAACAAGGGCGGGTTGTGCCGGAAGGGCTGGACGGCTGCCGAGGTGCTGACCGTGCCGGACCGGCTCACCACCCCGCTGGTCCGGGACGCGGCCGGCGACCTGGTGCCGGCCACCTGGGACGAGGCCCTGGACCTTGTCGCCGATCGGATCAAGGCGTTGCAGGCCGAGCACGGCAACGACGCGATCGCGGTCTTCGGCGGCGGTGGGCTGACCAACGAGAAGGCGTACGCGCTGGGCAAGTTCGCCCGGGTGGCGCTGCGAACCGCGAACGTGGACTACAACGGCCGGTTCTGCATGTCGTCCGCGGCAGCCGCGACGAACCGCGCCTTCGGGATCGACCGGGGGCTGCCGTTCCCGCTGGCCGACGTGGCCGGAGCCGGCGCCGTCCTGCTGGTCGGCAGCAACATCGCCGAGACGATGCCGCCGGCGGTCTCACACCTGCAAGGCGTACGCGACTCGGGTGGGCTTCTGGTCGTCGACCCGCGCCGTACGGCGACCGCCACACTGACCGAGGACGGCGCCGGCATCCACCTCCAGGCGACCCCGGGGACGGACCTGGCCCTGGTGCTCGCGCTGACCCACGTCGTACTGCAGGAGGGTCTCGCCGACACGGCGTACCTGGCCGAGCGGACCGACGACCCTGATGTGCTGTTCCGTTCGACCGCCTCCTGGTGGCCCGAGCGGGCGGAGCGTGTCACCGGCGTACCGGCCACGACGATCCGGCGGGCGGCGCGGGCGTTGGCCTCAGCGGCACCCGTGCACGGCGGCGCTGGTGCGTTCATCCTGACCGGCCGCGGCGCGGAGCAGCACAGCAAGGGCACCGACACGGTGACGGCCTGCATCAACCTGGCTCTGGCGCTGGGACTGCCCGGTCGGCTTGGCAGCGGGTACGGCTGCATCACCGGTCAAGGCAACGGCCAGGGCGGCCGGGAACACGGCCAGAAGGCCGACCAGCTCCCTGGCTACCGGAGCATCGCAGACCCGGCCGCACGCGCTCACGTCGCGTCCGTCTGGGGCGTGGACCCCTCGAGCCTTCCGGGTCCGGGGAAGAGCGCGGTGGAGCTCATCAACTCTCTCGGTACTGCGGGTGGCCCGAAGGCCCTGCTGGTCCACGGCAGCAACCTGCTCGTGTCGGCTCCACGACTGGCCTCGGTCCGGGAGCGTCTTGCCGCTCTGGATCTGCTGGTCGTGGCGGACGTCGTACCCTCCGAGACCGCTCTGCTGGCGGATGTCGTCTTCCCCGTCACGCAGTGGGCCGAGGAAGAGGGCACGATGACCTCGCTCGAGGGCCGGGTGATCCGCCGTCGGGCCGCCATCACGCCGCCGGGTGAGGTGCGCAGTGACCTGGCGATCTTCGCGGGATTGGCCGAGCGCCTCGGCAGCGTGCCCTTCTCGACCGATCCGGCCGAGGTGTTCGAGGAGTTGCGGCTCGCCAGCAAGGGCGGCAAGGCCGACTACTCCGGCATCACCTGGGACCGGATCGACGCGGGCGAGGCGCTCTACTGGCCGGTCCCGTCCGAGGGACACCCGGGTACGCCGAGGCTGTTCGCGGACTCCTTCAGTACGCCGGACGGCCGCGCGCACGTGGTCGCGGTCGACCACCGGCCGGTCGCGGACGACCTGAACGAGACGGCGCCGATCTACCTGATCACCGGCCGGCTGCTGCAGCACTACCAGAGCGGTGCCCAGACCCGCCGGGTGGTGGAGCTGGACGAGGCCGAGCCCGAGGTGTTCGCCGAGATCCACCCGCGGGTCGCCGCCCAGCTGGGCATCGCCGACGGGCGCCCGGTCCGGCTGCGCACCGCTCGCGGTTCGATGGTTCTTCCGGCCCGGGTGACGCCCGACGTCCGTCCGGACACGGTGTTCGTGCCGTTCCACTACAGCGGTGCCGGCGCGGTCAACGAGCTCACCAACGACGCGCTCGACCCGGTGTCCCGGATGCCCGAGTTCAAGGCCTGTGCCGTCGAAGTCACAGCTGTGCTTTTGGCCGCGCCTCCGGCGGCGGCGGGGTCATGGGGCTTTGACTCCCGGCCTTCCCTCGTCGCTCCGGTCGCTTCGCTCCCTCCGCTCCTCAGTCCAGGCCGGGAGGCCCCATGACCGACCGCGTGGTGATCATCGGGGGCGGCATGGCGGGCCGGCGACTGGCCGGGCTGCTTCCGTCGTACGACGTGACCGTCCTCGGCGACGAGGGTTCGTACAACCGCGGCAGGCTGACCGAGTACGTCGCCGGTCGCGCGGCCGAGCCGGTCGTCGGCTCCGAAGAGGTCTCGACTGCGGCCCGGGTGGACCGCTCGCGGCGTCTGGTCACGGACACGTCCGGTGCCGAGTGGCCCTACGACCGGCTGGTGTTCGCGACGGGTGCGACGCCGGTCGTTCCGAAGGGTGTCCCGGACGCGGCCGGGATTCACACGCTGCGGTCCGCGGCCGACGCACGGGCGATCGTCGAGGAAGCTTCGCGGGTACGGCGTGCCGTCGTGCTCGGCGGAGGAGTGCTCGGTGTCGAGACGGCGTGCGCACTGCGTGAGCGTGGTGTCGCGGTGACGCTGGTGCACGACGGCGAAGCCCTGCTGGACAGGACGATCCGGCTCACCGCCGGCCGCCGAATCACCCGGGCGGTCCGGGAACTGGGCGTCGAGGTGCTGCTCAACACGACCCTGGAGGGGACCGAGCTGCGGGACGAGCGGTTCCGGGCGCTGCGGCTGCGCGGCGGCCGGCAGGTCTTCGGCGAGTTGCTCGTCGTCGCGTGCGGCGTGAAGCCGCGGACCAACCTCGCCGCCGGCCTACCCATCGGGCCGACCGGCGGCATCGTCGTCGACCGGACGCTGACGAGTCCCGGCGACCCGCGGGTCCACGCGATCGGCGACTGCGCCGAGATCGACGGCCTCGTCACCGGCACGGTCGCGTCCGCCTGGTCGCAGGCGGAATCACTCGCGGCCGGGCTGGCCGGCCGGGACGGCCTGGGCGACGGGCCGGTCGAGGCGGCCACGCCTGCGCCGGACTACGACGTCGTGCGGCTGACCGCGGGCGGACTCGATGTGCTTGTCCTCGGCAACAAGGACGAGGACGGCGAGGTGGTGCGGCTCGAGGACGGCGAGCGGTACGTCCGCGCCGTACTGCGGGACGGCATCGTGCGATCGGCCGTCGCGGTCGGCGCTCCAGACGTGGCCGCCGAACTGGTGCTGCTGGCGGACCGCGGTACGCCGGTCGCGGCCGAGGGGCTGCTGGCGGCTCCCGACGTACCGAAGAAGAAGGTGGCCACCGTCTGCCGGTGCAACGGGGTCACCAGGGCCGCGATCGAGGCGGCCTGGCGGGGAGGTGCCGACAGTGTCGCCGGCATCGCCGCGACGACGCGGGCGACGACCGGGTGCGGCAGTTGCACCGGCGCCGTCGGCGATCTGCTCGACCGGTTCCGCCGCGGCGAGACCGAACCAGTTCCAGCCAGGAGGGCGACGATGACAGAGCTGAACAAGGCCCGGCACGTAGTGGTGGTGGGCGGAGGAATGGTCGCTCACCGGTTGGTCGAGGCGCTGCGTTCCCGCGACACCGGGACCGAGTGGCGGATCACCGTGCTGGCCGAGGAACCGCGGCTGCCGTACGACCGGGTCGCGCTGACCAGCTACTTCTCCGGCCGCGACCCGCACGACCTCTCGCTCGGTGACCCGGAACTGTGGGACGACCCGGCGGTGACGTTGCGCAAGGGTGTGCAGGTCACGTCGTTCGACCCGGCGGCCAAGACCGTGACGACCGCGCGCGGCGAGCGGATCGGGTACGACGAACTGGTCCTGGCGACGGGGTCGTCGGCGTTCGTGCCGCCGGTGAAGAACAACGACGCCCAAGGCTGTTTCGTCTACCGGACCGTCGACGACGTGGCCGCGCTGCGGGTGTACGTCGAGCGGCTCAAGAGCGAGGGCAAGGACGTCCACGGTGTCGTGGTGGGCGGCGGTCTGCTCGGTCTCGAGGCCGCCGGCGCGCTCCAGGCCCTCGGCGCGGCGACCAAGGTGGTCGAGTTCGCGCCGCGGCTGATGCCGCTGCAGGTGGACGAGGGCGGCGGTGCCGCGCTGGCCCGGCTGATCGAGGGACTCGACGTCGAGGTGCTGGTGTCGACGCAGTGCACCCGGGTCAAACTGACGTCGCAGGGCGCGGCCCGGGCGATGGCCGTTGCCGATGGCCCCGATCTGCCGGCCGACGTGGTGGTGTTCGCGACCGGCGTCCGGCCGCGGGACGAGCTCGCCCGCGAGGCCGGTCTGGACATCGGCGAGCGCGGTGGTGTCGTGGTCGACGACGCCTGCCGGACGTCGGTGCCCGGTGTCTGGGCGATCGGTGAGGTCGCCTGTATCGAAGGCCGGGTCTGGGGATTGGTTGCCCCCGGCTACACGATGGCCGAGATCGTCGCCGACCGGCTGCTCGGCGGTGAGGCCACGTTCCCGGGTGCGGACACCTCGACAAAGCTGAAGTTGCTCGGTGTCGACGTGGCCAGCTTCGGCGACGCCTTCGGTACGACGGACGGCGCGCTCGACATCGTGTACGCCGACCCGATCGCGGGTGTCTACAAGAAGCTGGTTCTGTCCGACGACGCCCGGACCCTGCTCGGCGGCATCCTGGTCGGCGACGCGTCGGCGTACTCCGGCCTCCGCCCGATGGTCGGCCGCGAGCTCGGTGCGGACCCGGCGGCGTTCCTGCTGCCCGAGGGTGCCGGGCCGGTCAAACTCGAACTCCCGGACGACGCGCCGGTCTGCTCCTGCAACAACGTCTCGGCCGGCACGATCCGGTGCGCCGTACGGGACGAAGGCTGCACCGACATCAAGTCGGTGTGCGGCAAGACCAAGGCCGGCACCAGCTGCGGTTCCTGCCTGCCGATCGTGAAGAACCTGCTGAACTCCGAGCTCACCAAGGCCGGCGTCGAGGTCAGCAAGGCGCTGTGCGAGCATTTCGCGCTGTCCCGGGCCGAGCTGTTCGACGTGGTCCGGGTGACCGGGCTGCGGACGTTCAGCGAGATCGTCGAGCGGCACGGCACCGGCCGCGGCTGCGACATCTGCAAGCCGGTGGTCGCGTCGATCCTGGCCAGCCTGGACCCGGCCGGTCACGTGCTCGAAGGCGAGCGGGCGACGCTGCAGGACACCAACGACCACGTGATGGCCAACCTGCAGAAGGACGGCACGTACTCCGTCGTACCCCGGATCCCGGGTGGCGAGATCACCCCCGAGGGCCTGATCACGATCGGCGAGGTGGCCCGCGACTTCGGCCTCTACACCAAGATCACCGGCGGCCAGCGGGTCGACCTGTTCGGCGCCCGGATCGAGCAGCTGCCGGCGATCTGGAAGCGGCTGGTCGACGCCGGCTTCGAGTCCGGGCACGCCTACGGCAAGGCACTGCGGACGGTGAAGTCGTGTGTCGGCTCCACCTGGTGCCGGTACGGCGTCCAGGACTCGGTCGGGATGGCGATCGCGCTGGAACTTCGCTACCGCGGGCTGCGGTCGCCGCACAAGCTCAAGCTCGGGGTGTCCGGCTGTGCCCGCGAGTGCGCCGAGGCGCGCGGCAAGGACGTCGGCGTGATCGCGACCGAGAAGGGCTGGAACCTGTACGTCGGCGGCAACGGCGGGATGACCCCGCGGCACGCCGAGCTGCTCGCCTCGGACCTCAGCGACGAGGAGCTGTTCCGGGCGATCGACCGGTTCCTCATGTACTACATCCGCACCGGCGACCGGCTGCAGCGGACGTCGGTCTGGATCAGCGAGATCGAGGGCGGACTCGACCACGTCCGCGACGTCGTCCTGAACGACAGCCTCGGGATCGCCGCGGACCTGGACGCGGCGATGGCCAAGCACGTCGACTCCTACGTCGACGAGTGGCGCGCCACCCTCAACGACCCCGACAAGCTGGCCCGGTTCGTCTCGTTCGTGAACGCACCGGACCAGCCCGACGCCGACCTGCGATACGTGGTCGAGCGCAACCAGCCGCGGCCGGCCACCCCGGCGGAGCGCGGACAGCTGGAGCCGGTGCTGCTGGCCGGCCCCCGATTGGAGGTACGCCGATGAGTCTCACTGCGATGAGCCGGACCGTGGTCTGCCGGTACGACGTGCTGCTGCCGGAGCGTGGGGTCGCCGCCTTGGTCGGCGACGTGCAGATCGCGCTGTTCCGCACTCACGACGGATCGGTGTTTGCCGTCGGCAACCAGGATCCGTTCAGCGGAGCCAACGTGATGTCGCGCGGCATCGTCGGCACCCGGGGCGACGTACACACGGTGGCCTCGCCGATGTTCAAGCAGGTCTTCGACCTGCGCACCGGTGTCTGCCTGGACGACCCCTCGGTGTCGTTGCCGGTGTATCCGGTGGAGATCGTCGACGGACAGGTGCTCGTCGGTGAACAGTAAGCCGGGGCCGTTGAGCGGCTGCACGATCGCGATCACCGCGCACCGTCGCGCGGAGGACCTGATCGCCGCGTTCGAGCGCCGGGGTGCGAAGGTGCTGCACGCGCCGACCCTGCAGATCGTGCCGGTCGCCGACGACCACGCGCTGATCGAGGCGACCCGGCGGGTGATCGCGAACCCGCCGGACGACGTCGTCGTCACCACCGCGGTCGGCTTCCGCGGTTGGGTCGAGGCCGCCGACACCGCCGGGCTCGCCGCCGACCTGCTCGGCACGCTGGAGCAGGCGCGCATCCTCGCCCGCGGTCCGAAGGCCCGGGGCGCCATCCGGGCTGCCGGGCTGGTCGAGCACTGGTCGGCCCGGTCGGAGACGACGGCCGAGGTGGTGGAGTGGCTTCGCGACCAAGGGGTCGAGGGCCGGAAGATCGTCGTACAACTGCACGGTCTGTCGGACCCCGGTCTGCAGGAGGCGCTGCGGTCCGCCGGCGCGTCGGTGCGCGGGCTCGAGGTGTACCGCTGGGGTCCGGCGCCGGATCCGGCACTGGTCGAGCGGATGATCGGGCAGATCTCGTCCGGTGCGGTGGACGCGGTCGTGCACACGTCGGCGCCGGGCGCGCAGGCGATGCTGGACGCGGCGGCGTTGTCCGGTCAGCACGACGCTCTGGTCACGTCACTGCGGACGGGACGGGTGCTGAACGCGTGCGTCGGGCCGGTGACTGCCGCGCCCTTTCACGCGCTGGGACTGGAGCCGTTGGTCCCGGACCGGTTCCGGCTGGGTGCGTTGATCCGGATCGTGACCGATCGGCTCACCGACGACAACGCGCGCTCGATCGAGACCGAGTTCGGGCAACTGGTGATTCGTGGTGGTGCCGCGGTCCTGGACGGTGTGGTGCTGCCACTCGGCCCGGGGCCGCGCGCCGTACTGGCCGCTCTCGTCGCGGCCGGTGGTGATGTGGTGTCGCGACCGGAGCTGCTCGCGGTGCTTCCTGGTGCTGAGGACGTACACGCGGTGGAGGTCACGGTGAACAGACTGCGTACGGCGGTCGGCCGGCCGGAACTGGTCCGGACGGTGGTACGACGGGGCTACCGCCTCGCGGTCGAATCGGCCGGGGTGGCGTCATGAGTGAGGAACTGGATCGCCGGCGTGCGGACCGGATCCGCCGGCTGACGACCGGCGTGCAGCCGCGTGGGGTCGACCTGATCGCGGCGGCGCACGGTACGGCGGACCCCCGGGGCATCCGCGAGGTCCGCGAACTGGTCCGCCTGATGGCCCGGCGGCGCCCCGACGTACCGGTCTCCCTGGGCTTCGTGGACGTGGACGTCCCGGCGCTGCCCGCGCTGGTCGGGCGTGTGGTTGCTGAGAGCAATCAAGCGGTCGTGGTGCCGTTGCTGTTGAGCAGCGGTTACCACGTGTACGTCGACGTCGCGGCCGAGGTCGACCGCCGGCCCGGCCGGGTCCAGGCGGCTCCCGCCCTGGGTCCGGACCCGGTGCTCGCGGAGATCCTCGCCGACCGGCTCGGTGACCTCGGTCGCGTCGACCGTGTGGTGATGGCCGCGGCCGGATCCTCCGACCGCCGTGCCCTCGACGACTGCTCGGAAACGGCGGCCCTGCTGTCGGCGCGGGTCGACCGCCCGGTCGACGTCGGCTACGTCTCCGGTGCCGGCGAGCACCTCACGTCGGTCCTGGCCCGCACACCGGGTCGCGTGGCCGTAGCGACGTACCTGCTGGCCCCCGGCTTCTTCGCCGACAAGGTCCGCCGCCTCGCGGGAGGCCACTTCGTCAGCGGCCCCCTCGGCGCCGACCCCCGACTGGCCGACCTGGCCCTGACCCGCTACCAAGCCACCCTCCAAGCCTCAGCCGTCGCCGTCTAGCTGACTTCCGTAGAGTGGTGGGCATGCCGCCACATGACTACCGCCGTACCTTCCGGACCGCCGACTGATGGTCGAGTATCGCAACGCCGCCGCGGCCGATGCCGAGGACGTGATGAAATTCTGGGCTTCTGCCGCTGAGGACTCGCACCGCCCGCCGGACTCGGCCGACGCCGTACTGCGCCTGATCGACCGCGACCCGGCCGCGCTGATCCTTGCCGTCGACAACGACATGGTCGTCGGCTCGGTCATCGCCGGCTGGGACGGCTGGCGCTGCCACCTCTACCGGCTGGCGGTCGCCCCGACCCACCGCCGCCAAGGCATCGCCCGCCGGCTGGTCGCGCTGGCCGAGGAGCGCTTCACGTCTTACGGCGGCACCCGGGCCGACGCCATGGTGCTCGACGACAACGCCGAGGCCCACGGCATCTGGACCACCGCCGGCTACGCACCCCAGCCCGAATGGTCCCGCTGGGTCAAACCCCTCAGCTAGATACCTCTCACCCCTCCACGACGGGTCAGCGGGCGCGGAGGGTCTTGAGGTCGGCCTTGCAGCGGGCTTCCACTTCGGCCAGTTCGCGGAGGGTTTCGTCGATGTCGCGGCGGCGTTGTTCGAGTTCGGCTCGGCGGGTGGTGATCTGGTCGAGGAGGTAGACGAGTTGCCCTTCCTCACCCGGTTCGGCGTCGTACATGTCGACGATGGTGGCGATCTCGTCGAGTGAGAAGCCGAGGCGCTTGCCGCGCAGGATCAGGCCCAGGCGGACCTTGTCGCGCGGGTGGTAAACCCGCACGGTACCGCGGCGTTCCGGGGTGAGCAGGCCGCGGTCCTCGTAGAACCTGATCGTGCGCAGGGTGACGTCGTACTCGGCCGCCAGTTCGGCGATCGACCAGGTTTGCGCGGGCACCGGGATATTGTGCACGCACCCCAGCGTGCTTTACGTTTACGTAAGCGTCAAGCACGAGGGAGTGCGTCATGTTCGAACTGTCCGAGGAGCACCGCGAGTTCCGGCACAGCGTGCGCGACTTCGCCGAGGCGGAGATCGCCCCGCACGCCGCGGAGTGGGACCGCAAGCACTACTTCCCGGTCGAGGTCGTGCAGAAGATGGGCCGGCTGGGGCTGTTCGGGCTGACCGCGCCGGAGGAGTACGGCGGTTCCGGCGGCGACTTCACCAGCCTGTGCGTGGCGATCGAGGAGATCTCCCGGGTCGACCAGTCGATGGGCATCACGCTGGAGGCCGCGGTCGGGCTCGGGATCAACCCGATCCTCACCTTCGGCAGTGACGAGCAGAAGCAGCAGTGGCTGCCGGACCTGGTGGCCGGCCGGGCGCTGGCCGGGTTCGGGCTGACCGAACCGGATTCGGGATCGGACGCCGGCGCGACCAGGACCCGGGCCGTGCTCGACGGCGACGAGTGGGTGATCGACGGCGCGAAGCAGTTCATCACCAACTCGGGGTCCAGCATCACCTCGTGTGTGACGGTGACCGCGCGGACCGGCGAGAGGCCGGACGGGAAGGCCGAGATCTCCGCGATCATCGTCCCGAGTGGTACGCCGGGCTTCGTGGCCGAAGCGGCGTACGACAAGCTCGGCTGGCACGCCTCCGACACGCACCCGCTGTCGTTCACCGGCTGCCGCGTGCCGGCGGCGAACCTGCTGGGTGAGCGGGGCAAGGGGTTCGCGCAGTTCCTCGCCACCCTGGACGACGGCCGGGTCGCGATCGCGGCCGTCGCGCTCGGGTGCATCCGGGCCTGCCTGGAGATGTCGATCCAGTACGCCGGTGAGCGCAGGACGTTCGGGGTTCCGATCGGGCAGAAGCAGGGGGTGGCGTTCCAGATCGCCGACCTGAAGGTGATGGCGGACGCGGCCGAGCTGCTGGTCTACCGGGCCGCGGCGCTGAAGGACGCGGGCGCGCCGAGGCAGGAGTTCAAGCAGGCGGCGTCGGTGGCGAAGTTGTACGTGACCGAGTCCGCGGTGACCGCTACCCGGATCGCGACCCAGGTGTTTGGCGGCTACGGCTTCATGGAGGAGTACCCGGTGACCCGGTTCTACCGGGACGCCAAGATCCTCGAGATCGGCGAGGGCACCTCGGAAGTCCAGCGCATGCTGATCGCCCGGGCCCTCGGCCTCCCAGTGGAATGATGGCCGCATGACCGTACTGATGCCACGCCTCCGGCGCGGCGGGTCATGGGGCTCTGGCTCCCGGCCTTCCCTCGTCGCATCGCTCCTCAGTCCAGGCCGGGAGGCCCCATGACCGGCGACCACTGGACCGAGGTCAAGGTTGCCCGGGAAGCGACATTGGCTCCGCCGGAGAAGGCGGCGGCGAAGCTCGCGGCGCAGAACAAGCTCTACGTGCGGGACCGGATCGCGCTGCTCGTCGACGAGGGCAGTTTCGTCGAGGACGCCCAGCTCGCGAACGCGCTGAAACCCGGCCTGCCGGCCGACGGCGTGGTCACCGGCCGCGCCCTGGTCGACGGCCGCCCGGCGCTGATCGTGGCCAACGACCCGACCGTGAAGGCCGGCTCGTGGGGTGCCCGGACGGTGGAGAAGATGGTCCGGATCACCGAGGTGGCGATCCGCGACGAGCTGCCGATCTTCTGGCTGATCGACTCCGCCGGCGCGCGGATCACCGACCAGGTGGAGCTTTTCCCCGGTCGTCGCGGCGCCGGGCGGATCTTCCACAACCAGGTCGCGCTGTCCGGCAAGGTGCCGCAGATCTGCTGCCTGTTCGGCCCGTCCGCCGCCGGCGGGGCGTACATCCCGGCGTTCTGCGACGTCGTGATCATGGTCGACGGCAACGCCTCGATGTACTTGGGGTCGCCGCGGATGGCCGAGATGGTGGTCGGCGAGAAGGTGACACTGGAGGAGATGGGCGGCGCCCGGATGCACACCACGGTGTCCGGCTGCGGCGACCTGCTCGCGGCCGACGACACCGAGGCGATCGAGCTGGCCAAGCAGTACTTCTCCTACCTGCCCGGTTCGTGGCAGTCGCGGCCGCCGTCGTACGACGCCTCGCCGCCGGCCCGGGACTTCACCCGGGACCTGGTGCCGGCCGAGGAGAGTGTCGGGTTCGACATCCACGACGTGATCGACGCGATCGTCGACGCGGACACGTTCTTCGAGGTCAAGCCGTCGTACGCGCCGGAGATCGTCACCGGGTTCGGGTTGCTGGCCGGTCAGGTGATCGGGATCGTGGCGAACCAGCCGGCCGTCAAAGGCGGTGTGCTGTTCGTCGACTCGGCGGACAAGGCGGCCCGGTTCATCTGGTTGTGCGACGCGTTCAACGTGCCGCTGGTGTACCTGTGCGACGTACCGGGGTTCATGATCGGCAGCGAGGTCGAACGGGCCGGGATCATCCGGCACGGCGCGAAGATGATCACCGCGGTGTCGGAGGCGACGGTACCGACGGTCTCGGTGATCGTGCGGAAGGCGTACGGCGCGGGGCTCTACGCGATGTGTGGACCCGGCTTCTCGCCGGACGCCTGTGTCGCGCTGCCGACCGCGAAGATCGCGGTGATGGGTCCGGAGGCGGCGATCAACGCCGTGTACTACAACAAGATCCAGGAGATCGCGGACGACACCGAGCGGGTCGAGTACGTCTCCCGGTTGCGCGAGGAGTACGAGACCGACATCGACATCCTGCGCCTGGCCGCCGACCTGGTCATCGACGCCATCGTCGAACCGGAAGACCTTCGCACCGACCTGATCGCCCGCCTCGCCGCCGCCCAGTCCAAAGACCGCCACTTCAGCACCCGCCGCCACGGCGTTCCCCCGGTCTGAGCCGCCCGCGCTCCGGCCACGGCGGCGTTCGAGGGGGTTGATGACGCCGCTGCAGTTCCGTAGGTGGTCACGGACCGCTATCTTGTGTTGTCACAGTCCGCCGGGCGGCAGCGACTCTGTGCGATGGGCGCTGGTGCTCGGCCGCCGAGCGTTGTCTGCCGTTTCACACCGAGGAGTTCGCCATATGACCGAGGACGTCATCCCGAAGATCCGCACCGACATTCCCCACTCGGCCCGGATCTGGAACTACTGGATGGGCGGCAAGGATCACTACGAGGCCGACCGCGTCGCCGGCGACGCCGGATCGGCCGTCGACCCCGACATCTCCGCGATGGCGATCGAGTCGCGGAAGTTCCTCGTGCGGGCTGTGCGCTACGTGGCCGGCGAGGCCGGCGTCCGCCAGTTCCTGGACATCGGCACCGGTCTGCCGACGATGCAGAACACTCACGAGGTGGCCCAGAGCGTCCACCCCGACGCCAGGATCGTGTACGTCGACAACGACCCGATGGTGCTGACGCACGCTCGCGCACTGCTGGTCAACACCACCCCCGAGGGCGTGACGAGCTACGTCGACTGCGACTACCACGAGACCGAGCAGCTCGTCGCCGACGCCCGGAACGTGCTGAACTTCAACGAACCGATCGGCGTCATGTTCATGGGCGTGCTCGGCCACGCGCGCACGTACGACGACATGCGCCGGATCGTCTCCACGGTGATGGACGCGGTGCCGTCCGGCAGCCACCTCACCCTGTGGGACGGCACGATCGACAGCCCCTACTACGTGAAGATGTGCGAGAACTACGCGAAGACCGGCGGCACTCCCTACATCCCGCGGCCGCAGGAGGAGATCAAGGCGGTCTTCGACGGCCTCGAACTGGTGGACCCGGGCTTCGTCGCGATCACCGAGTGGCGCCCGGATGCCGACAAGGTGGAGTACCCGCGGCCGATCGCGGCCTACGGCGCCGTCGCCCGGAAGCCTTAGGGTGGTGCCGAAGGAGAACGTGTGAGCGCACAGGAGTTCGCCGGCAGGATCCGGGCGCGGGAGAAGCTGGTCGGGTATTGGGTCGTGCTGGATGCGCCGGTGGCGACCGAGCGGATCGCGCGGGTCGGGTACGACTACGTCGTGCTGGACGGGCAGCACGGGCTGATCGGGTATCAGGGCCTGCTGACCGGGTTGCTCGCTGTGGACGCGGGCGCCGCGCTCGGGAGCGGGTCGGTCGGGCTCGTGCGGGTCGAGGCGAACCACCCGACGCCGATCGGCCGGGCGCTGGACGCCGGAGCGGCCGGGGTGATCGTTCCGCTGGTGGACACCTCCGAGGACGTGACGCGGGCGGTGCAGGCGGCCAAGTACCCGCCGACCGGTGTTCGCTCGTACGGCCCGATGCGGTCGGCCCTGCGGGTCGGTCCGGTCCCGGCCGACGCCGACGCGGCGACCGTCGTACTCGCGATGATCGAGACCCCGCTCGGGTTGAAGAACGTCGCGGAGATCTGTGCGACGCCCGGTCTGGACGGCGTGTACGTCGGCCCGTCGGACCTCGGCCTGTCGGTCGGGGCGCGGTACCCGGGCGATCCGGACGTCGCCGGGCCGTTCGAGGAGGCGGTGGAGTTGATCGCGCGGACGGCGCGGGAGACCGGGATCGCGGCCGGGATCCACACTCCCGACGGCGAGACGGCACAACGCCGGCTGAGCCAGGGTTACACCTTCGCCACCGTCTCCTCCGACCTCACCCACCTCGAGGCCGCCGCGGCCTCGCACCTCGACATCGCCCGCTCGTAGGAACACACCGGACCGTTCTCGGGTTACGTTCGGAGAGGAGCGCGGACCGAGGAGGGTGGTATGAGGGCGCCCGAGCGAGGAGCACTGCCGCTGCAGTTGGCTGCGACGCTGGGTCGGACGTACGGCCGGATCACCGAGACCGTGCACGGCCTGAACGATGCCGACTTCGACCGCCCCACCCGCTGCCCGGAGATGGCCGTCGGGCCGCTCCTGGTCCATCTCCTGTACGACGCCCAGCGCGCGCTGGTGGGGTTCGCCAGCCCCGCCGCCGCACCGCCCGACCGGGACTTCGTGACCTACTGGCAGGATTTCCCGCCAGGAAGGCATGGTGACACCCGCTTCGTCCGGACCGTCGCGTCGGCGTACCGGAAACCGGCTCTGCTCGTGCAGCACTGGCGTGAGCTGTCCGAGGCCGCCGTCCGCGCGGCCACCGCGGGCTTGGTGGACAAGGGCCGGCGAGTCGAGACGCAGGGGCACGTGCTGCGCGCGCGCGACTTCGTCGCGACGTTGGTGCTGGAGGCAACGGTTCACCACCTCGACCTGATCGTCGACCTGCCGGGCGCGCCGGAACCGGATCCCGAAGCGCTGCAGGTCACCGCGCGGACGCTGGACGGTCTGTTCGGCCCGGAGGCGTGGGACGTGATCGCCTGGGACACCACGACGTACGTGCTGAAGGCGACCGGCCGGCTGCCGCTCGACGAGGACGACCTCGACATGCTGGGCCCGTACGCGGACCGCCTTCCACTGCTCGGCTAAAGCACGCCCGCGAACGGGTCGTCGAGGTCCTGCCAGTTCAGGGTGGCCAGCTCGGACTCGGTCAGCAGGCAGGCGTCCAGGATCGCCTGCAGCCGCGCCGGGTCCAGCCCCATCCCGGTCGCGACCACGGTGCACTCGGCGAGGTGCTCGGTGTCGGCCCACTCGCCGATTGTGCCGAGCGAGGCGCTGTACCCGGCGGACTCCCACCGCACCCGCTGGGTAGGCCGGTTCGCCAGCCAGACGACACCACGACTCCGTACGACGCCGTCCACGATGTCCTCGAGTGCGTCGTTCAGCCGGGTCGGGTGCAGCGGCCGAGTCGACCGCCACAGCACTGTCGTCACACCGTCCCCGCTGGGCTGCAACCGGTCCGACGTGGCGAGCTCGCCGGCCCACGCCTCGGCCCCTTCGAAGTCGAAGAGCCCGGTGCGCGCGACCGGACTGTTCGGCACACCACCCGGATCGGCTGGGACGACCGTCGTACGCGGGTTCAGATGCACCAGCAGGTTGTGCAGCCGCTCCGGCGCCTTGCTGCGGTGTGCGTTGGCCAGCACGCACACGTCGGCGTACTCGATCTGCCGTGCGGTCAACTCGGCCACGTTGCGTCGATCCGGCGCACCGAGGGCCAGGCCGCGCTCGTCCAGGAGTTCGTCACCGGAGAGTTGCTCGACCAGCAGTACGGCGTCGACCACACAGGTGACCGTGTCGACCGCGATCTCGGGCATCGACGTCACCAGGGTGGTCACCAGTGGCCGCGCCTCCATCGCCGGTGGAGCAGCCAGTACGACGTGATCCCAGTGCCGGCGTGCGACCAGGGTCTCGAGCAACGGCAGCAGCGACTCGATCAGCTGGCAGGCACCACAGTCGTCGCCCACGGTGAACTCACCGGAGTCGATCGGGCCGGACGCGTCGGACACCCGCCAGGACAGCACACCCCGCCCGGGCAGCTCGTCCTGGTCCACCACGACGGCCACGGTGGTGGCGTCCACCATCGCCTCGAGCACGGGTTCGCGCAGCGTCGTCGACAGGCCGACCAGCAGCGACAACGACGTTCTCGGTTGGGCGGTCATGGGGACGAGTATATGAAAACGGTTTTCATCAGTCCAGGCAAAGGGGAGGTGCTGGGCCCTGGTCGTCTGGTAGGCAAGGGGGATGGCGATCGAGATCGGGCGGTTCGAAGGTGACTGGGGTGAGCTCGTGGAGCTCGTCGACCTGGCGTTCGCAGCGCCCTGGAACGAGGCTCAGCTGGAGGCCGAGCGCCAGGTGTGGGAGCCGGAGCGAAGTACGGTCGCGGTCGACGAGAAGCAGCTCGTCGGACACACCGGCACCTTCTCGTTGGCGATGACCGTGCCGGGTGCGCAGATCCCGGTGGCCGGGGTGACGCTGGTCGGCGTCCGGCCGACCCACCGGCGCCGCGGCATCCTGCGTGACCTGATACGCGCCCAGCTGACCGAGATCCACGAGGCCGGCGCCGAGCCGATCGCCGCGCTGACCGCGAGCGAGCCGGTCATCTACGGCCGGTTCGGGTACGGTCTCGCCTCGGACCACCAGGCGATCGTCGTACCGAAGGCCTCGCGCGAGTTGCGGCCGGTGGCCGGGGTGGACGACGTACGGATCAGATCCGTCGACCTGCGCGAGACGCTCGGGTTGTGCTCGGACCTGCGGAACCGGTTGGCAGCGAACCGGCCGGGGATGTTCCAGCACGACGAGCGGTGGCAGGCGTACGTGAGTGGCGACAATGTCACGACCGGCCCGGCGAACGCGTCCGCGCTGCGTTGTGTGCTCGCCGAACGCGACGGCGAGGTGACCGGCTACGCGCACTATCGGAGCAAGCGGGAGGACAAGGGCTACATCCAGGTCAGGCGCGTTCATGCGGCAGATCTCGCCTCCCATGCCGCGCTCTGGCGATTCCTCCTGGAGCCGGACCTCCTGGTCGAGACGCGGTACGAGCAGTTGCCGTCGGACGATCCGCTCCTGGACCTGCTGCTCGATCCCCGGGCGCCGTCGCCGATCACGCGGGACGGGCTCTGGGTCCGGCCGGTCGACGTCCGCCGAGCCCTCGCGGCCCGGACGTACGCGCGGGACATCGACCTGGTGCTCGCGGTGACCGACGGCTTCCTGCCCTGGAACGACGGGAGTTGGCATCTGGCCGGTGGACCTGACGGAGCGACCTGTGAGCTGACCTCGCGGCCGGCTGACATCACCATCGACGTACGCGAGTTGGGGGCCGTCTACCTCGGCAAACCCTCGCTGGTCCGGCTCGGGGCCGCAGGCCTGGTGCAGGAGCACACGTCCGGGGCGCTGGCCGCCGCGTCGGAAGCGTTTTCCGCCGGCCGCCTTCCGTGGCTCGACACGGGCTTCTGATCGGCTAGCCTTCCGGGATGCAGCGGAGCCGCCGGGGAGCGCTGACGCTGGCTGTCGTGCTCTTGCTTGGGCTCGCGGCGGCCGGATTCGTGGTGCTCGCTTCCGCCGGCGGTCCGGTACGGCCGGTCAGCGAGAGCACCCTGCGCTCGACGCCAAGGCCGGAGCCGACCGAGGCGCCCAGCGAGACCGTGTCGGCGCCGAACCCGAGTCCTCCGCCGCCCTCCCGGGAGCCCGAGCAGCGGCCGTTCCCGGAGTGGCTGAGTGCGCTGTGGCAGGCGCTGATCTGGTTGGTCATCGCGTCCTGCGCGCTGTTCCTCGGCTGGTTGATCTATCGGGTCCTCAGCAGGGTCAAGCTGCCAACGGCCGAGACCGAGGACACCGACTGGGAGCGTGTGAAGGCCGACCGGCTCGCGGAGGCGGTCGACACCGGACTGTCCAGGATCGAGTCCGGTACGGCGACCGACGCGGTGATCGCGTGCTGGGTCGCCCTCGAGGAGGCGGCTGCGTCGGCCGGTGTGGCACGCGATCCGTCGGAGACACCGGCCGAGTTCACCGTCCGTGTGCTCGGCATCGGCGGAATCTCCGAGCCGCAACTCGTCCGCCTCGGCGAGCTGTACCGCGAGGCGCGCTACTCGACCCACGGCTCGACCGAGCAGGCTCGCACCGAAGCCCGATCGGCCCTGCTGCGCCTGCGCGACGAGCTGGCCGCGGCTCAGGCACCCAGCGGGGTGGGCGGATGACGTCGTACCGGTGGACGCCGTTGGAGGAGTCGGAACGGCGGGGTGAAGGACAGCCGCGGGGCCGGTCGATCCGGCTCGACAAGATGCTCGTGCAGCACGTCGGGATCACTGTGCTGGTGAGTCTGCTGCTGGTCGGCGTGTTCGCTGCGGCCGGGATGGCGCCGCGGCCGCTGTGGTTCGTCGCGACGGCGCTGGCCATCGGGTTCGGGTCGCTGGCGATCCGGTTGATCATGCCGCAGGTGCTGGAGACCCACTGGCCGGGCCGGCACGACGAGAAGCTGGCCTCGCTGCGGACCCGGAACAACGACAACCGGACCCAGTTCATCGCGACCTGGTTGCTGGAGGCCGGCCGGGAGCGCCGCGCGGGGGAGGGCTCCCGGACGTTCGTCCGCCGGATCCAGCCGCTGCTGCTGGAGCTGACCACCGACCGTTTGGTACGTCGTTACGGGATCGACCCGGTCCGCGAGCCGGACCGGGCGCGCGAGATCACCGGCGACCAACTGTGGGACCTGATCACCGGCGACGACAAGCTCACCGCGTCCTTCGACGAGATCGAGTACGCCGTCCAGACCATCGAGAAGCTGTGAGGAACCGTGACTGACCCAGGACTGCATCCGGTCGAGCCGGTCGGCGCCACCGAGGACGCCGGGCGGGAGCTGCGGGTGGAGGAGGTCTCCGCGCTCAGCCGCGAGGTGCTCAACCGGGTGAGCGAGGCGGTGGTCGGGAAGTCCGGTGCGCTGGAGTTGGTGCTGGCCGGGATTCTGGCCGGCGGCCATGTGCTGCTGGAGGACTATCCCGGGTTGGCGAAGACGCTGGCCGCCCGGTCGTTCGCGCAGGCGCTGGGGCTGGAGTTCCGCCGGGTGCAGTTCACGCCGGACCTGTTGCCGTCCGATGTGACCGGCGCCTTCGTGTACGACCAGAAGGAGTCCGAGTTCGCCTTCCGGCCGGGCCCGATCTTCACCGGCCTGCTGCTCGCCGACGAGATCAACCGGACCCCGCCGAAGACGCAGGCGGCGCTACTGGAGTCGATGCAGGAACACCAGGTCACCGTCGAGGGCCAGACGTTCCCGCTGCCCACGCCGTTCCACGTCCTCGCGACCGCGAATCCGGTCGAGTACGAAGGCACCTACCCGCTGCCCGAGGCCCAGCTCGACCGCTTCATGCTCCGCATCGGCTTCGGCTACCCGACCGCCGACGAGGAGTGGGAGGTGCTGCGCCGCCGGATGAGCCGCCGCCAGGAGGACCAGACCGTCGAGGCCGTCACCGATGCGGCCGGTCTGCTCGCCGCCCAACGCGCGATCGAGACGGTCACCGTCGACGACACCGTCGGTCAGTACTGCGTTGACCTCGCAGCCGCGACCCGTCGCGACTCGCAGGTCCTCGTCGGTGCGTCCCCGCGGGGTTCACTGGCGCTGTTGCTGACGTCCCGCGCGTACGCCGTGATCCAGGGCCGGGACTACGTCGTACCGGAGGATGTGAAGGCGGTCGCCGTGCCGGCGCTGGCGCATCGCATCACGGTCCGCCCGGAGCTGTGGCTGCACGAGGTGACCGGCGCGACCGTCGTACGCACGGTCCTCGGCTCGGTCCCGACCCCGCCCACCGTCGCCGGTACACGCAGGTGAATTCGCAAGGGCGGTGGCGGCCGACGCACGCGCAGATCCGGGCGGTCTGCGCGGCGGGGCTCTTGCTGCTCGTAGCGGTGCTGGTCCGGAGGCCGGATGCCGCCGTACTCGGGCTGCCGCTGGCGTTCGTCGCCGTGTGGGGCCGGTACTTCCGGCCGCGCGAAGAGCCGGACCTGCACACCGAGCTGGACTCGGACGTGCTGTTCGAGGGGCAGGCGACGACGTACCGGCTGCGGGTGGCCGGGACGATCGATCCGGACATCGACCTGATCGTGGCGGCGTTGCCGCGGAGCCAGTGGTTCCAGTACGACCCGGCGCAGGCCGCGGTCGCGGAGCCGGTGACCGACGGCGTGGTGACGCTCGAGGTCGGGCTGCGGTCGAAGCGGTGGGGGATGCGCGCGCTGGAGCGGCCGACCGTGGTCGCGACCTCGGTCCTCGGTGCGTATCGGGTCCCGGTGACCTCGGCCGAGCCGCTGTCCGTGACCACACTGCCGTTGCGGGAAGGCTTCGAGGCGGTCGACGCCGTACCGCGGCCGGCCGGCCTGGTCGGGTTGCACCGGTCGCGGCGGCCGGGTGAGGGGACCGAGTTGGCCGGCGTGCGGCCGTTCCGGACCGGCGACCGGCTGCGGCGGATCAACTGGGCGGTCTCGGCGCGCACCCGCGAACTGCACGTCACGTCGACGTGGTCGGATCGCGACACCGAGGTGGTGATCCTGCTCGACACCGGTGGCGAGATCGGTGTCAGCGAAGGGATCGACGGACGGTCGAGCAGTCTCGACACCGGCGTCCGGGCGGCCGCGTCGATCGCCGAGCACTATCTGCGCCACGGCGACCGCGTCCGGCTGATCGACACCGGGAACCTGGTGCGCGGCGTACGGTCCGGCAGCGGCCGTGGCCACCTGCGCAGGATCCTCGACGCGCTCGTCCACGCGGACCGTCGCGGCCGGCAGCAGGACGAGCGGCAACTCGTCCGCCGCAACCGGATCCGGTCCGACAGCCTCGTCGTCGTACTCAGTCCACTGCTCCGGCAGGTGATTCTCGGGTACGTCGTGACCCTCGTGCACTCCGGATGCACGGTCATCGCCGTGGACACGCTGCCACCGGACGTGGAGTCCGTGATCGACGTGGCCGAGCACGACGTCCGCGCCTGGCCGCTCGCGTGGCGGCTGCGGATGCTGGAGCGGCGGCGTGAGCTCGACCGGCTGGGTGACCTGGGGGTTCCGACCGTTCCGTGGCGCGGTGCCGGGACGCTCGACGAGGTACTGCGGGACGCATCGCGACTGTCCGCCGCGCCGAGGATCCGTTCATGACCCTGTCCGAGAAGATCAGCTTGTGGCTCGCGCAGCTGCGGGCTTCGGGACGGGCCGTGGTGATCGCGCGGCTGACCATCGCGGCTGCGGGAGCCGTGGCGTTGCTGGTCTCGGCGGTGCAGTCGTGGGATCAACTGGACCTGGTCCCGCTGGTGACGATTCCGATGCTGTTGGCAACCGTCGTGCTCCCGGACTCGCTGGCGGGACTGATCTTCCTGGTCGTGGTCGCGGGCGGGTGGCTGATGCGAGCGCCCGCCGAGGTGAGCTGGAGTCTGGTGCTGACCGGGATCGCGTTGACGGTGGTGCACCTGGCGACCGCGTTCAGCGCGCAACTGCCGTCGTACGCGACCGTCCACCGGCAGGCGCTGCGGCGCTGGTTGTTGCCTGGAGCAATCGCCTTGCTCGCCGGACCGGTGGTCGCGATCGCGGCCGCGCTGATCCAGGGCGCCGGAATCGCGGGGTCGATGTACGTCACCGCCGCCGCACTGGCGCTGTCCACGGCAACCGTCTGGTTCGCCGCCGGCCAGAAGATCGGCCGGGACTAGGTTCCCAGCGTCGAGACGAGTTCCTCGGCCCAGGGGGCGTGGATCGCGGTGGGGCCGAGGACCTGCATGGCGGTCATGACGGTGAGGAGCATGCCGGTGGAGAGGAACTCGCGGGTCTCCGTGGGGGACGCGCCGGTGAGGTCGCGGACCAGGCGGTAGATGCCGCCGAAGCGTTCGCGGACCACGTCGCCGATCGCGGGGTCACTGCTGGCCGAGAAGCCGTGCAGCAGGACCAGGAGGAGCTCCCGCTCGGACAGGAACCGCTCGTAGCGGCCGCCCAGGCTGGCGAGTGTGGGTTCCTCCGCGGCGGCCTCCCGGAAGGTCTGCTCGATCCGGTCGCACACCGTCTGCAACACGGCCAGGAACAACTGCTGTTTGGTGCCGAACAGGCGGATCACGTACGGCTGCGAGACGCCCGCCAGCCGGGCGATCTCGTCCGTCTTCGTGCCCGCGTAGCCGGATGCCCCGAACGCCTGCACCGCCGCCTGCAGGACCTCCTCCCCACGCTCCGCCGCCGTCAGCCGCACTCGCGCGCCCATGCTTCTCCTTCCGCCGTCCCTTGACATGTTATCAGTCGATGCATACTTTATGTCCCAGGACTTGTTATCAGTGAATTACAACTAGGAGCTCATGATGTCGTCGACCGCTCTCGAGGAGAGGCGCGAACCTGCTGGATCACCGGCTCGCCGGGCCGGGCTCGGCGCCGTACTGACGGCGGTGGGGATACCCACCTTCATGGTCACGCTGGACAACCTGGTCGTGACGAACGCACTGCCGGTGATCAAGGCCGAGCTGGGCGCGACCCTGTCCGACCTGCAGTGGTTCGTGAACGCGTACACCCTGGCGTTCGCGGCGCTGCTGCTGACCGCGGCCGCGATCGGCGACCGGCTCGGCCGCCGGCGGATCTTCCTGGCCGGGATCGTGCTGTTCACGCTGGCCTCGGCTGCTTGTGCGCTGGCCACCGAGCCGTGGATCCTGATCGCCGCCCGGGCGATTCAGGGCATCGGTGCGGCCGCGGTCATGCCGTTGTCGCTGACCTTGCTGGCCGGTGCCGTACCCGACCGCGCCCGCAGTGCCGCGATCGGCGCGTGGGGCGGCATCTCCGGGCTGGGCGTGGCCGTCGGTCCGGTCGTCGGCGGCGCCGTCGTCGACGGGCTGAACTGGCAATGGATCTTCTGGCTGAACGTGCCGATCGGTGTGGTCGCCGTACTGCTCGCCTCGCGCGTCCTGAGTGAGTCCCGGGGTACGGCGAAACGGCTGGACCTGACCGGTCTGGCGCTGGCGACTGCCGGCGTACTGGCGATCGTCTGGGGTGTCGTGCACGGCGCCGACGACGGCTGGACGTCGGGCGGCGTCCTCGGGTCGCTGATCGCCGGCGTGGCGCTGCTCGCCGTGTTCGTGGCGTGGGAGCGTCGTACGACGGAACCGATGCTGCCGCTGCGGTTGTTCTCGGTCCGGGCGTTCAGCGTCGGGAACTTCACCTCGTTCACCTTCTCGGTCGGCGTGTTCGGCGCGGTGTTCCTGCTGGCCCAGTTCTTCCAGGTGGTGCAGGGCTACAGTCCGCTGGAGTCGGGCGTCCGGACGATGCCGTGGACGATGGCGCCGATGGTGGTCGCGCCGATCGCCGGCATGATCGTCGACCGCGTCGGCCCGCGGATCCTGATCGCGACCGGGCAGGTGTTCCTCGCTGCGGCCCTCGGCTGGATGGCGTTGATCACCACGGCTTCGACGCAGTACGGCGAACTCGTGCTGCCGTTCCTGCTGGCCGGTGTGGGGATGGGCCTGACGTTCGCACCCGCGGCCAGTGTCGTGATGGCAAGCGCACCGGACGCCGACCGGGGTGTGGCGTCCGGCACGAACAACACGATCCGCGAAGTCGGCGTGGCGATGGGAGTCGCCGTCCTGGCCTCGGTCTTCGCCTCGGCCGGCTCGTACGAGTCCCCCGCCAGCTACGCCGAGGGTCTCGTCCCCGCGGTCTGGACCGGCGCCGCCATCGTCGCCGTGGGCGCGGTCGCCGCCCTGCTCCTGCCAGGTCGTCGGCGTTGACCGGCCGACCTGGTCATGTGTGCTCGGTACGGCGGAAGCGGACCAACGGGTAGAGCGGAGAGCGGTCGGTGTTGCGAGGTGGGCCGGGGAAGGTGGTGGCGGCGTCGAGGGTGAGGCCGTAGCGGGCGGCGGTGGCCACCAGGTGGGAGAGGGCGTCCTGGGAGCGGGTCTCGCTCGGGCCGCGACCGTCGGCGTAGCGGCCGGCGTCGGACTTCTCGGTGGTGGTGACGAAGACGCCGTCCGGGCGGAGGACCCGGGCGGCCTCGGCGATGATCGGTTCGCTGTCGTCGAGCAGGTGCAGCAGCCAGACGGCGACCACCGCATCGCAGCGACGGTCGGCGATCGGCAGCCGGGCCGCGTCGGCCGCGGCGACGTGACCGGGGAGCCGGATCCGCGCGTGCCGCAGCATCGCGGTGGACACGTCGACGCCGTGCACAAGATTGCCCAAGGCAACAAGCTCGGCTCCGACGATCCCGGTCCCCACCGCGAGCTCCAGCACCCGACCGCCCGGTGGCAGGAGCGAGTGGACGGCGCGGGCGGCGGCCTGGGCTCGGGCCGGGCCGCCGCGGGTGTCGTCGTACCGGGCGGCCTCGGTCTCGTCGTACTCGATCCGCGCGGACGAGCGCCACAACTCCGGCCAGCTGATGCCGACCTCGGCCAGCATCCGGCGCAGCAACGGCAGCGACACCCCGACCACGTTGTGGTAGTCGCCCTCGATCCCGGTGACGAACGGACCACCGAGCCCGTCGACCGTGAAGGACCCCGCCACCACGAGCGGTTCGCCGGTGGCGACGTACGCGTCGATCTCCTCGTCGGTGAGGTCGGCGAAGTACACCGTGGTCGACTCGAGTTCACGCAGTTCCTGCTTCGACGCGGTGTCGAACAGGCAGTGTCCGGTGTGCAGTACGCCGGACCGGCCGCGCATCGCGCGGAGCCGGTCGCGGGCCGCGTCCGGCGTACCGGGTTTGCCGTAGGCGACCCCGTCGATCTCCAGCACCGAGTCGCAGCCGAGCACGGTCGCGTGCTCGGTCAGGTTCGCGACCACGGCCCGCGCCTTCAGCGTCGCCAGCAGGCGGGCCAGCTCGCCCGGGCTCTCCGCGGTGACGTTCTCCTCGTCGACACCGGAGACGATCACCTCCGGTTCGACCCCGGCGCCGCGCAACGTCTTCAGCCGCGCCGGTGACGCCGACGCGAGCACGAACCGGACGCTCACAGCTTGGCGAGGGCGCGCCGCAGCGGGTCGAGCCCGATCGAGCCGAGGTTCAGTGCCTCGGAGTGGAACGCGCGCAGGTCGAACGCGGATCCCTGCCGTTGCTTTGCCTCGTCCCGGGCCTGCAGCCAGATCCGCTCGCCGACCTTGTACGACGGTGCCTGCCCCGGCCAGCCGAGATAGCGGTTGAGCTCGGCGCGCAGGAACTCGGTCTCCATCCGGCAGTGCGCACGGAGGAACTCGAACCCGAGCTCGGCGTTCCACCGCTCGCCCCGCCGCCAGCCGAACGGGTTGTCCCGCGGGATCTCCAGCTCCAGGTGCATGCCGATGTCGACGATCACCCGGGCCGCCCGGAACCCCTGCGCGTCCAGCATGCCGAACCGGGCGCCGGGGTCGTCGAGGTACCCGAGCTCCTCCATCAGGCGCTCGGCGTACAGGGCCCAGCCCTCGCCGTGGCCGGACACCCAGCAGGCGATCCGCTGCCAGCGGTTCAGCAGGTCGGTGCGCAGCATGGTCTGCGCGCACTGGAGGTGATGGCCGGGCACGCCCTCGTGGTAGACGGTGGTGACCTCACGCCAGGTGGCGAAGTCCTCGACGCCGTTCGGCACCGCCCACCACATCCGGCCGGGCCGGGTGGTCAGGTCCTCGCTCGGCGGCGTGTAGTAGATCGAGCCGTCCGAGGTCGGCGCGATCATGCACTCCAGCGTGCGGATCTCGTCCGGGATGTCGAAGTGCGTGCCACCCAGCTCGGCCACGGCCCGGTCGGACATCTGCTGCATCCAGTCCCGGAACGCCTCCTTGCCGTGGATCTTGCGGCCCGGGTCCGCGTCCAGCAGCGCGGCGGCCGCCTCGATGCTGCGGTCGCCGTGGTTCAGGCCGCCCGCGATCGCCTGCATGTCCGCCTCGATCCGGGCCAGTTCCTCCCAGCCCCAGGCGTAGGTCTCCTCCAGGTCGATGGTGGCGCCGAGGAAGTTGCGCGAGGCAAGCTCGTACACCTCGCGGCCGCAGGCGTCCTGCTCCGGTGCCCGCGGCGCGAGCTCGGACGTCAGCCAGGCGCCGAACTGCTCGTAGGCCTTCCGGGCCGACGCGGCCGCCGCCTCGACGGTCGCCTTCACCGGGCTGTCCGGCGCCTGCGCGGCGAGGCCGGCGAAGAAGTCGTCGCCGTCGGCACCGGTCCAGCTGGCGATCCGCCCGGCCAGGTCGTTCACCTGCCGCAGCGCCGACACCCGGCCCTTGCCGGCCTGCTCGAGCAGCGTCTCGCGGTAACCGTCCAGCGTCGTACCGACCTGGTTGAGCCGGATCGCGATGATCTCCCAGTCCTGCTCGGTCGCGGTCGGCATCAGGTCGAAGACCTGCCGGATCTCGGCGGGGACGGAGGCGATCGCGTTCAGCTGGTGCTGCGGAACGCCGGCCTCGTACGTCTCCAGCTCCAACCCGAGCCGCTCCAGGAACGCGTCCTTGGCGACCTCCTCCCGCGGGCTGCCGGCCGGGATCGCCTCGGCCTCGGCGACGGACCGCCGGGTCAGGTCGATCAGTGCCTCGAACCCGGACGGGGTGTAGTCCGGCAGTTCGTGGTCGTGGCCCTCGATCCCCATGAACGTCGCCGCGGTCGGCGACAGCGCGACGTACTCCTCGAGGTATCGCTCGGAGAGCTGGTCGATCGGGCTGTTCGGTGTGGTGGCATCGGTCACCTGGCCGACCCTACCCCGCAGGCCCCCGGCAGGGCTGACCTGTTTCTGCCGATACTGTGGCCGTCGCTGTCGAAGAAAGGAACGGGTTGAGCCAGACACCGTTCGGCGGTCCACAGGGCCAGAATCCGCCGTACCCGCCGTACCAGCAGCCCCTGCCGCCGCAGCCTTACGGACCGCCACCCGGCCAGTACGGCGGGCAGCCGCAGTACGGGCCGGTGCCACCGGCGCCGCAGCAGGGACCGGGGTTCGGTTGGGGACCCAGCTTCGGCCCGCCCGGGCCGGGTGGCCCTGGATTTCAGCCTGGTTGGCAACCGCAGCAGCCGAAGAAGAAGTCCAAGGGCCTCGCGGTCCTGATGCTCGGGGTGCTCGCGGTGGCGGTCGCCGGCGTGGTCGTCTGGAGCGAGGTCGGCAACAACGCCGCCGACGACTACACCCCGCCGGTCAGCTCGGGTCGCTACACGCCGACCCCGACCACCACCTCGGAGCCGACCGCCGAGCCCACGTCGGAGCCGACCGAGGAGCCGACCAGCACCACCACGACGGCGCCGGGGCCGAAGGCCATCGACGTGGTCGCGAAGAACCGGCTCTACCGGGCCGGCCAGATGGCGGCGACGAACTGCCGGGAGCCGCGGGTGCGCCCGACGACCAACCGCAACGCCGCCGCGTACTGGGCCGCGATCAAGCCCTGCCTGGACCGCGGCTGGGCTCCCCTGGTCGCGAAGGCCGGCTACCGGTTCGAGCCCCCGAGGATGACGTACTGGGCGGGCACCAGCACCAGCACGCCGTGCGGCAACGGACCGGTCTCGGTGCCGTTCTACTGCCCGTCGAACCAGATGATGTACATGAAGGTCGACGTCTTCGTGAAGACCTACCAGGAGTACCCGGACGCGGAGTCCAAGGCGTACTCGCGGATGTGGTACACCCGCTCGATCGCGCACGAGTACGGTCACCACATCCAGGAGCTGACCGGCATCCTCCAGGCCGCCCACGAACTGGAGTACGACGCCGGGTCGTACGACGACCGGCTCCGGATGAACCGCCGGACCGAACTCCAGGCGAACTGTTTCGCCGGGGTCTTCCTGGCCGTGAACAGGCGCAGCTACCCGATCAATGGGCTGATGCTGCAGGTGTGGAACAAGTGGGTCGTCACCGCCGGCGACAAGCCGAACCAGGGCACCCACGGCAGCGCGGCGAGCCAGGCACGCTTCATGGGTCAGTCCTTCCGGACCGGCAACCCGGCGACCTGCAACACCTTCACCGCGTCGCCGAACAACGTCAGCTGAGGCGGCGTCACCCAAGTTCCGGCGGCGCGACCTGCCGCCAGGAGTCGATCAGGATGTCGTGCAACTCGTCGGCGTCCTCGAGGGCGGCGAGGCGGGCCCGGACCCAGTTCGACCCCGCCTCGTGCGGCGGGACCCAGAATTTGTCCGGTTCCGCCGCGATCAGCTCGTCGCGTTCCAGCCGCGGGCACCGGACGGCGAACGACGTCTGGTCGTCCGGGATGGTGATGAACATCCGCCCGGCCACGTCGAAGGTCGGGTGCCCCCAGCGCTCCTTCTCCACCGTCTCCGGGAGGGACAGCGCGATCCGTCGTACGTCGTCAGCGTCCAGCACGCAGACACTCTAAGCGGCCTACCGGACAGACGGTGCCGAACCGGACGGGCTAGCGTTCGGCTGGTGAGTGAGTACATCGACGGCGTCCGGGTGCTGCGGCACAGCGGTACGCAGAACCACACAGACGTCACGCTGACCTTCGCCGTCGGTGCCCGGGACGAGACGCTGCGGACCGTCGGCGTGGCGCACGCGCTGGAGCACCTGGCGATGGGCGCCGTTCGCCGGCTGCCGATCGAGATGAACGCCGAGGTCGACCTGATGACGACCACGTTCGTCGCCTCCGGGTCGGCGGCGCGGGTCGGGGAATTCCTCGAGCAGTTGTGCCGTGCCCTCGCCGAGCCGCCGGTCGAGCGGCTGGCGTTGGAGGCCGGCGTACTCGCGGCTGAAGACGGTCACGCCGCGCATCCGGTCGTGGCGCAGCTGCTGTACGTGCGGTACGGCGCCCAGGGTCCCGGACTGGCGTGGCTGGAGGGGCCGGGGTACGACGGCCTGACACCGGAGCACGTGACCACCTTCGCCCGGACCTGGTTCGTGCCCTCGAACGCCGTACTGCAGGTGACCGGTCCCATGCCGGAAGGACTGCGGCTCGGGTTGCCCGGCGGTTCGGCGCCGACCCGGGTTCTTCCGGTCGGCCGGTCCTTCGACGGTCCGACCGTGGTCGGGGGCGGCATGCCGGCGGCCGGTGTCCTGCTCACGGTGCCGCCGGACGACGCCGTACGGCTGTCCACCCTGACGATCGACGTACTGCGGCATCGGGTCGAAGAGCAGTGCCGTCACGTCGGCGGGCACAGCTACGACGTCGGCGCCGACCTGGTCGCCGGTCCAGGTGGCAGCAGCGACTGGGTGGTGTACGCCGAGGCACGAGAGGGCAGCGAGGAGGCGGTGGCTCGCGCGTTCGTCGAAGCGCTGATCGATCTGACCGCGAACGGTCCGACCGAGGCGGAGCTCGCGTATCAGATCGCCCGCTGTCAGGAACGGCTCGATGCGGACGAGCCCGAACTGCGGCGGGCCTTCGGCAACACGATGGGACGGATGTTCGGCGAACCCGAGCTCGAGCCGGTCGACCGGGAACGGCTGGCGGGCCTGCAGCCTGCTGAGATCGCCGCCGTACTGAAGGACGCTCTTCCCGGTGCGGTCGGGTACGTCTACGAGGACGCGACGCAGGTGTGGGAAGAGTTCGGTTTCCGCCGGGGGTCGCTGTGTCCGGTGATCCCGGAGGTGCCGGCCGGCCGGACCTTCAAGCCGCCGCTCACGGCGCGGGCCTTCGTCAAGGAAGCCCGCTCGATGCTGTGGGTCCGGACCGACGAGGCGCTGGTCCTGCGGGACGAGGACGGCGTTCACGAGATCCGCTGGGACAAGATCGCCGGCGTGATGCGCAGCACCGACGGCCCGACGGTCGTCCTCGGTCTGAACGGGTGCGCGATCCCCGTCGACGACGACATGTTCCGGGGCGCCGCCACCCTGCTGGCGGAGCTGACCGACCGGGTTCCGCCGGAGCTCTGGTTCGACGAGACGAAGCTCCTCGAGGGCTAGTCAGGCGGTCAGACCCGTCTTGGCGTCGAGCAACTGCAGCAGGTCATGGGCGGCCAGTTCGATCGCCTTGTGGCGCCATTCGGAGGCGCGGTAGACGGAGGCGATCAGCGCGGTGCGGTGGATGCGGCGGAAGTCGCCGATGACGAAGGCGTAGCGGGCCTTGGTCTCGTCGTTCGCGCCCACGGTCAGTCCCAGGTGCCAGGCGGCGTACTCCTCCCAGCTGTGCTTCTCCAGGAACGCGTTCTGCTGCTCCGCCCGGGGCTGCACCTCGCCCCAGTCGCTGTCCAGCACGTACTGCCGCGCGTCGATCAGCCGCTTCGCCTGCTCGACGGCCGCGGGGTTGACCTCGTACTTGGCCATACCCCCAGTGTCACGGGTGAGCGGACGCCCGCCAACGACCCGGGCCCGGATGGAAGGGCTGCCGGGCGTGTCGCCAGTACGTCGCCCAGTCCGACGCCCGGTCCGGTTCGGCCGGTACGGCGGGCGCCGACGAGCGGGCCGCGATGACCGCGACCAGCGCGGCGAGCTCCTCCGGAGTCGGATCGCCTTTGACCACCTGCACGATCGGCTCACTCCTCACAGTGGGATGTTCCCATGCTTCTTGGGCGGCAGGGTGTCGCGCTTGGTGCGGAGCAACCGCAGCGCCCGGATGATCTCGGCGCGGGTCTCGCTCGGCTTGATCACGGCGTCGACGTAACCACGCTCGGCGGCGACGTACGGATTGGCCAGGTGGTCCTCGTACTCGGTGATCAGCTGCTGACGGCGGACCTCCGGGTCCTCGGCGGCGGCCAGTTCCCGGCGGTACAGGATGTTGACCGCACCCTGCGCGCCCATCACCGCGATCTGCGCGGTCGGCCAGGCGATGTTCATGTCCGCGCCCAGGTGCTTCGACCCCATCACGTCGTACGCGCCGCCGTACGCCTTGCGGGTGATCACGGTGATCATCGGCACGGTCGCCTCGGCGTAGGCGTAGATCAGCTTGGCGCCGCGGCGGATGATGCCGTTCCACTCCTGGTCGGTGCCGGGCAGGAAGCCGGGCACGTCCACGAAGGTCAGGATCGGCAGGTTGAACGCGTCGCAGGTGCGGACGAACCGGGCCGCCTTCTCGGACGCGTCGATGTCCAGGGTGCCGGCGAACTGCAGCGGCTGGTTCGCCACCACGCCGACCGGGCGACCCTCGACCCGGCCGAAGCCGACGATGATGTTCGGAGCGAACAGCGCCTGCACCTCGAGGAAGTCGCCGTCGTCCAGCACCGCCTCGATCGCGGTGTGCATGTCGTACGGCTGGTTCGGCGAGTCCGGGATCAGCGTGTCCAGCGCCAGGTCGGTCTCGGTCGGCTCCAGGTCCGCCGCCGCGTCGTAGACCGGCGGGTCCTCCAGGTTGTTCTGCGGCAGGTGAGCGACCAGGGCCTTCACCCACTCGATCGCGTCCTCCTCGTCGCTGCCGAGGTAGTGCGCGTTCCCGGACTTGGTGTTGTGCGTCCGGGCGCCGCCGAGCTCCTCCTGGGTGACGTCCTCGCCGGTGACGGTCTTGATCACGTCCGGCCCGGTGATGAACATGTACGACGACTCGTCCACCATCACGGTGAAGTCGGTGACCGCGGGGGAGTAGACCGCGCCGCCGGCACACGGGCCCATGATCAGCGAGATCTGCGGGATCACCCCCGACGCGCGGACATTGCGGCGGAAGATCTCGCCGTACAGGCCGAGACTCACCACACCCTCCTGGATCCGGGCGCCGCCGGAGTCGTTGATACCGATCAGCGGGCAGCCGATCTTCATCGCCAGGTCCATCACCTTGACGATCTTCTCGCCGAACACCTCGCCGAGGCTGCCGCCGAAGACGGTGAAGTCCTGGGCGAACACGCACACCTGCCGGCCGTCGATGGTGCCGAACCCGGTCACCACGCCGTCGCCGTACGGGCGGTTGGCGTCCAGGCCGAAGCTGGTCGAGCGGTGCCGGGCGAACTCGTCCAGCTCGGAGAACGAGCCCTCGTCCAGCAGCAGCGCGATCCGCTCCCGGGCGGTCTTCTTCCCGCGCGCGTGCTGCTTCTCCACCGCGCGCTCCGACCCGGCGTGCACGGCCTCGTCGAGCCGCTGCTCGAGGTCCGCGATCTTCCCGGCGGTGGTGTGGATGTTCACGGTCTTTCCCATAACCGGACAGGCTACGCGCCGGTACGCCGGACCGCCTGTGACGTTGACCGCAACGCCTGCGGTGAACCGGGTCACCGGTAGCTTCGGCGCGGCCGATCAGGCCGGGCCGACGGCGAAGATCTTGGTCAGACGGGCGGCCAGCGCCAGGTCGCCGCGGACCGAGAGGCGTTGTTTCAGCACGGCGAGGACCGGGTCCTCGTTGCCGGTGACGACGCGCAGCAGCGTGGCCGGGTCGGTGCGGATGGAGATGTCGGCGCTGCCGGGCCGTTCGTCGAGCAACGCGCAGCGGCTGTCGCGGATCCGGATCCAGAACTCGTCCACGTCACCGTGAGGACCGGGCCCGCCCGCCCCCGTGATCTGCCAGGCGACGACCGCGTCGAACCCGGCGGCGCGGGCGGGTCGCAGGTACTCCGGCATCCGGCGAAAGATCTCGCGCAACGCGACCTCTCGCACGCCCCCGGTGAGCCGATGCCGAAGCTCCCGCTCCGAGGTCCGGTCGACCAGCCGGGCCAGCTCACACGCATCCAGCGAGGCCAGCCCGTCGGACTCCAGCCACCCGGCGCCGCCTCGCTCGGTCATGGCGACCTCCCCGAAGGTGACGGAAACCGGACCGGAGGCGCAGCCGGAGCGGGTTCCTACCAGACCGTAGGAATTTCCTACGATCTGGTAGCTTTGTCAAGTGGTCGGGGACCGAGAACCGCGCCGCCGGGCGGCCCATCTGGGTCCGGAGCGCCGGCGCCCGATGATCCTGGACGCTGCCCTCGAGGTCTTCTCCGAGAAGGGCTACGCCGGTACGACGATGCAGTCGGTGGCCGACGCCGCCGGGGTGACCAAGCCGGTCGTCTACGACTGCTTCGCCAACCGCGACGAGCTCCTGCTGGCCCTGCTCGCCCGCGAGGAGCAGCACCTGGTCATCTCGATCGTCTCCGCGCTGCCGGCCGACCCGAGCGTCGGGACCCCTGAGGAGCACGTCCTCGAAGGCCTCACCGCCTTCCTCAGCACCGCCGCGAAGAACCCGCGGTCGTGGCGGATCGTCTTCGGGGCCCAGTACGGCGCCGCGCCGGTGGTCGCCGAACGGGTCCGGGCCGCCCGGGCGTTCCTGGTCGAGGGGCTGCGGCTGACCCTGATGAAGTCCCTGCCCGGCGTGACCGACCCGGAGGCGAACCTGCCGGTGCTGGCCGAGTTGCTCGCCTCGATGACCGAGGCGTGTGCCCGGATGCTCGTTGTCGACGGCACCGAACGCACCCCGGCCGAACTGGCGAAGGTGGTCTCCCGGGTGGTCGGCGGCGGGTTCGGCAACGTCTGAGCCGCCGTACTGCGGAGTAGCTGAAAGTGCGGTCACGATTCGGCCTTCCAGCAAGCGGACGATGCGGCGTCGGCGTGCGGCCGCCGATAGGGTGGGCGAACGTGACCGAGACCGGTAGTGAGACCCGTACCCGCGCGCGGTTCGAGGTGCCCGAGGAGCTGCGGGCCGACGTGCGTCTGCTCGGCGAGATCCTCGGCAAGGTGCTGGTCGAGTACGCCGGGCAGCCGCTGCTCGACGATGTCGAGAAACTCCGTGAGCTCACCATCGCCGGTGACGGCGAGGCGGCCGAGCAACTGGTCGCGTCCTGGCCGCACGAGCGGGCCGAGGACGTCGCCCGCGCGTTCACCTGCTACTTCCACCTGACCAACCTCAGTGAGGAGCTGCACCGCACCCGGGTGCTGCGCGAGCGCGACCGGGCCGGCAGTGCGCCGGCGGTGTCCGAGCTGGCCCAGGCCGTCGAGCAGATCTCCGCAGACAGCGGCGAGCAGCAGGCCCGGGCGTTGCTGAACGGACTCGAGTTCCGCCCGGTGCTGACCGCGCACCCGACCGAGGCCCGGCGGCGGGCCGTCCTCGCGACGATCCGGCGCATCTCGTCGCTGCTGCAGGAGCGGTCCGACCCGCGGGCCGGCGACAGCGAACTCGCCGAGAACCGGCGCCGCCTGATCGAGCAGGTCGACATCCTCTGGCGTACGTCGCAACTGCGCACCAGCCGGCCGTCGCCGCTGGACGAGGTGCGGTCCGCGATGGCCGTGTTCGAGGAGACCCTGTTCGATGTCGTCGGCAACGTCTACCGGCGGCTCGACGACGCGCTGGCCGGTGACGCGGCCGGGACCAAGCTGCCGGTGGTGGCGCCGTTCGTGCGTCTCGGCTCGTGGATCGGCGGCGACCGCGACGGCAACCCGAACGTCACCGCGGCGATCACCCGCGAGGCCATGCAGATCCAGGCCGACCACGTGCTGCGCGCGTTGGAGCGGGCCACCGACGCCCTCGGCCGGGCGCTGACCCTGGACGCGGCGACCACTCCGCCGTCCGCGCCGGTCCGCCGGATCCTGGAGGACGCCCGCGCGGTCAACCCGGACCTGATCGCCGACATCGAGACCCGCTCGCCCTCCGAGCCACACCGCCAGCTCCTGCTGCTCGCAGCGCGCCGGCTGGCCGCGACGCGGGCCCGCGACGCCGACTTCGGCTACCCGCGAGCCTCCGATTTCCTGCACGAGCTGAAGGTGCTGCAGGACTCGTTGGTGACCGCTGGAGCTCCGCGGCAGGCGTACGGCGAGCTGCAGCAGCTCATCTGGCAGGTGCAGTCGTTCGGCTTCCACTTGGCCGAGTTGGAGGTCCGTCAGCACTCGTCGGTCCACACCAAGGCGCTGGAAGAGGTGCTGAGTGGTGGCGAGCTCTCCGACCAGACCGAAGAGGTGCTCGCGACGCTCCGCGTGATCGGTCAGATCCAGCAGCGCTTCGGCCCCCAGGCCTGCCGCCGGTACGTCGTTTCGTTCACCCGCAACGCAGGTGACCTGGCGGCCGTCTACGAGCTGGCGGATGCGGCGATGGACGGCCGTCCGATCGAGCTGGACGTCGTACCGCTGTTCGAGACCGGTGAAGACCTGCAGAACTCGGTGGAAGTGCTGGACAACGCCATTCAGCTCACCCGGGTCCGGCACCGGCTCACCGCCAACGACAGGCGCTTCGAGGTCATGCTCGGGTACTCCGACTCCGCCAAGGACGTCGGCCCGGTGTCGGCGACTCTCGCCCTGTACGACGCACAGGCCCGGATCACTGCCTGGGCGCAGCGCAATGCGATCCGTTTGACTCTCTTCCACGGCCGCGGCGGGGCTCTGGGCCGTGGCGGTGGTCCTGCGAACCGCGCCGTACTGGCCCAGGCCCCTGGATCTGTGGGCGGGCGTTTCAAGCTCACTGAGCAAGGTGAGGCGATCCCCGCGCGCTACGGCAACGCCGCGATCGCTCAGCGGCACATCGAGCAGGTGACCGCGGCAACGTTGCTGGCGTCCACTCCGGCTGTCGAGGAGCGGGCGGCCGCTGCGGCGGAGCGGTTCGCCGTGGTGGAGAAGACACTCGACGAGGCTGCGCGTACGGCGTACCACCGGCTGGTGAAGGCGGACGGGTTCGCGGAGTGGTTCGGCCGGGTGACGCCGCTGGAGGAGCTCGGACAGTTGCCGCTCGGGTCGCGTCCCGCACGTCGTGGTGTGGCGGTGTCGTCGCTGGAGGACCTGCGGGCGATCCCGTGGGTGTTCGCCTGGTCGCAGGCCCGCGTGAACGCTCCCGGCTGGTACGGACTGGGTTCGGCGCTCGCCGCGGTCGGCGACCTCGCCGTACTGCGTGATGCGAACCAGAACTGGCCGCTGTTCCAGGTGATGCTGGAGAACGCGGAGATGTCGCTGGCGAAGACCGACCGGCGCATTCTCGGCCGCTACCTCGAGCTGGGCGACCGGCCGGACCTGACGCAGCTGATGCTGGACGAGCACGCGCTGACGACCGAGTGGGTGCTGAAGGTCCTCGACCAGGACCGCCTGCTCGCCGGACGCCGTGTGCTGGGCCGTGCGGTGGAGTTGCGCAACCCGTACGTCGACGCCCTCAGCTACCTGCAGTTGCGGGCACTGCGGACCTTGCGGACGGACGACTCGCTGGACGAGGAGCAGATCGTCCGCACCAGGCGGCTGCTGTTGCTGACCGTCTCCGGTGTTGCCGCCGGCCTGCAGAACACCGGCTGATGTACAGCGACCTCGAGCGGCCGCCGCTCGATGAACGGTTCCTCCGCGGGCGGCTGATCCGACCGGGCTCGTTGTGGACGCAGATCGACGTACTGAACGAGACAGAGTCGACCAACGCAGTCGTAGCGGCTGCAGCGCTGGCTGGCGCGTCTGAAGGGCTGGTGGTCACTGCAGAGCACCAGTCGTCGGGGCGTGGACGGCTTGGGCGCACCTGGACCACACCGCCGCGGTCTGCTCTGCTGACGTCTGTTCTGCTGCGTCCCACGGCCGTGCCCGCGGCGCGGTGGCCGTGGCTGGGCTTACTGGTGCCGTTGGCGGTTGCCGCCGCCGTACGACGGGTGGGGGAGATCCCGGCCCAGGTGAAGTGGCCGAACGACGTACTGGTCGAGGACCGGAAGCTCGCCGGGATCCTGCTCGAGCGAGTGGACGGACCTGCCGCCGTGGTCGGTTTCGGACTGAACGTGACGCTGCGGGAGTCGGAGAAGCCGCATCCCGCTGCCACGTCCCTGGCGCTCGAGGGTGCGGCGACGACCGACCGGGTCACGGTGCTGGCCGCCGTACTGCGTGAGCTTGCTACCCGCTACCAGACATGGGTGGACGCCGACGGGGATCCGTCGACGATCCTGCCGGAGTACCGCCAACACTCCGCGACTCTCGGCCGTCTGGTCCGGGTTGAGCTACCGGACGGCACGTTCCTCGAGGGCAGGGCGCGTGACCTGGACGACGACGGACGGCTGATCGTGGACTCGCCCAGCGGCCCGCGCCCGCTGGCCGCCGGGGATGTCACGCATCTGCGGACCCGTTAGCTGGTGAAGATCTTCGCCGCGGTGATGAGCGTCTGGACGATGCCGTAGCCGAGCAGCACGGCGACCAGCAGCCAGGACACCACCAGGCGCGCGGTCTGGTTCATTTCGCTGCCTCCATCGTCGACTCGGAGCGCTCGTGGAACCGGTCCGCGACCGGCCGGATCAGCAGGTTCGCGACGAAGCCGACCGCCAGCACGCCGACCATCGTGAACAAGGCCGGCCGGTACGCCGCCGCGGTCAGCGTGCCCGGTTTGCCTTCCCGGTCGAGGAATCCGTTGATGATCAGCGGCCCGGCGATCCCGGCCGCCGACCACGCGGTCAGCAACCGGCCGTGGATCGCGCCCACCTGGTAGGTCCCGAACAGATCCCGCAGGTACGCCGGCACGGTCGCGAACCCGCCGCCGTAGAAGGACAGGATCACCGCGGCCAGCAGGACGAAGACCACCGTGCTGGTGTGCCCCGCCGTGGCCAGCAGGAAGTAGGCGACGATGCCGACACCCAGGTACATCGCGTAGATCGGCTTGCGGCCGATCACGTCCGACGTACTGGACCAGCCGAACCGGCCGGCCATGTTGAAGATCGACAGCAGCCCGACGAACCCGGACGCCGCCGCGACCGCGACACCGGACGTGCCGTCGGCACCGCGGAAGAAGTCCTGGATCATCGGGCTGGCCTGCTCGAGGATGCCGATCCCGGCGGTCACGTTGCAGAACAGCACCACCCACAGGCACCAGAACTGGGGCGTCCTGATCGCGTTCGCGGCCGACACGTTGTTCGTGGTGACGAGGGCCTTCCGCTTCACGGTCGCCGGGTCGAAGCCGTCCGGCGTCCAGCCTTCGGCGGGGACGCGGATGTTCACGACGCCGAACATCATGATCATGAAGTAGCCGAGGCCCAGGGTGAGGAACAACGCCACCAGAGCACCGCCGCCGGCCACCGACGCACTGTTGCCCGGGTCGTAGCCGTCGTCGTACAGGCTGAGCAGTTGCCGCGACAGCGGGCTGGCCACCAGCGCGCCGCCGCCGAAACCCATGATCGCCAGGCCGGTGGCGAGACCGGGCCGGTCCGGGAACCACTTGATCAGTGTGGAGACCGGGGAGATGTAGCCGATGCCGAGCCCGATGCCGCCGATGACGCCGTACCCGAGGTAGACGATCCAGAGCTGGCCGGTGCCGATGCCGAGCGCGCCGACACCGAATCCGGTGGCCCAGAAACAGGCCGACACGAACATTGCCTTGCGCGGGCCGTTGCGTTCCACCCAGGTGCCGCCGACCGCGGCGGACAGGCCCAGCATCACGATCGCGATGCTGAAGATCACCCCGATCGCGGTCTGACTGGTGTCGAAGTGTTTCACCAGTGACGTCTTGTAGACGCTGGTCGCGTACGCCTGGCCGATGCACAGGTGGACGGCGAGCGCGGCCGGTGGGATCAGCCAGCGGCTGTACCCGGGTGGGGCGACGGTGTGCTCCCGGTCGAGAAACGACAAGATGCCTCCTTCTCTCGTCCCCCACTGGTAGCCCTTCGCGCATACTGGCTCACTGTATGCAATTTGTGAAGGGTTCAATCAGTTGTCTGCCCCGGTGGGGGCGGCCGTGTCGGGACGGGACAAGGGAACCCGGGAACTGTGACACTTGGGGTATGGCGATCTCGGCGAAGTTGTTGGGTGACGACGAGTACGTCGTGGTCAGCACCCGGACGCACTGGAAGGCGTTGGTCTTCCCGGTGTTCGTGCTGCTCCTGGTGGCGGGCGCGGGCGGATTCCTGGCCGCGATCGTGCCGACCGGCAGCATGCAGACGCCGCTGCGGATCGCCATTCTCGCGGTCGGTGTGGTGGTGCTGCTGACGTTCGCGGCGAAGCCGTTCCTGAACTGGTTCTTCTCCACGTACACGCTGACCAACCGCCGCCTGATCACTCGCCACGGCGTCCTCACCCGCACCGGCCGGGACATCCCGCTGATGCGGATCAACGACGTCTCCTACGAGCACGGCCTGATCGACCGGATCCTCGGCTGCGGCACCCTGCACATCGAGTCCGCCGGCGAACGCGGCCAGGTCGTCCTGCCCGACGTACCGCATGTCGAGCACGTCCACCTGCAGATGTCCGACCTGCTCTTCGGCGGCCCCGAGGGCAGACCCGGCGACGGCGTCCTGGACGACGAGCAACCCCCCGAACACCTCCGCCGCCGCCCCCAACCCGCCACCGACGACGGCGAAACCCTCTTCAGCTCCGACGACAACCGCTAGGAAGGCCGGCCGTGGCGAGGCCGCGGCGCCACCCGGAGCAACGGGTGACGCCGGTGGACCTCAGCTGCCCTCGACGACCTCGTAGATGTGATCCGCGAGCAGCCCGTGCGCTTCGCGGTGTACGGCGATGGCCGCTTCGGCGTTCGGGGCTTCGGCGAGGCAGAACACCTTCTGGCTGTCCTCGTCGACCCAGTAGCGCAGGTACTTGACGCCGTAGCTGTCCTGCACCGCCATGTCGGCCTTGTGCGCCTCGGCGACGTCCTTGGCGGTCGCGCCTTCCGGCAGGCTCTCGTGAACGTCCATGAACAGGGCCATGGCCGCCTCCTAACGGTTCCGCCGGGCCCCTCCCACGACCCCGGCTCTGATACGGCCAGTGTCATGCCGGGGCCGGCGGTGGGCCATGCCTGCGCCGGCTCCGTAAGCGACCGGAAAGCCGCCCGGCGAGTGGGTCAGCGGACGACCGGGAGGTCGCCGGTGGACTCGCCGTCGAGGGCGGCGGGGGAGTCGGGGGCCGGGGTGTGCTCGGCCTCCTCGAGGGCGATCTCCTCGCGGAAGACGAACTTGCGGTACGACCAGAACCGGAACAGCGTGCCCAGGCCGAGGCCGATCACGTTCGCGGAGATGTTGTCGGCCAGCCAGCTGTGCAGGTCCAGCACGTAGCGGGAGAACGCGAGGCAGCCGGCCGCGATCAGCAGGCCGATGCCGTTCAGCACGAAGAACAGCACGTACTCACGGCGCAGGCCGCTGCGCTCGCGGTGCTTCCAGGTCCAGTGCCGGTTGCCCAGGTACGTCGCGATGGTCGCGGCCGTGACCGAGATGACCTTCGCGGTCAGCGGCTTGTGGTGCAGCATGCCGACGCCGGAGTCGCCGAGCACCAGCGGGTTGTTGAACACCAGCCAGTTGTAGATCGGCAGGTCGACGACCATGCCGAGCAGACCGACCAGACCGAACTTGGCCACTTCGTGCACCAGGTGCTCGACCCGGGCATACAGCGTGGTGACGAACTTCAACGGTCTCCGGAACCTTCTGTGATCACAGCGCGACGGCAGGGCAGCTTCCCACGGTACCCGGCGACCGGGCCGACACCGAAATCCGCCGCGTGCCGCAGCGCGTCACCGTGGCCGCCGCGAACCCGGTGTTGTATGGACATTAGGCTCCTGCCTGTGAAGTTCGATCGAAACGACCTCCCCCTCGGTACGCCGGTGGTCGGCATGGTCGGCGGCGGGCAGCTGGCCCGGATGACGCAGGAGGCCGCGGTCGCGCTCGGCGTCCAGCTGCGGGTGCTGGCCGAAGGCCCGGCGGTGTCGGCGGCCCAGGCGGTGGCGGACGCGCCCGTCGGCGACTACCGGGACCCCGAGACGGTACGGCGCTTCGCCGCCGAGTGTGACGTGGTCACCTTCGACCACGAGCACGTGCCGACCGACCTGCTGCACGCCCTCGAGTCGGACGGTGTGAAGGTCCGCCCCGGCCCGGACGCCTTGGTGCACGCGCAGGACAAGGCGGTTATGCGCCGCCGCCTGGACACCTTCGACGCGCCCTCGCCCGCCCACCAGGTGGTCGAGTCACCGGCCGACGTCGACGACTTCGCCAAGCGGGTCGGCGGCTTCCCGGTCATCCTGAAGACCACCCGCGGCGGGTACGACGGCAAGGGTGTCTGGTTCGTGAACGGCCCGGACGACGAGGCGATCGCGGCCGCGTTCGGCGCCGGCGTACCGATCCTGGCCGAGGAGAAGGTCGACTTCGTCCGCGAACTGTCCGCGATCGTGGCCCGGTCGCCGCACGGCCAGGCGGTCGCCTACCCGATCGTCGAGTCGGTGCAGAAGGACGGCATCTGCGTCGAGGTCACCGCGCCGGCGCCCGGCCTGGCCCCGGACAAGGCCGCACTGGCCCAGCAGACCGCGCTGAAGATCGCCGGTGAGCTCGGCGTGGTCGGCATCCTCGCGGTGGAGATGTTCGAGGCCCGCGACGGCCGCCTGCTGGTCAACGAACTCGCGATGCGCCCGCACAACACCGGCCACTGGTCGATCGACGGAGCGGTCACCTCCCAGTTCGAGAACCACCTCCGGGCGGTACTCGACCTGCCGCTCGGGTCGCCGGCCGCGCGGGCGCCGTACACGGTGATGGTCAACGTGCTCGGCGGTGACGTCCAGGACATGCACCGCGGGCTGCTGCACTGCATGGCCCGCGACCCTGGGCTGAAGGTCCACTTCTACGGCAAGTCCGTGAAATCCGGCCGCAAGGTCGGTCACGTCACGGCGTACGGCGACGACCTCGAGGACGTCCGCGAGCGCGCCCGGCACGCGGCCGCGTACCTGACCGGCACCATCGACGAGTAAGGCGGCGGCATGACTGTTGGAATCGTGATGGGGTCGGACTCGGACTGGCCGACGATGAAGGCCGCGGCCGAGGTCTGCACCGAGTTCGACGTGCCCTTTGAGGCAGATGTGATATCGGCGCACCGGATGCCCACGGAGATGATCGACTACGGACGGTCAGCGCACGAGCGGGGTCTCAAGGTGCTGATCGCGGGCGCCGGCGGTGCCGCGCACCTGCCGGGGATGCTGGCGTCGGTGACTCCGCTGCCGGTGATCGGCGTCCCGGTGCCGCTGAAGTACCTGGACGGGATGGACTCGCTGCTGTCCATCGTGCAGATGCCGGCCGGGGTGCCGGTGGCAACGGTGTCGATCGGGAACGCCCGCAACGCCGGTCTGCTCGCGGTCCGGATCCTGGCCGCGTCGGACGAGAAGCTGCGGGACCGGATGGTCGCTTTCCAGGAGTCGCTGGCGGACCTGGCCCGGGCCAAGGGGAGTACCGTCCGTGACAGCGCGGCAGAGCTCCGTAAAGGCTGACCACAGCCTGTTTTCCACAAGCTGCAGCCGGGTAGCCGTGAGATCCCCACCGATGTCGTCTAAGGTCGTCGATCGTGACTCCGCCCGCTGAATCGGATACGCAGCGCATCCCGGTCCGCTATTGGATCTGGTTGTTCGGCGCTGCCGTGTCCCTGCTCGGCGACCTGACGATGACGTTCGCGATCGGATGGTCGGCCAGCCAACACGGCGGTCGGGTCGCAGGTCTCGTGCTCCTGCTCGCCGCCGCGCCGCGGGCCGCCCTGCTGCTGGTCGGCGGCGCCGTCGGCGACCGGTTCGGCGCACCCCGCGTCCTGCTGGTCAGCTGTACGGCGATGTTCGTCGTGACGGCCGCGCTGGTCCCGGCCACGATGGCGGCCGGCGAGCCGGTCTGGCTGCTGCTCGGCCTGGCCTTGGTGGTCGGGGTCATCGACGCGTTCTTCCTGCCGTCGTCACGCTCGATGCCACGCCTGCTCGTCCCACCGGAGCAGGTTCCACGAGCGCTGGCGAGCTTCCAGGTCACCGGCGTCGTCTTCGCCGTCAGCGGTACGGCGGTCGGCGGTGTCCTGGTCAGCTGGGCCGGGCTCACCGCCGCGGCCGGGTTCGACGCGCTCACCTTCGGCGTGATGATCGTCGTCCTGATCCTGCTGCGGAAGACGATCGCCCCGCCGGGGGAGATGCCGACCGGGATGGTCCGGTCGATCGTGGCCGGGATCAAGGTCGCCTTCGGCCGGCCGCTGACCCGTGCGCTGCTGATCACGATGACGGTCGCCGCCGGGCTGCTGATGCCGTTGGACGCGTTGCTGTTCCCGTTGCTGGCCAGGGCGCACGGCTGGGACGCGGCGACCGCGGGACTGCTGGTGGCCAGCCGGAGTCTTGGCGTGGGGGTGATCGCGCTGCGCATCCTGATGCGCGGAGCGTTTCCGCGGCCGGGTGTGTTCGCCGCGCTCGGTCTGCTGGTGGCAGCCGCGGGGCTGCTCGGGCTGTCCGTCCTCGACCCGCTCCCGCTCGCCTTCGCGGCCGGTGTGCTCAGCGGGATCGGCGTCGGGACCTTCACCGGTCACGTGCTGCCGCTGCTGATGAACTCGGTCGACCGTGAGTACCAGTCCCGGCTGCAGTCGGTCGTCGTCCTGTGCCAGAGCCTGGCGCTCGTGGTGATGAACCCGGTCCTCGGCACCCTCTCCGACGTCGAGGGTGTGGGCATCACCGGGGTCTGCTTCGGCATCTCGATCGCCGCGGCGCTGACGGGCCTCGTCGTACTGACCCGACCCGTCCTGCGCGCGGCGACCGTTACCTAGGGCCCTACGGCTTGCCGGGGGCGCGGTAGGACCAGCCCGCCGCACGCCACCGCGCCGCGTCCAGAAGCAGCCGGGCGTCGACGACGGCAGGCGTCGCGACGACCTCCTTCAGGGCCACCGGATCGAGCGCACGGAACTCGGGCCACTCGGTCAGGTGGAGTACGACGTGCGCATCCTGGCAGGCCTCGACGGCCGAACCGGCGTACCGCAGCGTCGGGCGGACCTTGCGGGCGTTCTCCATCGCCTCCGGGTCGTAGACCGTGACCGTGGCGCCGTGCAACTGGATCCGGCCGGCCACGTCCAGCGCGGGCGAGTCGCGGACGTCGTCGGTGCCCGCCTTGAACGCGGCGCCGAGGACGGTCACGTTCCGGCCGACCCACTCCGCCCCGAGCATCTCGTGGGTCAGGTCGACGATCCGGGCCCGGCGGTGGTGGTTGATGTCGTCCACCTCGCGCAGCAGCGTGATGACCTCCTCGACGCCGAGCTCACCGGCCCGGGCCATGAAGGCGCGCAGGTCCTTCGGCAGGCAGCCGCCGCCGTACCCGGGACCCGCGTTCAGCATGCCGCGGCCGATCCGCTTGTCGTACCCGAGCGCGTCCGCCAGCTGGGTGACGTCGGCGCCGGTCGCGTCGGCCATCTCGGCGAGTGCGTTGATGAACGAGATCTTCGTGGCCAGGAAGGCGTTCGCACCGGCCTTCACCAGCTCCGCCGTCGGCCGGTTGCAGACGACCACCGGCGTACCCGCGGCGATCGGGGTGGCGAACACCTCACGCAGCCGGGCCTCCGCGGTCTCCGACTCGACGCCGAACACCAGCCGGTCCGGGTGCAGGGTGTCCTCGACGCCGTGCGCCTCCCGGAGGAACTCGGGCTGCCAGGCGACCTCGACCGCCGTACCGGCCGGGGACTCGGCGTGGAAGCGCTGCTCGATGATCGCCGACGTACCGACCGGGACCGTCGAGCGGCCGACCACCAGGGTCGGCCTGGTCAGCAGCGGCGCCAGCATGTCGACGACCGAGTGCACCTGGGACAGGTCGGCCGCCTCGTTGCCCTCCTGCTGCGGCGTGCCGACGGCGATGAAGTGCACGTCGGCCCAGTCCGCGATCTGCCGGTAGTCCTTGGTGAACCGCAGCCGGCCGGACTCGGTGTGCTTCTTCAGCAGCGGGTCCAGCCCCGGCTCGTACAGCGGAGCCTTGCCGTCGTTCAGCAGCTTCAGCCGGTGCTCGTCGATCTCGACCCCGATCACGTCGAAGCCGAACTCGGCCATCCCGGCCGCGGTGTTGGCGCCGAGGTAGCTGGTGCCGATCACGGAGATCCGGAGCGGACGGGGCGTCGCTTCAGTCATGCCCGGGACTCTACCGACCGCGGTTATCAACCGGTGACCGGCTCATGTCTGCGACCTCTCCTGGCCGTGCGCTCTTGGTCACTTTCGGCGTACGACGGCTGCCCGCGCGCGGGTCCGCGTCGTACAGTGCAACTCGTGAGTAACTCTTTCGAGCTGTACACGCTGTCCGAGGAGCACCAGGCGATCCGGGACGCGGTCCGCGACGTCTGTGACGCCAAGGTCGCCCCGCACGCCGGTGACGTGGACGAGCTGGCCGAGTTCCCCAAGGCGTCGTACGACGCGCTGAAGGCGTCCGACTTCCACGCCCCGCACATCCCGGAGGAGTACGGCGGCGCCGGGGCGGACGCGCTCGCCACGGTGATCGTGATCGAGGAGGTCGCCCGGGCCTGCGCCTCGACCTCACTGATCCCGGCCGTGAACAAGCTCGGCTCGCTGCCGCTGCTGCTGTCCGGCTCGGACCAGGTCAAGCAGCGGTACCTGCCGCCGGTGGCTGCGGGCGACTCGATGTTCTCCTACTGCCTGTCCGAGCCCGAGGCCGGCTCGGACGCCGCCTCGATGAGGACGCGCGCGGTGCGCGACGGTGAGGACTTCGTGCTGAACGGCGTGAAGCGGTGGATCACCAACGCCGGCGTCAGCGACTTCTACACCGTGTTCGCGGTCACCGACCCGGAGAAGCGCTCGAAGGGGATCAGCGCGTTCGTGGTGGAGAAGGCCGACGAGGGGGTCTCGTTCGGCGCACCCGAGAAGAAGCTCGGCATCAAGGGCTCGCCGACCCGCGAGGTGTACTTCGACAACGTCCGGATCCCGGCGTCCCGGATGATCGGCGCGGAGGGAACCGGCTTCGCCACCGCGATGGCGACACTCGACCACACCCGGGTGACGATCGCCGCGCAGGCGCTCGGGATCGCCCAGGGGGCGCTCGACTACGCCCTCGGCTACGTCAAGGAGCGCAAGCAGTTCGGCAAGGCGATCGCGGAGTTCCAGGGCCTGCAGTTCATGCTCGCCGACATGGGCATGAAGATCGAGGCGGCCCGGCAGCTCACGTACGCCGCCGCCGCTCGATCGGAGCGTGGTGACGCCGACCTGACCTACTTCGGCGCCGCCGCCAAGTGCTTCGCCTCCGACATCGCGATGGCCGTCACCACCGACGCCGTACAACTCCTCGGCGGCTACGGCTACACCCACGACTACCCGGTCGAACGCATGATGCGCGACGCCAAGATCACCCAGATCTACGAAGGCACCAACCAGGTCCAGCGCATAGTCATGGCCCGCCAACTCCTCAAAGGCCTCGCCTGAACACCTTCCCGCAGGTCAGAGGCATCCTCACTGCACCGGCAACCAATCGTCCGCCCGGACCCACACCGCACCACTCGCTCGCGGTCGCCAGGCTCCCGGAGGTCTCTGGCTGGTAGTCAGACCTGGCCGGCCTTTTCCAGGGCGGTGCAGCAGGTGTTTACGAGGAGGCGGGTGACGTTGTAGGGGTCGATGTTGGCGTTGGGGCGGCGGTCCTCGATGTAGCCCTTTTTGTCTACCGCTACCTGCCAGGGGATGCGGACCGAGGCGCCGCGGTCGGAGACGCCGTAGCTGTACACGTCGTGCGGGGCGGTCTCGTGGGCGCCGGTCAGGCGCTCTTCGATGCCGTCGCCGTAGCCGGCGATGTGCTCCTCGACCTTGCCCGGGGCACCGAGGGACTCGCAGGCGGTGATGATCGCGTCGTAGCCCTCGCGCATAGCCCGGGTGGAGAAGTTGGTGTGCGCACCGGCGCCGTTCCAGTCACCCTTGGCCGGCTTGGCGTCCAGGGTCGCGGCGACGTCGTACTCCTCGGCGATGCGGTAGAGCAGCCAGCGGGCCACCCACAGGTGGTCGGCGACCTCGACCGGACCCGCCGGGCCGATCTGGAACTCCCACTGGCCGGGCATGACCTCGGCGTTGATGCCGGAGATCTTCAGGCCCGCCTCGATACAGGCGTCCAGATGCTTCTCGACGATCTCGCGGCCGAAGACCTCGTCGGCACCGACGCCGCAGTAGTAGGGGCCCTGCGGGGCGGGGAAGCCGACGGCCGGGAAGCCGAGCGGGCGCCCCTCCCGGAAGAAGGTGTACTCCTGCTCGATGCCGAACCAGGAATCCTGCTCGGCGTACCGTTCGGCGATCGGGAGGAGCTTGGCCCGGTTGTTCGTCGGGTGCGGAGTGCCGTCGACGAGGTAGACCTCGCACAGCACCAGCTTGTGGTCGCCGCCGCGGATCGGGTCCGGACACGAGAAGACCGGCTTGAGGACGCAGTCCGAGTTGTCACCCGGTGCCTGGTTGGTGCTCGAACCGTCGAAGCCCCACTCCGGCAGCTCGGCGCCGTCGGGGAGGATCTTCGTCTTCGAGCGAAGCCGCGCGCTCGGCTCGGTACCGTCGATCCAGATGTACTCGGCCTTGTAGGTCAACCGTCTGTCCCTTCGTCACGGCCGTTCTCGGGTGTTCCTGAACCGACCGATGTCGACAGTGTCAATTGGCCATTACGGACCTGTTGCCCGAGTGTGAACAGCGTATTAACCGGCCCTCTGACCGAGTGTCTTCGTGGTGCAATCAACAGACGAGGGTGCTTCGGTGCCGACCACGTCGCAAGTCGTCGAACGGCAGTGTTGCCTCAGGCAACAGTTGGAAAGCCGGCCGGACCGACCGCGGCCATCGCGCGGACGAAGTCGCTCGAGTACCGCCGGGCCGCCGACGTACAGGGTGGGCGCTTCTTCAGCCACCAGTCCTTACTGTACGGCGTCCTCGGCCGCCGCGAAGTGGGCTCGCGCCGGACGAGGACACCGATCACGGCGGTTGTTACACCTCGAAGCCTTTGCGCCAGGTGGAATGTGCCGGGTGCCAGCCCAGCTCGCGCTTGGCCTTGGCGTTGGATGCGCCGCGCAGTTCGGTCATGAGCACGACACCGGCCTCTCCGGCGGCCAGCCGTCCGATGAACCGCGGTACGCGCATCGGCTTCTTGGCGCCCAGCATCGCCGCGAGTTCCGGCAGCCATTCGGCGACCGGGGCGGGATCGTCGTCGACGATGTTGTAGACACCGCGGCCACCGTTCTCGACGGCTGCGACCGTGGCCTCGGCGGCGTCGGCGATGTGGACGAACGACCACACCCCGCCGCCGTCGCCGACGACCGGGAACTTGCGTTTGCGGATCATCTCAAACTGCTCGGACCCTGGCGCCATGGAGGTGCCGGGTCCGTAGAAGGCGCCGTAGCGCAGCACGATCCCTTCGGTCCAGGTGGCGCCGAGCACGGCGTTCTCCAAGTGCTTGACCGCGGCGATCATCTGGCCCATCTGGCGGACCGGCGAGGGATCCAGGGGATCTTCTTCGGTCTTGACCGGCCCGCCGGTCCGGGCGTAGGTGAACGCGCCGTTGCTCTGGGCGACGAACCGTCGTACTCCGACGGCGCGGGCGGCCGCGAGCAGGTTGTCGGTGCCCTCGATCCGCAGCCGGTCGGTGGCGGCGAAGCTGCGGTCGAAATGGCGGGTGTCGATGTGCCCGATGGCGGTCAGCTGGTGAACGACCACCTCCGGCGCCGCCTCGCGCACGGCGGCCTCGACCTGGGCGCGATCGAGCGCATCGGCGATGACCGGCACCGCGCCCAGCTGTGATGTCCTGGCCTTGTCCGACTCCCTGCGGATCATGGCGAACACCTCGTGTCCCGCATCGACCAAACGCGGCACCAGCTGCTTACCCATCGCTCCAGTCGCTCCTGCAACCAGCACTCTCATCGTCAGCTCCTGTTCGGTTCGGATCTGCCACTTGAACCGGACGGCCTGCCGTTTCCTGACAGGAGCCACGCGTGATACATGTCACATGGACTAGTTGCTGGCTGCGGAATGGCTTACCGGGTGACGGTCGGGGGACGGGGCTTGATGGGTCGGGAACGAGCGGACCGGGGTCGGGACGGTGAGGCCGACCGTGTCGCCCGGTTGAGGGACGAGGTGACCCGGGACCCGGGCCACGATCCGGGTCGAGGTGCCGGCCAGGTTCAGGCGGACGACGGCGTCCGGGCCGTGGTAGGCGATCGACACCACGTCGGCCACCGAACCGGACGGCTCGCCAAGGACGACCTGCTCGGGCCGGACCATCACCAGTACGTCGCCGGTGTCACCTTCGGCGAGTTCGAGGGTGCCGAGTGCACACTCGACGACGCGCCCGTCAGCCCGACCGGAGAGCAGCATCGTGTCGCCGAGGAAGCTGCCGACCTCGGGCGTGGCCGGGGTGTCGTACACCTCGGCCGGGCTTCCGACCTGGGCGAACCGGCCGTCGAACATCACCGCCACCTGGTCGGCGAACGAGAGCGCCTCGGCCTGATCGTGGGTGACCAGCACGGTGGTGGCGCCGCGTTCGGCGAGGGCGGTCAGCGTCGCTTCGCGGGTCGCGGCGCGCAGCGCGGTGTCGAGGGACGAGAACGGTTCGTCGAGGAGTACGACCGCGGGCTCGCGGGCGAGCGCTCGGGCCAGCGCGACCCGCTGCTGTTGGCCGCCTGACAGCTGATCCGGGCGGCGCCGCGCCAGGTCCGGCGACAGTCCGACGAGCTCGAGCAGGGGCCCGACCTGGGTCGCCCGGCGGCGTTCGGCCCGGGGAAGGCCGAACAGGATGTTGCCGGTGACATCGAGATGCGGGAACAGTGCACCGTCCTGCCGGACGTAGCCGATCCCGCGCCGCTCCGGCGCGACCATGCTCTGTTCACCGGTGAGCACTTTGCCGTCCACCTCGATCCGGCCGTGCGCCGGGCGCACGAACCCGGCCAGTGCCCGCAGCAGCGTGGTCTTGCCGCTGCCGGACGGGCCGAGCACTGCAGTCGTGCCACCCGGCCTCACCGTCAGGCTGACCCGGTCGAGCACCGGCGGACCGCCGTACCCGACGGTCAGATCGGTGATGACGATGCCGGCGCTGCTCATCGCTGCTCCATGATGTGCCGACGCAGCAGCAGGGTCAGAGGGGCCGACAGTGCGATCATCGCCGCTGCGTACGGCGCACTCGCAACGTAGTCGAGCTGGTCGCTCGCCGACCAGAACGCGGTTGCGAGCGTCTCGGTGCCGGTCGGGGCGAGCAACAGCGTCGCGGTCAACTCGGTCACGGTGGCGAGGAAGACCAACACGAATCCGGTCAGCGCCGAGGGAAGGACAAGCGGGAGCACCACGCGCGCGAAGGTACCCGAGCCGGAGACCCCGAGCGACCGCGACGCCTCGATCAGCTCGGTCGGCGCGGCGGCCAACCCGGACCGCCAGGCCACCATGGCCCGCGGCAAGAACAGGACGGTGTACGCCGCCACCGCCAGGCCGGCGGTCTGGTACACCGGGCGGGCCCACTGGACGGCCAGGGTCACCAGCGCCAGCCCGATCACCACGCCGGGCAGGGCACTTGCGACATAGGTGACCCGCTCGAGGCCGGCCGCCAGCCGGGACGGGTAACGGTGCAGCAGCCAGGCCCCGGGTAGCGCGGCGAGGGTAGCGGCCAGGCCGGCGAGCACGGCCAACCCGATACTCGAACCTGTTGCCGAGAGCAACGGTCCCGCCTCCGTCGCGCCCGTGTCGATCGACCGCGCCAGCCAGCGCAGCACGATCACCGCGGGCACCATCACAGCCAGCCCGACCAGGACCGCGAGTGCACCGAGTGCCGGCGCGGTCCACGCCCCAAGGTGGTGGGCGACGGGCCGCTGCCCGGATCCAGGGCCGAGCCGGGCGATACGGGCCCTGCCGCGCAGTGGCACCTCTGCGACCAGGAAGCCCAGACACAGCACCGCGAGTACAGCGGCAAGCAGGCTGCCGGCCGCGTTACTGAATCCAACGGCGAACTGCTGCAGGATCGAGGTCGTGAACGTCGGGTACCGCATCATTTGCAGTACGCCGAACTCGGCGAGCAGATGCAGCGCCACCAGCAAGGCACCGCCTGCCACAGCGGGCCGCAACTGAGGCACCACCACCCGCAGCACCGCGCCGGGGCCCGACAGCCCCAGTGAGCGAGCGGCGTCGAGGTGGCCTTGGTCGAGCGCGCGAAGCAGTGCCGCCGCCGGGAGGAACACGAACGGGTAGTAGGCCAGCGCGGTGACGAAGACGGCGCCGCCGAGCCCCTGCACCGAGGGCAGCACCGATGTCCAGGCATAGCTGCTCACGAACGCCGGGATGGCCAGCGGAGCCAGCAGCAGAGCGCGCCAGACGCCGGCGGCGGGCAGCGTCGTCCGCTCCACCAACCAGGCCGCACCGCACCCCAGCACAACGGTCACGGGGACGGTGAGCGTAACGAGCAGCAGAGTATTGCGAAGCAGTTCGGCGGTCCGAGGCCGGAACAGCAACCTCCACACCTCCGCCGTGCCCGCCGACGTCGCCTGACCGAATACCACGACGACCGGGGCGATCATCAGTACGGCGATCAGCACCGCGGCCACCACCAAGAGCCGCGGAGTGCGGGTGGTCCGGACGACGGGCGATGCCACCGCCGGTTCGTCGTACCGGACGAGGGCGCCGGGAGGAAGGTCAGAGAATGTCGGCATCGGTCATCAACGCTGTGACTTTGTCGGAGTTCAGCGTGAACGGGTCGACCGGAGGTGCCTGCAGGGTGTTCAGCGGCGGCAGCGCGGGATCGGAGGCGACGCCGGTCCCGACGGCGTACTCCATCGACTTCGAGTCGACCAGCACCTTCTGGCCGGCCTTGCTGGTGATGAACGCCAGGAACTTGCGCGCCTCGGCGGGCTTCTTGGACCCAGCCAGCACCGCACCGCCGGACAGCGACACGAACGCACCCGGGTCCCGGTTGCGGAAGTAGTGCAGGGCTGTGTTGCCGCTGCCCTCCTTGGTGCCGGCCTGGTCGCGGTACCAGTAGTAGTGGTAGATCACGCCGCACGGGATCTCGCCCGCGTTGACCGACTTCATCGTGGCGATGTTGTTCTGCAGTGCGCGGGCGTTGGCCTTCAGCCCCTGCAACCAGTCCTTCGTCTTCTGTTCGCCCTGACCGGCGAGCATGCCGGCCACGATCGCCTGGAAGTCCGCGCCGCCGGGCGCGCATCCCCAGCGGTCCTTCCACTCCGGTTCGGCCAGATCCATCAACGACTTCGGCAGTTCGGCCTTGGGGAGTTTGCCCGGGTTGTACACCAGCACCGTCGACCGCGCGGCGATCGAGGTCCACGCTTTCGACGACGGGATCAGGGTGGCGGGGACCTGCTTCCGGATCGATTCCTCGAGCGGCGCGAGCAGGTCGTTCCGCTCGACCAGCGTCATCGCCGGGCTGTTCTCGGTCAGGAACACGTCGGCGGGCGACTCGGACCCCTCGGCCACGATCTGGTGACCCATCGAGGCGTCGTTGCCCTTGCGAATCTGCACCTTGATCCCGGTCGCAGCGGTGAACGCCTCCGCCCAGGCCTTGGTCAGATTCTCGTGCTGGGCCGAGTACACCTGCAGGGCGCCGGGGTCCGCGACGTACCCGTTCTCGGACTTGGACCCACACCCCACCAGGCTCATCGTGCCCAGGGCCCCGAGGCCGGTCAGGAACGTACGTCGACGCATGGTCGGTCCTTTCTCACAAGGTGCATCGCCGTGGTGCGACGACGGATCGGGTTGCCGCCGGTTGGATCCGGCAGCGGCAGCCGGCGCAGCACGGCGGTGCTGACGGCGCAGAAGACGAGACCGGCGACGAGTGCGACGGCGAACTCGACGATCGGCGTGTCGAAGAACGACAGCACCTGGAACTGCACCAGGTACACATGCAGCGAGGCGGCGGCCAGTACGCCGAGCGGCCGGACGAGTAGCCCCGGAACCGGCACGGTGGGCAGCAGGGCCAGCAGCACGAGCCCGCCCATGATGGTCAGGTTGCGCTCCCACTCGGGGAAGAAGCCGAACGTCGCAGCGGCCGCGACGACAGCCGCGATCACACGACGCTTCCGGGTATCCGCGACCGCCATCGCGAGTCCGGCGACGAACAGCCATGCCACCGTCCCCGGCAGCCCTCGCAGTGGCCCGTCGAAGATCGCAAGCACCAGGTAGCGAGGCACCAGCAACACTGCCAGTGCCGCCATCGCCGTACGCCACGGATCCGCGGCGTAGGCGGCCCGTACCCGAGGTACGGCGAGCACCGCCGTCGTGGCGGCCGAGATGAGGAGCAGGGCTTCGACGAACCAGAAGATGTTGATGTCCTGCGGCCGTACCAGCCAGTGCAGCAGCGCCAGATTGGACCAGTGGATCGACCTGAATCCGAACACCATCGCGGCTGCCACGACCGTCGCCGGTACGACGATCGCGATCGCCAACCGTGCGGTACGCCGCACCCGGTCGGCTGTTGCCGGAGCGACGAGTACGTACCTGGCGAACAGGAAGCCGGCGACCGCGAGCAGGATGTGCGCTCCGCCGGCCAGCCGGAACAGGCCGACGTGGCTGCCGCAGATCGTCAGCACGGCGACACCACGCAGGAGGACGGTCGTCTCCACCGGGCGGATCAGCGAACGCCGTACAGGCTGACGGTCGCGGCCCCGGGCGGCCGACGCGACGAGATCGCGGACCGGCCGGTGATGCCAGTCGGGTGGCAGGTCACCGAGCAGCCGGGTCAGCCGGAGGGACGCTGTGACGTGGTTGAAGGAGTCACCGCCGAGCTCGGCGAAGGACCGGTCCGGGTCGATCGTGTCGCGGCCGATCAGCGGTGCGAGGGCGCTGGTGACCGCGGCGAGCGAGTCGGTCGCGTTGTCCGCGTCGGCGCGGGCGGAATCCGCAGTGTGCAGCGCGGCGCAACCGCGGCGGTCGGGTTTGCCGTTGGGCAGGAGCGGAAGGTCGGCGACCTCCCGCACCGAAACCACCGACGCGCCCAGGCCGGCGGCGGCTGCCGCTTGGTCGCGGACCGCTGCGGGTTGCCGGCCGCACGCCGTGTAGGTGACCTGCAACTGCTCGTCGGTGCCGGTGACACAGCACCGGATCCCGTCTGCGCGCAGCGCACGCTCGACCTGCCCGAGGTCGATCCGGATCCCCATGATCTTCACGTGCTCGGACCGGCGGCCCACGATCCGAACCATGCCGTCGGCGTCGATCCGGGCAAGATCGCCGGTGCGCAGTTCGGAGTGCATCCGGCCGAGCGCCAGGTCGTCGGGGTGTTCGGCGTACCCGAGCATGACGCCGGGCCCGGTGAACACCAGCTCGCCGACCGGGCCGTCCTGGGGATCGCCGGCGGGCTGTTCGACACCGGTCGTGTCGAGCCGGAACGCCGATCCGGCGATCGGCCAGCCCACCGCGTCCGAGTACCGGCCCGCCAGTTCCGGCGGGAGCACCGCCATCCGGGCCGTGGCCTCGGTCTGGCCGTACATCACGGCGAGGCCCCAGCCGGCGGATCGGCCCCGCTCGGCGAGTTCACTGACCCGTGCGGCCGGCAGCGCGCCACCCGCCTGGGCAAGCAGACGCAGGGAGGGCAGGTCGTCCAGCATTCCCTGTACGTCGAGCAGGTCGACCACGTGTGGCGTCGCCGGCAACAGGCTGACCCGGTTCCTACGCAGCTCGATGCCGAAGCTCGGGTCCGTCACCGACCCACGCCAGAGCACCGCGGTCGCCCCCGCCCGCAGTTGTGCGTGCAGGACCGACAGGCCGAAGCAGTAGTGCAGCGGCAGCGAGGTGATCGCCCGGTCCGCGGGTGTGATCGACAGCGCCGCGGCGATGGCGTCCGCGTTGCTGATCAGGTTCGTGTGGCTGAGCCGCACCAGCTTGGGCGACCCGGTGCTTCCCGAAGTACTCAGCAGCAGCGCGAGATCCGGGTGCAGCAGGTGCCGCGGCTCGGCATCCTGGCTCCCCGGCGCCGCGGCGAATGTCCCGTCCTCTCGGAGCCAGATGTCCGGCGGATAGGCGGCCGTGATCGAGGCGTGTTCGAGTGGGGCGACCAACGCGACGTGCCCGGCCCGCAGTACGGCGAGGTAGCCGAGCACCAGGTCCAGCTCCGCGGCGAGCGGGACATGCACCAGTCGGCGTCCCGTCCGGACGGCGGGAAGCCTGGCGGCGAGTGCGTCGACCCGATCGGCCAGGGCTCCGTAGCTGAGGGAGCCGGCCGCGTCGACGAGGGCAGGATGGTGGGCATCGGCCGTGTCGGACACCAGATATACGGCAGGGGCCCGCCGGAGGTGCGGCGGAAACACGATGGTTAGGCTAACCTAAGGCACCGTGAGGGTCCAGTCGCCTTCCGTCGCGACCATCAGGGTGCACACCGTCGACCTGACGGCGGCCGACATCCGATGGCTGGACCTGCTCGACGATCGGGAACGGGATCGCATCGGCCGCTGCGTCGTCGAAGCGGATCGTGCCCGGATGCTGCTCGGCGCCGCCCTGCTGCGAGTCGCCGCGGGCGCGGCGCTCGGCGTACCGCCCGCAGCGCTGACCGTGGACCGCACCTGCTCCGAGTGCGGGGGTTGGCACGGACGCCCGACGGTCCCCGGTGCGGACCTCGACGTCTCGGTCTCCCACAGCGGCAGGGTCGTGGCGGTCGCCATGCTCGTCGGCCGCGGCCGGGTAGGCGTCGACGTCCAGAACGCGGGGGACCGGCCGGTACCGGAGGTGGTCGCATGGACGATCGCCGAGGCCCGATTCAAAGCAGGCGACGGATCAGACCTCACGGTTCACCGGCTTCCGTCCCCAGCGCCCGGCCACGTGCTGACACTCGCCACCGACCGCCCGGAAGCCACGGTCCACCTGCTCGACGGCACCTCCCTGCTCAGTTCGCCGTCGGCACGATCAACCTCCTTGGGCTGACCAGGGCGCCTCAGGAGTTCCGATCGCCGGCGTAGAAGGTCACCTGGGTCGTGGTCTGGTCGGTGTCGGTGATCAGTAGCGTGGGTGGCTGGGCCGTGGTGTCGACCAGGATCTTCGCCGGCTCGTCGATCAGATGGCGCAGTACGACGGGGAATCGGGACGTCGCACCGCCGACGGCGATCACGACGGTGTCGGCCTTACGGTCGTAGGCCAGATAGGCGAACGGGAGTCGCTCGACCTCGAGCTGCTCACCGAGGGCCGGATCCAGGACCTCGATGGTGACGTAGTCGCCCTCGTGCTGGTGGGTCAGATAGTCGAGTTCGCTCTCCCAGTGGCGGCGGTCGATCTGCTGCCCGGCAACAGTCATGGCTGTCGTCCTCCTCATCTCGAAGGCTCGCTGCTCGAATGCTTCGCCATGGCGCGCCGGCCGCTTCTCGACCGGCGCCACGGCGCGAGAGATCGGCCCGGGCTGGTCAGGGCGGTGATCTGGTGGCGGTCATTCGTCGGCCTCCGCCGGCGCGTATCTCATCGGGGTCTCCTCGGATCGAACATGGAGTCCTTGGCCAATTTCTCGAAAAGCCGTTCCTCCTCGGGGGTCAGGATGGCCGGCACCATCAGTTTCACCTCGGCGTACAGGTCACCGGGCGTACCGCGCGGGTTGGGCAGACCGCGGCCCTTCAGCCGCAGCCTGCGACCGGTCGAGGTGCCCTTCGGCACCTTCACCGTGACGTCACCGCCGGGTGTCCGGAGGCTCACGGACGCGCCCAGGGCACCCTCCCAGGCCGCGAGCGGAAGCTCGACCGAGACATCCCGGCCGTCGACGCGGTACCGCGGATGGTCGGCGATCCGCGTGGTCAGGTACAGGTCCCCGGCCGGAGCGCCTCCGCTGCCCCGACCGCCCTGACCGGCCAGCCGGATCCGCTGTCCGTCGACCACGCCGGCCGGGATCCTGACGTCCAGCGTCCGGCTTCCGGCCGGTCCCTGCAGGGTCAGCGTCCGGGTGGCGCCGTGGTAAGCCTCCTCGAGCGTGATCTCGACGTCGACCTCCTGGTCCGGGCCCGGCACACGCTCCCGGCGGTGCCGGCCGCCGAACATGCCACCGAGGAGGTCGTCGACGTCGATGCCTCCCACTCCGGTGTCGAACCCGAAGCCGCCGGTGTCGTACCGGATGCCGCCCCTGCCGGACCGGATGCCGCCGGTGCCGGACCGGATGCCGCCGGTGTCGTACCGGGTGCCGTTGCCGAATCCGAATCCGCCACCGAACCCGGAGTCCCAGCCGCCCTGCTGCCGACCGCCCGCGGTCGCACCCGCGCCCGCCCAGGCCCACTCGTCGGCGCCTTCGGGAACCTGACGGAAGGCGGCACCGAAGGCGTCGTAGCGCTTCCTGGTCTGCGGATCGGACAAGACGTCGTACGCCTCGGAAATCTGTTTGAACCGCTCTTCCGCTCCGGGATCCTTGTTCACGTCGGGGTGGTACTTGCGCGCCAGCTTGCGATAGGCGCGCTGGATCTCGCCGCTGCTCGCGTCCCGCGACACGCCCAGAATCGTGTAGAAGTCCTCGGCCGGCATTCTCGCTCACCACCTGAAGCCTCTGTCAGGCCGCGCGGCCGCGTCGGCGACCACGCCGTCCTACCACCATAATTAGCACTCTCGTCAAGAGAGTGCTAGCCCGATCGCCTGCCGGCGACATGCTCGATCGGAGCCGACGGGACTTGTCGGTGGGGCGTGTGATGATGCGCAGATGACCGGAATCGACATTCGTACGGCGGTGGCCGAGGACTACGAGGCGTTTTACGCCCTGTTCGGCGGGGCGATGATGTTCGACATGGGGGCCGACGAGCTCGGCCGGCAGCTGTTCGAGCCGGACCGGGCGCTGGTTGCCGTCGACGGTGATCAGCTGGTCGGGACGGCCAAGGCGTTGACGCGGGATCTGTCCGTGCCGGGTGCGGTGGTGCCGGCCGCGCACGTGACCGCGGTGGGCGTGCGGCCGACGCATCGCCGCCGGGGCATCCTGTCCACACTGATGCAGCGGCAGCTGACCGGGGTTCCGGAGGCGATCGCGGTGCTGTGGGCCAGCGAACCCGGCATCTACGGCCGGTTCGGGTACGGCGCTGCCGCCTGGGGGATGTCGTACGAGATCGATCTGCACCGGATCGGCCCACCGGCCGTGCGGACCCGGCCCGGCGAGCTGACCGAGTTGACCCCGGACGAGGCCGCGAAGGAGTTGGCGCCGCTGCTGCGGAGCCTGCAGGAACGCCGGCCGGGAGTCTCCGGCCGATCCGAGCTGGGCTGGCAGAAACGTCTGCAGGACAAGCCGGAGGACCGCGGCGGGAAGACGGCCCGCCGGATCCTGGTGCACCGGGACGAGACCGGGTCGATCGACGGCTACGCGCTGTGGCGCGGCAAGCTGCACTGGGGGCCGACCGGTCCGGCCAACGAGGTGTCGCTCGAGGAGTTGGTCGCGCTCGACCCGGCGGCGTACCAGGCCTTGTGGCATCACCTGCTGACCATGGACCTCGCCGCCACGCTGGAGTTCGGCCACGCCGCGGTGGACGAGCCGCTGCAGCACCTCGTCACCACCCCGACCGCCCTGGGGCGGCGGATGAACGAGTCGCTCTGGCTGCGGGTGACGGACGTCGCCCGGGCGCTCAGTGACCGCCGGTACGCCGTTCCGGTCGACCTGGTGCTCGAGGTGACCGACGACCTGATCCCGGCGAACTCCGGCCGCTACCGGTTGACGGCCGACGGCCCGTCCGCCCCGGCACGCTGCGAACGCACCGAGGACCTGGCCGACCTGACGCTGTCGGTCACCGACCTCGGCGCGGCGTACCTCGGCGGTCGTCCGCTGGCCGAGTTCGCCGCCACCGGCCGGATCACCGAACACACCCCGGGCATCCTGACCACTGCCACCGCCGCCTTCCACTGGCCGATCCAGCCGGCGAGTATCGAGGTCTTCTGACGTTCAGATCGCGGTCACGCCTATCGCGACGCCGATCGGATAGGTGCCAACGGCACCGACACCACGCAGCGGTCCGTGGGATGCGAGCGTCATCGACGTGAGCATCCCCACCGCGTGCACCGTTCCGACGACGAAACCCGCCACGGCCAGCACATCGACGACCCGGCTGTCGGCTCACTCCCAGCCTTTCGGGTGGTCGCGCTGGGGTTATCGTCGGATGTGGGACCTGGGGGATGGGGAGGTCCGATGGTCACGCGGGAGTTGTCGCAGTCGAGGCGGGCAACCGTGGCCGGCCCGGCCGGGTTGGTGAGCCTCGGCGGGCTGTGCGGCCTGGCTTGGGCGTCCGGGCTGCGAGGGTTCATGGCGCAGGTAGCCGGTGACGAGGCGAGCGTCGGCTGGGTCGGAACCTTCGCCTGGATCCTCTTGCCGGGTGTGCTGATCGGCATGCTGCTGGCGTGGGCCGAGTACCTCCGGCGGACCGGCGGGCGTCCTCACTGGCGGTGGCTGGCCCTGTCCCCGTTGCTCTTCGCGGCGGTGCTGGCACCTGACCCACTAGGCGTCCTGGAGGATGGCATCGGGGGTGGTGCCATCGGGGTGCCCGTGTTCGGCATGCTGGGCGGGTATGCGATCGCCGGTCGTGGACGCAGGGCACCACGCGTGATCGCGGGCCTCTTGGCGTTCAGCGTCGTACCGATCTGGGCGCTGACGGTCGAGTCGTTCGCGCCGCATCTCGCCCTCGACACGCCCGCCGGTCTGTGGGTCGCGTTGTACTACTACTCCTTCATGGCCGTCCTCATGCTGGCCTGCGCGATCCCGCACCGGCCGGTGGCTCAGTCGTCCTGAGGTGGGGGGAGGGTCGGGTAGTCGAGGATGGGGTAGAGGCCGACGGTGAAGCCGTAGGTGGTGGGGCCGGAGCGGGGGAGTTGGTCGAACTCGTGGATGAGGTGGTCGACCTTGTCCCAGAACTCGGCGGCACGTTCCTCCGGGATGCGGGCGTGCCGGATGAACGACCGGAGCTGGCCGGCGTCGTACGCCGCTGTGGACTCCTTCGCGGCGACCTCGAAGTCGTTGAAGTCGGGCGGTAGCTGCTCGCCGTCCGGGCCGGAGCGACCGAGACCGACGTAGAACATCCGGGCGGCGCGGCCGTAGAAGCGTTCCTCGATGGCCCGGACGCGGCGGGTCCGGACCACCCGCAGGATGCCGGCGTCCGTCAGCACCTTCACGTGGTGGGCGACCGTGCTCTTCGGCCGCTTGACCGCGGTGGCGAGTTCGGTGACGGTCGCGGCCCGCTCGTGCAACAGGCCGAGGATGGTGGTCCGGAGCGGATCGCTGATCGCGCGGACCTGCTCGGCGGTGGTGAGCTCGATGGTGTCCTCGAGCTGGTAATCCGGCACCGGCGTATTGATCGACATGGTTGGATCAGACTAACATCGCCAATTGTTCGAGATATTTGGATCATTGGAGCGGATCATGACCGACGTCGTGCTGTACCACCACTCGCAGGGCCTCACCGACGGGGTGAAGGCCTTCGCCGACGAACTACGGCAGGCCGGTCATACCGTCCACCTGCCCGACCTGTACGACGGACACACCTTCGGCACCCTCGAGGAAGGGATGGAGTACGCGCGAAGCATCGGTTTCGGCGTCGTCAAGGACCGCGGAATCGCGGCGGCCGAGAGTCTTCCGGCGTCGGTCGTCTACGCGGGTTTCTCGCTCGGCGTGGTGCCGGCGCAGGAACTGGCCCAGACCCGCCCGGGTGCGAAAGGCGGGTTGTTCTACTACTCGTGCCTGCCGGTCGAGGAGTTCGGCACCTGGCCCGACGGTGTGCCGGTCCAGATCCACGGCATGGACGAGGACCCGTTCTTCACCGAGGAAGGCGGCGACCTCGACGCGGCCCGCGCCCTCGTCGCCTCCACCGACCGGGCCGAGTTGTTCCTCTACCCGGGCAAGGAGCACCTCTTCGCCGACTCGTCTCTACCCGGGTACGACGAGGCCGCCGCCACCCTCCTGATGCAACGAACCCTGGCCTTCCTGGCCGATTGAGGTCAGGACGGATGAGGGCATCTGGGGAGCGGGCGGCGGGAACACCGCGATCGTCGGGTCAGAGAGCGTGCAGTTTGGGGAACGGGGCGAGGACCCGGATCAGTTTGCCCGCGCCGAAGTCGACGACGACCGCGTGACCGCCGTCGACCGAGCTGATCTTGCCCAGGCCTTCCTTGTCGTGGGACACACGCTGGCCGACCTCGAAGACCTTGACCGGGTCCGGCACGCGGGGTTTGAAAGGACTCGTGGAGAGGTGACGACGCGTCGTCGCGCGGTTGGCATCCATCAGACCCCCAGTATGCGCCACATTCGCGCCGCGAGCCTTCTCGGTCAGGAAATGGCCGTGGCGCCGGCGTGAGTGAGCGTTGCCGTCGCGCCGTCGGCCGTGAGGAACGGTCAGATCAGGAACACCGTGTCCACATCCTGGAGCGGCTCGGCCGTCTGAGGTCGGCGCCCGAGCCGCGATCAGGGCCGCGTAGTTTCGGCTTATGCGAGAGTTCAGGATCGAGGTCCCGGACGCGGCTGTGGACGAGCTGGACGAGCGGCTGCGGCGGACCCGCTGGCCTCGGCAGCTTCCTGAGGTCGGCTGGAAGCGTGGTGTCCCGGTCGACTATCTGAGGTACGTCGTGGAGCGGTGGAAGGCGTACGACTGGCGGGCGTGGGAGGCGCGGCTCAACAGGTATCCGCAGTTCACCACCCGGATCGACAACCAGACGATCCACTTCCTGCACGTCCGCTCGCGCGAGCCCGACGCGTTGCCGTTGATCATCACGCACGGCTGGCCCGGTTCGGTCGCCGAGTTCCTGCCGATCCTCGGGCCGCTCACCGATCCGGCGTCGTACGGCGGGGACCCGCGCGATGCCTTCCACGTCGTCGCGCCGTCGGTCCCCGGCCATGGGTTCTCGGTGCCGCTGGAGTCGGCGGGCTGGAACCACCAGCGGATCGCGCACGCCTGGGCCGAGTTGATGCGTCGCTTGGGCTATCAGCGGTACGGCGCTCAAGGCGGCGACACCGGGTCCGTCGTGTCGCCGCTGCTCGGCCACGTCGATCCGGCGCATGTCGTCGGCGTACATATCAACGGGGGACTCGCGTTTCCGCAGCTCGAGCCCGGCGACGTCGAGGCACTGAACGAGGCAGAACGCGCTCGGCTCGCGGCGGCCGAACAGTTGCGTGAGGTCGGGACCGGGTACGCCGTACTGCAGGGAACCCGGCCGCAGACGGTCTCGTTCGGGTTGAGCGACTCGCCGGTCGGTCAGCTGGCCTGGATCGTCGAGAAGTTCTGGGAGTGGACCGATCCCGCGCGCGCGTTGCCCGAGGACGCGGTCGACGTCGACCACCTGCTCACCGACGCGTCGATCTACTGGTTCACCAACACGAGTGCGTCGTCGGCGAACCTGTACTACGAGAACCGGGTCGCGGCCGGTGATCCGGCGGAGCCGTCGGGGGTGCCGACCGGGATCGCGGTGTTCCCGACCGATCCCGCGATCCGCCGGGTACTAGAGCGCCGGCACCGCATCGTCCACTGGTCGGAGTTCACCCGCGGCGGTCACTTCGCCGCCCTCGAGGCGCCGGACCTGTTGGTCGACGACATCCGCGCGTTCTTCCGGAAGCTTCGCTGACACGAGGAAGTTGAGCAGGGTTCCGTCCCGCTCGACCGTCGCGTCGGGCCAGCGGCGGCGGATCATCCGCGCGGTCAGCTCGTTCGCCGGGCTGACCACGAAGAGGAGCCGCGTCGCGCCGGCCGCGATGGCGTCGGCGGCCGCGGTCGACAGCATCCGTACGCCGAGACCGCGCCGCTGCTCGGGTTCGCTGATGATCGCGGCGAGTTCGGCGGTCGGATCGCCGGCCCCGGTCGCCCAGGCCCACATGGAGTGGCCGACGATCCGGTCGCCGCGGGTGGCGACCCAGGCCTGCCCGGACGGGCAGAGCATCCGGAGCACCAGCGCGGGCCGCGGTGGGCGGCCGATCGCGGTCTGGAACCGGAAGTAGAGGCTGAGGTCCGTCAGCCCGGCCAGCATTGCCGTCAACGCGTCCGCATCGGGTTCACCGGCGGGGCGGATCATCGGTGCCTGAGTCTGGTTCACGGATTCAGCCTTCCCTGGCTTGGCTGAGTCTGTCAAGCGGACTTATCCTCGGAGTATGAACGAGCAGGTGCCCGAGGCAATGCGCTGGTCCACCGAGAACTGCACGATCTCGCGGACGATGCAGGTCCTCGGCGACAAGTGGACGTTCCACGTGCTGCGGGAGCTGTTCGTCGGCGTCCGGCGGTTCGAGGACATCCGGGCCCGGTCCGGGATCCCGCGGCAGGTGCTGACCGAGCGCCTGGCCGCGCTGATCGAGCGCGGCCTGCTCCGGCGCCATCCGTACCGCGTGCCCGGCCAGCGCGAGCGATACGAGTACCGGCTGACCCAGGCCGGGCTGGACCTCTACCCGGTGCTGGTGGCCATCATCCAGTGGGGCGATCAGTACCTGCCGCTCGACGGCGGTCCGCCGATCGTTCCCCGGCATCGCGACTGCGAGGAAGAGGTCGGCGTCGTACTGCGCTGTGCGGCCGGCCACGAGCCCGACGCCCGTGAGATCGCGATCCGCCCCGGCCCCACGGCCAAACCCAGGGCCCTGGCCGGCTGACCCGGGCCGCGCCCGAGTGCGGGAGATCAGAGGAGGTCGAGGGCGTTGCGGATCAGGCGTTCGGTCTCGCGGGGTTGGGCGGCGGAGATGGACAGGGTGTCCATGGTGAGGGTGTAGGCGTCCACCTCGTCGCGCTTGTCGACGTACACCGCACTGGTGAGGTGTTCGATGTAGACGATGTCCGGCAGGTCGGCGTCGTTGAAGCGCAGCAGGGTGAACGCGCCGCCGGTCGCGCAGTATCCGCCCTTGTCGAACGGGATGACCTGCAGCGTCACGTTGTGCCGCGTAGAGGCCACGATGAGGTGCTCGAGCTGCGCCCGGAGGATCTGCTTGTCGCCGATCGGCCGGCGCAGCACGGCCTCGTCGATGACGGCCCACAACCGGGCCGGGCGTTGCCGGGTGAGCACCTGCTGACGCGACATCCGCAGTGTGACCAGGCGGTCCTGTTCCTTCGCGGGCATCGGCTTGTCCCGGCCGAGCTGGATCACGGCCCGGGCGTACTCCGGTGTCTGCAGCAGACCGGGGACGAACTGGAGCTCGAAGGTACGGATCAGGTCGGCCGCCATCTCCAGGCCGAGGTAGGAGTGGAACCAGGTCGGCGTCAGGTCGTCGTACCGCTGCCACCAGCCGGGGTTGTTCGCCTGCCTGGCCAGTTCGAGCAGCCGCTCGCGCTCGGCGTCGTCGTCGAGTTTGTAGAGCGTGAGCAGGTCGTCGACGTCGCGGACCTTGAAGCCGACCCGGCCGAGTTCCAGCCGGCTGATCTTCGACTCCGAGCCGCGGATCGCCCAGCCGGCGTCGGTGCGGCTGATCCCGGCCTCCTCGCGGAGCCGGCGCAGGTGGGCGCCGAGCATGATGCGCAGGGCGGTCGGCCCGCCGTACGCGCCTGGCTCAGTCACGCTCGCCTCCCCAGAAGACACCGTGCGGCCATCGATCATTTCACAACAGCCGGTGACGGCGTCCAACCCGGCGCGCGTGCACGCCGTGTCACGAGACCCTACGGTCAGTAGAGTCGTCGCACAGACATCCCGACTCCTGCGAGGTTCGCCGATGCCCGATGCCACCAAGGCACCCAGTTCGATTCCGGTGGGCGTGGACACCACCAGGGCCAGCATCGCCCGGGTGTACGACGCCGCGCTGAACGGCAAGGACAACTACGAGATCGACCGTGAAGTGCTGCGGCAGGTCGCCACGGTGGCTCCGCAGGTCAACGATCTGGCCTGGTCCAACCGCAACTTCCTGATCCGGGCCTGCCGTTTCCTGGCCGGACAGGCGGGGATCACGCAGTACCTCGACTGCGGATCCGGTCTGCCGACGGCGGAGAACACCCACCAGGTGGTTCAGCGGCTGAAGCCCGAAGCCAGGGTGCTCTATGTCGACAACGACCCGGTGGTGCTGGCGCACGGCCGCGCGTTGCTCGAGGAGAACGAGAACACGCTGTTCGTCAACGCCGACATCTTCGAGCCCGACGACGTGCTCGGCAAACCCGAGGTGCGGGAGTTCCTCGACTTCAGCCAGCCGATCGCGGTGATCCAGAACGGCACGCTGCACCACTACGTCGGCGACGACGCGCCCGCGATCATGCAGAAGTACGTCGACGCCGTCGTACCCGGCTCGTACACCGTGATCGCCCACTTCTTCGACCCGGAGACGCCGGAGCACTCCGAGATCGCGCGGAAGATGGAGGAGAAGTTCACCCACAGCCCGATGGGCAGCGGCGTGTTCCGCACCCGTGACCAACTGCTGGCGATGTTCCCGGACCAGGAACTCGTCCCGCCGGGCCTGGTCCTGTGCGACGACTGGTGGCCGGACGGCCCGCGGGTCAAGCCGCTCAGCCAGGTCGAGGAGTGCATCGCCGGGGCGGTCGGCCGCAAACTCTGACATCCCGGGAGTTGCCCGGAGCATCTGTTGCTCCGGGCAACTTTTATGGTCAGACGTGCTCGGAGACGAGGACGGCCGAGGTGCCCTCGGCCAGCGCCTGGAAGATGTGCGGGTGGTCGCCCGGGTAGGCGACGTAGTCGCCGGGGTGGAGTTCGATCGGGTCCTCGGTCGGGCCGACGAGGGCCCGTCCGGAACTGAGGACGACGTGCTCGACGACGCCGGGCATGTGGGGTTCGGAGATCCGGCCGGGTCCGGGGGAGGCAACGATCCGGTAGACGTCGCGGCGGGCGTTCGGTGGGCAGGACGCGACCAGAGTGGCGGAGTACTCGGCCTGGTCGGAGTAGATGACCGGACCCTCGCCCGCGCGGATCACCTGGACCTTCGGGCGGGGCGGATCGAGCAGCGCGGCGAACGGCGTGTCGAGCGCGACGGCCAGCGCCCACAAAGTCTCCACGCTGGGGTTGCCGGTGCCCGACTCCAACTGAGACAGCGTCGACTTCGCGACGCCGGCGCGTTTCGCCACCTCGGTGAGCGACAGTCCCGCGCGGGCGCGGTGCCGGCGCAGGGAGGCCGCGATGACGTCGAGCGGCGCCTTGCTGTCCATCGTGTTCGCTCCATCGGTCTAGTTGTTCGGCTTGACGAACGGACGGCCTGCTGTTCATCATAAAACCCATGCGTTCGATCTGGCGAACACTCGACCGTGGTCTGGCCCGCGACATCGGGCTGGTCTGCCTGGCCGACGGCGTCGTCGGGATCTCGTACGGCGCGATCAGCGTGGGCAACGGCCTGCCGCTGTGGGTGCCGGTGCTGTTGTCGATCGTGGTCTTCGCGGGTGCGTCGCAGTTCCTGTTCGTCGGGATCGTCGCGGCCGGCGGCAGCCCGATCGCGGCGATGGTCGCCGGGTTGCTGGTGAACTCCCGGCACGTCGCCTTCGGCCTCGCGCTCAGTGACGTCATCGGCGGCGGGTGGCGCCGGGTGCCGGGCAGTCACCTGATGACCGACGAGAACGTCGCGTTCGCGCTCGGGCAGGACGAAGTACGGCAGCGGCGGGCAGCGTACTGGGCCGCCGGGATCGGGATCTTCGTCTGCTGGAACGTCGGCGTGCTGGCCGGCGGTCTGGCCGGGTCCGTGATCACCGACACCGACGTCTTCGGTCTGGACGCGGCGTTCCCGGCGGTGCTGCTGGCCCTGGTACTCCCGGCGATGCGTGACAGATCGACGCGTACGGCGGCCTTGGCCGGAAGCGTCGTCGCCTTGGCCGCGACGCCGTTCCTGCCCGCCGGTCTGCCGGTGCTGCTCGCCCTGGCAGGTCTGGTCTTCTACCGCGCGGCCAAACCCGCGCTGGAGGTCTCCCGATGACTGTGCTGAATGCCACGCCTCCGGCGCGGCGGGTGTTGAATGCCACGCCTCCGGCGCGGCGGGTCATGGGGCCTTGTTTCCCGGCCTTCCCTCGTCGCTTCGGTCGCTTCGCTCCCTCCGCTCCTCAGTCCAGGCCGGGGGCCCCATGACCGGCACACCGGTGCTGCTCGCCGCGATCGCGGTCCTTGCCATTGGCACCTTTTCGCTGCGGTTCGCCGGACCGTTGCTGCGCAGCCGGTTCGAGATCCCGGAGCGGACCCAGCAGTTCCTGGCCGCCGCGGCGATCGTCCTGCTCGCCGCGCTGGTCGCGACCTCCACTCTGATGGACGGGCAGGGGCCTGCGGGGGTCGCCAGGCCTGCCGGTGTCCTGGTCGGCGGCGTCCTGGCCTGGCGCAAGGCGCCGTTCGTGCTGGTCGTCGTGGCCGCCGCCGCGACCGCGGCCGGTCTGAGGCTGCTCGGCGTACCCTAAACCGCGCGGCGGCTACGGTTCAGCCATGAGCGCATATCCGGGGCAGGCGGAGCCGAAGAAGAACAAGACGCTGACCTGGGTCGCGATCGCGTGCTTCGTGATCGGGCTCGGCCTGGCCGGATTCTTCACCTACCGGATCGTCGCGACGGTTCCGAGGACGCCGCAGCCGATCGAGGACGGCGTCGTCCACCTGGACAAGGAAGGCCTGACGGTCTACGCGTCGATCCCGGTGCTCACCCCGCCGTGCCAGGCAAAGGACTCCAGTGGCGCCGACGTCCCGCTGACGCCGGCGAAGGGCTCCGAGCAGATCACCGTCAACTCCGCGACCTGGTACGTCGTCGCCCGCTCGACCGACCCGGTCCCGGCCGGTGACTACAGCATCTCGTGCACCGACGACGAGACCGGCGCGACGTACGCCGCCGGTCCGCGGATGTCGGTCGTCGGTTTCGTCGTCTCCATCCTCGGTGCGATCTTCTCGTTCCTGATCTTCTTCGGGATCGGCATCGTCCTGCTGGTCGTCGGCGCGGTCAGGAACCGCCGCCGCAACCGCCCCTTCCCGGGGCCGCCGCAACAAGGTGCCCCGGGCACCTATCCGCCTCCCGGGCACACCTTTCCCACCCAGCACCCGGGCACCGGTCACCCGCCGTACCAGCCCGGCCCGAACCCGGACCGGCCGCAGGACCGCTAACTTCGGACCACCTCGCGGACCTTCGGCGTCAGCAGGAACGCACCCACGTAGAGCAGCGCCGCGACGATCAGCAGCCCGTCGAACCCGATCAGCAGGGCGGCGTACTCGAGGCAGCCTCCGAGCATCGCACCGAGCAGGTTCGCGCCGAACGACGCGGTTCCGTCCGCGGTGTCGGTGAACCGCTTGGCGAAGATGACGTTCGCGGCGAAGATCGGCAGGAACGCGATCAGGACGGCGACCACCGCGCGCGGGCCGACCGGCATCGCGAGCAGCCACTCGTCGGGGAAGATCCACGACAACGCCAGCCCGCCGAACAGGACGACGTACATCATCTTCAACGGTGGTGTCTTGAACCGTCTGGTCACCTCGACCGCGGCCAGCACGGCGACCAGGACGCCGGCGAACACGATCGCGTTCACCACCCACGTCGTACCGAACAGCAGGGCGAACCCGGTGATGCTCTTGGTCTCCAGCAGCATGAAGCCGGCGCCGAGCAGGAACAGGTCGGCGTACGGGCGCATCCGCCGGTACGACGATCCGCCGCCGGCGATCCCGACGCCGATCAGCCCGGCGACCATGATCAGGCCGAGCGTTACCAGGTAGAGCGACGGGATGCGGTCGGTGAACAGGTACAGGAACGGCCGGTTGTCGGTCGCGGGCGGAGGGGTGATCGAGGTCGCCCCGGCCCAGGCCTTCTCGCCGCAGGTCTGGTCGGCCTCGGTCAGCCCGACCGTGACAACGGCCTGCTGCAGGTCGTCGCCCACCTGGTCAACACACGGCTTGTGCCCGAACGCGGTCTCCGCGGTCGACGCCAGCCGGTCGATCAACCAGGTCTCGCGGTAGTAGTTGTACATCGCGAAGGCACCACCCGGGTTCAGGTGCTCCTTCGCGCTCCTGAACGCCTCCTCGGTGAACAGGTAGCTCTCCAGCCGCAGCGAGCTCGCGCCGTTCACCAGCGTCAGCGAGTCCGGCAGGGCCAGCAGGATCAGGTCGTACTTCTTGTCGGTCCGGGACAGGAACGCCCGGCCGTCGTCGATGTGCGACGACACCCGCGGGTCCTGGTACGGACGGTCCGGGTGCAGTTCCTTGCCGAGGTCACGGATCCGCGGGTCGATCTCGACCGCGTCGACGTGCTCCGCGCCCTTCTTCAGTGCGATCGCGACGTCCGAACCCGAGCCGGCCCCGATGATCAGCACGTTCTTCGGGGCCTTGCCGGCGTTCGCCCGCTCGTACGGCAGGCCGTACTGCGGCTCCCACTGCAGCCGCGAGTCGGCCGGGATCGCCTGCTGGTGCGGTACGCCGTTCACCGTGATGGTCAGCAGCGGAACGCCCTGCCAGGTGTAGCTCTTGGTCTGCACCTTGTAGTACGGCGACCAGCTGTTCTCCGGCTGCCTCGACTCGTGGAACAACACCCCGACCATCACCAGCAGCGGCGACAGCACCAGCGCCGCGCTCAACCCGGTGGCGACGACGGTACGACGCGACCACGCGGCGGTCCGGGTCCGCGGAATCATCAGGACGCCGAACAGCCAGGTGACGATCGCGCCCCACCAGATCGGCGGCGCACCGAGGAACGACAGCGCGGTGAACGCCCCGATGCCGATCAGGCTGCCGATCAGGTCGAAACGGTACGCCGTCAGCCGGGGGAGCTCGGTGAAACAGCGGCCGACCAGCTCGGCCGGCCCGGCCAGGATCACCGCGGCGGCAATGAAGACGATCGGGAGGATCACCCAGACCGGCGGCCCGGTGGTGTTCAGGCTGGTGAAGTAGATGACGCTGTCGGAGCCGCCGCGGTCGACGGTGACCGGCTTCCAGGCGACCACCAGGACCAGCAGCCCGAGCATCAACGGAGAGTAGTAAGGCAGTCGTTTGGCCCGGCTCGACCGCAGGATGCCGACACCGATACCGAGGAACGAGCCGAGCAGCACGAAGTTCGAGAAGTAGCTGAGGTGGACCACGTTCGAGCCGGTCCAGCGGATCAGCGCGAGCTCCAGGAAGAGCATCAGCGCGCTGGACGCGATCAACCGTGTCCGGAGCCCGAACGGGCTCGGCCAATTCGTCGTACCGACCTGGTCGGTGGAGGAGTCGACTGCCATGCGCCGCGACGTTACCCGATCCCGAGTGTGATGCGTCACTCGTACGGTGTCCCACCCCGGTCACACGGTCAACCTCCCGCGTGCCGCCTCCCGCCGTCTCAGGGGGTTGACCCCTGAGCGGGGGATCGGAGAGCTGGGGTCAGAGGCGGCGGGTGGGCTTGGGGAGCTGGCAGCCGGACTTGTTCAGGTCGAGGGTTCGGGTCGCGGTGAGGCAGGTGTAGATCCACCAGGTCTGCTGGCCGTAGGCGGCGCCCTGGTCGACGGTGACGGTGCCGTTCGCGTCGACCTCGCACGGGTTGTTCATCGTGCAGCGCTCGCCGTCCTCGTTGCCGGTGTTGTTGACCCCGATCACCTCACCGGTCGAGGTGCTGACCACCGGGGATCCCGACGTACCGCCGATCGTCTCGCAACCGGGCTGCTGGTACTTGATCGAGCTCTGCCAGGTCCAGCTGCCCTCGCGCAGTTGCGGGATCGTCGCCTGCACCGAGCAGGTGTAGATGCGCTTCCAGTAACCGGAGACGACCGCCATCCCGGCGCCGTCGGCCGGTCCCTGCTTGGCCAGCGTCAGCGGCGTGACGTTCAGCCGGGACCTGATCGACGCGTACGACTCGGTCACCTCGTAGACGAGCATGTCGGTCTTGGTCATGGTGCCGTAGACGATCCGGCTCGCCCGGACGGTCCCGGCCCGGCTCGCGTCGGGCCGCAGCAGCGTGATCGAGCGGCTCGACGCGCGGTTCACCAGGACGACGCCCGGGTTCAGGAAGCCGCCTTCGTAGCAGTGCCCATTGGTCAGGACGAGTGCGCGGTCGGTGTCGGCGGACTCGGCGTACCGGACCAGGGAGGCGGAGCAGTTGCTGAGCGCCGCGATACCGGTGAAATCGGCACCCGGAGCCTGAACGGCCGGTGCCGGTACGGCGGCCTCGACGGCCTGGGCCCAACTCGCGCCGGCCAGGGTGGTGGTGACTGCCGCGGCAGCGACCAGAAGGGTACGGAACAGTTTCATGGGGGCGGTTTCCTGTTCTCACGGATTGTGCTTGAAGCACTTCGTAACGCATTCGGCCCGGCGTCGACCATCACAATCGTGTGAAACCGGTTCGCCCAGGGTGTCGGCAGGGGTTTTCCTGCGCTGCGTGAGAAGACTGCTACTCTTCGTCTCCGGATCCGCCTCTGCTCGAACCATCACACCGCCCGGCACGTCGTACCCCGTGGTGGTGGGGACGACAAGGTACGGTCGACAACAGCTTCGGTCCGCCGTGCTGGATCAGATCAGGGAACGGAAGGACGTCATGCCGCAGGAGAAGCCTGACCTGCGCAGTCTCAGCGAGCCGGTGCGATTCAAGCGGGCGGTGACCCTGGTCTTGATGACGCTGGTGCTGCCCGGCTCCGCGCAGATCGCGGCCGGCAGCAAGCGCGCCGGCCGGTGGGCCTGGCGGGTGATCGCCGGGCTGATCGCGATCGTGGTCTTCCTGGTCCTGCTGTCCCTGGTGTGGCGGTCCGGCACGATCAACCTGATGGCCCGGCCGGGCACGCTGCGGATCGTCCAGATCCTGCTGATCGTGCTCGCGATCGGCTGGGCCGCCCTGTTCGTCGACGCCTACCGGCTCGGCCAGCCGCTGATGCTGGAGCGCAACCACCGGCTGGCGACCAGCATCCTGGACGCGGTGCTGGTGTTCGCGGTCGTCGGCGCGCTGATCTATGGCAGCGTGATCGTGAACGCCCAGCGCGACTTCGTCGCCAGTGTGTTCGGCAGCGGGCAGAGGTCGAAGGCCGAGAAGGGCCGGTACAACGTCCTGCTGCTCGGCGGCGACTCCGGTGCGGACCGGATCGGCACCCGGCCGGACAGCATCACGCTGGCCAGTATCGACGCCGACACCGGCCGGACCGTGCTGATCGGTCTACCGCGGAACATGGCGAGGGTCCCGTTCCCGGCCGGTACGGCGATGGCCAAGCAGTTCCCCGAGGGTTTCCGGTGGAAGAACTGCGGGTCGAACTGCCTGCTCAACGGCGTCTACATGTACGCCTCCGAGCACAAGGACCTGTTCCCCGGCGACCCGAACCCGGGCGTGACCGCGACCCGGCAGGCGGTCGAGGCGATCACCGGGCTGAAGGTGAACTACCACGTGCTGATCGACCTGGCCGGGTTCCGGGACCTGCTGAACGCGGTCGGCGGGATCACGCTGGACGTCGGCAAGCGGGTCCCGATCGGCGGCGGCAGTTCGCCGATCAAGGGCTACATCGAGCCGGGGAAGAACGTCCACCTGGACGGGTACCACGCGCTCTGGTTCGCCCGGTCCCGGGAGGGCTCGTCGGACTACGAGCGGATGACCCGGCAGAAGTGCGTGATGTCGGCGATGCTGAACCAGTTGTCGCCGCAGACCGTGCTGACCAAGTTCCAGGGCATCGCCGCGGCCAGCAAGCAGGTGGTCCAGACCGACATCCCGGCCGGTGAGCTGGGCACCTTCACCGACCTCGCGCTGGACGCGAAGAAGCTCCCGGTGTCAAGCTTCTCCGCGGTTCCCCCGCTGATCCGGACGAGCGACCCCGACTTCGCGCTGATCAGGACCAAGGTCGCCGAGGCGGTCGCGCGGTCGGAAGCGCTGGACAAGGGGGCGCCGGAAGGAGACGGTAAGACTTCGAGCACTCCCAGTAGCCCGAAGAGCAAGCCCACGACCAGCAGCACCACCAAGAAGACCCCGAAACCCAGCAGCTCACCGTCCAAACCCACCAACGACGTCGACGACGTCGCTTCGATCTGTAAGGCCTGACCTGATATGCCGCTGTCCCACTGGCCGCCCGTGTCCGTCGTGATGCCCGTGCTGAACGAGGAACGCCACCTCGAGGAGGCGGTCGGCCGCGTCCTCGACCAGGACTACCCCGGTGAGCTGGAGGTCGTGCTCGCCATCGGCCCGAGCAAGGACCGGACCCAGGAGATCGCGGAGAAGCTCGCCGACCGCGATCCGCGGATCACGATCGTGCCGAACCCGACCGGCAAGACGCCGGCCGCGCTGAACGTCGGCATCGCGCACGCCAAGCACGACATCCTGGTCCGGGTCGACGGCCACGGCGCCCTCACCGACGGCTACATCACCCGCGCGGTCGAGGTGCTCGAGGAGAGCGGTGCGGACAACGTCGGCGGCGTGATGGCGGCCGAGGGCCGGACGCCGACCGAGATGGCGGTCGCCTGCGCGTACCGGTCCCGGCTGGGGCTGGGCGCGTCCACGTTCCACCAGGGCGGTAAGGCCGGGCCGGCCGACACCGTCTACCTCGGTGTATTCCGGCGGGCCGCGCTGGAGCGGGTCGGCGGGTTCGACGAGACCATGCACCGGGCGCAGGACTGGGAGCTGAACTACCGGATCCGCAAGACCGGCGGCCTAATCTGGTTCAGCCCGGACCTGTCCGTCACCTACCGGCCGCGGTCGTCGCTGTCGGCGGTGGCCAAGCAGTTCTTCCACACCGGCCAGTGGCGCCGTGAGGTGATCCGCCGGCACCCGGAGACCGCGAACAAGCGCTACCTGGCGCCGCCGGTCGCGGTGATCCTGCTGGCGCTCGGCACCGTGCTGGGCATCATCGGCCTGATCACCGGGATCAGCTGGCTCGACCTGGGCTTCCTCGCCCCGCTCGGCTACGCGCTCCTGCTGCTGGTCGGCTCGGCCGTCGAGGGCCGCTACCTACCCTGGAAGGCGCTGTTCTGGATGCCGCTGGTCTGCGCCACCATGCACATCTCCTGGGGCCTCGGCTTCCTGATCGGCCTCCGCGAGAGCCCCAAGACAGCTTGAGGGGTTGTCCCTTCGTGTTGCCCCTTCTCCCGCCTTGATAGGAGGGGAGAAGGGGTGTGTCGGGGGGTTATCCCCTCGTGTTGTCGGGGGCGGGTGGGGTCAGCCGCGGGTTGATTTGGTGTAGGCGGCGACCACCTCGTCGGCGGGGCCGTCGAGGCGCAGTACGCCCTGGTCCAGCCACAGCGCGCGGTTGCAGGTGTCCAGGACGACGTCCAGGCTGTGGCTGACCAGGAAAACCGTGCCGGCCTGGTCGCGCAGTTCGCGGATCTTGCGTTCCGACCGGACCCGGAACTCGGCGTCCCCGGTCGCCAGTGCCTCGTCGACGAGCAGGATGTCATGCGTCTTCGCCGACGCGATCGCGAACTTCAGCCGGGCCGCCATCCCGGACGAGTACGTCGACATCGGCAGGTCGATGAACTCGCCGATCCCGGAGAACTCGACGATCTCGTCGTACCGCCGCTCGATCTCGGCCGCCGACATGCCCATCGCCAGGCAGCCGAGGACCACGTTCCGGTCGCCGGTGAGGTCGTTCATCATCGCCGCGTTGACGCCGAGCAGCGACGGCCGGCCGCCGGTGTAGATCGCGCCGGACGCGGGCGGCAGCAGCCCGGCGATCGCGCGCAGCAGCGTCGACTTGCCGGAGCCGTTGCGGCCGATCACGCCGATCGCGTCACCCTTGTAGGCGGTGAAGCTGACGTCCTTGACCGCGTGCACCTCGCGGATCGTCGGCCGGTCCTGCCGCTTCAGGATCCGCCGGAACGCGGTGGCCGCCGTACCCTTGCCGCCCTGGCCGGCGATCACCTTGTAGACGATGTCGACCCGGTCGGCGATGACCGTGGGCTCGGCCCCGGAATCAGCCTCGGCCATAACGGTCCTCCGCCTGCCAGAAGTACACGAAGCCACCGGCCAGCACGACGACCGACCAGCCGACCGCGATCGCCCACGCGTGGGGGAGCTGGTTGACCTCGTGCTCGTCGAGCAAGGCCCGCCGGACGATGTCGATGTACGCCGAGATCGGGTTGAACGCCAGGACCTGGATGACCCAGTCCGGTGCGTTCGCGTCGGTCAGCTTGGCCGGCAGGGAGAAGAAGATCCCGGACGCGTACAGCCAGGTCCGGGTGACGAACGGCAGCAACTGGGTGACGTCGGAGACGAACGTGCCGATCCGGGCGAAGATCAGCGTCATCCCGATGTTGAACATGATCTGCAGCACCAGCGCCGGTACGACCAGCAGCCAGCGCCAGCTGAGTCCGTCGGTCACGCCGACGATGACGAGCAGTAGGCCCATCGAGACGAGCAGCTGGTTCAGCTCGTTCAGCACGTAGGCCAGCGGGAGCGTGGCGCGCGGGAAGTGCAGGGTGCGGATGAGCGACAGGTTGAGGGCGAGCGACCGCGAACCCTCGGTCATGCAGCGCTGGGTGAAGGTGAAGACGAAGATGCCGCTGAGCAGGAACGCGACGTAGTTGTCGATCCCGTTCCTGGTGCCGAGCAGGACACCGAACGCTAGGTAGTACACGGCCGCGTTGAGCAGCGGGGTCAGCACCTGCCAGATCGAGCCGAGACGGGCGCCGGCGTACATCGCATAGGTGCGTGCCGCCGCATAGCTGACGACGAACCTGCGGCGGCTCCACAGTTCCCGCAGATAGGCGACCAGCGGCGGTCGGAGTGAGCTCTTGGTCAGCCCGTAACGTTCGGCCAATACCGCCGGGTCTGTCGCTCCGGTCGCATCGGCGGTTGGCATGGGGGCCAATGTACTGCGCAGGGTGACCCGGTGGTGACGGAGGCTCAGGTCAGTCGGCGGCGAAGGCGGTCGAGATCCTCGGTGGTGAGGCCGCCGTGGCGCAGGTACGCCTCCGGGCCGCCGTACTTCTCGTCAAGGTGGCGCAGGATCGCGACCATCGACTCGGCCCGGGTGTCGCGGAACTCGATCATCTCCGCGTGGAGCGAGGCGTCGGGTTCGTCGGCGAGTTGCTCGGCCAGCCAGGCCGCGAGCCGCTGCTGGGTGAGGAAGTAGTCGGCCACGATCTCTTCCTCGGGTACGCCGGCCACGCTCAGCGCCAGCGCGACGACCATGCCGGTGCGGTCCTTCCCGCCGTGACAGTGCACCACCACGGCGCCGTCGGGTGCGTCGGCGATCGCCTTCACCGCGGCCGCGAACAGCTCCGGCCGGCGGTCGAGCATCCACGTGCACGCTTCGACGATGGTCGCCTGCCCGTGGTCGGGATCCGCCGGATCCTGCAACGACTGCCGAACTCCCAACGGGTCGCCGGTGAACGCCGTCGGCCACGCGGACACCTCACCGTCGCCGCGCAGATCCAGGATCCGGCTCACGCCGGCCCGCCGCACCGCCTCCACGCCCTCGGGCGACAGGAACTGCAGGCTGTCCGCCCGGATCAGCACCCCCTCCCGAATCCGCCCACCGTCACCCGTCGGCAACCCACCCACATCACGAACGTTCCGGCACCCCGGCCAGTCGAGATCCACCTCGTCATCCAATCAGAGTCAGGCGTCGAGGTTGCGGCCCTCGGGGGTGATCGGCGGCTGGGTGGTCCGGACGTAGGCGTAGTCGTTGAAGTCGGCGATCTTGGCCATCGTTCGCTCCGGCGTCAGCGCGGCCTCCTCCAGCACGGTGAAGCGTCCCGGCCGGGTATGAGGCGCGAACGCGACGATCTCGGCGAACTCCTCGAGGGTGAACCCGAGATCGGTCGGCCGCACCGGCAGTCCGTGGCGGTGGAGGCAGTCGACGGTGGCGTGGAACTGCTCGAGTTCGCCGCGCAGGAACCATGCGAACGCGGCCCCCACGCCCACTTGCTCACCGTGGAACCCGTCCCGCCCCGGATGCAGCAGGTCGATCGCGTGCGAGATCTCGTGACAGGCACCGGAACAGGGCCGCGACGACCCCGCCACCACCATCGAGATCCCGGACAGCACCAGCCCCTCGGCCAACGCGGTGAGAAACGTGTCGTCGCCGATGCCACCCGGATGGTTCATCACCGCCTGCGCGGCGGTCCGGGCCAGCGACACCGCCAGTCCGTCGATCGACTCACCGCGCACGAGGTGCGAGATCTCCCAGTCGGCGATCGCGGACAGGTTCGAGACGATCTCCCCGATTCCGCTGGTGACCGACCGGGCCGGTGCCTGGCTGATCAGGTCCAGGTCGACCAGGACCGCCATCGGCGCCGGTACGCCGTACGAGCCGCGGCCGGCGTCGTTGCCCAGCGTGCAGATCGGGGAGGCGAACCCGTCGTGGGCCAGGTTCGTGGCGACCGCGACCATCGGCAGGCCGAGCCGGGCGGCGGCGAACTTGGTCACGTCCAGGACGGTCCCGCCGCCGATGCCGACGATCGCGTCGTACCGCTGCAGCCGGACCTCCTCGACCAGCTTGATCGCGGCGTCCAGGGTGCCGCCGGTCACCGTGAACCAGTCCGCACCGGGCAGCCCGTGGTGGAACTTCTCCCGCACCACCGGCCCGTACGTCGCCCCGACGGCGACCGCCATCCTGCCGGACGACGAGATCCGCCGGTCGGCGAGGACCTTGCGCAGGTCGGCGAGCGCTCCCCGCCGAACATCGACGAGGATCGGCGCCGGGATCATCCGGGCTAGGTAGGACATATGATCTCCCGGGCCCGGGCCAGGTCGGCGTGGTTGTCGATCTCGACCCAGTCCACGGCGCCGATCGCAGCGACGTCGATCCGGAATCCTTTGTCGACCAGAATCTGGTACCCATCCTCGTAATACAGATGCGGATCGCGCTCCCACGTCTCGCGCAGCGCGGTGGTCAGGTCGGCCGCGGCCTCGGGCTCGATGAGGGTGACACCGATGTACTCGCCGGTGGCGGTGGCCGGGTCCATCAGCTTGGTGATCCGCTCGACACCGGCCGCCTCCGACCAGATCACCTTCATCTCCTCGTCGGCCAGCGTCTTCACGGTGTCGAGCGCGAGAACGATCCGCCGGTCCGCGCCGCGGGCGTCCAGCAGGGTGCGCTGGACCGACGCCGGATGCACGGTGTCACCGTTGGTGAGCATCACGCCGTTCTTCAGCAGGTCACGGGCGCACCACAGCGAGTAAGCGTTGTTCCAGGTTTCGGCCTTGTCGTTGTGCACCAGTTCGAGGCGTACGCCGTACCGCTCCTCGAAACCCTTCACCCGGGCCTCGACCTGGTCGGCGGCGTACCCGACCACGATCGCGACGTCGGTGATGCCGACCTCGGCGTAGTTGGCCAGGGTGAGGTCGAGAACGGTGGTGGCTGGATCGGACCCGGGATCGATCGGGACCAGTGCCTTCGGCAACGTGTCCGTGTAGGGGCGGAGGCGGCGACCGGCGCCGGCAGCGAGTACAAGTCCGATCATTGCCTGATGGTACGGGTTCGGCCCGTCTGCGCGCCCTGGATCACGGTGTGGTGGCAGGATCGAAGACATGACATGGCTGGTGACTGGTGGTGCCGGATACATCGGGGCGCACGTGGTGCGCGCGTTCCTCGCGGACGGGATCGACGTGGTGGTGATCGACGACCTGTCCAGCGGGAAGACCGCGTTCGTCCCGGACGGGGTCCCGTTCGTGCAGGCGAACCTGCTCGATGGTCCGGCGGTCCGCCAGGCGCTCGACGGGGTGAGTGGCGTCGTGCACCTGGCCGGGTTCAAGTACGCCGGGGTCTCGGTCGAGCGGCCGCTGCACACCTACACACAGAACGTGACCGCGATGGTGTCGCTGCTGGAGGCGATGGCCGACCAGGAGGTCCGCAACATCGTCTTCTCGTCCAGCGCCGGCGTCTACGGGACGCCGAAGGACGAGGTGGTGACCGAGCAGACGCCGCCGGACCCGCAGAGCCCGTACGGCGAGTCGAAGCTGGTCGGGGAGTGGCTGCTCCGTGACCAGGCCCGCGCGACCGAGTTGCACCACACCTCGCTGCGGTACTTCAACGTGGTCGGTTCCGGGGATCCGTCGGTGTACGACGCCAGCCCCTACAACCTGTTCCCGATCGTGTGCGATCTGTTGACGCAGGGCAAGACCCCGCAGATCTACGGCACCGACCACCCGACCCCGGACGGTACGTCGGTCAAGGACTACGTCCACGTCGCCGACCTGGCGCGCGCCCACGTCGCCGCGGCCCGGGCGCTGGAGGAGGGCAAGACGCTCGAGCCGGTCTACAACCTCGGCAGCGGAACGGGTACGTCGGTCCGCGAGATCATGGACGCCGCCCGCCGCGTCACCGGCATCGACTTCACCCCGAGCGAAGGCCCCCGCCGGCCCGGCGATCCCTCCCGGGTCGTCGCGAACGGCGACCTGGCCGCCCGCGATCTGGACTGGAAGAACACCTTCACGGTCGACGAGATGTTCGCCACCGCCTGGGAAGCCTGGCCGAAGGCCTGACCCGGACCCCGGCCTACCATCTGGCCCATGACCGTCGAGCCGGGGAATCCTGCCGGCTCGCCCAAGGCCGGTGCCGGGCCGGGTGCCGCCGACGTGACGTGTCCGTGCGGGCGGCCGGTTCGGCAGCCGTGGCGGACGCGGAACGCGCTGTGGAGTCCGGCGTCGTTCATCGGCGGGCTGGTCTGGCTGGGACTCGCGCTCGGCTCCGTCGTCGGCGGCTGGACGAGATTCGGGTACGGGCTTCTCGGGGTCCTCGCGGTTCTGGTCCTCGGATCCCTTGTCCTGCAGGCGATCCGCCGCCATCGCGGCGGATGCCTGCTCGGCCGTGCCTGCTGGTTCGGTCTGGCCGCCCCCGGGCTGCCGCTCCGCGTGACCTTCTGGCTCCCCTGACCACCCTCGCCGCCGAAGGCGGCTGCCATGACCACCCCGCCGCCGTAGGCGGCTGCCTTTAATACTCTTTGCGGAAGTGGCCGGAGGGCGTCAGGTCGATCAGGCCGGGACCGGTGAGGACGCCACCTTCGACCGGCAAAGTGTGGCCGGTGATCCACGACGCGTCGTCGGAGGCGAGGAACGCCACCGCGGCCGCGATGTCCTCGGGCTCGCCGACCCTGCCGAGCGGGTACATCTTGGCGAACCGCTCCAGGGTCTCCGGCTGGTTGTCCCAGTTCGGGGTCCGGATGGTGCCGGGCGCGACGACGTTGAACCGGACGCCCATCGCGCCGTACCGGGCGGCGTAGTTGACCGTCATCGCGATCTGGCCGGCCTTCGCGGCGGAGTACTCGATGTTGCCGAAGGCAGCGAGGCCGTTGACCGAGCTGATCGTGACCACGTTGCCGCGGCTCTTCACCAGGTGCGGGAGCGCCGCCTGGATGCAGCGGGCCGCGCCGACCAGGGTGAGGTCCAGTTGGCGGTGCCATTCCTCCGCGGTCGCGTCCTCCGGTACCGACGTGACGATGCAGCCGCCGGCGTTGTTCACCACCACGTCGAGCCGGCCGAACCGCTCCACCGCGGCCGCGACCGCCGCGTCCACGTCGTCGCGGTTCGTCACGTCGACCCGCAGGCCGATCGCCTGCTCGCCGAGCTCTCCGGCGACCTCGGCGACCTTGTCCTCCTGGAGATCGGTCACCACCACCGAGCCGCCCTCGGCCGCGATCCGCCGCGCCACCGCCGCGCCGATTCCCTGCGCCGCCGCCGTGACCAGTGCCACCCGCCCCTTGAACCGCTGCGCCACGCTCTCCGCCACCCCTCAGCCCTCCACCACTCGATCGACCTTTTCGTCCGCCACCCGCCGCTCGAGCTTCGCCTCGTCGAGGTTGCGGCAGAGCACGATCGAACCACCTCCGGAGATCACTCCGACCAGCAGGCGCACGCCGTCCCGGCCGACCAGGTCGCGGGTGACCAGGATCCGGTCCGCGACCGGTTCCGCCGTACTGATCAGGTCCTCGTGCGTCAGTTCGTCGTACGCCGGTGACGTCGGCGCGGGCGGATCGAAGGGGACGAACAGGTCGGGGTGGTTGTACACCTCGGCGCCGTAGTCGTGGATGCCGTCCGGGAGCGGCTCGCGGAACCGGCCGCCGAGCGGCAGCAACGCCGACGCGACCGTCTCCCGCTCGCCGCGGATCGCGAAGTCCGGCCCGGTGATCGCCAGCGCGCCGGTGCCGCTGGTGAGCGAGGCGCCGGCCGACCAGGTGGACAGCGCCCAGACGACGCCGAGCCAGTGCGGCGGCAGCCCGATCGCGACCGTCTCGCCGGGCTCCAGGTCGTACTCGTCGACCAGCAGGTTGGCGGTCTTGGCGACCCAGTTCGCGGTGGTCACCGCGCTCAACTCGATCCGCTCACCGGTCGCGTCGTCGTAGTACGTGAGGAACGGAGCGGCGCCGTCGCGCCGGACCGCGGCGGCGAAAAGTTCCGGCAGAACTCGTGACATACGGCCCACCCTACGGTTCCCCCGCCGACATATCGTGGCCGGGGATTTCTCCGGAAGAAGGCTTGCCATGGTGCCACTGCTCGAACTGCCGCAGGGCGGCGAATGGATCGTCATCCTGGTCGTCGTGGTGCTGCTGTTCGGCGCGCGGAAGCTGCCCGAACTCACCCGCAACACCGCCCGCGCCCTGATCGAGTTCAAGAAGGCCACCGCCTCGGAGGACGACGAGGAGACCGACGCAGCCTCAGCCGACGTCCGAACTCGCCGCCCGTCGTCGTAGTTCACTCCTCGGGTACGCAGGGGCGCGGGCGGTCTACAGTCGGTGCATGCTGATTCTGGCCGGCCTGGGCCTCATCCTGGCGCTGACCGTTGCCACCGGCTACTTCGTGGCGCAGGAGTTCTCGTACGTCGCGGTGGACCGCAACCGGCTGCGGTCACTGGCCGACGGGGGTGACGCGGCGGCGGCCCGGGCGCTGAAGGTGACGGGTCGGCTGTCGTTCGTGCTGTCCGGCGCACAGCTCGGCATCACCATCACCGCCCTGCTGGCCGGGTACGTCGCCGAGCCCTATCTCGGCGAGGGACTGGCCCGCGTGCTCGGATCGGCCGGCGTACCGGACGCCGTCAGCCTGTCCGTCTCGGTCGTCCTCGCGTTGCTGGCGGCAACGATCATCCAGATGGTGCTGGGCGAACTGGCACCGAAGACCCTGGCGATCGCGAAGGCCGAGGCAATCGCGCTCAGCTTGTCCCGGTCGACCCTGCTGTACCTGGCGGTTGCCGGCCCGTTGATCAAGGTCTTCGACACGGCCTCGAACCGGATCCTGCGCCGGGTCGGGATCGAGCCGGTCGAGGAACTGCCGCAGGGTGCGACGGCCCAGGAGCTCGACCGGATCATCGTCACCTCGTACGAGCAGGGCCTGCTGGACGAGGACACGATGCGGCTGCTCGACCGCGGGCTCGACTTCCGCGGCCGGGACGCCGGTGAGGCGATGGTCCCGCGGGTCGACGTGGTCACCGTGCACCAGGACGACCCGCTGACCCGCGTGGTCGAACTGCTCGACACCGGGCACAGCCGGTTCCCGGTCATCGCCGCCTCGGTCGACGAGGTGGTCGGCGTGATCGCGATTGCCGACGTGGTCGAGGTCGAGCCGGGCGACCGGTCTCAGGTCACCGCCGGCGCGCTCGCTTCGCCGCCGGTCGTCGTACCCGCCACCTTGCCGCTGCCCGCCGTACTGGAACGCCTCCGGACCGCGCACCGCCAGCTCGCCGTCGTGGTGGACGAGTACGGCGGATTCGCCGGGATCGTGTCGCTGGAGGACATCGCGGAAGAGCTGGTCGGCGAGATCCGGGACGAGGACGACCTGCCGGAGACCGGGCTGGTCCAGGGCGCGGACGGGTCCTGGGTGCTGCCGGCCCGGTGGCGGCTCGACGAGGTCGCCGAGGCCACCGGGATCCGACTGCCCGAGGGCGGCGACTACGAGACCGTGTCCGGCCTGGTGATGGTCCGGCTGGGCCGGATCCCGGTGGTCGATGACGAGGTCGTGGTCGAGTTGCCGCAACGCTTCGACCACGACGGGCGGCCGATCCCGCACGAGTTCGTCCGGTTGAGGGTGCGAAGTGTCGAACGGCACGTGCCGGGCAGCGTCGCGATGGAGCGGGTGTCATGAGTACGACGGTCGCCCTGCTGATCTCGGTGCTGCTGCTGATCCTGAACGCGTTCTTCGTCGCTGCCGAGTTCGCCCTGGTCGCGTCGAAACGGCACCGGCTCGAAGCAGCCGCGGCCTCCGGCAGCCGATCGGCCCGGGCCGCGATCGCCGGGGTGAGCGAACTGTCGCTGATGCTCGCCGGCGCTCAGCTCGGCATCACCCTCTGCACCCTCGGCCTGGGGTCGCTGACCGAACCCGCGGTCGCCCACCTGCTGCACCCGCTGTTCGAGCTGATCGGCCTGTCCGAGACCGCCGGTCACGTCATCGCGCTGATCCTCGCCGTCGGCGGAATCGGTCTGCTGCACGTCCTCCTCGGCGAGATGGCGCCGAAATCGTGGGCGATCAGCAACCCCGAGCGCTCGGCCCAGCTGCTCGCCCTGCCGTTCCGCGGTTTCACGTACGTCTTCCGCCCGCTGCTCCTGGTCCTCAACTGGCTCGCCAACGGCTGCGTCCGCGCGCTCAAGGTGACGCCGCAGAACGAGTTGGCCAGCGCGCACGGACCGGAGGAACTTCGGCTGCTGATCGACTCGTCCGGCCGGCACGGCACCCTCGAGGCGCCCGAGCACGACCTGCTCACGGCGATGCTGGCGCTGCAGAACACCACGGTCGTCCAGGTGATGACGCCGCTCTCGCAGCTCAGTACGGTGTCCGCCGCCGCCTCCGCCCGCGACGTCGAGCTGACCAGCCGACGCGAGGGCCGGTCCCGGCTGGCGGTGGTCAGCTCGGGTACGACGATCTGCGGCATCGTCCACGTCCGCGACGCGGCCCGCGCCACCACGAGCGGCGGTACGACGCTGCGCGCCTCCGAACTGATGACGGCACCGCTGGAACTGCCCGCCGGCACTCCGGTGGCGACGGCGATCCGGACGATGCGAGACCACCGTTCGCAACTGGCCGTCGTACAGGACGGCGGTCAGCCGATCGGCGTGGTCGCCCTCGAGGACCTGCTGGAGGAGGTGATCGGGGAGTTCGACGACGAGACCGACCCGATCATCAGCGCCGCCCGCGCGGAGTCGCCGGAACAGTAGTTGCCGACGGCAAGCAGGTGGTGATGCCGTGGTCAGGGGTAACGGTCCTCGGGGCGGTTGGCTACCGTTGAGACAGTAACCGTCCGGAGGAGGACCGTCGTGCCTGTACGCCGGCTTGGGCTTGTTGTTCACCAGGGGCGTCCGCTGGCCGTGCAGACGGCCGGGACCGTGCGGGAGTGGGCCGACCGGCACGGGATCGGATGCACCGACATCGACGTGTGGAAGGCGCACGAGGAGCGGCGCAGCGGCGTCGACGAGCTCCACCACGCCGGGAACCCGGATCTGGTCGTCACGCTCGGCGGTGACGGAACGTTCTTGCGTGGCGCCCGGATCGCGGCCAAGAACGACGCCGCCGTACTCGGTGTTGATCTCGGCAAGGTCGGCTTCCTCACCGAGGTCGCCTGCCGCGACGTGGAGGCGGCGCTCGAGGCCGTGCACCACGGCGGCGCCACGATCGAGGAGCGGATGACGCTGACGATGCGCGCGTCCCGTCCGCTGGAGATCCCGAGCGGAATCGAGTCGCTGTTGCGGTACGGGCACGGGCCGTCACTGCCGCCGCCGACCGTCCGGCCGGAGAGCGCGGACGCTGACGGTTGGGGTGTCGCGCTGAACGTGACGGCGCTGAACGACGTCGTCGTGGAGAAGCTGGCCCGGGACCACCAGGTGGCGCTCGGTGTGTACCTGTCCGGGCGGCTGCTGGCGTCGTACTCGGCGGATGCCGTGATCGTGGCGACTCCGACCGGCTCGACGGCGTACAGCTTCGCGGCCGGCGGACCGATCCTGTCGCCGAACACCGAGGCGATCGTGTTCACCCCGGTCGCGCCGCACATGACCTTCAACCGCACCGTCGTCGCAGCGCCGGACGAGTCGATCGGGCTGCGCGTGCTCCCGCACTCGGGCCAGGCCGCGGTCAGCATCGACGGGCAACTGCGGGGCGTCCTCGACCCCGGCGACTGGATCGGCGTGTACGGCGCTCCTCGCCGCCTGCGCCTGGTCCGCCTGCGCCCGACCGACTTCTACGGCCGCCTGCGCGACCGCTTCCGCCTCACCGACGCCCCCGCCACCGCTCTCGACGGCGAATCCGAAGCCTTCTGGCGCCCCACCACCCCGGTCCCCCCAGACCTCGCCCACCTCCGCTTCCCCCCACCCCCCGACGAAAGCCACCCCTTCCCACCACCGCCCGACAACACCTGCGCCACCCCACCGCCCGACGCTGGACTGCCCGCCGCATCGCCGGAGGACGTCCGGCCGGCTTCGCCTTCGGACGACTCCCGGTAAGGTCTCCGCATGCGAAACGTGGTGATTCTCGCCGGCGGTTCCGGGACGCGGTTGTGGCCGATGTCCAGGGACGACAGGCCGAAGCAGGTGCTGCCGCTGGCGGCCGGCCAGTCGCTGCTGCGGGTGGCGTACAACCGGCTGCGCGGCCTGGTCGAGCCGGAGAACATCTACGTGTGCACGGTCGGCGCGTACACCGAGGTCGTCCGCAAGGAACTGCCCGAACTCGGCGAGCACAACATCATCGGCGAACCGGCCCGCCGGGACACCGCGAACGCGGTCGGCCTCGCCTCCGCGGTGGTCGCCCGCAACGACCCCGACGCCGTCGTGGCCTTCGTCGGCTCGGATCACCTGATCAGCCCGGAAGACGAGTTCCGGGCCGCGATCCAGAACGGTTTCGCGGTCGTCGAGCAACACCCCCGGTCGCTGGTGACGTTCGGGATCGAGCCGACCCACCCGCACACCGGCCTCGGCTACATCGAGCGCGGTGCGCCGATCGAAGGCACCGCGGCGTACGCCGTCGACCGCTTCCGCGAGAAGCCGGACCGGGAGACCGCCGAGGAGTACCTCGCCACCGGCCGGTTCTGGTGGAACTCCGGCATGTTCGTCTGGCGGGCCGAGACCGTGCTCAGCGTCCTCGACCACCTGCTCCCCGAGTCGGCCGCCCGGCTGCGCCAGGTCGCCTCCGTCTGGGACACCCCCGAACGCGACACCACGCTGGCCGAGATCTACCCCAACCTGCACAAGATCAGCGTCGACTACGCCGTGATGGAACCCGCCTCACAGGGCAAGGTCGACGCCGACGTGGTCGTCGTACCCATGCCCGTGCACTGGCTCGACGTCGGTTCGTGGGCAGCTCTGGCCGGCACGTACGACGTCGATGCCTGTGGCAACCGTACCGACGGCACCACGCTGAGCTGCCTGCTCGACTCCCACGACAACATCATCGTCACCGACGACCCCGACCACCTGATCGCCGCCGTAGGCCTCCGCAGCCACATCATCGTCCACACCCAGGACGTCACCATGGTCTGCCCCCTCGCCGACGGCGAACGCGTCAAAGACCTAGTAGCCCAAGTCCAAGAAAACCACCCCAACCGCTACATCTAAGCCCCCACCGGACACCCCCACCGGACACCGCCTCCGGCGGCGCTTGTTCCTTTTGCGCCTTCGGCGGGTCGCCCGACGTGGATCGGCGTTCAGGTGATCGGCGAGTGGACGGTGGACGCCGCGGGGTTGGGTTCTGCGGGTGGATCGGACACCGCCTTCGGCGGCGGCTGTTCTTCTGCCGCCTTCGGCGGGTCGCCCGACGTGGATCGGCGTCCAGGCGATCGGCGAGTCGACGGTGGATGCCACGGGGTGGGGTTCTGCGGGTGGATCGGGCACCGCCTTCGGCGGCGATTCCCTTGTTGGTCAGGGGTTGATGGACATCGTTTGGACGCCCTAGTAGTCTTTGGGCAGCAAAGACTTGAGCTTCTTGTCCTTCGGGGTTCGTGAGCCAGGTTGGCCCTCGGTGTAGCTACGGCAGCCGGGGGTTTGCTGCTTTCTAGGGCAACTGCACGACGTGCGCGAGGTTCTGGATCGTCTCGAACAGGTCATGACGACGAAGCACCGTCTTCTGGCGGTAGGCGCTGCAGACCAGGTCGGGCAGCCAGAGCAGGTGTTCCGATCCGGGCGAGACCGCTGCGAGGGTCATCGACTCGGCGATCGCACCAGTGGCGATCAGCTTCGCCCTCACCGACCGATCGAAGTTGTTGATGCGCGCGACCCGGTGCTCTTCGATGACCGTCAATCCGACTGGCGGGTGAGTTCCGTGCTCGGAAGTGTGGAGGGCGGTCAGAAGCCTGCCGAGCACGGCACCACGCGCTCGAGTCCCTTCCTTGTCGTCGTCCTCGTCGACAGACACCTTGTCCACGATGACGCAGGTCTCATCCGGGATCCGAAATGTCTCGAGCAACGCACGGGCGCGGTGACGGCCTTCCTCCGTCCGCAACTCATCGGTGGTATGCCACCAGCCAGTGGGGACGAGTCCGTCGAGTTCGTTGCGCAGCGGATCGCGATCGCGCTCGAGAACGACAACGGCTGCTATCACGTAGAACCGGCGCCGGCCGTCCTTCTCAAGATGGTAAGTCTCGTCCAGGTATGCCACCGGTCCCGTGCCGATGCGCTCGTAGTGGGCCTTCAGGACGTTGCGCTGTCCTGGCCCGACGGGCGGCGTCATCCGGCGATCCTGCTAGAGGCCCACTCTTGAGCGCAAATCCTGTTCACCGCCGGATCGCCGCTGCATTGCGGTACGTAGATCCTCCCGTGCCAGCGCCGAAATCTCTTGCCACGAAAGAGGGTCATGGGCAACTGCTGTGAAGGCGGTTGGTGGTCTGAGCCACTGGTGCGTCAGCACCTCGGTCCGTGGCGACCACAGTTGGTTCGTCGATCGCCTGCTGTGATGTCCAGGCTGGGCGGCCCGCCGGAGGCGCGAAAGAACTGGCGGAGGCGGTGTGCGCTTCGCTTGTGCTCTGACAAAGACTGCCGCCGCCGAAGGTGGGCTTCGGCGGCGGCGGGGTTTGGGTGGGGTGGGTCAGCCGCCGTTGGGTTCTTGGGCGTCGGAGGCGGGGTACTTGTCCATGAACTGCTGGAGGGCGGCGCCGCTGACGGAGCTGCAGAACTGGCGGTGGCCGAGGGCGGTGGTCTGGCCGGCCTGGTTGCCGCTCCAGTGGGAGAAGGCGACGTTCTTGCCTTCCGGCCACGGCTTGCCCTCGGACTCCTTGAACGGGGCGGCGATGAACTTGCCCATCGAGCTGTCCGGGAGCTTCGCCTTGGAGATCTTCTCGATCAGGTCGATCTGGTCCTTCGGCAGCGTGTCGCGGTACCAGAGGATGGTGTAGCCGTGTTCGAGGTTGTGCACCAGGTTCGGCACCGCGGGCCGGTCGTCGACGGTGTAGAACTTCTTCCCGAACGGCGCCCAGACGGCGTAGTGCGGGCCGGACGACGGCGGTGACACCGGGTAGGCGATGACCTCACCGTCCGGCTTGTGGTCCTGGGTGCCGGAGGCCGGGTCGTCGATGACCTTGTCGCAGGAGGCGGCCCCGGCGTCGACGCCGATCTCGGCGATGGCCTGGTTCCTGGTCCGGGAGTCCTGGATCAGCCGGATCGCCGGGTAGGCGATGATGGCGAGCCCCACCACGATCGACGCGATGACGATGAGCAGGGTCCGGTTGCGGTCGGCCCGCGCCTGGTCCCGCTGCATCTTCTCGATCATCTCGCGGCGCGACTGCTTCTGCGACGACGCTTTACCCACAGTGTTGATCTTCCCGGATCGGGGCGGCCAAGGCGCCGCCGTGCGGATGCAGTGTACGCATCGAGCCTGAGAGGTTGCCTAGAAAACTACTTCGACCGTGAGCCGAACGTGACCGTGGCCTCACTCCCGGGGCCGGTCCGTACGTCGACACCGTATCCCTCGGCGTGCAGCAGTACGGCGAGCCGCTCGGCGATCACGCCGACCGCGACGGGCTCGTCGCCGAAGACCGAGACAGCGTTGTCAAGCAGCTCGATGTGGACGTCCTCGACCTCGTCCAGCAGCCCGTCCCACAGGGCCGGATCCACCTCACGCGGCCCGGCCGGCGCCTTTCGGTCGAGTACGGCGGCCCGCGCCGCCTCCCGCGTCCCCAGGCTGAACAGGTCCAGCTCGGCGTCCCGAACCAGCGCCCGGGCGCCGGGTCCGTGTTCGCCGATCGGCAGGACGACGTCCTCGAGCCCGCGCAGTACGGCGACCGGTACGCCGTCCGCCTTGCCCTTCACCAACTCGCTCGCGCTCGCGATCTCGTCGGCCAACGCCGGCTCGGTGACCGCGAGGACGTTGCCGTGGCTGTCCGTCGTACCGCGAAGGTCCTCGATCACCCGGATCCCGGCGGCGCCGATGGCCAGGTCGGTCTGGCCGTTGCGCCAGGGGCGGCCGAGGGTGTCGGTGATGACGATCCCGACGTTCACGTCGTACCGCTGCTTGAGGGCGGTCCGAAGCTGCCGTGCGGACTCGTCCGGGTCGACCGGGAGCAGCAGGACGGTGCCCGGCGTGGTGTTGGAGGTGTCGGTGCCGGCGGCGGCCATCACCAGACCGTGGCGGGTCTGGACGATGCGGGTGTCGCCGCGCTGGGCGACGACCCGGACGAGTTCGGCGTCGACCGCCTCCTCCCGGGTGCCGGTGGTCATCCGCCCTTCGGCCTTGCTGACGATCTTCGACGTGACCGAGACGACGTCGCCGTCGCGCAGGTCCGCCCCGTCGCCGATCAGGCCCGCCAGGTCGGCGCCGGCGGCCACTTCGGGCAGGCCGGTGACCGGGTGGATCTCGAGGTGCTTCCTCATCGCCGGACTGCCTCCGCGAGGTTCAGCGCCGCGTCGGCCATGGCGGCGGTGGTGGTGTCGTCCGTCATCCACAACGGCACCGCCTGGACATGAATTCCGGCTCCGGCGATCGAGTCGGCCTGGATGGCGTCCGACGTGTCGATCAGCCAGCCGTCCAGTACGCCGCCGGACGCCCGCGAACCGTAGTACCGCGCCACGGCCGAGGCGGTGGAGGCGACGCCGACCGCGGCGAGCACCTTGTCGGCCATCCCGCGGACCGGGCCGGTGCCGATGATCGGCGACAACCCGATGACCGGGGCGGACGTCTCCCGGACGGCCTCGCGGATGCCCGGGACGCCGAGGATGGTGCCGATCGAGACGACCGGGTTGGACGGCGGCAGGATCAGGACGTCGCAGTCCGCGATCGCGTCCAGCACGCCGGGCGCGGGCTTGGCCTTGTCCTGGCCGACGGCGACGATCTGGTGGGCCGGAACCTCGGCGTGCAGGCGGACCCAGTACTCCTGGAAGTGGATCGCCTTGCGCCGGCCGGGGTTGTCCGGATCGTCGACCACGACGTGGGTCTCGATCCGGTCGTCGCTCATCGGCAGCAACCGGACCGGCAGCTTCCAGCGTTGGCACAGGGCCTCGGTGACCGCGGTCAGGCCGTAGCCGGCGTCGAGCATCTGGGTCCGGACCAGGTGGGTCGCCACGTCCCGGTCGCCGAGCCCGAACCAGGTCGGCTCCATCCCGTACGCGGCGAGCTCCTCCTTGATCACCCAGGTCTCGTCCTCCCGGCCCCAGCCGCGCTCCTTGGAGATGCCGCCACCTAGGGTGTACATCACGGTGTCCAGGTCGGGGCAGACCCGCAGCCCGAACAAGGTGATGTCGTCCGCGGTGTTCCCCACCACGGTGATCTCGGCGTCCGGCCGGGCCTTGATCAGCCCGCGCAGGAAGGTGGATCCGCCGATGCCACCGGCCAGCACTGTCAATCGCATGGGAAGAGTCTGCACGAGTCGTCAATGCGCCGGACCACCGCACGACTATGCTGCGGTGGGTCATAACCAACCGCACAGCTGTTTGTACGGCCCCCAACATCCCGAGGAGCCCTCGTGGTCACCGACGCAACCAAGAAGCTCAGAGAGCCGGTCGCGTACATCCTGCTCGCTTTCGCCGGCCTGATCGCGCTGGCTTCGATCATTCGCCTGTTCGTCGGTGGTGCCGGCTTCACCGCCGCCGCCGGAGGCGTGCAAGGCATCATCACGCCGCCGTCGTTCGGAGCGGTACTGCTCCTGCTGTCGCTGGTCGGGGCGGTCTGGCTGGTGAGCGAAGCGGGTGAGCGGACGCCGCACGCGCGTACCGTCGCACTGGCCGCGCTGGTGATCACCGGTGTGGCCCTGCTGATCGGCCTGATCACGGCGTTCGCCGGGTTCGCCGAGACCAGCACCGCCGGCCTGAAGATCGTCGGCTTCATCTACGCACTCGGCGGCCTCATGCTGTACGGCGCCGCCGGCCTCTACATCCTCAAGACGTTCCAGGCTCTCCCGGCGCCGGTGCGCGCGCCCAAGCCGGGCCAGTTCGCTCCGCAGGGTGGACAGCCCGGTCAGTACGGCCAGCAGGGCTACGGCCAGCAGGCGCCGTACGGGCAGCAGCAGGGCTACGGTCAGCCGGGCCAGCAGCAGGGTCAGTACGGGCAGTACGGCCAGGACCAGGGCGGGTACGGCGCTTATGGTGCGGCCGCCGCCGGTGCGGGCGCGGCTGGTGGTTACGCCGCGGCGCAGGGTGAGCAGCAGTGGCCGCAGGAGCAGAGCTGGCCTCAGGGTGAGCAGCAGAGCTGGTCGGCCGGTGAGGCGGAGGCTCAGCAGCAGCGGGCCGGTGAGCAGCAGTGGTCCAACGAGGCCCGGCACGCCGAGCCGACTCAGGCCTGGAGCTCCGAAGGCCAGCAGCAGTGGTCCGGCCAGGAGCAGGGCCAGCAGTGGTCGCAGGAGCAGCAGTGGAGCGGCGACGCCGGTCAGCAGCAGTGGAGTGGCCAGGACTACCCGCAGCAGGAGTGGCCTTCGCAGCAGCCGGAGCAGGGCCAGCCGGAGCAGCCGGAGACGTCGCAGCCCTGGCAGAGCGGATCGGAGCAGGCGCAGCCGGAAGCTCAGCAGTCCTGGCCGCAGGGTGAGCAGGCCTGGCCGGCCGAGGAGACTCCGGCCGCCGAGCAGCCGGCCGCCCAGCCCGAGCAGCCCGGTTCCGACGCGGCCGACGAAACCCGTGTGGATCCGCGGGTTTCCGACTCCGACAAGGACGAGCAGGGACAACAGCCTGGTCAGAGCCAGCAGGGCTGGTGGTCGCAGCCGTCCTGATCCGGCTTCGGCCTGATCACGCCGTCGGCGACGGCGAATCGCCTTTCAGGTAAGGCAGCAAGCCCTTGCCGAACTCTGCGCGGATAGGAATTTTCCGCCGGTTCGGCAGGTACCACACGGATGCGAGAGGCCTGTGTACGCAGGCCTCTCGTTCTTTTGCAGCCGTGTTGCGGATGATGCCAATAGCAGACCACGGCTTGACTTTCGTGGATTGCAGGAATGTAATTTCAACCGTGTCGTTCGTTGGACACTCGGTATCGGGGACCGTTGCAGAGCGCAGGACGGACGAGGTCAGGCATGTGGACCGCAAACCCACATGTACAGGGGAACGAACAGGGTCGAGGAGGTCGTACCGTGACAGAAGGCCTGATGGCGATTGTCGACGGTGAGGCGATCGAGGAGGAGCCGAACTGGCAGGAACGGGCACTGTGTGCCCAGACCGACCCGGAGGCTTTCTTCCCGGAGAAGGGCGGATCCACCCGCGAGGCGAAGAAGGTCTGCCTCGGCTGTGATGTTCGGGGCGAGTGCCTCGAGTACGCACTGCAGAACGACGAACGCTTCGGAATCTGGGGCGGCCTGTCGGAGCGGGAGCGCCGCAAGCTGAAGAAGAAGGCCGTCTGAGGCCCGGCTGATCGTCCGGTGTGGTGCCCTGCCACCCGCCACGATCGGCGTGGAAAACACACAACTTGAAGAGATTCACCCGCGGAGGCCCCGGCTCGACATTCGTCGCCGGGGCCCGCGGCATTCCGGGACCGGGCCGAGCCGCGCCCGGTACCTCCCGGGGTGAGCGCGGCGTAGCGCTGGGTCGCGGCTGTATGGTGAGTCCTCGCCGTGACCTTGGTCGTGGCGGGTCGTGTGTGGTGATCCCACGCCGTCGCGAGCAGGTGCTCGGTGCGGTAGCTCGCCGTGCTGGAGTGAAGGTCTCGATGTGGATCCATCGTGGCCTTTGCTCCAGTGCGGCGAGATGCCGTGCCGAGTGCCGCGCAGTAGGCGTGGGATCACCACACACGACCTAGGCCGTCCCTTCCCGCAAAGGTGTAGTCGCTCCGCATGGAACAAGAAGCTCCGGCCGGCTGGGAGTTCTTCGACTCCGTCGACTTCCCGACCGTCCACACCGACGACCCGATGGGTCGCCCGCGGGTTCGGCACGTCGTCACCGCGGTGGTGGTCGGGCACGAGGGCGCGGCCTGGCTGCCCCGGCTGTCCGAGGCATTGTGGGCGCTCAACCCACGACCGGACCGGCTGATCGCGGTCGACACCGGCTCCACCGACGAGACGGCCGAACTACTCGCCGCGATGCCCGGAGTCGAGCCCGTCGTCAGTGTCTCCGCCCGCACCGGGTTCGGTACGGCGGTCGCCCGCGGCATCGAGGCGGTCGGTTTCGCACCGATCCCGTCCGCCGTCGGACCGTACGGCGACGACGGTCACATGCCGGTGGTCGAGTGGCTGTGGCTGCTGCACGACGACTGCGCCCCGGCCCCGAACGCCCTGGAGAAATTGTTGCTCCAGGCCACGATGTCGCCGGACACCGGGGTCTGGGGACCGAAGCTGCGGTTGTGGCCCCGGGACCGCGACCTGCTCGAGGTCGGCGTCACCACCTCGCTCGGCGGCCGGCGCGACACCGGGATCGAGACCGGCGAACTCGACCAGGGCCAGCACGACCAGGTGCGGAACGTGCTCGCGGTCAGCTCGGCCGGAATGCTGGTCCGCCGGGACGTCTGGGAGGCGCTGCACGGGTTCGATCCGCGGCTGCCGATGTTCCGCGACGACATCGACTTCGGCTGGCGCGCCAGCCGGGCCGGCTACAAGGTCGGCGTCGCGCCGGACGCGGTCGTCTACCACGCACAGGCCGCTGCCACCGGTGAGCGGGCGCTGGCCGGCACCCGGCGGCACGCCTACCAGCTCGACCGGTCACACGCGTACTACACCGTGCTGGCCAACGCGCCGGCGAAGTTGCTGCCGCTGCTGATCCTGCGGTTCCTGCTCGGCGCCATCGTGCGTTCCGTCTGGTTCATCCTCGGCAAGACACCCTCGGGCGCTGTGGACGAATGGACCGCACTTCTCGGCACGCTGCTCGCCGGCGGCTGGACGCAGGCCCGCAAGAACCGCCGCAACCTCGATCGGGTTCCGTACGACGACATCAAAGGACTGTTCTCCCGGTCCGTGCACGCCCTGCGGCACAACCTGGAGGAGACGACCAGCACGATCTCCGAGCGGATCCGCGAGGCCTGGGCGGACGAGCCGGAGGAGCAGGTCGTCACGACCGCGCGCCGGGCGAAGTCCACGGCCCGTGTCGCCGTCGACCAGCCTCGTTGGCGAAGGCAACTGATCCGCCGGCCGTTCCTGGTCGCCTGGGTCTTCCTCGCGCTCGGTTCGTTCGTCGCGGCCCGCAGTCTGATCGGCAGCGGTGTCCTGCGGTCCAACTTGTTGTTGCCTCCACACGAGAGTCTCGGCGCGCTGTGGCATGCAGCAGCCTCTGCACCGCCGGATGTGACACCGCCTGCGTGGCTCGCGCAGTTCTGGGCTTTCTCCACTGTGATGTTCGGTCCGTCCGGCGCGACGAACCTGCTGCTCCTCGGCGCTGTCCCGTTAGCCGGCCTGGCGGCGTGGGCACTGCTTCGCGCGTTCGTCGTCGACCGGGTGGCGCGGGCTTGGGGTGCGTCGGCGTACGGGCTTGCCGTCTTCACGAACGGCGCCATCACGCAAGGACGGCTCGGCACCTGTGTGGCCGCCATCGTGCTGCCGCTGCTCGGTGCCGCTGTGCACACTGTTGCTCGTCGGCGTCGCGTCATCATCCAGGGCAGTTGGCGGGCGGCGTGGTTCGCGGGGATCTGTCAGGCCGTGCTGTTCGCGTTCACGCCGGCTCTGGGCCTGCTTGTCAGCGTCAGCTTGGTCCTGGGCGCAGTACTCGGACTGGGGTGGCGCCGACAGGGCCGCCAGCTGGTCTTCTCCGTCGTACTGGGTCTGCTGCTGGTGCTGCCGTGGACGATCCAGTTGGTGCTGCACCCATCGCGGCTCGGGCAGGAAGCGGGCGGGCCGCCTACGGCCGCCGTTGGCCCGGGTGACAGCCTTCCGCACTTGCTGACCGGTACGCCGATCGGTGCGCCGGTTCCTTGGTGGGTCGTCGTACCGCTGATTCTGGTTGCCTTGGTGAGCCTGTTGCGGGAGTCGCGGCAGCGCTACGAACTGCTGGGATGGTTCGCCGCCCTGGCCGGTCTGGCCGCGACGCTGGTCGCGAGTCGGCTGGGTGGTGGCAGTGGGCCGTTGATGTTCCTGATGACCGCGGGCTGGATCGTCGCGGTGACGGTCGCCTGGGACTCGGTCGGGAAGTCCACCGACCTCATCGTGCAGGGTGTGCTCGGGATCGTGCTGGTGACGACGATCGTGACGGCCGGGTTCTGGCTGGTGCGTGGTGCCGACGGTCCGTTGTGGCGTGGGCCGGCCCAGGACCTTCCGGCGTACCTGATCTCGGCGCAGGATCCGCCGCAGGACGCGTCGATCCTGGTGGTGCGCAAGGACGCGAGCGGCCCGATGCGGTACTCGCTGGTGAAGGACGGCGGCCCGCGGATGGGGTCGCTCGAGGCCGCGCCTAAGCCGGAGCAGGCCAAGCCGATCACGGATGTGCTGTCGACGCTCGGCGGTGGCGGGACCGGTGAGGAGGGCCGGCAGTTGGCCGGGCTGGCGATCGACTACGTGTACCTGCCCGCGCCGGTCGACCCGACGCTGCAGTCGACACTCGACTCGCTGCCTGGTCTGACCCGGGCCAGTGCGGCCGACGGCGACGCGGCCTGGCTGGTCGACCGGTCGGAGAACAAGGGCACGACACCGCTCGTCGACGAGACCCACAGCCTGTGGCGGGTGCTCGGCATCATCGCCTGGATCATCGCGCTGATCTTCTGCCTGCCGACCGTCCGGCGGACCGTGGCGGTCCCGCACGGCACCCACGCGAGGAGGGACCCATGAGGCGGCTGCTCTCGGACGCCCGGATCCGGCTCGGCGCCTGCGTGCTGGCGATGGGACTTGCCGCCGGGCTGGGCGTCGTGACGCACGCCAGGGAGCCGGTGACCCGGGTCGAAGGCGTCGAAGCACCCACGCGCACGGTGGTGAACCGTACGGCGTTGTCCTGCCCGGCCCTGGCCGGCGGCGGCAAGCTGTCGAGCGTGGTCAACGCGGTGGCGCCCGCACTGCCCGAAGGTACGCCGACCGCGGCGGGGAACGAGACACCGCTGTCGATCGGGCCGCTGGCGGAGACGTCCGATCCGACCGGATCGTTGCTCGTGCGCGGCAAGATCGGGTCGACCACTCCGTCCACCAAGCCCGCGCCGCAGATGATCCACGGCGTCGGCCCGTTGGCGGCCGGCACGGTCGGCACGAGTACGACGACCTCGATCGAAGGTGTGAACCGGGGGATGGCCAGTACGCCGTGCCAGCTGCCCGGCTCGGACTTCTGGTTCGTCGGCGCGTCCGGGGCGAGCGACCGGCGCGACGTGCTGGTGCTGACCAACCTGGACAGCATCAACGCCGAGGTCGACGTCACGGTCTACGCGCGCGGCGGTCCGCAGGACCTGCCGAACGCGCGCGGCATCGTCGTACCGGCGCGCGGCACGTCGGAGCTGTACCTCGGCCTGATCGCGCGCAACCTGCGGGACATCGCCCTGCACGTCGAGTCCACCGGCGGCCGGGTGGCGCCGGCGCTGCGGGACAACGCGACCAAGGGCGGCGAGCCCGCCGGCGTGGACTGGCTGAACCCGTCGTCACCGCCGGCCAAGAAGATCTTCGTGCCCGCCGTTGCGCCGGGAGCTGGACTCCGGATCCTGTCGGTGGCGAATCCGGGCGACCTGCAGGCGACCGCCGGCCTGACGGTGCACGGGCCGAACGGGCCGTTCAAGCCGGCCGGCCTCGAGACCGTGCAGATCGCGGCCGGGTCGGTGAAGACTTTCCGCCTCGACCCAGTGCTGCACGGTGACCCGAGTGCGATCACGGTGACGTCCGACCAGCCGGTGACGGCGTCGATGCGGATCGTCGACGGCAGTGGCCGCGACTTCGCGTCGATCGGGTCGGCGGAGGCGTTGAGCGGACCGGCGTACCTGGTGCTGCCGGCGCACAAGCAGCCGGCCGTCCTGCAGGTGACCGCGCCGGGCAAGGCCGGAAGCGTGAGGTTCGAGCTGCGTGACGCCGCCGGGCGGGTGCTGATCACCCGGGCGCTCGATGTCGTCGGTGGAGCGACGAGCCAGATCTCGTTCCCGGCTCAGCCGCGTCCGACGTACCTGATGGTCGAGCAGACCCGGGGCACGGTGGTCGCCGGTGTGACTCTGATGCCGGCCGCCAAGGCGGACGAGGACGAGGCCGCCGAGGTGGCCGCGTGGCCGCTGACCACGTCGCTGGTGTTCCGGGCGCAGCTCGGCGCGCAGCCGGACGTCCGCGCCGCGCTGCGGTAGCTCCGGTGCAGGTCAGCCCTCGGAGGAGTTGGCGCCGGGGTCCTGCAGCATGCGCAGGTGCCCTCGGCGGGCCACCTCGACCGGGGCGCCCGGAGCACCGCGGCCGGGCTCTCGCGGAGGCAGCGGGCGGGCGGCCTCGCGGACCGCGTTCGCCAGCGCCTCCAGGTCGTCCGACGACGGTCCGGCCGCGGCCGGGTCCGGAGCCAGCCGGATGACTTCCCAGCCGTTCGGAGCCGTCAGCCGGTCGGCGTGGTCGGCGCACAGGTCGTAGCAGTGCGGTTCGGCGTACGTCGCCAGCGGGCCGAGGACACAGGTGGAGTCGGCGTACACATAGGTGAGCGTCGACACAGCCGGCTTGTGACAGGCGGCGCGCGAACAGATCCTGGCGATGCTCACGACCAGACGTTACCCCCACTAGGCTGAGCGCGTGACCGAGGCTCGCCGTCATCGCAGGCACATCGACCGCCACGGCCGCGGCATGCTCGGCCCGATCAGCCGGCCGAGCAGGTTCGCGCCCCGCGGGCTGCCGCTGCAGCGCTCGGCCGCGGCCCAGTTCGACGAGGTGGTCGCGATCGAGGTGACCCGGCTGGAGAAGCGGCTGCCGCAGGTCGTCACCCGGGTCGAGTTCGCCATCGAGGACGTGCCGAACCTGGACCTCGACGCGACCGAGATCCCGCTCACCCACTCCACCGGTGGTACGTCGCACGAGCCGTACCGGATCGTGGTGTTCCGCCGCCCGATCGAGCTGCGCGCCGAACGGTCCGGCGCGGGCCTGGCCTGGCTGGTCCGCTCCGCGCTGGTGCTCGAACTCGCCGACGTCCTGGCGCTCTCCCCGGAGCAGATCGACCCCGAATTCGAGTCCGACGAGGACTGACTGTGTTGGATTGCCGCGCCTCCGGCGCGGCGGGTCCTGGGGCCTTGGTTCCCGGCCTTCCCTCGTCGCTCCGGTCGCTTCGCTCCCTGCGCTCCTCAGTCCAGGCCGGGGGCCCCAGGACCGGGCTCCCGAGGTCATCGGTCCAGGCTGGGGACTCATGGCACGCCGATGCGACCAGTGAACCACTGGTGTTCGAAGCTGTTTCGGAGTGTGGGAAGCGGTTTGTATCGCTGAACGGCGGTGGGAGAGGATCGCGAGTGTGAACGATCAAAAACTGCGCGTCGGAGTGGTCGGGCTGGGCTTCGCCGGACGGACGGCGCTGGAGGCCTTCTCCGAGCTGCCGGACGTCGAGGTGGTGGCGCTGGCCGGTCTGGAGAAGGACACGCTGACCAGCCTCGGTGAGAAGCACCGCGTCCCGCAGCTGTACGAGAGGTGGGAGGACCTGATCGAGACCGAGGGCCTGCAGGCGGTCAGCATCGGTACGCCGACCCAGCTGCACGCCCCGATCACCCTCACGGCCCTGGAGAAGGGGCTGCACGTCCTGTGCGAGAAGCCGCTGGCCCGCACCGTGGCCGAGGGCACCGCGATGGTCGAGGCCTCGAAGCAGGCCGGCCGGGTGCTGAAGGTGATCTTCAACCACCGCGAGCGCGGTGACGTCGCGGCCCTGAAGCACCAGATCGACGAGGGCCAGCTCGGCCGGATCTACTACGCGAAGGCGCACTGGATGCGCCGCAACGGCATCCCCGGCATGGGCGGCTGGTTCACCAACCGGGAGCTGTCCGGCGGCGGCCCGCTGATCGATCTCGGCGTGCACATCCTCGACCTGGCGCTGCACCTGCTGGGCGAGCCGCAGGTGTCGACGGTCAGTGCGAGCACCTTCGCCGAGCTCGGCCCGCGCGGGAAGGGCAGCACCGTTCCGAACGCGAACACGCTCGGCTCGGCCTTCGAGGTGGAGGACCTGGCCACGGCGTACCTGCGGCTGCACGGCGGCGGCGCGCTGCAGCTGGAGACCAGCTGGGCCACCTACCGCGCGCCCGGCGACAACTTCGGCATCGAGCTGTTCGGCACCGACGGCGGCGCCAAGATCGAGGTGCAGAACTACACCACAGAGGACACGCTGCGGATCTTCACCGACGTCGGCGGCGTACCGGCCGAGGTCAAGCCGGCCACCGGCGCCGGGCTCGGCCACCGCGCGGTCGTCCGGGAGTTCGTGCAGATCGTCCGCAGCGGCGACTGGGCGGCGCACAACGGGTCCGAGGCGCTCGCCCGGACCGAGATCATCGACGCCTGCTACGCCTCGGCGAAGGCGGGACGAGAGGTTGTTCTCCATGACTGAGTCACACCGTGGTCCGATTCGCGTCACCGTCTGGGGCGAGAACGTGCACGACCAGCGCGACGCCTCGGTGCAGAAGGTCTACCCCGACACCATGCACGAGACGATCGCGGCCGCGGTGCGGGCCAAGCTCGGCGACGACGTGGTGGTCCGGACGGCGTGGCTGCAGCAGCCCGAGCACGGCCTGACCGAGGAGGTGCTGGCCGAGACCGACGTACTCACCTGGTGGGGGCACGCCGCGCACGGTGACGTCGACGACGCGGTCGTCGAGCGGGTCCAGCGGCACGTGCTGTCCGGAATGGGCCTGATCGCGCTGCACTCGGCGCACTTCAGCAAGATCTTCATCCGGCTGATGGGCACCACCTGCTCGCTGGACTGGCGGTCCGACAACGACCGCGAGCTGCTCTGGACCGTGGCCGCCGGCCACCCGATCGCCCAGGGCGTGCCGCACCCGCTGGTCATCGAGCGCGAGGAGATGTACGGCGAGCTGTTCGACATCCCGCAGCCGGACGAGCTGGTGTTCGTCAGCTCGTTCTCCGGCGGCGAGGTGTTCCGTTCCGGCTGCTGCTACCGCCGCGGCCAGGGCCGGGTCTTCTACTTCCGCCCCGGCGACCAGGAGTACCCGACGTACCACCAGCCGGAGATCCAGCAGATCATCGCGAACGCGGTCCGCTGGGCCGCGCCGACCAGCCCGCGGCAGCTGCCCGAGGTGCACCACCGCAAGACCCCGGGCTGGTTCGACCAGGCTTGATCAGGCCTGAAATACAGCAATCGCACCGGGCCGGATAGGGTCCACGCATGGTGGATGTTGCTGCGATCTTCAAGGCGTACGACGTACGTGGGGTCGTCCCGGACCAGCTGGACGAGTCGGTGGCCCGGGCGACCGGGGCGGCCTTCGTCGAGGTCCTGGACGTCCTCGCGGCCCCGGGCGCGGTCGTGGTCGGCTACGACATGCGGCCGTCCAGTCCCGCGCTGGCCGCCGCGTTCGCCGAGGGGGTGACCAGCACCGGCGCGGACGTGGTCGACATCGGCCTCGCCTCGACCGACCAGCTGTACTTCGCCTCCGGCCGGCTCCAGTTGCCCGGCGCGATGTTCACCGCGAGCCACAACCCGGCGCAGTACAACGGCATCAAACTGTGCCGCGCGGGTGCCGCGCCGGTCGGCGCGGACTCGGGGCTGCGCGACATCGCCGACCTGGTCGCCAAGGCGCTCACCGAGGGCCCCACGGCAAGCGCCGTGCCGGGCAAGGTGACGCGCAAGAACCTGCTCACCGCGTACGCCGACCACCTGCACGACCTGGTCGACCTGAGCGGCATCCGCCCGCTCAAGGTCGTGGTGGACGCCGGCAACGGGATGGGCGGGCACACCGTGCCGGCCGTGTTCGCCTCCGGACCGGTCGAGATCGTCCCGCTGTACTTCGAGCTCGACGGGAACTTCCCCAACCACGAGGCGAACCCGCTGGACCCGAAGAACCTGGTCGACCTGCAGGCCAAGGTGCGCGAACTCGGCGCCGACCTGGGGCTGGCCTTCGACGGCGACGCGGACCGCTGCTTCGTGGTGGACGAGAAGGGCGACCCGATCTCGCCGAGTGCGATCACCGCCGCGGTCGCGGTCCGGGAGCTGGCCAAGCACCCCGGCTCGGCCGTCATCCACAACCTGATCACGTCCAGGGCCGTGCCGGAACTGATCGCCGAGCACGGCGGCACACCGATTCGGGCCCGGGTCGGGCACTCGTACATCAAGCAGAAGATGGCCGAGACCGACGCGGTGTTCGGCGGCGAGCACTCCGCCCACTACTACTTCCGGGACTTCTGGCGGGCCGACACCGGCATGCTGGCCGCGCTGCACGTGCTGGCGGCCCTCGGTGAGCAGGACAAGCCGGCCAGTGAGCGGTTCGCCGACTACGAGCGGTACGTCGCGTCCGGCGAGCTGAACAACAAGGTCGACGACGCCGCGGCCACGGTCGCGGCGATCGAAGACACCTACGGCGGCCGGGATGGCATTAGCGTTGACCATCTGGACGGCCTGACCGTGTCGGCGGGACAGTGGTGGTTCAACGTCCGTGCGTCGAACACCGAACCGCTGCTGCGGCTGAACGTCGAGGCGGCGGACCGGGCCACGATGGAACGCGTCCGTGACGAAGTACTGGCCCTGATCACCGGTGCATCGGTGGAGGAGAACTGAATGGCAGTCAATCTGGACCCGGACCTGCTCAGCATCCTGGTCTGCCCCAAGTGCCGGTCGGAGTTCCGGGTGGACGACGAGGCGAACGAGCTGATCTGCACCAACGCCGGCTGCGCGCTGGCCTACCCCGTCCGTGACGACATCCCGGTGCTGCTGATCGACGAGGCGCGGGACACGAAAGAGGCCGCGGTCGACTGATGAGCTTCTTCGACGACTCGCGGCTGGACGACCCGGCCGCGCTCGAGGCGACGGACCACCTGCTCCGCCGGCTGGCGATGGCCGGTGCCCGGGTCCGCGCCGAGCTGGAAGCGGCCGAGGACGTGCTGGCCAAGGTGGAGTCCGACGGCTTCCGGCCGCGGGCCGTGGTCGCCGCGGGCCGCGACGCCCGTCTGGTCCGCGCCGTGCTGGAGCCGGTGTGTCCGGTGCCGTTCGTCGCCTGGCCCGGTCCTGGGCTGCCCGGCTGGACCGGTCCGTTGGACCTGGTCATCGTGCTGGCCGGCGCCAACGCCGACTCGGACGCGGTCTCGGCCGCCGGTGAGGCAGTACGGCGTGGCTGCGGCCTGATGGTCGCCTGTCCGGAGGACTCGCCGGTCGCGATCGCCTCTGCCGGTCTCCGGCACGCGATCCGGCTGCCGTCCCAGTCCGACGACCAGTTGGCCTCGGCTGTCGCCGTACTGCAGGCGCTGCACCAGATGGAGCTCGGCCCGGAGGTGGACCACAAGTCCGTCGCGGCATTGCTGGACGACGTGGCGATCGAGTGCTCGCCGAACAACGACGTGGCGTCCAACCCGGCGAAGGACCTGGCCCTGATGCTGGCGGACGCCCTGCCGCTGGTGTGGGGCGGCTCTGTCCTTGCTGCCCGGGCCGCACGCCGTGTGGTGGAGGCCCTGCGGCTGGCGAGTGGCCGCCCGGCTCTGGCCGCGGACGCCGGCCACCTGCTGCCCGTGCTCAACCAGCCGCCGCGCGACCTGTTCGCCGACCCGTTCGACAAGCCGGAGGAGCTGCGGCCGGGGCTGGTCATCCTGGACGACGGCGTGGACGACCCAGGTGTCGCCGAGCACCGCCGCAAGCTGGAGCAGAAGGCCGAGCGCCACGACGTCCGGGTGCACGTGGTGACACAGGCCAACGGCACCGACATCGCCCGGTACGCCGCTCTGACCCAGCACGGCCGCTACGCCGCGGCCTACCTGGGCATCGGCCTGGGCCGCTACGGCGCTGCGATCGACGAGGATCCCGGGGAGACGAAGAATCCTTCGGAGGATCCGGCGTGGTAGCACGTTTGCAGAACACCATCCGGGACTACGCCTGGGGTTCGCCGACCGCGATTCCCGAGTTGACCGGAGTGGAGCCGGACGGCCGGCCGCAGGCGGAGCTGTGGATGGGTGCGCACGAGTCCGCGCCGTCCGTGCTGCCGTCCGGCGATTCCCTGTACGACGTGGTGTCGGCCGGGCCGATCGACGTCCTGGGACCGGAGACGGCCGAGCGGTTCGACGGCCGGTTCCCGTTCCTGGCCAAGCTGCTGGCGGCCGCGCAGCCGTTGTCGATCCAGGCGCACCCGTCGCGGGAGCAGGCGATCGACGGGTACGCGCGGGACGAGGCCGCCGGTATCCCGCGGGACGCCGCCGACCGCAACTACAAGGACGCCTGGCCGAAGCCGGAGATCCTGATCGCGCTCGGGCCGTTCGACGCCCTGGTCGGTTTCCGGCCGCTCGAGGCGACCGTAGCCCTGCTCGACGCCTTGGCCCCGGTCGGGTTCGAGGAGTGCACCGACCTGCTCCGCAACGGCAAGCTCCAGGACACGTTCACCCAGATCATGAGCAACGACCGGGACACCATCCGTCCGCTGGTCGCGGCGCTGGGGGAGGCGTGCGCGCGGTACTCCGGTGCGGCTTTCGAGCTGGAGCGAGAGACCCTGGCCAAGCTGTGCGCCGACTTCCCGGACGACCCCGGCGTACTGGCGGCGTTGCTGCTGAACCGGGTGCGACTGGAGCGGTTCGAGGCCGTGTACCTGCCCGCGGGGAACGTGCACGCGTATCTGCACGGGCTCGGGTTCGAGGTGATGGCCAACTCCGACAACGTGCTGCGCGGCGGCCTCACCAGCAAGCACATCGACGTACCCGAACTCGTCTCGGTGGTCGACTTCGAGCCGCTGGCCGATCCGGTGCTGACCGCGACCCCGCTGGGTGACGGCGTCTCGTCGTACGAGACCGGTTGCGAGTACTTCGCGATCCGCCGGGTCGACCTGGACGGCGACGAGCGGACCGTGGCCGGTGAGGGCCCGCGGATCGTCTGCTGCGTGGCCGGGAGTGTCGACGTCGCTGCCGGGTCGGACGCCGGCGGCACCGGATCCACCGTGACGTTGTCCGCCGGTCAGTCCGCGTTCGCGGCAGGACCCGAAGGACCCTGTAGCCTGCGTGGTTCCGGCACGGCGTTCGTCGTGGCGGCGCGCTGACCGGCGCTGATCAACCGACTGTTGGAGGACCTGAAGAGATGGCTGGTGGCGGAACCAAGGCGGTCGTCGCGGCTCTGCTGGCGAACACCGGTATCGCGGTCACCAAGTTCGCCGCCTGGGGACTGACCCTGTCGGCGTCGATGCTCGCGGAGGCGATCCACTCGGTCGCCGACGCGGGCAACCAGGTGCTGCTGCTGCTCGGCGGCAAGCGGGCCAAGCGGCAGGCCAACGAGTTGCACCAGTTCGGCTTCGGCCGGGAGCGGTACGTCTACTCGTTCATCGTGGCGATCGTGCTGTTCAGCGTCGGCGGCCTGTTCGCGCTGTACGAGGGCTATCACAAGATCCACGACCCGCACGCGATCGAGAACTGGAAATGGGTCCCGGTGGCGGTGCTGGTGGCCGCGATCATCATGGAGACGCTCTCGTTCCGGACCGCGATCGTCGAGGCGAACAAGGTCCGCGGGCCGGTCGGCTGGGGCAAGTTCATCCGCAACGCCCGGTCGCCCGAGCTGCCGGTCATCCTGCTGGAGGACTTCGCCGCCCTCACCGGTCTGATCCTGGCGCTCATCGGCGTCGTCCTGACCCTTGCCACCGGCAACGGCGTGTGGGACGGCGCGGGCTCGATGGCGATCGGCGCCCTGCTGGTCTGCGTCGCGATCTTCCTGGCGATCGAGATGAAGTCGCTGCTGCTCGGTGAGTCCGCGACCCGGGAGTCGCAGCAGAAGATCGTCGCCGCGATCGAGAACACCCCGGGTGTGCAGCGGCTGATCCACATCAAGACCCTGCACCTGGGCCCGGAGGAGGTCCTGGTCGCCGCCAAGCTCGGCGTCGAGCCGACCACCGACGCGGCCGTGGTCGCCGAGACCATCAACGCCGCCGAACAGGCCATCCGCGAGGCCGAGCCGATGTCGATCCACGTCTACCTGGAACCCGACATCTACCTCGAGAACTACACCCCCGCCGAACGCCCCCCGGTCCCCGAAGCCCCCTCCCACTGACCGGCAACACCAGCGGATATCCCCCTCGACGTACTCCTTCTCCCGTCATCTGAAGCAGGGAGAAGGGGCAACGGGAGGGGATAACCCCCCGGGTGATTTCGGGTCAGCGGGGTTTGGGCGGGAGGACGCCGGAGCGGCCGAGCCAGCGGAGGGCCCGCCGGCGGTCGATCTCGGACTGGGTGGGCGGCGTGGTGAGGCGGCCGGTCCGGTAGCCGAGGTTGCGGATGTCGGCCGCCACCGACGGTTCGGCTAGGGCTCGGAGGGCGAACGCGAGCGCGGCCGGAGTCACGTCGTACCGGCGCTCGAGGTCGAGGGCGAGTCGCACCGCGGCCAGGTCGCGTTCGTCGTACTGGCGCTGGGTGTTGTGCCCGGGACGGGATCGCGGTAGCAGGCCGAGAGCCTCGCGGTACCGCAGCATCCGGGGGGTCGTGCCCAGGTGTCTGGCGGCCTCGGTGATGCGCATGACACCAATCTTGACATTTAAGTGTCAGAAACACCGACTGAGCGATCAATTCGCCGGGCTCGGCGCTCTAGGCTCTGGCAGGCAGGAAGCAATCACAGTCTTCAGGGGAGCGGGAGCCGCATGACGTTCGACTACAAGGTCGCCGACCTCGGCCTGGCCGAGTTCGGCCGCAAGGAGATCCGGCTGGCCGAGCACGAGATGCCCGGTCTGATGGCGATGCGCAAGCAGTACGGCGACAGCAAGCCGCTGGCCGGGGCGAGGATCGCCGGCTCGCTGCACATGACTGTGCAGACCGCCGTACTCATCGAGACCCTGGTCGCGCTCGGCGCCGAGGTGCGCTGGGCCAGCTGCAACATCTTCTCCACCCAGGACCACGCGGCCGCCGCGGTCGTCGTCGGCCCCGACGGCACGGTGGAGAACCCGGCCGGTGTGCCGGTGTTCGCCTGGAAGGGCGAGACGCTGGAGGAGTACTGGGCCTGCACCGAGCAGATCCTCACCTGGCCGGGCGGTGAGGGTCCGAACATGATCCTCGACGACGGCGGTGACGCCACCATGCTCGTGCACAAGGGCACCGAGTTCGAGAAGGCGGGCGCCGTACCGGACCCGTCGACCGCGGAGTCCGAGGAGTACGGCGTCGTCCTCAAGCTGCTGACCCGGTCGCTGGCCGAGTCGCCGTCGAAGTGGACCACCATCGGTCAGGGCATCAAGGGTGTCACCGAGGAGACCACGACCGGCGTGCACCGGCTGTACGAGATGCACAAGGCCGGCACGCTGCTGTTCCCGGCGATCAACGTGAACGACTCGGTGACCAAGTCGAAGTTCGACAACAAGTACGGCTGCCGGCACTCGCTGATCGACGGCATCAACCGCGCCACCGACGTACTGATCGGCGGCAAGGTCGCGGTGGTCTGCGGGTACGGCGACGTCGGCAAGGGCTGTGCGGAGTCGCTGCGCGGCCAGGGTGCCCGGGTGATCGTCACCGAGATCGACCCGATCTGCGCGCTGCAGGCCGCGATGGACGGCTACCAGGTCTCCACCGTGGACGACGTGGTCGGGATCGCCGACATCTTCGTCACCGCGACCGGCTCGCGCGACGTGATCACCGCCGATCACATGGCGGCGATGAAGCACCAGGCGATCGTCGGCAACATCGGCCACTTCGACAACGAGATCGACATGGCCGGCCTGTACAAGATGGAGGGTGTCGAGCGGGTCACGATCAAGCCGCAGGTGGACGAGTTCCGGTTCCCGGACGGCCACACGGTCATCATCCTGTCCGAGGGCCGGCTGCTGAACCTGGGCAACGCCACCGGGCACCCGTCGTTCGTGATGTCGAACTCGTTCACCAACCAGGTGCTGGCGCAGATCGAGCTGTTCGTGAAGACGGCCGACTACCCGACCGACGTGTACGTGCTGCCCAAGCACCTCGACGAGATGGTCGCCCGGCTCCACCTCGACGCCCTCGGCGTCAAGCTGACCGAGCTCACCAAGGAGCAGGCCGCCTACCTCGGCGTCCCGGTCGAAGGCCCCTACAAGTCCGACCACTACCGCTACTGAGCCTCACGACGGACGTCCCACCGAGCGGTTCGGTGGGGCGTTCTGTCGTTTCAACGCAAGGCTAGAACCACTGACCGGATTCGTTGCTTCCCGGGGCGGCCCAACCCTGGGGGTTGACGGCGGGTGGCTGGTACGGCGCGACCGGAGCCGGTGCTGGAAATGGGCCAGGTGCAGGTGGTGGCACAGGCGGCAGAGCGCCGTACGGGCTCGGTGAAGCAAACGGACCGGCCGGCACGGTGTACGGAGTGGGTGGGCCGAAGGGGCCGGTGTTCACCGCTGGACGCTGTACGGCGAGGCGGTTGAGTTCGCGGCGGCGGCGTTCGGCCAGTACGGCGGACAGGAAAGCCGGCGCCACGATCGGCACCGGCGGTGCGGGCGCGGTCACCTCGCTGACCCGGTACGCCAACGCATCCCCCAACGCGGCACGCGCATCCGGCAGCAGCTCGGTATAGCGGGCCAAGTACTCCCGGGCCGCATTCGCCAGCTCGTCCGACAGCCGCGACAGCTCCAGCGACTGTGCCCACTGCACCAGATGCCCGGGCACGAACAGCGGCGGCGACGCCATCGGCTGGTGCCGTTCGCGGATGACCACGGTGCCGGCGACCATGTCGCCGATCCGCTTGCCCTGCTTGTTCATCAGGCTCGCCACGATCCCCGGGCTGGCCGCGAACCAGGGCGCGAAGTCGACGAAGAACCACATCAGCGTCCGCACCAGCGCGTGCCGGAACCGGATCGAGCTGCCGTCGTCGCGGACCACCTTGAGTCCGAGAACCATCTTGCCGAGCGTCCGGCCGCGGGTCAGCGTCTCCATCACCACGCGGTAGCCGACCACGACGACCAGTACGACGGTGAAGATCAGCGCCACCACGAGCGCCTCACTCGCCTCCCCGCCGACCAGGAACCCGGCCAACAGCGAGATCAGCACGCCGAGTACGACGCTCTGCAGGATCACGTCGATCGCACACGCCAGCGCCCGGGTCGGCATCCGCGCGATCCGCACCTGGAGGACGACCGCCTCGCCTGTGACCAGCTGAGACACTCTGTCGCCCCCCTCCTGCCAAGACACTAGGTCCGGCTAGTCTGCCAGCGCAGGGAGCCAGAACCGGGAGGAGGGCCGCTGTGGATGTCGAGGCGTTCGTATCGGTGCACCAGCCGCAGTGGGACCGGCTGGCGTACCTGACCCGCCGGCAGCGGCGTCTGACGGGTGCCGAGGCCGAGGAGCTCGTCACCCTCTATCAGCGCGTCGGTACGCACCTGGCCGCGCTCAGGGCCGCCGGTGCGGACCCGGTGTCCATCGGACGGCTCTCCGGACTCATCGCCGACGCACGGGGTGCTGTGACGGGCGCACAGGCTCCTGTCTGGCGTGACATCTCGAAGTACTTCCTGGTGAGCTTCCCGGCCGCCCTGTACGCGTCCAGACGCTGGTGGCTCACCATCGGCCTGTTGTTCTACCTGGTCGCGGCCTGGTCGGCCTGGCGCATCATCACCCGCCCGGAAGTGGTCGACTCGATCATGACCTCGGCACAGGTCCAGGAACTCGTCGACAAGCAGTTCGCCTCGTACTACTCGGAGAACCCGGCCCAGGACTTCGCCTTCCAGGTCTGGATCAACAACGCGACCATCAGCGCCGCCGTGCTGGCGCTCGGGATCCTGCTGATCCCGTCGGTCTTCATCCTCTGGGACAACGCGATCAACCTGGGTGTCGTCGGCGGCCTGATGATCGGCCACGACCGGGCCGACGTGTTCTTCGGCCTGATCACGCCGCACGGCCTGCTCGAGCTGACCGCGGTCTTCGTCGCGTCCGCGGCCGGTCTGCGGCTCGGCTGGGCGTGGATCGTCCCCGGCCCGCGGACCCGGATGCAAGCCGTCGCCTGGACCGGTCGGGCCACCGTCGGGATGGCCATCGGCCTGGCCGCGATCCTGCTGGTCACCGGCATCATCGAGGCCTTCGTCACGCCGTCCGGACTGCCGACGGCGGTCCGGGTCGGTATCGGCGTACTGGCCGAGATCGGCTTCGTCCTCTACGTCTGGATCCTCGGCCGCCGGGCCGTTCGGGCCGGCGAGTACGGCGACGTCGACGAGTCCGACCGGGAGGCCACGGCCCCGGTGTCGGCCTGAGCGCCGTTTCCCGCCTGGGCACCGGAGCCGGGTGAGTACCGCCCAAGAAGCACAACAGAGTCACACGTACGAGGCCGCGATCACCGTGGGGTTGATCGCGTACGGCGTCGTCCATCTGCTGATCGCCTGGGTCGCCCTGCAACTGGCCCTGGGCAACTCGTCGCAGGAGGCGTCACAGCAGGGAGCCCTCGAGGAACTGGCCGGCAAACCGCTCGGCGGCGTCCTGCTGTGGGCGATCGCGATCGGTCTGTTCGCGCTGGTGATCTGGCAAGGGTTGCACTTGCTCTACGGGCACCTGAAAACGTCGAAGAAGTTGTCCTCCGTCGGGCGGGGACTGGTCTACGTGGCCCTCGGCGTCCTCGCGATCAAGGTCGCGATCGGCTCCGGCGGTTCCAGCACCGGTCAGCAGCGCACGATCAGCGCCCGGCTGATGGAGCACGGTCCGGGCCGGGCACTGATCGTCGGGGTCGGCGTGGCGATCGTCGCCATCGGCGGCTACCACATCTACAAGGCGATCACGGCGAAGTTCATGGAGGACCTGATCGGCGGCGTGGCCGAGGTGACCGTTCTGCTCGGCCGGATCGGGTACGCCGCGAAGGGAGTCGCGTTCATCGTCGTCGGAGGCCTGTTCGGCTGGGCGGCGATCGACTACGACCCGCAGAAGGCCGGCGGCCTGGACACCGCCCTGCACACCATCAAGGAGCAGCCGTTCGGTTCGGTGCTGCTGACCGTCCTGGCCGTCGGTATCGCCGCCTTCGGGGTCTACGCGTTCGCCTGGTCACGCAACGCCCGGCACTGATCAGCCGAGCGTGGCCAGGAGAAAAATGATTACCGAAGTGTGACACTTTCTCGTATCTCGTTGACAGGACAACGCTTGCTGGTGTGGGTTCATCCCCAAACACGTCTGGGCTGAAGGGTGTGTGGGGCGATGAAGAAGGTCCTGGCGGCAGTGGCTGCCGTCGCACTGCTGGCGTTACCAGGTACGGCGGCCGTCGCGGCCGAGCCGTCCACGAAGGTCATCCGGGTCGGGGTGACGCAGTCGGTCGACTCGATGAACCCGTTCCTGGCCGTCCGGCTGGTGTCCGGGACGCTACAGCGGTGGATGTACGGCTTCCTGACCGTGCCCGACTCCAAGACCCTGCAGCCGAGTCCCGACCTGGCCGAGTCCTGGACGACGTCACCGGACGGTCTCACCTGGACGTTCAAGATCCGGCAGACGAAGTGGTCGGACGGGCAGCCGGTCACCGCGGCCGACGCGGCCTGGACGTTCAACAAGATGATGACCGACGACGGCGCCAAGACCGGCAACGGTCCGGCGGTGGAGAACTTCGCGAGTGTCAGCGCGAACGGCCAGGACCTGACCATCAAGCTGAAGAGCCCGCAGGCGTCGATGCTGGACAACCCGGTGCCGATCATGCCGAAGCACGTCTGGGAGAAGGTGCCGGACATCGCGAAGTACGAGGCCGACGTCTACCCGGCCGTCGGCAGCGGTCCGTACATCGCGGTCGAGCACAAGAAGGACCAGTACGTGAAGCTCGAGGCGAACCCGAACTACTGGCGCGGCGCCCCGAAGATCGACGAACTGCAGATGATCTTCTACGACAACCCGGCCGCCGCGATCGTCGGCCTGAAGAAGGGCGACATCGACCTGATCGGCCGGCTCGCGCCACCGGACTTCGAGTCGCTCAAGGGTGACGACAACATCGTCCAGTGGAACACCGCCGGCCGGCGGGCGACGTACCTGCAGATCAACCACGGCGCCACCACCAGCGACAACAAGCCGATCGGTGACGGCCACCCGGCGTTGAAGGACCAGCGGGTCCGGCAGGCGCTGCACCACGCGATCGACAAGCAGAAACTCGTCGACGAGGTGCAGAACGGGCTGGCCAGGCCGGCCGACGGCTCGATCATCCCGCCGATGTACAAGGACTTCTTCTGGGAGGCGACCGGCGACCAGAAGGTCACGTACGACGTTGCGAAGGCCAACAAGATCCTGGACGACGCCGGCTACAAGAAGGGCGCCGACGGGATCCGGACGATGCCGGACGGGTCGCGGAAGCTGCAGTTCCGGTTCAGCATCCACACCGACACCCCGATCGAGGACAAGCTGGCCGAGTACCTGACCGGCTGGCTCAAGGAGATCGGGATCCAGCTGTCCACCAAGCGGCTCGACTCCAGCAAGTTCACCGAGGAGACCGGGACGACCGCACTGTTCGACATCGCGATCAGCGGCTGGTCGGTGAACCCGGACCCGGAGGAGGTGCTGGCCACCCACCTGTGCAGCCGGCGGCCGACCGCGTCCGGCGAGGGCGGCGGCACCGAGTCGTTCTACTGCGACCTGCAGTACGAGGACCTCTACAAGCAGCAGCAGAAGGAACTCGACCGGCCGAAGCGGGCCGAGATCATCAAGAAGATGGAGGAGCGGCTCTACACCGACGCTCCGGTGATCGCGCTGTACTACCCGAACAACCTCGAGGGCTACCGCAAGGACCGGATCGCGAAGGTGACGCCGATCCCGGAGGACAACGGCATGCTGTACGGCGGCAGCAGCTACTGGCCGTTCTACACGCTGGAGGCCGTGTCGACCGACACCGCGGCAGCCGAGGGCGGTTCGAGTACGGGCGTCATCGCGGGGGCCGCGGGCGGTGTGGCCGTCCTGGCAATCGCCGGATTCCTCGTGATGCGGCGTCGCCAGGGTGCCGCCGACGAGCGCGAATGACGGTACTGTCGGCCGCGCCTCCGGCGCGGCGGGTCATGGGACCTTCGGCTCCCGTCCTTCCCTCGTCGCTCCGGTCGCTGTGTTGGATGCCGCGCCTCCGGCGCGGCGGGTCGTGGGGCTTCGGCTCCCGTCCTTCCCTCGTCCCTCCGGTCCTCAGTCCAGGACGGGAGGCCCCACGACCGGGCTCCCTGCACTCCTCGGTCCAGGACGGGAGGGCCGCATGACTGTCACGATCGAGGCGCCGGAGCAGACCCCGGCCCGCCACGGTTTGCTGCGCTACGCGGCGACCAAGGCGGGCGGGGCCCTGGTCAGCATCGCGATGGTGATCGTCGCGACGTTCTTCCTGTTCCGGCTGCTGCCGGGTGACCCGGTCCGGGCGCTCGCGCAGGGCCGGAACATGACGCCGGAGCAACTCGATCTCGAACGGGCCCGGCTCGGCCTGGACAAGTCGCTGCCGGAGCAGTTCCTGCAGTTCGTCCAGCAGACGCTCCGGTTCGACCTCGGGATCTCCTACGAGTACAAGCGTCCGGTGCTGGACCTGATCGGCGAGCGGATCGGATCGACGCTGCTGCTCACCGGGACCGCGCTGGTGATGGCGGTCAGCCTCGGGATCTGGCAGGGCGCGCGGGCGGGCTGGAAGCCGGGCAGCCGGTTCGACCGGTTCTCCACCGCGATCTCGCTGGTGCTGTGGTCGGTGCCGACGTTCTGGCTCGGGCTGCTCCTGCTGATGGTGTTCGCGGCCGGCGTCGGGCCGATCCCGGGGATCTTCCCGACGCGCGGGATCTCGAGTGTCGACGCGCCGGAAGGGTTCGGGTATGTGCTGGACGTTGCGCAGCACATGGTCTTGCCGTGCCTGACCATGGTCGCCGTCGTCTACGCGCAGTACCTGCTGGTGATGCGGTCGTCCGTGCTGGACGAGGTCGGGCAGGACTACATCACCACCGCCCGGGCCAAGGGGTTGCGTGACGACGACATCCGGCGCCGGCACGCCGTACCGAACGCGCTGCTGCCGACGGTGACGCTGGTGTTCATGCGGATCGGGTTCGTGGTCGGCGGCGCCGTCACGGTCGAGGCGATCTTCAGCTGGCCGGGGCTCGGGCAGTTGTTCTACGAGGCGATCCGGGTGCCGGACTTCACCTTGATGCAGGGCACGTTCCTGCTGATCACGGTGTCGGTGATCGTGATGAACACGCTGGCCGACGTGGTGTACCACGTCCTGGATCCGCGGGTGAGGTCGGCATGAGCAGTGTGACCTGGGTACGACGGCAGCGCGCGTTGCGACGGTTCTGGGGTGATTTCCGGACCCACCGGGCCGGAGTCGCAGGGCTCGCGATCCTCGTGCTGGCGGTGGTCCTGGCCTTGATCGCGCCGCTGTTCATCGACTCCGGCGTGACGAACGTCGTCAGCGGGACCGGCGAGAAGATGGCGCCGCCGAGTCTCGAGGACCCGCTCGGCACCGACGAGTCCGGGCGCTCGGTGCTGCTGATGATCTGGTGGGGGTCGCGGACCTCGCTGCTGATCGGCTTCCTCGCCGCCCTGCTGAGCATGGTGATCGGCACCGTCCTCGGGATCGCGGCCGGGCACTTCCGCGGCTGGCTCGGCGCGATCATCCTGCGGATCACCGACTGGTTCCTGGTGCTGCCGTCGCTGGTCACGGCGCTGGTGCTGGCCGCGATTCTCGGCGGGAGTACGGCGACCATCATCGTCGCGATCGGCGTGACGTCCTGGCCGTCGACGGCCCGGCTGATCCGTGCCCAGACGCTGGCTGTGGAAGCACGCCCGTACATCGAAAGATCGCTCGCCCTCGGCGCCGGGCACTGGCACATCACCACCCGGCACGTGCTGCCGAACGTCGCACCGTTGCTGTTGGCAAGTACGACGCTCGAGGTGGCGAGCGCGATCGTCACCGAGTCGACGCTGGCGTTCCTCGGCGTGAGCGCGAACAAGACGTCGTGGGGGACGATGCTGCGCGGGTCGTACGACTGGGGTGCGGCGACCGCGGGCGCGTGGTGGTACATCCTCGTCCCGGGTCTGTGCATCGTCACCGTGGTGATGGCGTTCACGCTGTGCGGACGGGCGTTGGAGAGTGTGCTGAACCCCCGGCTGCGGACGAGGACGGCGTGATGAGTCTGCTCGAGTTGGACGATCTGTCGGTCACCTACCGGATCGCGGCCGGTGAGGTTCCCGCCGTACGGGGTGTGTCGCTCTCACTGGACGCCGGTGAGGCCGTCGGGCTGGCAGGGGAGTCGGGGTCGGGGAAGTCCTCGGTCGCGATGGCGTTGCTGCGGTTGCTGCCACGGTCGGCACGCCTCGAGGGACGGGCGTTGCTGGACGGCGAGGACGTCCTGACCATGAACTGGGGACGGCTGCGGGCCGTCCGCTGGTCGGCGGCGTCGATCGTGTTCCAGGGTGCACAGCACGGGCTGAACCCGGTGCAGCGGATCGGCGACCAGATCGCGGAGCCCTTGCTGGTACATCGGCTGGCAACTCCCTCCGAGGCTTCGGCGCGGGTCCGGGAACTGCTGGAGCAGGTCGGGTTGCCGGCCTGGCGGGCGCGCAGTTACCCGCACGAACTCAGTGGTGGCCAGCGGCAACGAGTCATGATCGCGATGGCGCTGGCCTGTTCGCCGCGGCTGATCATCGCGGACGAGCCGACGACGGCGCTGGACCTGATGGTGCAGGCCCAGGTCCTCACGCTGATCCGGCAACTGATCGCGGATCACGACATCTCGCTGCTGATGATCTCGCACGACCTCTCGGTGCTCGCCGACGTCTGCGACCGGCTGGCCGTGATGTACGCCGGCCGGCTGGTCGAGGCCGGCCCGTCGTCCGGGGACTTCCGGCATCCGTACAGCAAGGCGCTCGCGGCCGCGTTCCCGACGGTCGGCGATCCGGCGTCCCGGCTGGCGCCGCGCGGGCTGGCGGGCGATCCGCCGGATCCGCAGCAGTTGCCCGGCGGGTGCGCGTTCCATCCGCGGTGTCCGGTGGCGCTGGAGTCCTGTTCGACGGTTTCTGTCGACCTTCGGCCGGCGGGCGAGCGCCGTACCGCGGCCTGTGTCCTGGTGGGGGAGGAAACTTGCTAGAGGCAACTGGTGTTGCGGTCGAGTTCGCGTCACGCGGCCGGCGGGCGCGGGCGGTCGACGGCGTCAACCTGGCCGTCGGCCCCGGCGAGATCGTCGCCCTCGTCGGCGAATCCGGCTGCGGCAAGACCACGCTCGCCCGGACCCTGCTCGGCCTCGAACGCCCGACCTCAGGTCAGGTCACGTACGACGGGACGCCGCTGAAGTACACCGGGCGGCACCTGCGGGCGTTCCGCCGGCAGGTGCAGCTGGTGCTGCAGGACCCGATGGGGTCGCTGAACCCGCGGCAGACGGTCTACGAGGCGGTGGCCGAGGGGCCGCGCATCCACGGACTGCCGGACGAGGAGGCGGTTGTCGCCGATGCCCTGTCGCGTGCGGGGCTGCGACCGCCGGAACGGTTCTTCCTGCGCTATCCGCACGAGCTGTCGGGTGGTCAGCGTCAGAGGGTCGTGATCGCCGGCGCACTGGCGTTGAGCCCGAAGGTGCTGATCGCCGACGAACCGGTCGCGTCCCTGGACGCGTCGGTGCGCGGCGAGATCCTCGCGTTGCTGCTGAAGCTGCGCGACGAACTCGGGCTGGCCGCGCTGGTCGTGACACACGACCTCGGGCTGGCCTGGAACATCGCGGACCGGGTCGCGGTCATGTACCTCGGCCGGATCGTCGAGTCCGGCCCGGCCGAGGAGGTGCTGACGAACCCCCAGCACCCCTACACGCAGGCGTTGCTGTCGGTCCTCCCCGAGTCCCCGCAGCGGATCGTCCTCACCGGCGAACCACCCGACCCCACCCGCATCCCCACCGGCTGCCGCTTCCACCCCCGCTGCCAGGTAGTCGCAGCCGGCCAAGGCACCCCCGCCTGCCACTCCACCCCCCTCCCCATCCTCCCCGCCACCAACTCCACAGCCGCCTGCCACCTGACCCCAATCCCCACCCCCACCTAACCCGCCGCCCCTGGGGGTTCCGGCGCACGGCGGCCGACTCCGATGGAGTCGATTCCTGGGGGTTGTGGCGTACGGCGGTCTGACTCGGGTGGAGTGGATTCCTGGGGGTTGTGGCGTACGGCGGTCTGACTCGGGTGGAGTGGATTCCTGGGGGTTGTGGCGTACGGCGGTCTGACTCGGGTGAAGTGGATTCCTCGGGGTCCCGCCTTACGACGGGTTGGCCCCGGTCGAGCGGATTCCCGGGGTACTGGACGTAGGTCACGGCGGCGACGTAGGTACGACAAAGCGGGTCCCGACGTACGACCGCCCGGCCCTGGCCGAGCAGATGCCCTGGGTCCCGCTGTACGGCGGCCAGCCCCGGTGGAGCGGATTCCCAGGCTTACGCCGTACGACGGGGAACCCAATCGAACGGACTCCCCGGTGTCCCGACGTACGTCGGCTGACCTGGGTCGAGCCGATCACCCGGTCCCTACATACGACACCCGACCCCCGGGTCGGGAGGACCCCCGGTGGTCGCCGTACCCCGCCTCCAAGGGTGCCCACCGAAACACGAGAGCGGATAACCCGCGGACTTGCCGGTTGTTCCCCCGTGACACGAGGGCAGAACCGGCAAGTCGGGCGGGTAACCCCTGGGATTGCGGGGTGGGGGTCAGACCTCGGGGTTGTCGGCCGGGGGTTCTTCGTCGGCTTCGGCGATGGACCACTTCAGCTGGAACTCGACCTCTTCCTCGCTGTCGCCGCGCTCGTGCTCGACGCTGATCCGGGCGTTCTTCGGTACGGTGAACCGCTCACCGGCGATCTGGATCCGGAACGGCTTGCCCGTCTCCAGCGCGTCCGCGAGCCGCCGCAGCTTGGCCGCGAAGTCGGCAACCGAGTAGTCCTTCTCGACATCTCTCTCACTCATGCGACCCATCCAACCAGGCGGAAGGTTCTTCGACCCATTGACAATAGTTAAGAAGAGATAGAACTATTGCGCCATGGTGGAAGATCAGGTCGACCGATTCTTCGAGGTGCTGGCCGATCCGACCCGGCGACAGGTGGTGCGGCTGCTCGGCGAAGGTCCGCGGCGGGCCGGGCAACTGGCGGCCGCGACCGGTTCGTCCTCACCGGCGATGAGCCGCCACCTGCGCATCCTGCTGGCGGCCGGCCTGGTCGCCGACGAACGCGGACCCGACGACGCGCGGGTGCGGATCTTCCGGCTGAACCCCGAGCCCGTGGTCGCAGTGCAGGCCTGGCTGGATCAGGTGCAGGCGCACTGGCGAGACCAGTTGGGCTCGTTCAAACGACACGTCGAGCAGAAGGAGTCGTCATGACGCAGCAGTCCGCATCGGCGTCCGTCGAGGTCGCCACCGATCCGCAGAGCGCGTTCCGCATCTTCACCGAGGAGATCGACCTGTGGTGGGTGCGCGGCCCGATCAACTTCTTCGACTCGGCGCGGGCGACCGCGATGCGGATCGAACCGGGAGTCGGCGGCCGCATCCTCGAGGTGTACTCACTGCCGGGCGACGTACTCGAACTGGGGACGATCACCGAGTGGGAACCGGGTGAGCTGCTCGCGTATCGCAGTTCGGTCGACGACACCGAGACGCGGATCAGCTTCGACGCGCTCGACGGAGGGACTCGCGTCACCGTCGTACAGACCCTGGTGCCAGGTGGGACGAAGGCGTTCTACTTCTGGCCGAACATCCTGCACTGGGTGCCGCAGTGGTTCGACCGGCGCAACGTGCCCCAGGCCCCGCGCGAACTCGACCGGCTCTCGATCGGCTTGTACTACGACGATCCGGCCGCCGCGGCGCGGTGGCTGCACTCGGTGTTCGGCCTGGAGTCGTGGGACAAGATCCCGGCCGAGGGCGAGCAGCCGTCGTGGCTCGAGCTGCACGTCGGCTCGTCCGCGATCCTGCTGTTCAAGCGCACCGACGACCGCGCCACCGCCCTGGACCACGAGGTCTGGGTCTACGTCGACGACCTCGACGCCCACTTCGCCCGCAGTACGGCGAACGGCGCCAAAATCATCTCCGAGATCCACCAACACGGCTACCGCCGCTACGAAGCCGAAGACCTCGAATCCCACCGCTGGACCTTCGCCCAGGCCCGCCCATCGATGGCGTGACGACACCACTGACCGGCGGACGGACCACGAAGGGCGTCGTCCGGATCGGCGAGACCGTCCGCCGCCCCGTCTCGCCGAAATCGCCTTTCACCGCAGGCCTTCTACGCCTGCTCGAAGAGCGCGGGGTCGACACCACCCCGCGTTACCTCGGCCAGGACGACGAGGGTCGCGACGTCCTCACATACCTGGACGGCTGGGTCCCCACGAGGTTCCAGCGCTGGGCGGATGCGCAGGTCGCGGCCGTTGGCCGGTTGCTGCGCGGCTTCCACGACGCAACCCGCGGCAGCCGACTTGCCGGCCACCACGACGTGGTCTGCCACCACGATCCCGGACCGACCAACTTCGTCTTCCGCGACGGCGTCCCGGCGGCCCTCATCGACTTCGACACCGCCGAGCCGGGCAGCGTCCTTGAGGACATCGGGTACGCCGCCTGGACCTGGTGCATCGCCTCGAAGTACGGCGACGTCGAGCGACAGGCGGGGCAGGTCAGGGTCTTGGTCGACGCCTACGACCTCCCCGGACCGCAACGAGACGCAGTCGTCGACGTCACACTGGAACGCCAACTCCGCAACGCCCGCTTCTGGACCGAGGCGCCTGTCAGCGCGACCGCCCAGCAGCGCGCCGACCGCATCGCCTGGTCCCGCCGCGAGCACCACTTCACCATGACCCACCGGAACACCTTCGAACGAGCGCTGACGTAGACCCGAGGGATTCTGGAAGCGTCTGTGGTGGTGGGCCGCACGCAAGCCCTTGTGCGGTTACAGGCGGCCGGCTTTCTTGAGGGCTAGGTAGGTGTCGGCCAGGGCGGGGGCTATCTCGTCTGGGTTTTCATCGACTACGGTGACGCCGGCTCGGGTGAGGATGGCGGTGACGCGTTCGCGGTCGAGGCGGGTGCGGGCGGCGGATGCGGCGCCGTACACCTCGATCAGGTCGGAGCGGGCGGACTCGAGTTCGGTGAGCCGTGGGTCGGCGACCGAGGCGAGGACGATGACGTGCCGGCGCAGCAGCGGGCCGATCACGGGTAGCAGGGACTCCTCGATCACGGCCGGGTCGAGGCCGGTCAGGAGTACGACGAGGGAGCGCTGACCGAGGCGTTCGAGCACCTGGGACACGACCACGCGGAAGTCGGTCTGCACCAGTTCGGCCTCGACGTTCGCCAGCGCGTTCACGAACGACGGCAGCACGTCCTCCGGAGCAGGACGCCGTACGTCGGCCCGGACTGCGGAATCGCACGCCAGCAAGGAAACCCGGTCACCCGCGCGGGTCGCCAGCGCCGCCAGCAGCAGCGCCGCGTCCATCGCGTGGTCGAGTCGCGGCGCGTCGCCGACCCGGCCGGCGGACATCCGGCCGGAGTCGATCACGATGGCGACCTGGTGATCGCGCTCGGGCCGCCAGGTCCGCAGTACGACGTTGCCGCGCCGGGCCGTCGCCCGCCAGTCGATACTCCGTACGTCGTCACCCGGCACGTAATCGCGCAGCGAGTCGAACTCGGTGCCTTGACCTCTGACCAGCAAGGCGGTCCGCCCGTCGAGCTCCCGCAATCGCGCCAGCCGTGACGGCAGGTGCTTGCGGCTCGTGAACGGCGGCAAAGCCCGCACAGTCCACGGCACCTTGTGTGACCCCTGCCGACCGGCGAAGCCGAGCGGACCGATCGACCTGATCGTCACCCGGTCCGCCTGCCGGTCACCTCGACGCGTAGGCAGGAGGTTCGTCGTCAGCCTTCGCCGCTCACCACGCGGCAGGTCCAGCTTGTGCGGAGGGTCCTGTACGCCGGCCGACGGCGGCCAGGCGTCACGCAACAACCCCTTGACCCGGCGACCCGGGTTGGCAACCAGGAGGTGCACCACAGCCGGTTCACCCAGCCGTACGGCGTTGTCACCCTCGCGACTGAGCTGGAGCCGCCGAGGCGACCCGGCCAGCAGTATGTCGACCAGGCACACCACCAGCACGACCGCGACCACCACACCGACTCCGGCCCAGCTAGGCATCGCCAGAGCCACGAAGACGACTCCGGCGGCTGCCAGCAGGCCGGCCCGGCCAGTCAGCACCATCAGCGGGGCACCGGCACCGTGGCGAGCACACTTTCCAGTACGGCGTCCGCACTCACACCCTCGAGCTCGGCCTCCGGACGAACCTGAACCCGGTGCCGAAGGCAAGGACGCGCCATCGCCTTCACGTCGTCGGGAATGACGTAGTCACGCCCGGACAGCCACGCCCACGCCCTCGACACGGCCAGCAGCGCCGTCGCCCCTCGCGGCGACACACCGAGCTGCAGCGACGGAGACTGCCGCGTCGCCCGGCACAGGTCGACCACGTAGGCCAACACGTCCTCCCGCACCGCGACCCGCCGAACGGCGGCCTGCCCCGCAAGCAGGTCTTCCGGCCCGGCCACCGGCCGCAGACCTGCCGCGGCGAGGTCACGCGGGTCGAAGCCCTGCGCATGCCGAGCCAGTACGGCGATCTCCGCGTCGCGCGGCGGGATGTCGAGGGTGACCTTCAGCAGGAACCGGTCGAGTTGGGCCTCCGGCAACGGATAGGTGCCCTCGTACTCGATCGGGTTCTGCGTCGCCGCGACCACGAACGGCGCCGGCAGCTTGCGCGGCACTCCGTCCACGGTGACCTGGCGTTCCTCCATCGCCTCCAGCAGCGCGGCCTGGGTCTTCGGCGGTGTCCGGTTGATCTCGTCGGCCAGCAGGATGTTGGTGAACACCGGTCCCGGCCGGAACTCGAACTCGCTGGTCTTGGAGTCGTACACCAGCGACCCGGTCACGTCACCGGGCATCAGGTCCGGCGTGAACTGCACCCGCTTGGTGTCCAGCCGCATGGCCGTCGACAGCGCCCGCACCATCAGCGTCTTCGCCGTACCGGGCACGCCTTCGAGCAGGACGTGACCGCGGCAGAGCAGGGCGAGCACCAGCGCCGTCACCGCGGTGTCCTGGCCGACCACCGCCTTGCCGATCTCGGTCCGCAGCGCAACCAACGCCTGCCTCGCCTGGTCAGCACTGATCTCGGTAGTAGTCACGGGGCCTCCCGGCGTGGACTGAGGAGCTTGAGGAGCGAAGCGACGGTCATGGGGCCCTCCCGCCCTGGACTGAGGAGCGGAGGGAGCGAAGCGACCGGAGTGACGAGGGAAGGGCGGGAGCCAAGGGCCCCATGACCCGCCGGCGCCGAAGGCCCGGCCAGAAGCACGGTCACGGGTGTCGTACCTCCTGCGTCAGTACGTCGAGTTCATGAGACAAGGACATCAGCGCTGCGTCGCTGAGTGGTGGAAGACCGTACAAGAGCTCGTAGAGCATGGCCGGGTCGCGTCCGGTGCGCGCGGCAACAGTCGCCACCACCGCGGACGGCTCGGCACGTCGCGGGATCCCGTGGGCCTTGTGGAGCTTGCCGAGAGCAGACTCGCGCAGAGCGGCCGCAGCCCGGTCCCGCGCGCGTGAGCGGCGGTAGAGCCGTGCCCGGCCCTCTGTGGTCTCCGCAGCGTGCACGATGACCGGCAGCCGTTCGGCCACCACAGGGCCGAGGCGGCGACCTCTCCAGAGTGCTACGACGAGTACAGCGAACGCCGCGGCCCAAGCGATGTAGCGGACCTCCGGCGGGATCAGCGGCGGAGCGTCCTCGTCGCGGTCGTCGTACCCGCTGGACTCCCACTGCGGCAGGTACCAGGTCAGCTCCTGGTGTGTGCCGATCAGGTTGAGGGCGAGAGCGGCGTTGCCGTCGTCGGCGAGGAGGTCGTTGGTGAACGAGCGTTGCGAGCCCACGACGTCGACGATGCGGCCGTCGGTCTCCAACCGGATCACCGTGTTCGTGATGCCGTCCCCGTAGCAGGCCTGAGCTGTGGAGGGCGCCGAGTACGTCGACCCGCCGACCGTCACCGTACCGGCCTTGACCGCGGCGGGCAGGTCGCAACCCGGCTGACGACTGCCGGTGGACAAGATCTGCCCGGTGTCCTCCACTCCGGGCGCGAGCACCTCCAGCGCCCGCGAGCCGGGGCGGATGAGGATGACGTGGCTCCAACCCGCGTTGGCGATGCGCTGCCAGTCGGAGCGGTCCAGTTGGCCCATCGGACCGATCAGCAAGGCCTTGCCTTCTCCTGGCTTCACGGCGTCGTCCAGCACCTCGGTGCCCCGCACGGTGACGCCGTGCTTCTCCAGCAGTGCCGCCAGAGCACGTGCTCCGCTGGGCTCGGTCGAGTCGGGGCTGAACGGTCCCGAGGTCCGAGCCGTCGTGGCGATCATGATGACGATCGCGGCCAGCACGATGACACCGGTGACGAGCATCGGTGTCCTCAGCGCTCGCCAGCTCTCGCCCGCGCTGCGGCCTACCGCGGTGGTGCTCACACGAACACCCGGGCGGATCGCGCGGCCTCGTCAGCCCTGACCACGACGGCGTACCGCTCCGGCGTCCCAGGACGGTTGCCGTAGACAACCTCGGTGAAGGCCAGCGCGGCAGGTTGCAGCGGGTCCCGCAACGACGGCACCGCACGCGCGGCGTCGGCCACCACTTCGTACGCCGTCCGGCCCGCCCGCTCGTCCAGGATGGTCCGCTCGGTCAGCTCGGCGACACAGGCACGGAAGCGACTGCGGATGGCAAGCGCGTAGTCGCCGGCTGCGGCCTCCTGCTCGGCCTGGGCCCGGTACTCGGCCGCACGACGCGGTTTGGCGGTGTCGAAGACCACCTGCTTCTCCCGGTGGCTGGTGCGCAGTACACCGGCCCGCCACAGCACCACGACGGCGATGAGCACGATCAGCCCGATCAGCATGGCCAGGCCGGCGCGGCCGTTCGGTGAGGACCCGGACAGGCTGTCCAGCAGATCGCCGATCCACTCCATCACCTTGCCGAGCGCCCGCTCGATGAGCGAGTTGCCGGACTGGCGGTACGCCGGCTTCGACAACTCCTCGGCCGCCTCGGCAGCCGCTTGGTCCCGGCCGATGTCGACCGGTGGCTCGAGGATGATCACCGCATCCCTCCCGGGCCCGGCAGCGCACGCAGGGCCGGCCGCATCCACAGGTCGAGGCCTTCTCGCCGTACCCGGAGATCGAGGTAGATCAGGGCCTGGACGGCGGACATGAAGGCCAGGCTGGCGATCAGCGTCATGGCGGTCGCCAGTCCCGCGGCCACACCGAGCACGATCGCGGCCACCGTCGCGCTGCTGCTGTCGCTGCCGTCGGCCCACGAGCCGACCGTCATCACCAGCGTGGTGACGCCGAACTGCAGGGCGTAGCTGACGATGTTCACCACCAGCCCCGCGAACAGCAGGATGCCGAACACCCGCCAGAACTTGCCCTTCACCAGCTGCCAGGACCGCTTCAGCGCACCCCAGATGCCCACCCTGGCGGGGATGTACAGGCCGATGTCCGGTGAGTGCCGGCCTTCCATCAGCACAACGGTCCCGGCCAGCACCAGCCGGATACCGAAGATCAGCACCAGCACCGCACCGACCAGCATCATCACGATCGCCACCGCACCGGCCACGTCGGACGAGACGGCCGACTCGGCCCCGGACCCGATGCCGAACACGGCCAGGCCCCAGCCGCCGATCAGGATGACGAATGACAGCGACTGCACCAGCCCGACCGCGGCCAGTGCGGGCAGTGCGGGCCGGACCAGGCGCAGCAGCTCCCGTGGGCCGACCCCGTGCGCCAGCTGACTGCGTACGGCGGCCAGCGCGATGATTCCGGCCAGCATGCTCGACACCACGGTGAACAGCACGAGCTGGACGCCGTACGTCAGCAGCAACGCCGCGCCGGCCTGCTGGAACGGGTCATCCGCCCCGAAGAACCCGCTGATCCCACCCGGTACGGCGATTTCCGTCAGCACGGCCTGGACCGCGAGCAGGGCGACGGCGGCCAGCACCGGGAGGCCCAGCATGATCGTCTTGTTCTCGGAGATGGTCCGGGCCGCGTTGTCGAGCAGGTCCGCGGGCAGCCACGGCCGCAGCGGCTCTCCCGCCGGGTCCTCGTGCAGACCGAGGTCGTCCACTGCCACCTCCCCTCCTCGAAGCCCTGGTGAACTGCTGACCGGCCCGGGCCGTGTAGTGCGTAAGTTGTCCCGGGCACGGGCTGTGCACCATGATCACAGCCCAACTCGGGGTCACCCGGCGATCCGGCGTGTGCACTACCCGGGGAATGGGACACTATCCGTAGTGCGTACGGTCAGCATCCGCTGGGCGCACAACGATCGGACGGCAAGGAGCAGGGCGTGGCAGATGGTAACCGGACGACGAGGGGCCGCATCCTCATCGTCGACGACGACACGGCGTTGTCGGAAATGCTCAGCATCGTGCTGCGCAACGAGGGCTACGACACCTATCTGTGCGCGACCGGTGACAAAGCGGTAGCGGCTTTCCGCGAGTTCAAGCCGGACCTGCTGCTGCTCGACCTGATGCTGCCCGGGATGGACGGGATCGACGTCTGCCGGGCGATCCGGGCCGAGTCCGGTGTGCCGATCGTGATGCTGACGGCCAAGAGCGACACCGTGGACGTGGTGCTGGGCCTGGAGTCCGGCGCCGACGACTACGTGGTGAAGCCGTTCAAGCCGAAGGAACTGGTGGCCCGGATCCGGGCCCGGCTGCGCCGGATGGACGAGCCCGGGCCGGAGTCGCTGACCATCGGCGACCTCACCATCGACGTGGCCGGGCACTCCGTGAAGCGGGCCGGTGAGACGATCCAGCTGACCCCGCTGGAGTTCGACCTGCTGGTCTGCCTGGCCTCCAAGCCCTGGCAGGTGTTCACCCGCGAGGTGCTGCTGGAGCAGGTCTGGGGCTACCGGCACGCGGCCGACACCCGGCTGGTCAACGTGCACGTCCAGAGGCTGCGCTCCAAGATCGAGAAAGACCCCGAACACCCCGAGATCGTCGTCACGGTCCGAGGTGTCGGCTACAAGGCGGGTGCGGACTGATCGAGTACGGACGCGACCAAGAGTCGCAGGCGGCCGCCGACGCCCCGGCCGCCACGGCAGGGACCGAGCAGCAGCCGGCCCCGGCCGAGCAGGAGACGGCCGAGAGCCGCGGGACGGAGCTGGAGCTCACCGCCGCCGTGGCGGACTGGCCTGCGTACCCGCAGCCGCTGTGGCGTACGCACCCGAAACACTGGCCGGACATCTGGCGCCGGTCCATCCAGGCCCGGATCGTCACCGGCACCCTGCTGATGTCGACCGTCGTCCTGATCCTGGTCGGCTGGGTGATGATGAGCCAGGTCACCGACGGCGTGCTGGAGTCCCGCCGTACCAGCGCCCAGGCGGAGGCGCTCGCCCAGCTGGCCTCGCTGTCCAACACCATCAACGCCGCCGACCCGAACACGATCAACCAGCGGCTATCCGAGCTGGTCCTGGGCTCCAACCGTCCAGGCCTGTACGACGTCCTGCTGGTGCCGGCGGACTCGTCCACGACCAACGCGATCCGCTACACCGGGCTCGTCGACAGCGACTCGATCCCGACCGAGCTGGCGTCGTCGGTGATGAGCGACGACACCAAGCTGTGGGACACCTACACGGTCATCCACTACCGCGACGGGCCCAGCGTCCCCGGCCTGGTGATCGGGTCCCAGCTCCGGGTCCCGACAGCTCCCACCGAGCGCTACGCCGTCTACTTCCTCTTCCCGCTCACCCCGCAGCAGGAGACGCTGGACGTCGTCCAGCGGGCACTGGTCACCGCCGGTCTGTTGCTGGTCGTCCTGCTCGGTGCGGTGGCCTGGCTGGTCACCCGTCAGGTGGTCACCCCGGTCCGGATGGCGCGGCGGATCGCGGAACGGCTGGCGGCCGGCAAGCTCGAGGAGCGGATGCAGGTCCGTGGTACCGACGACCTGGCCCGGCTGGCGGTCTCCTTCAACAAGATGGCCGGAAACCTGCAACGGCAGATCCGCCGGCTGGAGGAGCTGTCCCGGCTGCAGCGCCGGTTCGTCTCCGACGTCTCGCACGAACTGCGGACGCCGCTGACCACCGTGCGGATGGCGGCCGACCTGCTGCACGAGAGCCGCGACCAGTTCGACCCGATCAGCCGGCGCTCGGTCGAGCTGCTGCAGAACGAGCTCAACCGGTTCGAGGAGCTGCTCGCCGACCTGCTCGAGATCAGCAGGTTCGACGCGGGTGCGGCCGCCCTCGACCTGGAGGACGTGGACCTGCGCGACATCGTCAACCGGGTGCTGGAGAACCACGAGACCTTGCTGCAGCGCAAGGGCTGCGAGGTCCAGCTCGACATGCCCGAGCCCTGCCGGGCGAAGGTTGACTCGCGCCGGATCGAGCGCATCCTGCGCAACCTGATCGGCAACGCGATCGAGCACAGCGAGGGCCTGCCGATCCGGATCAGTACGGCGTTCGACGACGACGCGGCGGCCGTGGCCGTCCGCGACCGCGGTGTCGGCTTCCGGCCGGAGGAGGCCGAGATGGTGTTCAGCCGGTTCTGGCGGGCCGACCCGGCCCGGGCCAGAACCACCGGCGGCACCGGGCTCGGCCTGTCCATCGCCCTCGAGGACGCGCGGCTGCACGGCGGCCGGCTGGACGCCTGGGGCTCGCCGGGTGAGGGCGCCTACTTCCGGCTCACGCTGCCGCGGCGGCCGGACGTCACGTTGTCCGGCTCGCCGTTGCCGGCCCGCCCGCCGGACGCCAGCCGGGTGGTGGCGGAGAAGTCCCTGGTCGACGTCGGAGCGCCGTACCAGAAACTGACCGGTGGTGAGGAGCGGTGAGGCGCAGGCTGTTCGCGGTCGTGCTGGCGGTCCTGCTGCTGGCCACCGGGTGTGCGACCGTGCCGACCAAGGGCACGATCCGCAACGGCAGCCGGGAGGGCCTGGCGCCCAACTTCGGCGGCGTCGGCGTGGAGGCGAAACCGCCGCGGGACGACGCCGAGCCGCTGCAGCTGGTCAACGGGTTCCTGGAGGCGATGTCGGACTCGCGGGCCTTCGACGTGGCACGGCAGTACATGACGCCGGAAGCCTCGGCCGCGTGGAAGCCGGAGTCGCGGACGGTGGTGTACGAGCAGGAGAGCGGCGCCGTCACCAGGCTCGGCGCCGACCGGGTCCAGCTGAAGGCCCGCAAGATCGCGACCATCGACGACCGCGGGTCGTGGATCCCGGCGAGGGTCGACGAGCCGGCCGACTTCGTCTTCCGGCTGGTCAAGCTGGAAGGGCAGTGGCGGATCGCGACGGCGCCGCAAGGGGTGTACCTGGGCAGCAACCAGCTGGACCCGAAGCTTGCCCCGCGCAACCTCTACTTCTTCACCCCCGACCGGGACATGCTCGTGCCCGACCCGGTCTACCTGCCGGTGAACCTCTCGGCCGGACAGGCGGCCACGCAACTGGTCCAGGAGTTGCTCAGAGGCCCGACCCGCCGGCTCGGCAACGGAGTGGTCTCCCTGGCGCCGCCCGGCACCGAGGTCCAGGTGTCGGTGCCGGTCGAGCTGGGCGTGGCCACGGTGGCCCTGAACGACGCCGCCGCCCCGCTGCGGGACACCGAACGCCGGCTGCTCGCGGCCCAGATCGTCTGGACCCTGAACCAGCTCAACCTGCGGGTCAAGATCACCGTCAGCGGCGCGCCGCTGCTACCCGACGATCCCGACGTGCTGCCGTTGACCAACTTCGCCCAGTACGACCCGTCCGTCCCCAATGGGGCGATGAACGAGCTGTACGGCGTACGGCTGGGCAAGGTCCAGCGGATCGAGGGGCTGGACGGGGCCTCCGACATCGCGGCGCGGCCGCTGAAGAACAGCATGCTGTACGAGTACAACGCGGATTCGTTCGCGATGAACCTGCGCGGCGACGCCGGTGCGATCGTCACCACCGACGAAGGCGACAAGGTGGTGGCGTACTCCTGGCTGGACTCCACCGACAAGTCCGACCAGGTCCGCAAGATCCCGGCACAGGGCACAGTGCTGCAGCCGAGCTACGACAACCAGGACAACCTCTGGATCCTCGACCGGGCCGACAGCGCCACGCCGCGGCTGCGGGTCCGCGACCGCGACGGCAACGTCACGGCGGTGGCGACCAGCTTCCACGGCGACACCCCGGTGGTGCTGCGGATGGCACCCGACGGCGTTCGCGCCCTGCTGGTGATGCGGTCCAAGACCACCGGCGAGAACTACGTCCAGACCGGGACCATCCAGACCGCCACCGGCGGCAATCTGATCCTCGGGCAGCTTCGGCAGCTTCAGTTGCCGTTGGAGGACATCACCGACGCGGCGTGGAACAAGCAGGGCATCCTGGTCGCCGGCACCTCGACGACGACGGCGGTCAAGAAGGCACCCTGGCTGGTCAACACCGACGGCTCCCGGCTGCAGCTCCTTCCCGGCGCCCCGGACCGGATCGAAACCGACCGCCTGGCGTCGAACGTGAACCTGGACACGCTTCCGGTGATCACGGACGTCAAGGGCGGCCTCCACTGGCAGACCCGCGACCTCACCTGGCTCACCATGGACGACAGCGCCCCACCCATCAAGCCCACCTACCCAGGCTGACCCCCACACCACGGCTGGGCGCCCGCAGCACCATCCCACTCCCGCCGAGCGGAGCGAGGTGTGGCGGGGCTGGGTTGTCGACGGGACGGTTGCGGCGCGCTTCTACTTCCGCCGAGCGGAGCGAGGCGTGGGGGCGAGTTGTCCACAGGTGGGGGGAGTGGCGGTTGCGGGGGGTGGGGATGTCGCGGAGGGTGGAGCGGTGCCGGTGCGGGACGCGTTCGTGGACCTCGTGCTGGGTGGGCGGTGTGCCGGATGCGACCGGCCCGGCATCACTCTCTGTGCCGGCTGCCGGGAACTACTGACCTCGGTGACTCCGTTCCGTGCCTGGCCGGACCCGCGGCCGGCCGGACTCCCCCCGCCCACCGCGAGTGCGCCGTACGCCGACGAATTCCGGAAGCTGATCGTCGCGCACAAGGAGGACGCCCGGTACGCACTGGCGCGTCCACTCGGCGCCGTCCTGGCCGCCGCCGTACGCACCGCCCTCGACGGCCGCCGCGCCGTCTGGTTGTGCCCGGTCCCGTCGGCCCCGTCCACTGTCCGGCAGCGCGGGCACGACCCACTGCGCCGCATCACGCGCGCCGCCGTCCGTGTCCTGCGGCGGCAGGGAATCGACGCCCGCCCGGCCCGTGCGCTGACCGTCGTACGGCGTCCCGACGACCAGGCCGGGTTGTCCGCGGAGCGCCGAACCGCCAACCTGGCAGGCGCTTTCGCGGCTCGTTCGCGCTGGGCTGAAAGACTGACGGATCAGCCGGTCCTGCTGGTCGACGACGTGATCACCACCGGTTCCACGCTGGCCGAGGCGTGCCGGGCCTTGGAATCCCGGGGAATTCCGGTGCTCGGCTGCGCGGTGATCGCCGCGACCCGGCGGCACCGGCCGTCTGGTTCATGAGAACTTCCCTACCGGTTTTCGCCGAAGCCGACTAGCGTTGGCCTATGACACCCGCTAGGGCTTGTCGGGCAGGGATGTGGTGCAGGGCCGGATCAGCCGGAATCCTCACCACGGAGTCCGACCGGTCCGATGGCGGGTGTTGTCGTTTCGGGCGCCCCAACCGCAATCGACACCACGCGGCAGACAGGAAAGACGGGGGTCCGGAGACGTAACAAGAAGTCGCCGATCGATGGAGGTTTCCGTGGACGTCGTTGTCAAGGGTCATCACTGCGAGGTCAGTGACCGCTTCCGGCAGTACGTCGAGGAAAAACTCGAGCGGATCGAGAAGGTCGATCACCGGGTACTGCGGTGCGAGGTAGAAGTCAGCCAGGAGAAGAACCCGCGACAGCACGATCGGGCGATGCGTGTCGAGCTCACCATGTACACCAAGGGGCCGGTGGTTCGCGCCGAGGCCTCCGGCGAGACCAAGCAGGCGGCGTTCGACGTCTGCCTTGACCGGCTGCGGGCGCAGGTCCGCAAGGCGGCCGACCGTCGCCGGGTGCACCGTGGTGAGCGTACGCCGGAAGGCCTGCGGCACGTGAACGCGAAACAGCCGCTCAACGGCACCACACCAGCAGTGGAGGAGACAGCCGCCGAGGACGAGGTGGCGACGCATAGGTACGGATCTCTCGTGGTCACCGGTGACGGACCGCTGGTGATGCGGGAGAAGACCCACACCGCCAAGCCGATGACCCTGGACCAGGCGCTCTACGAGCTCGAACTGGTCGGGCACGACTTCTACCTGTTCGTCGACGCCGACGAGAACCAGCCGAGTGTCGTCTACCGCCGTCGCGGGTACGACTACGGTGTGATCCGTCTGGCCGTCTGACACCCGCTCCGGACGATCGAACAGCGTGAGGCCGATCGCGAAGCCGGGGAGGAGCACCCACGAGGGGCCGGGCATCAGCCCGGCCCCTCCTCCTTCCCCCTGTGAAGGTTCCGGCTAACTGTTGATCTGCGCCTGTAGAGCTGAGGCGTAGGTGGCGACCTCGGCGTAGACGCCCGGGTTGCCGGGGTCGGCGCAGCCGACGCCCCAGGAGACGACGCCGAACAGGCGGCCGTTCAGGACGAGCGGCCCACCGGAGTCGCCCTGGCAGGAGTCCTTGCCGCCCTCCTCGTACCCGGCGCAGATCTCGCCGTCCGCGGTGTAGCCCTCGCTCGCGTACGCCTTCTCGCAGTACGCGTCACCCAGCACCGGTACGCCGACCTTCTGGAAGGTGTTCGCCGGACCCGTGCCCTCGGTCTCGCCCCAGCCGTAGACCACCGACGCCGCCCCGGCCGCGTCCGCGGCCTTGTCCGTCTCCAGCGCCAGTGTCGGTACGCCGTCGAACGGCGTCGTCAGCGTCATCACCGCGACGTCGTGGCCGGGTTCCTTGCCGTAGGCGGGATCGACCCAGATGCTGCTGATCTTCGACTCCTTGCCGGTCGAGGTGTTGCTCAGCACGTCCCGGCCCTGGATCGCGGTGTAGGTCGAGATCGCCTCCTGCGAGCAGTGCGCCGCGGTGACGATCTTGTTCGGCGCGACCAGCGTCGCGCCGCACCATTCTCCGGTCGGGTCCGGGGAGCCGGTGTTCGACAGCTGGATGGCCCAGGGGGTGTCCGCGGTGTGGGCGACGGTGCCGCCGACGATGCGGGTCTTCGGTGCGTCGGGTGCCTGCGCGGCGGACGCGGAGCCGGCCACGGCCACCGCACCCAGGGACGCCACGGTCAGGATGCCGGCCGCCAGAGCGGCACGGACCATCTGCACTCTTCCTCTCATGCCTCACTCCAGGTTGATAGGGGCCGCCCGGGCGGGGCGGCCTCCGTCGGAGCGTCTCCTGAATACCGTCTGTAGCGCACCTCCCACTTGCGGTAACTCACGAGTTATGGCCTCGGCGCCCACTACAGTGCGGTCGTGCAGCCACCTTTCCCGGTTCCTCAGCCACGGGCCCGCACGGACTGGAAGACGGTGTTCCAGAAGCTGGGTGGCGCGGCGGTGCCGGTGGTGACACTCGGGGCGGGCAGTCCGGTGATGTTCGGCATCCTCGCCGTACGACGCCGCAGCTTCCGGCTGGCGGCGTCCGCCGGCGTCTACCTGGCCACGGCGGTCGGCTTCTGGGGGACCGACTGGAACGACGACGTCGACTCGACGAAAGCCGACGTCGTCATGACGTGCCTCGTGCTCAGCGTGGTGGCGGCCAGCGTTCAGGCGGCCGTGGTGATCGGCGCCCCGCGGGTGGACCGCCGCGCGGCCGGGCGCCGGCTCGAAGCGCGGCGACTGGCGGCCGAGCGACCTGACACCGCGCGCATCCTCGGCATCGGCCGGCCGGATCTGCCGCGGACGTACGACGACGGCGGCCTGGTCGACCTCAACGACGCCCCGGTCGAAGTTCTCTGCGGTGTGCCGGGGCTGAATCCGCAGCTCGCGGCCGCCATCGTGTCCAGCCGGACCCTGTCCGGCCGCTTCCGCCGGGTCGACGAGTTGTGGACCCGCGGCCTGCTGACCGCTCCACCCGGCCCGGACCTGTTCGACCGGCTGATCGTCATCGACGTCCAGGACCGGCGATGAAGATCCTCCTGACCGGGGCGCGGGTGGGGACCGAAAAGTGTCCGAGGCGCCCGGCAGAATTCGGGACGTGACTCTACCGATGCCACACCTCCGGCGCGGCGGATCCTGGAGCTCTGGCTCCCGGCCTTCCCCCGTCGCTCCGCTCCTCAGTCCAGGTCGGGAGGCCGCATGACCGGACAGGTGTTGTCGACGGCCCAGGCGCGGCGGGTGGCGCTGGCCGCGCAGGGCTTCATGGACCCGCGGCCGAAGGGTGTGCCGGACGCGCGGGCGCTGTCGCGGGTGCTCGGCCGGATCGGCCTGATCCAGATCGACTCGGTCAACGTGCTGAGCCGGGCCCAGTACCTGCCGCTGTACTCCCGCCTCGGCCCGTATCCCCGCGACCTGCTCGACCGGGCCGCCGGCAAGGCCCCGCGCCGCCTGGTGGAGTACTGGGCCCATGAGGCCTCCTTCATCCCGGTCGAGACGCACCCGCTGATGCGCTGGCGGATGGCTCGGGCGACGAGCGAGGCGTGGGGCGGCCCGCGGTCGATCGCGAAGGAGCGGCCGGATCTGCTGAAGCAGGTGCTGGCCGACGTCCGCGAGCACGGCCCGCTGACCGCGCGGGAGATCGACGACGACGTCGAGCGGTCCAAGGAGAACTGGGGCTGGAACTGGTCCGACGTGAAGCGGGCGCTGGAGTTCCTCTTCTTCGCCGGCGAGATCACGGTGGCCCGGCGCAACCAGCAGTTCGAGCGGATGTACGACGTCCCCGAGCGGGTGCTGCCGCGCGCCGTACTCGAGACTCCGACGCCGTCGCTGGAGGAGGCGCACCGCGGGCTGGTGTCGATCGCGGCGAGGGCGCACGGGGTGTCGACCGCGCAATGCCTGAAGGACTACTTCCGGACCGCGCCAGAGCCGACCGTCCGGGCGATCCACGAGTTGGTCGAGGACGGTGAGCTGATCCCGGTCCGGATCGACGGGTGGAAGCGGCAGGCGTACCTGCACCGCGACGCGCGGCTGCCGCGGCGGGTGAACGCGCGGGCGCTGGTCAGCCCGTTCGACTCGCTGGTGTTCGAGCGGACCCGGACCGAGGTGCTGTTCGACTTCCGGTACCGGATCGAGATCTACGTCCCGGCCGAGAAGCGCATTTACGGGTACTACGTCCTGCCGTTCCTGCTCGGGGACCGGCTGGTCGCCCGGGTGGACCTGAAGGCGGACCGGATCGCCGGGGTGCTGCTGGTCCAGTCGGCGCATGCGGAGCCGAAGGCGCCGGTGGAGACCGCGGACGAGCTGGCCGCCGAGCTGATCCAGTTGGCCGGCTTCCTCGGCCTGGACCAGGTCCGGGTGGCCGGTGGCGGTGACCTCTCACCTGCGCTGAGTGACGCTCTGCGCGGTTCCTGACTCCGCAGGCAGGTCGGTTCCGGAAGCGGCGGGCGGAACTTTCCCGCGGCCTGGATCGTGGGACGGACAGGCCCTACGGCACGCAGCGGGCGTGGCTTGGCACACCCCGCCCCGTACCATGGGTGGCGCGCGCCTGCCCACGGGTGGCTCGTGCCCCGTCGGCGTCGGCCGCACCAAGGCTTCAGCAGCAAGGAGAGAACTCCCCACCATGAAGGTGATCGACAAGGTCCTGCGGATCGGCGAGGGCAAGATCCTGCGCCAGCTCCAGGGCATCGCGAAGATGGTCAACTCGATCGAGGACGACTTCGTCAAGATGTCCGACGAGGAGCTTCGCGGCCAGACCGCGGAGTTCAAGCAGCGGCACGAGAACGGGGAGTCGCTCGACGCGCTGCTGCCGGAGGCGTTCGCGGTCGTCCGCGAGGCGGCCAAGCGGACCCTGCACCAGCGCCACTACGACGTGCAGATCATGGGTGGCGCCGCGCTGCACCTGGGCAACATCGCCGAGATGAAGACCGGTGAGGGCAAGACGCTGGTCGGCACGCTGCCGACGTACCTGAACGCGCTGTCCGGCAAGGGCGTGCACGTGGTCACGGTGAACGACTACCTGGCCAAGTTCCAGGCCGAGTGGATGGGCCGGGTGTACCACTTCCTCGGCCTCGACTACGGCGTGATCCTGCCGCAGATGACGCCGGCCGAGCGCCGGATCGCCTACGCCAAGGACATCACCTACGGCACCAACAACGAGTTCGGATTCGACTACCTGCGCGACAACATGGCCTCCAACATCGAGGACCTGGTCCAGCGCGAGCACAACTACGCGATCGTGGACGAGGTGGACTCGATCCTGGTCGACGAGGCGCGGACCCCGCTGATCATCTCCGGCCCGGCCGAGGACTCGCAGCGCTGGTACGTCGAGATGGCCCGGATCGCCGCGACGCTGAAGCCGCGACTGGTGGACGACAAGGTGCCCGAGGACCAGCGCCCGGTGGCCGACTACGAGGTGGACGAGAAGAAGCGCACGGTCGCGATCCTCGAGCGCGGTATCGAGAAGGTCGAGGACCGGCTCGGCATCGACAACCTGTACGAGTCGGCCAACACCCCGCTGATCAGCTACCTGAACAACGCGCTGAAGGCGAAGGACCTGTTCAAGCGCGACAAGGACTACGTGGTGGTCGACGGTGAGGTGCTGATCGTCGACGAGCACACCGGCCGCACGCTGCACGGCCGTCGCTACAACGAGGGACTCCACCAGGCGATCGAGGCCAAGGAAGGCGTCGAGATCAAGGAGGAGTACCAGACGCTCGCCACCATCACGCTGCAGAACTACTTCCGGCTCTACGAGAAGCTGGCCGGCATGACCGGTACGGCGATGACCGAGGCGGCCGAGTTCCAGAAGATCTACGGCCTGGGCGTGGTCCCGATCCCGACCAACAAGCCGATGATCCGCGCCGACGAGCGGGACCTGATCTTCCGCACCGAGGACGCCAAGTTCGACGCGGTGGTCAAGGACATCGTCGAGGTGCACAAGAGCGGGCAGCCGATCCTGGTCGGCACCACCAGCGTGGAGAAGTCGGAGCGGCTGTCCGCCCAGCTGCGCAAGGAGAACATCCCGCACGAGGTGCTGAACGCGAAGCAGCACGCGCGGGAGGCGGCGATCATCGCCGAGGCCGGCCGCAAGGGCGCGGTCACGGTGGCCACCAACATGGCCGGCCGTGGGACCGACATCATCCTCGGCGGCAACCCTGAGTTCCTGGCCGACAAGGACCTGCGGGCCCGCGGGATCGACCCGGCCGAGTCGCCGGAGGAGTACGAGGCGGAGTACCCGAAGGTCCTGGAGAAGTTCGAGCAGCAGGTCAAGGAGGAGCAGGAGGAGGTCCGCGCGCTCGGCGGCCTCTACGTGCTCGGCACCGAGCGGCACGAGTCCCGCCGGATCGACAACCAGCTGCGCGGCCGGTCCGGCCGTCAGGGCGACCCGGGCAAGTCCCGGTTCTACCTGTCGCTGGAGGACGACCTGATGCGGCTGTTCAAGCGCGAGATGGTCGACTGGGCGATGTCGCGCAACAACGACGACAGCCAGCCGCTGGAGAACAAGGTCGTCACCAAGGCGATCGCGTCGGCGCAGTCCCAGGTCGAGGCGCAGAACTTCGAGACCCGGAAGAACATCCTCAAGTACGACGACGTGATGAACCGGCAGCGGCACGTCGTGTACGCCGAGCGCCGCCGGGTGCTCGAGGGCGCCGACCTGCGCGACCAGGTGCAGGACATGCTCGAGGAGACCGTCACCGGGTACGTGCAGGGCGCGACCGCCGAGGGCTTCGCCGAGGACTGGGACCTGGACGCCCTGTTCACCGCGATGAAGACGCTGTACTCGACCGAGCTGACCGAGGAGGAGCTGATCGAGCAGGCCGGCGGCGACAAGTCCGGCCTGACCCAGGACTTCCTGATCGAGGCCTTCCTCGCCGACGCCAAGGCGGCGTACGAACGCCGCGAGGAGCTGCTCGGCGCGGACGCGATGCGCGAGCTCGAGCGCCAGGTCGTGCTCAGTGTGCTGGACCGCAAGTGGCGTGAGCACCTGTACGAGATGGACTACCTGCGCGAGGGCATCGGCCTGCGCGCGATGGCGCAGCGCGACCCCCTGGTCGAGTACCAGCGCGAGGGCTACGACATGTTCGCCGCGATGATGGAGTCGATCAAGGAGGAGTCGGTCGGCTTCATCTTCAACGTCGACGTCCAGGTGATGCAGGCCCAGATGGCGCTGCAGGACGAGCCCCAGGCCGCCGACACCGAGGCGCCCGAGGACGTTCTCACCCCGAACGCGCCGGTGGCGGAGTTCCCGGGCCGGGTCCAGGACGAGGTGCGGCCGCGCGACACCCCGCGGGTGCGCGCCAAGGGGCTGACCGGTGACAGCCGTCCGCAGCGGCTGTCGTACTCGGCGCCGACGATCGACGGCGACGAGGAGGTCTCGGTCCGCCAGGACACCGCCGAGGAGGGTGACCTGATGTACGCCGGTACTCCGCGCAACGTGGCCTGCCCGTGCGGCTCGGGCAAGAAGTACAAGCGTTGCCACGGCGACCCGCAGTCGGACGTCTACAAGTTCTGAGTCACGCCTTCTGAGTCACACCGCGAACGGCCGGCCCTTTCGAGGGCCGGCCGTTCGGTGTGTCTGGCGCCATGGCGGCCGGCGGGCCGGGTGTGGTGCCCTGGGTCCATGTGGCTGACGGAGAAGTTCGGGTTGTCCGTTCCGGTGGTGGGCGCGCCGATGGCGAACGTGAGCGGAGGCACGCTGACCGCCGCGATCTCGGCGGCCGGGGGACTGGGCATGCTCGGCGCCGGCTCCGCGGTGAGTGCCGACTGGATCCGGACCGAGGGTGCGGTCGCCGCGGCGAGCGGGAAACCGTACGGCGTCGGCCTGATGGCCTGGTCGGTCAAGGGCCGGCCCGAGCACCTCGACGCGGTGCTCGAACTCAGGCCTGCTCTGGTCGCTCTCAGCTTCGGCGACTATGCGCCGTACGTCGGGACACTGCAGAAGGAAGGCATCGTCGTCGCCACCCAGGCCGGGACGGTCGCCGATGCGCGGGAGGCGATCGACGCCGGTGTCGACGTGATCGTCGCCCGCGGGGCCGAGGCCGGTGGCCACGGCCGGAACGCGGTCGCCACCCTCCCGTTGCTGCAGGCGATCCTCGACCTCACCGATCTCCCGGTACTCGCCGCCGGTGGCATCTCGGGACCGCGCGGGCTGGCCGCCGTACTGGCCGCGGGGGCCGCCGGCGGCTGGATCGGTACGGCGTTCCTGACGTGCGTGGAGGCGATGACGCCGGAGTCGGTGCGGCAGCGGGTGATCGAGGCGGACGAGACCGACACCGTCTACGGGACGGTGTTCGACGCGGCGTCGCGGGCCGGCTGGCCGGACGAGTTCGGCGGGCGGGCGCTGCGGAACGCGTACTTCGATGCGTGGGAAGGCCGCGAGGACGAACTCAAGTCCGATGACGCCGGCCACGCGGATTACGTCGCCGGAGTCCGCGCCGCCGACCCGGCTCGTACCTCGATCTACGCGGGCCAGGGCGTCGGCGAGCTGACCGGCCAACCGACGGCGGCCGAGGTACTCGGCTCCTTCTCCGCCTACCGGACCTACCTCCAGGCAGCCCTCGGCCGGTAGGGCGGCGGTGGTGGCCGGGTCGGCCATCACGGCGTGCAAGTTGCTGACTGAGCAGCGTCTCAGGTCTTGACGGACGAGGTTTTAACCGGTTTAGATGGCGTTTAAACCGGTTTAAACCCTGTCAAGTGAGGTGTCTGTGAGCAAACAGCGGCCGACGATCGCCGATGTGGCGAGCCGGGCGGGTGTGTCCAAGGGCGCGGTCTCGTTCGCGCTGAACGGGCGTCCCGGGCTGGCCCAGTCGACCGTGGACAAGATCCTCGCGGCGGCCGACGAGCTCGGCTGGCGGCCGAGCAACCGGGCCCGGTCGCTGTCGGTGTCGAAGGCGTTCGCCCTCGGCCTGGTGATCACCCGGGATCCGGCCGTGCTGTCGTCGGACCCGTTCTTCCCGGCCTTCATCGCCGGTGTGGAGAGTGTCCTGTCCGCCCGCGGGCAGGCGCTGGTCCTGCAGGTCGTCACCGCCGGTGAGGACGAGGAGGCCGGCTACCGGCGTCTGGCGCAGGACGCCCGCGTGGACGGGGTCTTCCTGTCCGACCTGCGGCACGACGATCCGCGGATCGACCTCCTGGTCGAGCTCGGTCTGCCCGCCGTGACCCTGAACCGCCCCGACGGCGCGTCGCCGTTCCCGGCCGTCGTCCTGGACGACCGGCCCGGCACCGCCGCGGTCGTCGAACATCTGCTGTCGCTCGGTCATCGCCGGATCGCGCATGTCGCCGGTCCGCCGGCGTTCGTGCACGCGACGGCCCGGTCCAACGCCTTCCTGTCGACGCTGTCCGCCGCCGGACTGGAGCCGGTGGCGATCGAGACCAGCGACTTCACCGCCGCCGGCGGGATCGAGGCCACCCGCCGGCTGCTCGCACTGGCCGAGCCGCCGACCGCGATCGTCTACGCGAACGACCGGATGGCGATCGCCGGCCTCGGCGCCGCCCAGGCGGCCGGGTTGGCCGTCCCGGGCGACCTGAGCATCGCCGGCTTCGACGACAGCGAACTGGCCGAGTACGTCCACCCCGGCCTGACCACCGTGCGCGCCGACCCGTTCCGCTTCGGCGAGGCGGCCGCCCGCACTCTCAACCAGGTTGTCGACGGCGAGGCCGACGTACCCGACGTCGAGCTGCCCCCCGCGCAACTCGTCATCCGGCACTCCACCGCCGCACCCCCTGTACAGCTGGAGGAATCATGAAGTTGCAAGCTGGACTGCTGGCCCTGGTGCTGGCCGGCTCACTCGCCGCGTGTGGCGACGGCGGAGGCGGCGCTGGTGACGCCGACGCCGCGCCCAAGGCGACCGGGCCGATCACCGTCTGGTACTCGAACAACGCCGAGGAAGTGGCCTGGGGCAAGCAGATGGTCGCGGCCTGGAACGCGGCGCATCCGGACCAGAAGGTCACCGCCCAGGAGATCCCGACCGGGAAGAGCTCCGAGGAGGTCATCGGTGCCGCGATCACCGCGGGCAACGCGCCGTGCCTGATCTTCAACACCTCGCCGGCCTCGGTCTCGCAGTTCCAGAAGCAGGGCGGTCTGGTGCCGCTCGACTCCTTCGCGGACGGTACGTCGTACATCGAGGACCGCTCGGGTGACGTCGCGAAGCAGTACAAGTCGAACGACGGCAAGTACTACCAGCTGCCGTGGAAGTCGAACCCGGTGATGATCTTCTACAACAAGTCGGCCTTCGCCAAGGCGGGGCTCGACCCCGCGAAGCCGCCGCTGGCGACGTACGACGAGTTCCTGGCCACGTCCCGGAAGCTGGTCGCGGCGAAGGCGGCCAAGTTCGCGATCTACCCGGCGCCGAGCAACGAGTTCTACCAGTCCTGGTTCGACTTCTACCCGCTGTTCGCGGCCGAGACCGGCGGCAAGCAGTTGGTTGCCGACGGCAAGGCCACGTTCAATTCCGACGAGGGCAGGAAGGTCGCGCAATTCTGGCGGACGATGTACGCCGACAAACTGGCGTCGCAGGAGAAGTACACCGGTGACGCGTTCGTCGACGGCACCGCCGCGATGGCGGTCGTGGGCCCGTGGGCAGTCGCGACGTACAAGGGCAAGGTCGACTGGGGCGTCGTACCCGTCCCCACCTCGTCCGGCAAGCCGGCGAACGAGATCCACACCTTCTCCGACGCGAAGAACGTAGCCATGTACTCCGCGTGCAAGAACCGCGGCACCGCGTGGGAGGTGCTGAAGTTCGCCACCAGCCAGGAGCAGGACGGCAAGTTCCTGGAGACGACCGGTCAGATGCCGCTGCGCAAGGACGTGGCCGCGGCGTACCCGGACTACTTCGCCAAGAACCCCGACTACAAGGTGTTCGCGGACCAGGCGGCCCGCACGGTCGAGGTGCCGAACGTGCCGAACTCGATCACCATCTGGCAGACCTTCCGGGACGCGTACTCCAAGTCCGTCATCTTCGGCCAGGAGGACCCGGGCGCGGCGCTGGACGGCGCGGCGCAGAAGGTCGATCAGCTCGCCTCGCAGTCATGAGCCGACTGGCCTCGCCGGAAACCCGCCGGCGGCGTGGCGCTCTCGGCCGGGTCCTCGGTGAGCATCCGGCCGGGACCGCGTTCGTCACGCCGTACGTCGTGTTCCTGGCGGCCGTGTTCGCCTACCCGCTCGGGTTCGCGGTCTACATGTCGTTCCACGACTACTTCTTCACCGCGCCCGGCGCGATCGTGGAACGGCCGTTCGTGGGGTTCGAGAACTACGTCACCGTGCTCTCGGATCCCGCGGTACGGCGGTCCTTCGGGAACGTGCTCGTGTTCCTGGTGATCAACGTGCCGCTGACCGTCGTGCTGGCGCTCGGTCTGGCGACTGCGCTGAACGCCGCGATCCGCTGGCGGACCTTCTTCCGGGTCAGCTACTACGTGCCGTACGTGACGGCGAGTGTCGCGGTCGTGGGCGTCTGGTTGTTCCTGTTCAACTCCAACGGGTTGGTGAACTCGATCCTCGGACCGCTCGCGCCGGATCCGTCCTGGCTGGTCAACTCGACGCTGGCGATGCCGACGGTCGCGATCTACGTGACCTGGAAACAGCTCGGGTTCTTCATCCTGCTGTATCTGGCCGCGCTGCAGAACGTGTCCAAGGATCTGTACGAGGCGGCCGCGATGGACGGCGCCGGACGGTGGAAGTCGTTCCTCAACGTGACCGTTCCCGGCGTCCGGCCGGCGACGACCCTCGTCGTACTGCTCGCGACCGTGACCGGGGCCAACCTGTTCACCGAGCCGTATCTGCTCACCGGTGGTGGCGGACCCGACGGCGCGTCGGCGTCGCCGGTGCTGGTGATGTACCAGAAGGGCATCGAGCAGGGGAACCCGGACATCGGCGCCGCGATCGGGGTGCTGCTGGTGATCGCCGTCCTCGTGCTCGCCTTGATCGAACGCCGGTTCGTGGGGAGGGAAGACTGATGAAACTGCGCTTCGCCGCGTTGCTGGTCGGCGCGTTCGTGTTCTTGTTCCCCTTCTACTACATGCTGATCGGCTCGCTGCAGGCCGAACCCGACCCGTCGGTCGGCGGCGCGTTCCCGTCGCCGGGCAACCTGACCGGCCACAACTACGTCGAGATCAACCGGGCGATCGACCTCGGCCGGTCGCTGATCAACTCCGGCGTCTTCACCGGCGGGGTCATCCTCGGCACGCTGGTGTTCGGCGTGCTCGCCGGCTATGCGCTGGCCCGGCTGCACTTCCGCGGTCGCGGTCTGGTGTTCAACCTGATGCTGCTGGTCCAGGTGGTGCCGTTCCAGTTGCTGACGATTCCGCTGTACGTGCTGATCGTCCGCAGCTACGGGCTGGCCGACTCCTACCTCGGGATGATCCTGCCGTTCGCGATCAACTCGACCGCGGTCTTCGTGTTCCGGCAGTACTTCCTGCAGCTTCCGCAGGAGTTGTTCGACGCGGCCCGGATCGACGGCGCGGGCGAGCTCGGCATCCTGTGGCGGGTGGCCATCCCGTTGGTGAAGCCCGCGCTGCTGACCGGCGTACTGCTGACGTTCATCGGGCCGTGGAACGAGTTCCTCTGGCCGTTCCTGATCACCAAGCAGCAGGACCTGCAGCCGCTCGCGGTGTCCCTGTCGAACTACCTGACCACGGTGTCGGCGCGGGCCGCGAACCCGTTCGGCGCCGTGCTCGCCGGGGCGTGTGTGCTGGCCGCGCCGGCGGTGACGTTGTTCCTGATCTTCCAGCGCCGCTTCATCGCCACGAACCTCGAGTCCGGGGTCAAGGGCTAACTCCTCTGTGTGGAAAGGCTTGTTGTCGTGACTGTTCCCTACACCCTGACCCGTGTCGGCGTACTGATGACGCCGGAGCCCGGTAACGAGTTCGAGGTCGAGGGGGTGCTGAACCCGGCCACCGGCCACACGCCGGACGGACAATTGTACCTGCTCCCGCGCCTGGTTGCCGCAGGCAACGTCTCGCGGGTCGGCCTGGCCGCCGTGGAGGTGAAGGACGGTGTCCCGGTCGGGGTACGGCGGGAGGGCGTCGTCCTGGCTCCGGACGAGGGCTGGGAGCGCGGGCTGAACAACGCCGGCGTCGAGGACCCGCGGGTGACGTGGATCCCGTCGCTCGGCACCCACGTGATGACGTACGTCGCCTACGGTCCGCTCGGCCCCAAACCGGCGCTCGCGGTGTCGTCGGATCTGCGGGACTGGCGGCGGCTCGGGCCACTGCACTTCGAGTACCAACCAGACCTCGACACCGACCTGAACCTCTTCCCCAACAAGGACACGGTGTTCTTCCCGGAGCCGGTGCCCGGTCCCGACGGCGAGCCGTCGTACGCGATGCTGCACCGGCCGATGTGGGACCTCGGCTGGTTCCGCGAAGGCGAAGGCGTTCACCTGCCTGCCGGGATCACCGACGATCGGCCGGGGATCTGGGTGTCGTTCGTGCCGGTCGCCGACGTCGAGCGTGACCTCCGGAATCTGGTCCACCTGCGCCACCACCGGCTGGTTGCCATGTCGGAGTACCCCTTCGAGGAGTTGAAGATCGGGGCCGGGCCGGCGCCGCTGCGGGTGCCCGAGGGCTGGCTGGTGATTCACCACGGCGTCACCGGTGAGCAGCCGAAGGGGTTCGACCCGACCACGCAGAAGGTCAGCTACGCGGCGGGCGCGTTGCTCCTGGACGCCGACGACGTGACGCGGGTGATCGCGCGGACGCCGGAACCGCTCCTGGTGCCCGAGACCGAGGAGGAGCGGATCGGAACCGTCGGGAACGTGGTGTTCCCGACCGCCATCGAGGAGGTCGAAGGAGTGCGGTACGTCTTCTACGGGATGGCCGACGCGGCCATCGGTGTCGCCAGACTGGACCGGCTGTCATGACGAGCGGGGTGAGGCGCCGCGCTTTCCTGGGCGGAGCGGTGGCAGCGGCGGCCGCTTCGACTGTCTCGCTGCCGACGTCGGCATCCGCTTCTCCTTCGGGCAGGTTGAGCAACCTCGCGCACCTCGACTTCCTGCGCACGACGGTCACACCACCTCCCGCCGCCGGTCACAGCACCTACGGCTCCGGCCCACTAGGGGTGCTGTGGACGTATGCGGACCGGCAGCCGGACGGCTCGTACAAGCGCATCGGCGGCGGGGCGTACGACGCTGTCACCAACACCTACGGCCAGGGCGCCTACAACGCGGACGACATCTCGCGTGCTGCCGTCGTCTACCTCCGTGCTGAGCGGCTGGACGTCGCACGGGACCTGTTGCGCGGTCTCACCTACCTGCAATCGCCCAACGGCAACGTAGTGCTGTGGATGCAGCCGGATGGGACCCTCAACCCGAGTGCCGAGCCCGTCGAACTCCCCGACCCGTCCGACTCCGGGCCGTCCTACTGGCTCGCCCGTACTGTGTGGGCGCTGGGGGAGGGGTACGCGGCCTTCCGCGGTGTCGACCGCCGGTTCGCCGAGTTCCTCCGGGATCGACTCGAGTTGGCTCTCGCTGCGCTGGAGCGGCAGGTGCTGGTGCGCTACGGCGACTGGAACGTCGTCGACGGTCGGCGTGTGCCTGCTTGGCTCATCGTGAACGGTGCCGACGCGACATCCGAGGCCGTTCTCGGGTTGGCGGCGTACGTGCGGGCCGGTGGATCGCCGCGGGCTCGACGTGCCTTGACGCAGTTCGCTGAGGGCATCAGCTACCTGGCCTCAGGCTCCAGCCGGGTGTGGCCGTTCCGGGCGTTGCTGCCGTGGGGTGAGTCGATCTCGGTGTGGCACGCGTGGGGTGCGCAGATGCCGTCTGCACTGGCCGCGGCCTCGTCTGTCGTGTCCACTCCACTCGGCGCTGCCGTTGGGGACACCGCCGGTTTCACTCCGTTGCTGATGACCGCAGGTGGGCCTGACAACGGTTGGTTGCCGGCGCCGATCGACCGCACCCAGATCGCGTATGGCGTCGACGCCCGCCTGCAAGGGCTGCTGGCCGTCGGACTGCCTGGCCTGAAGCAGGTCGCCGCTTTCGTCGCGGCCTGGTACTTCGGCGCGAACCGGGCCGGCTCACCGATGTACGACCCGGCCACCGGCCGCACGTACGACGGCATCTCCGGCGACGGCGTGGTGAACCGCAACTCCGGTGCTGAATCCACCATCCACGGCCAACTCTCCATGCTCGCCCTCGACGCGAACCCGGGCCTCGCCCGGCTGGCGCAGCGACTGGGAGCGGGTCCACTGAGCCGCGCCGGCCTGCACATGGTCGAAGGCGAGTCCTCCGTCGGTGGGCAGATCGTGACGCCGCCGTCCGCGTGGACGGGCGAATCCCAATGGAGCAACGGCTCCTACATTTCGCTCAGCGCGGGCGACAGCGCGCAGTGGACCCTGCCCGCGTCGACCCAGCCTCGCCTCGTGCTCCCGGTCGTCAACCTCCACGAACCCGGGCGGACAACCTGGACGACGGGCTCGTTGAGACTGGGCACGATCGACCACACCGCTCCGGGACCGCAAGGTATTTCGGCAGCCCCCGGCGTTCTCCAACCCATCACGTTGCCCACGCCGCTTCCGCCGTACGCGACGAGCCTCAGGGCGGTTGCCACAACGGGCGCGGCCGAGATCGACGCACTCATCCTGATCCCGGCGATCAGCACCCTCACTGTGGGCAGTGGAGTCTTGCTGAGCAGCGTCGACCAGCAGCCACGGACCTTCCGCCTCGCGGTTGCTGACGGGACGACCGCCTACAGCTACACCTCCAACGGCAAGTTGCACTCACGCCGTCGCCTGACTGGTGGAACCTCCGACGTCTTGGTCCAGCCGGGCGGTTTCGCAGTCGTGCTCTGAACTGCGGGCGGCATCAGCTCAGTAGGGTGCGGGGTGGGAGGCCGGTGAGGGCTTTGACGTCTCGGGTGAAATGGGCCTGGTCGGCGTACCCGGTCAGCACGGCGACGTCGGCAAGGGGAAGTCCGGTGCGGGCTCGGTCGAGGGCGGCGTTCATCCGGAGTACCCGGTCGAGCATCTTCGGCCCGTAGCCGAACGCGTGCAGGCACCGGCGATGCAACTGCCGCTCGCTGAGCCCGACGCTGGCGGCAAGCGCGAGCACACCGGCGCCACCCCGCAGCACTCCGCTGCGTACCGCGCGCAGCACCTGCGTGACCAACCGGTCGGGCGGCTCCTCGTTCAGTCCCGCGGCCGCCTTTTCCAGCGCGAGGGCCGGATCCGGCGCCGACCTCACCCGGTCGGCCAGCCGCCGAGCCCGGGCGGGCGACCACACGTCGCTCAGGGGAACGCGCTCGTTCAGCAGTTCACGCGCCGGTACGCCGAGGAATCGCGGCGCCGACCCGGGGGCGAACCGGATCCCGGCGTACCGCATCCCGGCCTCGGACGATCCGACCCACGCCCGGTCGTCGGGGCCGGCGACGACCAGCTCGTCGTCCACCAGCATCAGGTCCATGCAGCCGTCCGGGAGCACCCGGTACTCCCCACGCTCCGCGGTCCGCGTCCACAGCACGGCACCGGGCACCCGGGTGGGACGCTCGCGATACGGTTCGAACTCACTCACCCCATCAGTCTGCAACGCCCCACCGACAATCCCGGCCGCGGTCCGGGCGGGTGGTGGCTCGGGGGTGGAGCAGGTGTTGGTAGCGGGGCGCGTCAGCCGATTTCCAGGGCGGTGCAGACCCAGCGGTTGCGGCGGACCTCGAGGCGGAAGGCGAGGGCGCGGGAACGGTCGCCGTGGCGGACGTGGGCGGAGACCTCGGCGATGTCCTTGGCCGGCGTGCAGACGCGGACCGAGCGGACGGCGCTGCGTTCCTTGGCGCCGCGGGCGGTCGCTGTGGTCGTCAGGCCCAGGAGGCGCACCCGCCGGTTGAGGTCGGCGAACACCGCTTCATCCGTGAACCGCACCAGCTGCGAGATCGGCCGATCGCCGGCCAGCACCTCCGACACGGCCTGAGCCAGCCGCGCACCCCAAGCCCAAGCGTCCGGCAACCGCGGCCCCGCAAACGAACCCGCTGCCGGCGCCCCAGGAGCGGGGTCGGCGGATGCGATGCCAAGGCGGGCCAAGGCTCTGTGTCGGGTGGTCAGGACGTCGGAGGTGAGGGTGGCGGCGTGGCGGAGGGTGGCTGGGACTGTGTGCTGTGATGGCCGGGCGTCGACAGCGCGGAGTCGAGGGGTTGCCGCCTCGGACGGGTCGGAGTGAGGGCCGGCCTCGGGGAGGGGTGGGACGGCGGCCAGGGTCGGGTTCGTCCGGGGTTGGTGCTGGACCGCGGGCAGGTTCTGGCTCATGTCACTTCTCCTGGTGGGTGGGCGGCACGGTGTTGCCGGTCGCGGCTGCCGGGGTTCGCAGCACCTGGCCGGGAAGGATCAGGTCGGGGTCGGGCCCGATCGACTGGCGGTTGGCGGCGTACCAGGCGGGCCAGCGGACGGCGATGTCCTCGGCGGTCGCGTTCGGGCCGAGTTCGGCGGCCGCGATGCTCCAGAGGGTGTCGCCGGGCTTCACGACGACCCGTGCGGGCACTCGCACCGGCTGACCCGACCGCACGTCGGTGTAGCGAGTCGCCGCCCCCGACGTCGGCCGATCCGGCACACCAACCCGGACCCGAGGCGAGGTAGTGCGCGGCCCCGGTACGACGTCCTGCGGGCGAGCGTCCCGTCGTACGTCCTGCGGGCGAGCGTCCTGCGGGCGGTCAACGCGGGTCTCAGCGGTCGCACCGGTGAGGACGGATGACGGCGGCTCCGTCGTGCGCCACGGCGCATCGCCGGGCTGGACGGTGGAGCGAGGCTCGACCTGGGTCCATGGGCGAAGGGTGCTGCCGTCGCCCGGCGACGCGTGAGCCACGCCGACCGTCAGAGGGGTGACCGCCGCGAGGCCCAAAGCAGACCTCAGCAGCGTGCGGGACGTCTGCGAGGTGATCCGACCGGCGACCGCTGACGCGGCTGCCCCGATCACACCCGGGATCTGCTCCAGGACCGTCGCCATCACCGCCAGCGCGAGCCACCCGTACGCCATCCACGCCACGGTCCCGACTGCGAGCACAGCCATCGAGTCCAGGTCCCGGCGGTTCGCCGCGCCGAACGTACCGGCTGTCATCCAACGCAGACCGAGGCCCAGACCGGCCAGGGCCACCAGCGCCAGCGTGCCCTTCAGTCCCCGGATCGTCGCGTTCATCCCGTTGGCCTCTGATCTATGAGTTTGCTTTGGTTTGCTTCGGCTTGATCACTATAGACCCGTACTACGGTCAGTTCGCAAGTGGAAAGTCACGCAGCGTCGGCTTGCCGCACGGAAGGTGAGCAGGATCCGGTAGGTTCGCCGCCATGCGGTGGGATGCGTTGTTCGCGGATCTGGAGTCGCAGTTCGACGCGCTCCAGGAGGGGGATCTGTACGGCGAGGTCGCGGACCGGATCCGCACCGAGGTCGGCAAGATCACCGTGCTCGACCGGCTCCGCGGTGCTGTCGACACCGTCGTACGCGTGGAACTCACCACCGCGGAGCCCGTCCAGGGGCTGCTCACGCGGGTCGGGAAGGACTGCCTGCTGATCGAGGCCGAGCGCTACGAGGAGTGGCTGATCCCGGTGCACGCGCTGGTCGGGGTCCATCGGCTGGGGCCGTGGGCGGAGCCGGCTGTCGGGGCGGTGGCTGGGAAGCTGGGGCTGGGGCACCTGCTGCGCGGGATCGCGCGGGACCGTTCACCGGTGACGCTGTTCTGCGGCGGCGTACCGGTCACCGGGACGATCGATCGGGTCGGTGCGGACTTTCTGGAGATCGCAGAGCACCCGCTGGATGCGCCGCGGCGGCGGACCGAGGTTTACAACGTGCGCCTGGTGCCGACCCAGGCGCTCTGTGCCGTACGGCGCCGCTAGGACACGACCTACTGGCGCACGTCCTCCGGCTGCTCGGCGTCCTCTCCGAACGGGTGGGTCTCGATGAACTCGCGGGTCTCGGTGTAGAGCCGCTCGATGTACTTCTCCAGCTCGGTCGCCTCGACCCGCCACTGCCCGCGTCCGCCGATCTTGACCGCGGGGATGTCGCCGCGGCGAACCAGGGCGTACACCTGGTTCGCGGAGATGTTCAGCACCTCGGCGACGTCGGCGAGCTGGAGGAATCGCGGAGCCGGCATCCGTTCTGCCCCTTCGGGTAGTGGCTGGTTCTTTCAGTTTGCCACGGTTGGTGGCCGGATGAGCTCGTTTGTCCCCAGCCTGACCCCCTGTGGATAGTCGTTCACACGGAGGTACTCCGGCACGGCAGAATGTCGGCTCCGAGAGCGATCGAGTGACTGGAGTTCGACGTGGTCGACACAGCAGTGCGTGGGACCGGGTTCGGGGCACCGTCCGTCCCGGCCCAGCGCAACCGTCGGGCCCGGTGGAAGGACGGGCGGTTGGTGCTCGGCGTATTGCTCGTCGCCGTCACCGCACTGACCGGCGCCAAACTGCTGTCGGCCGCCGACGACACCACCACGATCTGGGCCGCCAAGCACGACATCCCGGCCGGCCGGAAGCTGACGAACGACGACCTGACCACCGCGCGGGTGCGGTTCACCACCACCGAGGACGCCGAGAGGTACGTCGCCGCGGCCGCCGATCTGAACGGGCTCGTTCTCACCCGGGCTGTCGACGCGGGCGAGTTCGTGCCGCGGGACGCGGCGGTCACCGAGGCGGACAACGAACGCACCGAGTTGCCGCTGTCGATCGCCTCCGGCCGCCTGCCGTCGGACATCGCGGCCGGGGACGAGGTCGACATCTGGGTGGTGCCGAAGGACGCGGACCAGCCGGCGAAGTTGCTGTGGGCAGAGGTTCGGGTGCTTCAGGTCGACGCGGTGAAGGGTGTCGCGGGTGGCTCGGCGCGCAGACAGGTCCTGGTCGGCCTGGCGCGCAAGGACGTGCAACGGTTGCCGGCCACGCTGTCGCTGATGAGCGCGGGCGAGCCGGTCCTGGTCCGGCGGGGCAACTGATGTCGGTACCGGTTCTGCTGGCGGTGACCGGGGCGCCGTGGGAGGCGGACGTCGTACGGCGTGCCGAGCGCGCGCCGGGGATCCGGGTGGTACGGCGATGTGTCGACATCGCCGACGTGATGGCGGCCGCCGCGAGCGGGCAGGCGCGGGCGGTGCTGCTCGCCGACGATCTGCCACGGCTGACGTCCGACGCGGTCGCCGCGCTGCACGCGCGCCGGATCGCGGTGGTCGCACTGGTCGACCCGACCGAGAACGGTGAGCCCTTCGGCACCGAGGACCGGCTCAGCCGGATGGGCATCGAGCGGATCCTCCCGGCGGACGTGAGCCCGGAGGACCTCGGCCGGGCCATCACCGACGCGGTCGAGTCCGGTCCGCCGATGTCCGCGTCGCATTTCGCGGGCGGTTTCGTGCCGATGCCGACCGAGGCGACCGGTCAACCGCAGCCGGTCTATACCCAGGGCAGCGGCCGGATGCTCGCGGTCTGGGGTCCGACAGGCGCGCCTGGACGTACGACGGTCGCCGTCGGGCTGGCATGCGAGCTCGCGGTGAAGGGCGTGCCGACGCTGCTGGCCGACGCCGACGTGTACGGCGGGACCGTCGCGCAACACCTCGGCATGCTCGACGAGACCTCGGGCCTGGCCGCCGCGGCGCGATCGGCGGCGAGTGGTGCGCTCGACCTGGCGATGCTCGCGAAGCATGCGCGGCAGGTCGAGCCGCATCTGCTGGTGCTGACCGGGCTCAGCCGCGCGGATCGCTGGACCGAGTTGCGCCCGGCCGCGATCGAGTCGATCTGGTCGACGGCGCGGATGCTCGCGCCGTGCACGGTCGTGGACGTCGGGTTCTGCATCGAGAGCGACGAGGAGATCTCGTTCGACTCGCTGGCGCCGCGCCGCAACGGCGCGACGCTGGCAACGCTCGAGGAGGCCGACGAGGTGATCGTCGTCGGTACAGCGGACCCGGTCGGGCTGACCCGGTTGATCCGCGCGATCCACGAACTGCGGGCGGTCGTGCCGTCGGTCAGCACCCGGGTCGTGGTGAACCGCCTCCGCTCCGGCTCGCTCGGCAGCTCTCCGTCGGACGCGATCGCGGAGGCGCTCGGCCGGTACGCCGGGGTGGAGGCCGCCGCACTGCTGCCGTTCGACCAGGCCGCGGTCGACGCCGCCATGTCCCACGGCCGCAGCCTCGCCGAGTCCGCCAAGTCCAGCAAGCTCCGCAAATCCCTGCAACAGCTGGCCACGACCATCAGCAAGGAGTTCTGAGCCTGTTCGGGTCGGGGTCAGGGTCGGGTCGGTGGGATGTCGGGGAAAACCCCACCGACAGCGGGCCGGGGATATGTCAGGGTGGTCGGTAGTCAACGCGTCCTGAGGGAGAAGGATGTCCGAGGTCCAGGGTCGGCCGCCGAGCACGTTGAGTACGGAGCGGCGGTACGGGATCGCCATCTCCGTCGCGCTCATTCTCGGCGGGGTGTACTGGGCCCTGACCGGTCTGACCGAGGACACGAAGGTCAGTCATGACAGCTACCCGGTGGTCGGGCAGGCGCTGACGATCGAGGTGCGGTCGGCGGATGTCGAAGTACGGTCCGGGGACGGGTCGGAGATCAGGATCGAGCGGCGGTTCGAGCGCAACATCTTCGGGTCGGACCCGAAGGAGAGCTACGAGGACGGGAAGCTGGAGCTGCGGGACACCGCCTGCGGGTTCCTGTCGTTCGGCTGCGACACGAACTACGTCCTCACCGTGCCGAAGGACGTCAAGGTGACGCTCGAGAGCAGCAGCGGGGACCTGAAGGTGTCCGGGGTGCCGGCCGGCGCGGATCTGAAGTCGAGCTCGGGCAGCATCGAGGTGCACGACGTCGGTGGGGCGCTGCAGATGGAGTCCAGCTCGGGTGATCTCGAGGCGCACGGGCTGACCGCGACGACGGTGAGCACGCAGAGCAGTTCGGGCAGTGTGGATCTCGACTTCGCTACCGCGCCGCAGTCCGTCGAATCGGAGTCCAGCTCGGGTGACGTGACGATCCAGGTCCCGTCCGGGCCGGAGTCGTACAAGCTGGAGACCGACACGTCGTCAGGCGACGAGACCACCAACGTCCGCAGCGACCCGGCTGCCACCCGCACCATCAAGGCCAAGACGTCCTCCGGCGACGTCAAGGTCGAGTACACCCACTGACCATCACGGTCGGTGAGGGGGAGGGTGGTGAGGGTTAGGTCGAGTTTGTGCTGAGTAGGCTTGCGCGCATGTCTTTGGAGCCGGGTGTGCCGCGTGGGTTGCTGGTGGACTGGGGCGGCGTGCTGACCTCCGGGCTGGAGGACGCGCTGCGGCGGTGGGCCGAGCTGGACGGGTTCGACTTCGACTCGTACCTGCAGGCCGTGATGGCGTGGCTGCCGGCCGAGGGCCCTGCCGACGCCGCCGCGGAGGCCGAGCTGAACCCGGTCCACGCGCTCGAGCGCGGCCAGCTCGCCGTACCCGACTTCGAGCGCAAACTCGCCTCGATCCTGGTCCGCCGGGACGGTACGCCGGTGCCCGCGGAAGGGCTGATCGAGCGGATGTTCGCGCATTTCGAGCACCAGCCGGCGATGTCCGCGCTGGTCCGGCGGGCCCGCTCGCACGGGGTCCGGACCGCCCTGCTGTCGAACTCCTGGGGCAACACCTACCCCCGGGACACCTGGGACGGCATGTTCGACGACATCGTCATCTCCGGCGAGGTCGGGCTGCGCAAACCGGAGCCGGAGATCTTCCTGCTGGCCGCCCGGCGGCTGGACCTGAAGCCCGAAGACTGCGTCTTCGTCGACGATCTCGAGCTGAACGTGGAGGGTGCCAGGGCCCTCGGCATGACCGGCATCCTGCACACCTCGTACGACGAGACCCGGCGCGCACTGGAATCCCTGTTCGGAGTCGACCTGACGTGACCGTGATGACCTCCACCACCCCTGCCTCCCGCCCCGCCGTTCCCCGCAGGCTCGTCCTCGGCATCCTCGCCTGCGCCGCGCTGGTCGCGCTCGGCGCCTGGGCCTACGGGCTGTTCGGCGGCATGATCGACCTCCGCGTCTACCGGATGGGCGGCTCGGTGCTGCTCGACGGCGGTTCGCTGTACGACGCCAAGCTGCCAGGGTCCGGGTTGCCGTTCACCTACCCGCCGTTCGCCGCGATCGCGATGGTGCCGCTGGCCGCCGTACCGTGGGGTGTCGCGCTGGTCGTGTGGACCACGATCTCGGTGCTGTGCATCGCGGCGTTGTGGCGGACGAGCCTGCCGAAGACCGCCTGGTCGTTCTTCACCCAGCGCAAGCGCACCGCGTTGCTGGTCGCGCTCACCGCGTTGTCGCTGCTGCTCGAGCCGGTCTGGCAGACGATCCAGTTCGGCCAGATCAACCTGTTGCTGACGGCAATGATCCTGTTGGACCTGGTCCGGCCGGCGAACGCGCGGATGCGTGGCTTCTGGCTCGGTGTGACGATCGGCGTCAAACTCACGCCGCTGCCGTTCCTGGCGCTGCTGGTGGTCACCAAGCAGTGGCTGGCGCTGCGCAACGCCGTACTGGGTCTGCTGGCGACGATGGCGATCGGGTTCGTGGTCGTGCCGAACCAGTCCTGGCGGTACTGGACCGAGGTGATCCTGGACGCCAACCGCGTCGGCGGACTCGCGTACACCGGCAACCAGTCCTTCAACGGCTTCCTGCACCGGCTGGGCGACGAGGCGAATTGGGTGCAGCCGACGTGGTTCGCACTCTCGGCTGTCTTCGGCCTGCTGGTGCTGTGGATGGCGCGTCGGTACTGGCTGGCCGGCGAGCGGGTGACTGCGATCTCCGTGATGGCTCTGGCCGTCCTGTACGCCTCACCGGTCACCTGGAGCCACCACTGGGTCTGGGTCATCCCGCTCGGCGTGAGCCTGATCCGCGCGGTCAACCGGGTGTGGGGTCTCAACCCGGCAGTCGCGACCGGAGTGCTCTTCTACGGCCTGTTCGTGCTGCGTTCGATCTGGTGGGTGCCGTACCGCGACGACCGTGAGCTGGACTGGACCTTCTGGCAGTCCATCCCCGGCAACTCACACCTGATCCTCGGCATGATCGCGTTCATCGTCCTGGCGGTCACCAGCCGCAGTCTCCCCAAACCAGCTCCCGCGACGGCCGATCAACCCTGACAGCGAGCTCAGCACATCAGGAAGAGAACAGGAGCAGCAGGCCGCCGGTGGTGTAGCCGACCATGACGACCAGCAAGGGCAGCTGACCGAGGAGAGCCTTCTGGCGCGGGAAGAGTGCGACGGCACGGTCGTGCGCCGAGATGACACCCAGCAGGTGGCCACACACCACGGCCAGCACCTGGATGACTGCGATCGTCCCGCTGTAGTTGGTGATGCCGGTGTTCACCGCCAGCAGCCCGGTGCCGAAGATGTTCGCGCCGTTGCTGAGCGGGTCACTCAGGTAGATGAGCGTCCGTTGCCCCTCGAGGATCAGCAGGGTCAAGTAGTGCGCGACGACGTACCCAAGGACGATGGGGACGACGGAATGCGCGAACAACCCCGGGAGCGCGCGGCGCGAGCTGTGCGACAGCCGCCCGGCCAGCAGCGTGGCACCTGCGTACGTCACCAGCACGAACAGGATGAACACCGTCAGCGCAACTGTGCCGAGCAGCGTCATCGAGTAGTCGGTGTTCTGCGCCCAGCCGATCCACGCCGACGAGTTCGAGAATCCGTCGTACGCCGTCGAGCCGAGCAGCGCGGCGACCATGCCGACGAGCCCCGGCTGCGGTTCGAGGCCGTCCAGGTTCTCCAGCGGCCGGCGTACCACCAACGCTCCGTCGGTCCGGCGGCCCCACGGTGACAGCCGGGCCATCAGGGACGCGTAGACCTCGAACGGGTCGCCGGTCGAGAACCAGCGGTCGCCGAACAGGATCGCGCCGAACAGCGTGATCACGACGTACAGCGCGATCCAGGCCTGCAGCACCGGGATGGTGGCGCGGTCCGGGGCGACGAGTTCGAGCCAGGTGAAGGCGAAGATGCCCAGTGCGGCCGGCCAGAGACCGAGCCAGGGCGGCAGCTCCAGCAAGCCTCTCGACGGAGGTTGGCGGAGCGCCTTGCAGAGCACCAGGTGGATGGTCCGCAGCGGGTTGAGCGTCCGCCAGACCGGGCCGAGGGCGATCGAGATCGGCACCAGCCCGACCCAGACCAGGATGTAGATGAAGCCGAAGATCGGGTTGGTCAGCCGGTCGACGCCGAACAGCAGCGCGACCATCGCGTACAGGAAGATGGCCAGCCCCGCCAGCCGGACGATCCAGCGGAACCAGCCCGCGTCGACCGTCCGGGTGATTGCGGCGGGCAACGGAGTTCCGGACCCGTCGCCGCGGTACTTCGGGTTCCGCCAGGCCAGGCCGAGGACGACGAACGACAGCGCGATCGCGACCGCCGCACCACCGACGGCCAGCCGGAACGGGATCGGCAGGTCCTGCCGTCCACCGATCCCGTGCAGCGGCAGCAGCAGCGGCGCAAGGGTGAGCTGCACGCTCACGACACGACGAGCTTGGCGACCAGCTTGCCGCTCTCGTGGGTCTCGATCTCGAAGGTGCCCTTCATGTTCGCGGTGAACTTCACCGAGCCGGTCTTGCCCGGCACCAGGTCCAGCTCCTTGTCGTAACCGTGGATGTGCAGCTGGTCCGGCGCGTCGCTGACCGCGGTCACCAGCACGGTCTGGCCGGCCTTCACCTTGATCGTCGAGCCGCTCGGGTTGACCTTGCCGTTGGCAACGGTGACGTTGACGGTCACGTCGGCCTGCTCACCGGAGGGGTCCGCGGTGTTCGACGGAGTGCTGGTGTTCGGCTTGCCCGGCGACGGGGTGGTGGCCGGCAGGTCGGACGGCGTACTGGAGGGAGCGGTCGCCGAGGGGGTGGTGCTCGGACTCGCGCCGCCGTCGGATTCGTTCCCGCAGCCGGCCAGGACGAGCATGGCGAGGGCGGGCAGGAGAGCGGTGGCGGTGCCGCGAGTGAGCGTCGAACGCATCGGTCGGAGGGCCTTTCGAAGGTCTTGTGAAGTTCTCGTGGCGCGGACCGCGCCCTCTTGCCTGACGAACACGATTGGCTCAGTGTTCCCGTTGAGCCAGTGTCGCAGCCCACTGTCGGCGGCGGCCGCTAGGGTGACGGGACAAGCTGATCTCCTGAGAGGAAGGTGACCCGATGCCGGACCGGCTGACGTCGCTGGACCTCACCTTTCTCAAGGCCGAGTCGCCGGCCACCCCGATGCACGTCGGGACGGTCGACATCTTCGAGCCGCCGGTGCACGGTGACGACGGGTTCGACTACGAGAGCCTGGTCGCGCTGATCCGGGACCGGATCGCTTTCGTGCCGCGGTACCGGCAGCGGGTCCAGCAGGTGCCCGGCCGGTTCGCCGGGCCGGTCTGGGTGGACGACGAAGAGTTCGACATCACGTTCCACGTACGGCGCTCGGCCCTGCCCCGGCCGGGCACGCACGCCCAGCTGCTCGAGCTGGTCGCCCGGATCATGTCCCGGCGGCTCGACCGGGCCCGGCCGCTGTGGGAGATGTACCTGGTCGAGGGCCTGCAGGGAGACCGGTTCGCGATCATCTCGAAGTCCCATCAAGCGCTTGTCGACGGCAACAGCACGGTCGACATCGGCCAGGTGGTGCTGGACTCGACCGCGCACCCGCGGGACACGCCGACCGATACCTGGCAGCCGGCCCACCCGCCGTCCGCGCTGGAGTTGCTCGCCGGCGTGTTCGCGGACGCGACCCGGCACCCGACCGCCGTCCTCGAGCTGGCCCGGGCCGAGATGGCCAGCCTGACCGGCTCGACCTCGGTCCGGGAGGTGATCGGCGACGTGGTCGGCTCGCTGGTCGCGCAGCGGCACGCGCAGGAGAGCTCACTGCACGTGAAGACGTCCGGTCAGCGCCGGTTCACGACCGTGCAGACCGACCTGGAGGACTACCGGACCGTCCGGGCCATGCACGGCGGCACGGTGAACGACGTGGTCCTGGCCGTGGTCGCGGGTGCGTTCCGGGCCTGGATGATGACGCGCGGCGAAGGTGTCGGGCCGACCCGGAGTGTGCGGGCGGTGGTCCCGGTCAGCATCCGCGACGACGAGGACGAGGAGCCGACGTCGCTCGGGTCCCGGGTGATCGCCTCGACCGTGAACCTGCCGGTCGGGGAGAACTCCCCGGTCATGCGACTGCACCAGATCTCGTACCAGACCAAGGTGCACAAGGACACCGGCCGTGCGGTCAGCGCCCGCTCGCTGGTCGGCATCGCCGGGTTCGCCCCGACCACGCTGCACGCGCTCGCCGCCCGGGTCGCGACGAGTACGGTCCGGCCGATCGACGACGTGGTGATCACCAACGTGCCCGGACCGCAGTTCCCGCTGTACGCGCAGGGTGCGCCGATGCTCGCGTCGTACCCGGTGGTCCCGCTGATGCCCGGACAGGGGTTGTCCGTCGGCGTCACGTCGTACGACGGGAAGGTGTTCTACGGGCTGAACGCGGACCGCACCGCGATGCCCGACCTGGCCGTTTTCGCCCAGTGTGTGACCGATGCCCTGGACGAGTTGCTCGACACCACGAGGGGCAGCCGGAACCGGGCCTCCCGGGGCCGCAGGAAACCCCGCGGCCAGACCGGGGCGGAGGGGCGGGGACGGAAAAGTGGCGAGACCGAGAAGGCGGATTCATGAGGGTCTACATCCCATCCACGCTGCGGTTGCTCGACGAGGCGAGCCACGCCGGCGAGTTCGGCCCGCCCCCGCTGACGGCGTACGCGGTCACCCCGGCGCTGCGGGAGTGGTATGCCGAGGGTGACGACGAGGAGCTCGAGTACGCCGCGATGGCGCAGGCGGCCCGGGCGTCGGTGGGACTGCTCGCGGCCGATCCGGGTACCGCACGGAGACGGGTGGTCGTCGCCTGCGAGGTGAGCGCGGTCCCGCCCGCGGACGGCGCGGTCGAGCTGGGCGACGCCCGGCTGGAGCTGAATGTGGTGGTGCCGTGGAGCACGGTGGCCGCGGTCCATGTGGACGCGGCCGAGGCGGCGGAGGTGATCGGGACGGCGGCGGACCGGTGGGACGCGGCCCAGAACGGCGACGACGACGCCCTGTTCGCCCTCGATTCGTGCGAGGGTGAAGACCTGATGTGGTACGCGACACAGGAGATCCCCGATCTGCTGGCGGCGGAGGGGCCGCGCGGCGGGCTGAACGGCTGACAGGGAGCTGGTGGCGATGCAGGCGATCTGGAAAGGTGCCATCTCGTTCGGGATGGTGACGATCCCCATCAAGGTGTTCTCGGCGACCGAGGAGAAGGACATCTCGTTCCGCCAGGTGCACGTCGCCGACGGGGGCCGGATCCGCTACAAGCGGGTCTGTTCCGAGTGCGGCGAGGAGGTGCCGTACTCCGACATCGGCAAGGGCTACGAGATGGCCGACGGCCGGATGGTGGTGCTGGAGCCGGAGGACTTCGCCGACCTGCCGCTGTCCAGCAAGAAGGTCATCGACGTCCTGGAGTTCGTGCCCGCCGACCAGGTCGACCCGCTGTACCTGGGCAAGTCCTACTACCTGCAGGCCGACGGCGGTCCGGGTGCCAAGCCGTACGTGCTGCTCCGCGACGCCCTCGACGGCTCCGAGCTGTACGCGCTGGTCAAGGTCGCGCTGCGGTCCCGGGAGAGCCTCGGGCTGCTCCGGACGTTCGAGGACGTGCTCGTGCTGCAGGTGATGATGTGGCCGGACGAGGTCCGGGACGCGTCGTTCGCGGCGCCGTCGGAGGACGTGGAGATCCGCTCGCAGGAGAAGGCGATGGCGGCGTCGTACATCGACACGCTGCGTGGCGAGTTCGACCCGGATCAGTACCACGACGAGTACCGGCAGGCGCTCGAACAGGTGGTCGAGGCGAAGGCGGCCGGCGTACCGCTGCCGGAGGCCGAGGAGGAGGAGCCGGAGGGCGCCGAGGTCGTCGACCTGGTCGCCGCGCTGCGCGCCTCGGTCGAGGCCGCCAAGGCGCGCCGGGCCGGTGGTGGTGACGCGGAGGCTCCCGCCAAGAAGGCCGCGGCGAAGACGCCCGCCAAGAAGGCCGCGCCGGCCAAGAAGGCTGCTGCGAAGAAGACCGCGGCCAAGAAGACGGCCAAGAAGGCCGCGAAGAAGTCCGCATGACCGAGCAGAACGAGCCAACGGCATGAGCGAACACCCCCCAGCCGGCGAACCGGACCTCTCCGCCCCCCGCCCGGCGGAGGCGGCGGGCCTGCCGACGCCGCCGCCGACGCAGACCGAGATCCCGAAGGACGCGTCGGAGATCCGGGCTGATCCGACAACGGTGCCGGTCCGGCCCGGTGCCTACCTGCTCGAACTCATCCCGGTGCCGGTGACGGACATCGACCGGGCGAAGCGGTTCTACTCCGAGCAGTGTGGGTTCCACGTCGACGTGGACGTCTCGCCGGCCGACGGCGTCCGCGTCGTCCAGCTGACCCCGCCCGGTTCGTACTGCTCGATCAGCCTGCTCCAGGGCCTCCCGATGGTCGAGATGGAGCCGGGTTCGCTGCGCGGTCTGCACCTGGTCGTCAAGGACATCGAGGCCGCCCGCCAGGAGTTGATCGGCCGCGGCGTCGACGTCGGCGAAACCGAGGATCTCGGCGGCGTCTACTACGCCTGGTTCGAAGACCCCGACGGCAACACCTGGACCCTCCAACACATGCCCTGGCGCGCGTAGCCTGCCCACCGACGCGCCACCAGCGGGCAACTCCGGTTGCCGCCGGCTCTTGCCGGGCCGGTCGAACTCGAGCTCGCGCGGAGCCCGTTCGAGTGAAACGTATGCTACAAATTGTCCGGGGTGCGATGGTTGCTTGCTGACCGGACCAGTCGGCCTCGTGGTCAGGTTTGTGGTCAGGTTCGTCTCCGGTGGTCAGTCATGGCACCATGCTCGTATCACCAGCGAGGCGCGCCGCCCACCCGTACCGGCGTACCAGCACGATCCACAACCCGATCGAGGAGCACCGCACCATGGATGCCGTCACCGCCGTACCCACGCCCGCCAACGAACCCGTCAAGGGATACGCGCCCGGTTCGTCGGAGCGGGCGAGCCTGGAGGCGAAGCTCAAGGAGTTCAACGCGGCCGGCGGGATCGACCTGACCTGCACCATCGGCGGCGAGCAGCGACTCGGCGGCGGTGCCCCGATCCAGGTGGTCCAGCCGCACAAGCACGCGCACGTGCTCGGCACCCTCGGCAACGCGACCGAGGCCGACGGCAAGGCGGCCGTGGACGCGGCCCTCGCCGCCGCCCCGGCCTGGCGGTCGCTGTCCTTCGACGACCGGGCGGCGATCTTCCTGAAGGCGGCCGACCTGCTGTCCGGCCCGTGGCGCGACACCCTGAACGCGGCGACCATGCTCGGCCAGTCGAAGACCGTGCAGCAGGCCGAGATCGACGCCGCGTGTGAGCTGATCGACTTCCTCCGGTTCAACGTGGCGTTCGCGCGGCAGCTCGTCAGCGACCAGCCGATCTCGTCCCCGGGTGTGTGGAACCGGGTCGACTACCGGCCGCTCGAGGGGTTCGTGTACGCGATCACGCCGTTCAACTTCACCGCGATCGCCGGCAACCTGCCGAGCGCGCCGGCGCTGATGGGCAACACCGTGGTGTGGAAGCCGTCGCCGACGCAGCAGTTCGCCGCGCACTGGACGATGCGGCTGTTCGAGGCCGCCGGGCTGCCGCCCGGGGTGATCAACCTGGTCACCGGTGACGGCATCGAGGTGAGCAAGGCCGCGCTGACCCACCCGGACCTGGCCGGCATCCACTTCACCGGGTCCACGAAGACGTTCCAGTCGCTGTGGTCCACGGTCGGGGCGAACATCGCGTCGTACAAGACCTACCCGCGGCTCGTCGGTGAGACCGGTGGTAAGGACTTCATCCTGGCGCACCCGTCGGCCGACCCGGCGGTGCTGAAGACCGCGATGGTGCGCGGCGCGTTCGAGTACCAGGGGCAGAAGTGCTCGGCCGCTTCGCGCGCGTACGTCGCGCGGTCGGTGTGGGACCGGATCCGGGACGACCTGATCGCCGAGACCGAGTCGCTCACCATGGGCGACGTCACCGATCTGTCGAACTTCATCGGCGCGGTGATCGACGACCGTGCGTTCGCCAAGCACAAGGCCGCGGTCGACCGGGCCCAGCAGCACGACGCGATCGAGGTGCTGGCCGGTGGCACGTACGACGACGGCGAGGGGTACTTCGTCCGGCCGACCCTGCTGCTGTCCGCGGATCCGACCGACGAGATCTTCACCACCGAGTACTTCGGGCCGATCCTCGGGGTGCACGTGTACGACGACGCCGACTACGACACCGTGTTGCGGCAGATGGAGAACGCGGCGCCGTACGCGCTGACCGGTGCGGTGATCGCCCAGGACCGGCAGGCGGTCGCGGCGGCCTCGGACTACCTGCGGTTCGCGGCCGGGAACTTCTACGTCAACGACAAGCCGACCGGCGCGGTCGTCGGGCAGCAGCCGTTCGGCGGCTCCCGCGCATCCGGCACCAACGACAAGGCCGGCTCCATGTGGAACCTGATCCGCTGGGTCAGCCCCCGCTCGATGAAGGAAACCTTCGCCCCACCCACCGACTACCACTACCCCCACCAGGGCTGACGAAAGAACCCAGGTAGGTGGGTGACCACGCACCGACTGCCGCTGCCCCACCAGGGCTGACGGAGCTGACGGGTGGGTGGGTGGTCAGAGAGGGCAGGGTGCCGGGCCGTGCGTGCCGCTGTCCGGCCCGCACGTCATGCCCGGCCAGCTGGCTGTTCAGTCCAGGTCGGACATGTCGAGCACGAAGCGGTAGCGGACGTCGTTTCGCCGGAGGCGGTCGAGTGCCGTGTCCACCTGTGACGACGGGAGTACTTCGATATCGGCGGCGATGCCGTTGTCGGCGCAGAATTGGAGCATCTCGGCTGTCGCCAGGCGGCCTCCGCTGCCCGCGGAACTGAGCTTCTTGCGGCCGATGAGCAGGTCCATGGCCTCGACGGTGACGGGGCCCAGGTGCCCGAGGAGGCTGAGGGTGCCGTCCAACGCCACCAGCTTCAGATACGGGGCGAGGTCGTGAGGCGCGGAGATGGTGTCGATGACGACGTCGAAGCTGTCGCGCGCCGCAGCCAGGTGCTGGGTATCGGTGGAGTCGATGATGTCGTGCGCGCCGAGTTTGCGGGCGTCGTCGCGCTTGGCCTGGGTGCGGCTGATGACGGTCGTGGTGGCGCCGAGTGCCACGGCCATCTTGACCGCGAGGTGGCCCAGGCCGCCGAGCCCCGCCACAGCGACGCGACTGCCAGGCCCCACGCCGAGGTGGCGCAGGGGTTCCCAGACGGTGATGCCGGCGCACATCAGCGGGGCGGCTGCCGCCGGGTCGAGGCCGGCGGGGAGCGGGTAGGCGAAGGTGTCGCGCACGACGTACTCGCGGGAGTAGCCGCCCAGGGTGGTGGACCCATCCTGCCTGTCGGTGCCGCCGTAGGTCAGAGTCGGGACGGAACGGCAGAAATTCTCCTGTCCGGCTTCGCACATGGCGCACACGCCGCAAGAGTCGACGATGTTGCCCACCGCGACGCGGTCGCCGACCGAGAAGGTGGTTACCTCCCGTCCGGTCCCGACCACCACGCCGGTGAATTCGTGACCGGGCACCAGGGGTGCTCTCGTGTGCGGGTCGTAGACGTCCAAGGCGTGCAGGTCGCTGTGGCACACCCCGCAGTAGTCGACCTGCACCGCGATGTCGTCTGAGCGAAGGTCGCGGCGCTCGAGCGACGTGCGCCGCAGTGCCGCCGGGCCGATCGCCTGCCATCCGGTGGTCGTTCGCATACTCACTCCCTCAACAGACTGTTCGGTCTGCTGCAGCGTAGAGGCGATCCCATCCCAAAGCAAACCAACTGTTCTGTTTGGTAGTGTGCGGGCATGCCGGCACAGCCCCAGACCTCGCGAGGCGCCGCGACCTACCAGCGCATCCTGGACGCCGCCACCGAAGAGTTCGCCCAGCACGGCATCGCCGGTGCGCGCATCGAACGCATCGTGACGGCAGCGCGCACCAACAAGGCACAGCTCTACGCCTACTTCGGCGACAAGGAGCGACTTTTCGACGCGATCCTCCTCAGCTCGCTGGAGCGCATCACCAACGTCGTGCCCATCGACGCCGACGATCTCGCGGAGTGGGCCGTTCGGCTCTACGACGAATACCTGCGCCGCCCCGACCTCATCCGGCTGGCGACCTGGACACGACTGGAGCGCCGGCCTGCCGGGCACCTCGTCGAGACTCACCAGCACTACGACGACCGCAAGCTCACGGCCATCGCCGAGGCCCAGGCCGCCGGGCGGGTCCGCGCCGGTGACCCGTTCGACATCATGGCCATGGTCATCGCCATGTCCATGGCCTGGTCACCGGTCAGCAATGTCTATGCGGCCAGCAGCCAGGAACCCGATGACGTACATGACCGGCGCCGCGCCCTGCTCCGCGACTGCGTCCGAAGCGCCATCGCGGCCGGCGGCGGCGACGCCTCCCCCTCATGACCGCCGGCAACACCCCGGGTGACGCTCGCGCACGTTGCCTGGGCTTCGGCCAGGACCGGAGCGCGTAGGTGGTGGGAGTTTCGGTTGACTCCTCCCCGGGGTGGTGCTCGGGGGTGGTCGGGGTTTACCCGGGAATTCGTGGCAGCGGGAGTTCGGACGGGGGTTGAGGCGTTTCCCAGGTATGCATGAGACCGATCTGCACCTGGAGCCCAACGAAGCGTCTGATTTGTGCCGGGTGTTCGGGCCGGACGTCCTGGGCCGCCACGGATGGGACCGGGCGTTCGTCACGGTGCTGGACGAGGCCACGGCCGAGGATGCCCTCGCCCTGCTCGTCCACACCGCCGGCGCACCGCTCGACGAGGACTGGGGCGCGATGCGGATTCAGGCCGACGCCGGGCCGAACGCGGGCAAGACCGAGGACGCCGAGGCCTGCGCCTCACGTGACGGCTACGTCTACCTCGTCGGCTCGCAGTTCGGGAAGAAGGCCGGTCCGCTGGCCGCGAAGCGCTCCTGGATCGCCCGCGTCAGCGAGCAGTCGATCGCCGACTCCCTCGAGCACGGCCGGCCCGCCACGCTGGACGTCGTACGGCTGCGCTTCGGCCTGCACCGGGCGATCAACGACGCCCTGGCCGGCATCGAACTCCTCCCACTGGGCGCGCTGGAACGACAGGCGTACGTCGACGCCACCATCGCGATCGGTCAGCAGAAGGCCAAGCGCTGGGCCGGGACCGTCCACCCGGCGGACCACCCGGTCAACATCGAGGCGGCCGAGTTCCGTGCGGACGGGCGGTTGCTGCTCGGCCTGCGCTACCCGGTGACCGCCGACGGCCACCCGCTGCTGGTGGAACTCGACAACGTCGAGGAGTTGTTCGACGACCCGAACGCCGTACCGCGATGTGGCAAGGTCTGGGTGCTCGGCGACGTCGGCAGTGTGGAGGCGCCGGCCGGACTGCGCGGTCTCGACACCCGAGGCCTCGACCGCTTCGACGCCGTGATCGGTGATCTCGACGCGTCCGGCAAGTCGGCCACCGTGCTCGCGGACCACCCCGAGGGCGCCCGCGCCGCCTCCGAACACGTCCGCTTCGAGTTGCCGTCGGACACCGACGGCGGTGTCGTGAGCGCCAAGGTCGTCCACCACTTCGGCGACATCCGCCGCGTCGAAGGCGTCGCCGTGGATCACGAGGGCCACGCCCATTACGTCATCGACGAGGAAGGCCATGTAGCCCTCCGGACCCTCGTGTTCGACTGACCCCAGGCCGGCGTCAGGCGGTGCGGTGCAGCTGCTGGAGCGGGGGATCGACCAGGAGGGCGGAGCCGCACTGGACGCAGATCCACTCGTCCGGTTCGTCGATCAGGTGATCGGCGGCCTCGATCCGTTCGAACGGCATCACCGTGGCGCAGAAGACGCAGTACTGCGAATCCTCGCCGGCCTGGTCAATCCGCTGACGTTTCCTTCGCACGACGGGATCACCTCCGAAGAGCAGTTCGCCCTTCAGATTGCCACCCGGCCGGAGCCGGTCCCGGTAGCGACACACGAGTCCGCCGCGACGGTCGCCGTACCGGACACACGAGTCCCCCGCGACGGTCGTCGCGGGGGACCGGGATCAGTTGCTGCCGTCGTGCCAGTCGCGGCCGAGTTCGTGCTCCTTCTGCAGGCCGGCCCGGATCGCGTCCACCACGAACGGCTCGATCTTCTTGCCGATCAGCGGGACCGCGACCTTCACGTCGAGGTCGATCGCCTGCACGGCGCCCGACCCGGTGGCGGTGATCGAGGCGGTGCCCTTCAGCGTCACCGGGGTGTTGCTGATCTCTCCGGTGACGTCGGCGTCGCGGGACCCGTCCGGCTTCGCCGGGTGCCAGGTCTCGGTCTGCACGATGGTCAGCGTCTGGCCGACGAACTTCCGCGCGATGTCCGGTACCTGGTCCGACGGCATCTCCCGCTGGACCCTGACGACGGTGTCGTTGCCGGACTCGGTCACCTCGACGGAGTACGCCAGCGCCTTGGTCTTCTGGCACGCCTGCTCGCGGAAGGTGGCGTCGGTGACGATCGCGAACACTTCCTCGGGTGTGGCGTCGTACGACGCCGACAGCTTCAGCTCCATGCCGGACATCATGGCATTACCGCTCGGTCACAACACCAACTCACCGCCGGTCGCGGCCCTAGAGGCCTCCCGGCGGACGGGCCGGGCGGGCTGGGACAGCAGGAGGCGTACGTCGTCGGCGGCGGGCATGCCGTGGGTTGTGAGGATGTCCAGGGCGAGCTGCCAATGTTCACGGGCGTCCGCGGGCCGGTCGAGTTCGGCGTAGGTGCGGCCGAGGCCGGTACGGATGCGGGCTTCGCGGTCCCAGTGCTGGTGGTCGAGGGCGATGTCGAGCCCGGTGAGATAGGCATCGGCGGCCTGCCGGTACCGGGCGAGCTCGTAGTACGCGGTGCCGAGTTCGTCCAGCGCCTCGCCTTCGCTGCCGCGAGTGTCGTGCTCGCGCAGGACCGCCAGACTTTCGGTCAGCACAGGGACCGCCTTCGCCGGCTGGCCGCACTCGCGGAAGGAGGCGCCGGCGCTGACGAGAACCCGGGCCAGGACCGCAGGATGCCGATCGCGCGCCAGTGAGATCGCCTGCTCGAACGCCGCCGCCTGCAGGGCGGGTTCGCCGTTCTTGCCCTGCAGCATTCCGAGGGTGAGGTATGCCCACGGGCTGCACGCCGCGGCCTCACCGTCATGCTCGGCCAGGTCGAGGGCTTCCCGTATGTAGCTGAAGGCCTCGGGAACGCGGCCGGCTCGTTCGAGCATGTGAGCGAGGTTCACCAGTCCGCTGGCCAGGAACGACGGGTTGCCGATCTCGCGAGCCGCGTCGACAGCGTGCGCGAGGTGCTCGGACGCGGCAGGGAAGTCGTCGAGTTCGCCGTACGCGAGGCCGAGATCGAAGTGGACCAGCGCCGCCGCGATCGGATCGGACCGCGCGTCGACCAGACCGGCCGCGATCCGATTGATGTCACGCCACTCCAGCCATCGCTTCCGCGCCGGACCGAAGACGTTCATGCCGACGGCGATCCGTACGGCGTTCAGCCGGTCCTCCGCCGTGCCCTGCGCAGCCCGTCGTACCAGCCGGACCAGTGTTGCCCGTTCGGCGTCGAGCCAGTCGAAGATCTCCTCGAGATCGTCGAGGTCACGAGCCCCGGCTGCCCAGGCGGTGTCCTTCCACTGCGCACTCAGCGGGCCTTCCTGATCCAGTTCGTCGGCTCGCCAGATCATCGCGCGGTAGCAGTCGAGCACGCGTTCCCACACCGCTCGCTCGTCCGCTGCGCTCGCCCCTTCACGGCCGACCGCCCTGACCAGGTCGTGCAGCCGGTACCGGTGCAGCGCCGGTGCCTCCAGGAGGTGTACGTCGACCAGCCGGTCCAGCACGGCCTCCGTCTCGTCGATCGGCAGTTCCAACGCGGCAGCCGCTGCCCGCAGCGGAAAGTCACCCGGCTCGAGCAGTGCCAGCACCGGGAACGCGGCCGCCACGGCGCGATCTTCCGGTACGACGGTCAGATCGTGGATCGACAGCGCGATCGACGCCCGTACGCCGGTCTCACCGTCCGTCAGTTCACCAAGTCGTGTGCTCTCGTCCGCCAGTCGGGCCGCCAACTCGGAGACCGGCCGGCGCGATGGAAGTCGCATGCCCGCAATGCGGATCGCGAGCGGAAGATGGCCGCACCTGTGCACGACTTCCGCGGCGGCGACGGGGTCCGTCTCGACACGCGAAGTGCCGATCACTTCACCCAGTAGTCGCAGACCTTCGTGGTCGGTCAACACATCCAGCCGCAGGTGCTCCGCGCCGGCGAGACCGTCGAGCAGACGACGGCTGGTGACGACCGCGGCCGAGCCAGGTGTCCCAGGGATCAACGGGGTGACCTGGTCGGCGTCCGCGGCGTCGTCGAGCACGACCAGGATCCGCCGACCGGAGACCACCGTCCGGTACCTGGCCGCGGCCAAGTCGAGGTCGTCCGGGATCTCCTGCGGTGGGACGCCGAGAGTGCGCAGCAGGGTCCCCAGTGCGTGCAGTGGAGCGATCGGCTCCGTCGCGCCGCGCAGATTCACGTAGATCCGCCCGTCGGGGAACTCCGCCGCGGTGAGGTGACCGACGTGCAACGCGAGCGTGGTCTTGCCGATACCGCCCATCCCGGTGACGGCCGAGATTACCACGCTCGTCGGTCGTGCCGATCCGGTTGTCCGGGTGAGCAGGCCGGTCAGTCGGCGTACCTGCTGCTCCCGGCCGACGAAGTCGCTGACGCTTGCGGGCAGGCGGTGGGAGTCGTCGGCGCCTGATCGGCGGGCGGCCTGGGCGAGCCGATCGCGGTCGGCCTGGCCGAGGTCCAGGGCCTCGGCCAGGCGGCTGACGGTGAGTGCCCGCGGGTGCCGGCGGCGGCCGATCTCAAGGGTGCGGATCGCTTCCACGCTCAGGCCGGATCGTTCGGCCAACTGCTCCTGCGTCAGCCCCGCGTCGCTTCGGAACTGCCGCAGCAGTTCGTCCACCCCGGTCAAGGCGCGCCCACCAGGCGGCGCCGCTGGGCGTTCAGCCATCCGGCGAGATCGGCAGGTGACCACGAGGGCCGGCCGACCAACCGTGCCGCGGCTCTGCGCAAGGCAGCGGGCAGGCCCTCGCACAACTCGATGACCTCGAGGGTGCCGGCCGGGTCGCGGCGCCAGCGATCGGCACCGCTGATGCGTTGCAGCAGCCGCAGTGCGTCCGGCGTGGGCAGGCCGGTCAGCGCGATGTGGTTGTCAGCGGCAACCTGACCGAAAGGCTCACGGCTGGTGACGATCACCGTGGCATCGGTTGCTCGAGGCACCTGTTCCGCGTCGGTCGCGTCGTCGAGCACCAGCAGAGTCCCGGGCCCGGCGGCCACCCGACCAGTGGATCCGCGAAGGTTCACGAAGAGCTCGCCGCCGGGGAAGTGGACCTGACGGGCGGCATGGACGGCCAAGGCGGTCTTGCCCGATCCGGCCGGGCCGGTGACGACGGTGACTCCCGGCGACTTCAGGGCCTGGAGCAACCGCCGTACCTCGGCGGCCCGTCCCGTGAAGTCCTGGACGTCGGCCGGGAGCTCGCGTGGCACCTGCGTCGCCGCCGTACAGAACGTGGCTCGTTCGGCCCCGGCAAGACCCAGTGCGTCCGCGAGCAGTCGCACCGTCTCAGGGCGTGGGCTGCGCCGGCGGCCGGTCTCGAGGCTGCGAATCGCTTCCATGCCGACGCCGGACCGTTCGGCCAGCGCTGCCTGGGTCAGCTCGGCCTCGCCGCGGAACCGCCGCAGCAACTCCCCGAACGCCCGCTCCCCCATCCGGCCTCCCTGATCGGTTGCACTACGCAACAAACAATCTACCCGGCGTGACGGTCACCGCTGTACCGGTTTGTCCCTGTTCGCCGCGACAGCACCCGGCCACTCTGAGTGATGTCAGGAGCGCGATTGCTCACCGACCGTGTCCCAAGGAGATCTGATGAAGAAGCCGTCCCCACGCCGCGCCGTCGCCGGTACGGCGGGCCTGCTGTTCCTCGCCTCCGGGCTGGCCACCGCGGTCCCGGCCTCGGCCGCGACGACGGCCTGCCCGAAGGAACCCCCGCGCTACTCCTTCGCCAACGTGAAGGTGTCGATCCGGCCGACCAACCTCTACAGCGCCTACATCACCGGGCCCGGCACCATCACCTACAGCGAGACCAAGACCGCGACCGCCAGCGCGAGCATGACCGCCACGGTGGCGGCCGAGGCCGGCGTCGTGTTCGCCAAGGCGAGCGCTTCCCTGGGCGTGACCGTCGGCGCCAGTTACGCGGCCAGCGGCGGGTTCTCCTACACCAAGCCGGTGCCGTCAGGACAGCGCCGCCGGCTGCGGCTGTACCAGCAGTCGCGGTACTTCGTGGTGACGAAGAAGTACTTCAGCACCGGCGCGTGCAAGTGGTACACGTCCTACTCCTCCGCGGCGAACGCCCCGAAGAAGGTCCGTGACGACGAGTGGCGCCTCGAGGCCTGAGCCACCGAATCACCCAAGGAGGACGAACCATGCGCAGTCGCAGTCTCGCCGTCGTACTCGTCGCGTCCGGCGCCGTACTAGGTGCTTGCAGCAACCAAGCCGCCGAGCAGGCGCCCGCACCGCAGCAGCCGGTGCAGAGCGAACCCGCGGTACGGGAAGCCGCGGCGCCCCAGCCCGGGCAGCCGGTCATCGGTCCACCCGCCGTCCGGGTGCTGACGGTGTCGGCCGGTACGACGGACGGGCTGCGGCTGAGCGTGGTCGGCCCGGGCCAGACGACGTACCGGCTCCGGATCGGCAAGGCGATCACGTCCTGCCGCCAGTCCAACGGTCCGAAGGCGCGAGCCGCGCTGCCCGGGCTCCCGCCGAACGCGGTCAACTCCGCGGTGCTCAGTTGTTCGGCCGGTCCGACCCGGCAGGCTGTCGTCCGGGACGGCGTACTGCTGGTCAGGACCGACGTCGGTGAAGGGTTCCAGTACGACTACGAAGTGCCGGTCGGCCGCGATCTCTGAACCCCGGGCGGCGGACGGGAAGCGTTTGCCGCATAAGGTGGGTGGGGTGAGGCTGAAGGAGCGGTGGGCGAGGGTGCCCGGGCGCGAGCAGGCGGTGAGGGCGGCTCGGGCCAGGGTCGGGGTGCCGGATCTGACGCGGCGGGAGGTGTGGGGACGCCGCGATCCAGAAGCGGTTCGGGCGATTCTGGCCGAGGCGGAGGCTGACCGCGGTCGGCCGTGGCCGCGGACGTTGTTGTCGGACTATGCGCGGTACTGGCGGGACGGCGTACGTACGGCGTACGAGGACCCGGCCGGCGAAGTGCGGCGCCGGACCTCGGCCGCCGTGCTCGCGGCCGCGCTCACAGCCGATCAGGCGTACGTCGACGAGGCCGCCGACGGACTGATGCAGCTGTGCGAGCAGACCACCTGGTGCTGGGCCGCTCACGAATCCTTCGCCACCGCCCGCGGTGAAGTGACCGGCGATCCCGATCAGCCGTACCTGGACCTCGGCGCGGCGGAGACGGCCGACATCCTGGCGTGGGCGGATCTCGTGCTCGGGCCGGCGCTCGACGACCGGGTCCCGGGACTGCGCCGGCGGATGCGGCGCGAGGTGAGGCAGCGCGTCATCCAGCCGTTCCGGACCGATCGCCGCTGGCACTGGCTCGGGCTCGACGGCCACCTGCACAACTGGAATCCCTGGATCCACGGCCATGTGCTCGCTGCCGCGCTGTTCCTCGAAGACGACCCGCAAATCCAGGCGGAGGTCACCGACCTGGTCGTCGACGGACTGAGCCGCTACCTCGACGCGATGCCTGCCGACGGCGGCTGTGACGAGGGCTATGCGTACTGGTGGAACGGCCCGGCCCGGCTCGCTCAGGCACTCGACGTACTCGACCGTGTCACCGAGGGCGCCTTCGACCCATGGTCCTGTACGCCGTTCGCCGAGTTGGCCCGGTATCCGCAACGTGTCGCGCTCGGGAACGGCTGGTACGTGAACGTCGCCGACGGCTCCGCCCGCCCGGACCCGAACCAGCCGTGGCACGTCCTCCACCGCTGGGGCCGACGTCACGACGCCCCCGACGTGATGGCCCAGGCCGCCGCCCATCGCGACCGGCCGATCGCGCCGGCCGCCGGTCTCGGACGCGCCGTCCTCGGGCTGACCGACGACGCCTGGTGGGACGCGGGCAAGGCCGAACTCCCACTCCCGAGGTCGACCTGGTTGCCGGACGTCCAGTTGTTCGTCGCTCGTGACGACACCGGCCTGACTCTCGCGGTCAAGGGCGGACACAACGACGAGAACCACAACCACAACGACGTCGGTTCGTTCATCGCGGCGCTCGACTCGACACCGGTGCTGATCGACCTCGGCCAGCCGACGTACACGGCGCTGTCCTTCTCCGACCGCCGCTACGAGCAGTGGGTGGTGCAGAGCGGCTGGCACAACGTCCCGGTCATCGACGGCCAGGAACAGCAACAGGGCTCGCAGTACAAAGCTGCGGACCTGGTCGTGCAGAAGAAGTCGCTGTCGATGCAGATTGCCGGCGCGTATCCCGAGGCGACCAGTTATCGGCGGGTGGCCACGCTCGACGGCGAGATCACCATCGCCGACGAGTGGGAAGGCTCGGCCACCCAGCACTTCGTGATCGCCGGTACGCCGATCGGCCACGAAGCCGGCCGGTTACTGGTCGAGACATTGGCCGAGGGATACGCGGAACTGACCTGGGATGCCGGCCTGGGTACCGGGCGGCTGGAGAGACGAGCCGTCGACGACGCGTTGCTGGAAGGTGTCTGGGGACCGACCGTGCACCGGCTGGCCATCGACTGCACCGGTGACTCGTTCCGCCTGACCGTTCGCAGAGGAGAGCGACCGTGACCGACGCGCCGTACACGGGCCTGAGCCGAGACAACTGGGTGGCGACCGCCGACGGCCTGCTGCTCGCCCTCCGACCCTGGGCCTCGCCCGACCACGCCCGCATCGAACTGCCCGGCCAACCGAGTGCGTACGGTCCGGACAGCGACTCGCTGGAGGCGTTCGCCCGTTCGTTCCTGCTGGCCGCGATCCGGCTGCACGGTGACCACGGCAACGATCCGCACGGAGTCGCCGAGTGGTACGCCGAGGGCCTCCGAGCCGGCACCGATCCGTCGTCCCCGCACGCGTGGCCGCGTCCTGACCGGCTCGGCCAGGCGAAGGTGGAAGCCTGCTCGATCGCACTCGGTCTGCATCTCAGCCGTCCGTACCTCTGGGACCGGCTCGACGACTTGGACCGCGAGCGGATCGTCGGGTGGCTGGCGACGGTGGTCGGCGAGGAGTACCCGCCGATCAACTGGGTGTGGTTCCAGATCGTCGTCGAGACGTTCCTCAAGTCGGTCGGCGGCCCGTGGTCCAATGCCGACATCGAGAGCGGATTGGCCGTGCACGAGTCGCTCTACCGCGACCACGGCTGGTACGCCGACGGGCCCGAGCGAGCCTTCGACCACTACAACGGCTGGGCGCTGCACGTCTATCCGTTGCTCTGGGCAAGCATGGAGCCCTCGGCCGACGCCAAGCTGGTGAGCGCGTGGCGTGAACGACTTGCGCAGTACCTCCGGACCGCCGTCCACCTGATCGGCGGCAACGGCGCGCCGTTGATCCAGGGGCGCAGCCTCACCTACCGGTTCGCCGCCGCGGCGCCCTTGTGGATGGGGGCGGTGACCGGTGCGACCGACGTACCACCCGGCGTGCTCCGGCGGGCCGCGTCCGGCATGCTCGCGTACTTCCTCGACCACGGAGTGCCCGACGACCGCGGTCTGCTGAACCTCGGCTGGTACGGCGAATGGCCGCGGATCGCCCAGTCGTACTCCGGCCCGGGATCGCCGTACTGGGCGGTGAAGGGCATGCTCGGCCTGATGCTTCCGGCCGACCACCCGGTGTGGACCGCGACCGAGGAGCCGCTGCCGGTCGAGACCGGGGACTTCACGCTGGAGATCGCCGAGCCGGGCTGGATCGTCAGCGGGACCAAGGCCGACGGTGTGGTCCGGATCGTCAACCACGGCACGGATCACTCGGTGCCGGGTGACCGGCGTGCCGACTCGCCGCTGTACGCGCGGCTCGGCTACTCGACGCACACGATGCCGCCGCTCGACCGGGAGGCGTGGTCGGCGGCGGTCGAGAACAGCGTGGCGATCGTGCATCCGGAGTTCGGTCCGAGCCATCGCAACGGGTTCACCACCGCACGCACCGGCGTCTCGGTGAGCTCGGCGCACTGGGTGCGCACCGACGAGGACCAGGGCGCGGAGCACGGATCGGGTCGCGGCGGCAGCGTGGTCGAGGGGCCGCGCGTGGTTGTCGGCTCAGCCCTGCGGGGGAGTCACGAGGTGCGCGCCGTGGTGGTCGAGGGCGAGCTCGACCCGTCCTGGCAACTGGAGATCAGCGGCTGGCCGCTGTCCGCGGACGAACCGCCGGCCGAGACCGAGGACGGTCACAAGGCGAAGGTCACAGCCGACGGGCTCGTCTCATCCGTTGCCGTCGGCACCGATTTCGAGTACGACGTACGCCGGGTGACCGACGCCAGTCCGATCGGTAACCACACCGCGATCCCGTGTGCCAGAACGCATCCCGAACCCGGCGCGATCTACGTGGCCGTCGTCACCCTCGGCGGATCACCCGAACGCCCACCCACCGTGTCGCACGAATCCCGCACGATCCGCATCACCTGGCCGGACGGCCACGTGGAGCACCTTCACCTGGACGCATGACCTCAGCTACACCTGGACACGGGCGGCCGACGGGATCGACGAGTCGCGGATCATCAGCTCCGGGGTGATCAGGATTCGCTGGGACGGGCGCCGCCGGCCTTCGACCAGGCGGGCGACCATCAGCTCGACCGCGGTCCGCCCGACCATCGGTTTCGGTGGCCGGATCGCGGTCAGCGCGGGCTCCGCGAGCCGGGCGACCTCGTCGTCGTAGGCAACGATCGCGAGATCGTCCGGGATCGCGATCCCGCGTTCGGTGCAGTACTGCGCGACCGACATCGCGTCCGGATCGGAGTGCACGACGAGTGCCGTCGTACCGGCCGCGCGGCAGCGTTCCAGCAGCTGGCCGATCGTCTCGCGGTAACTGGGCTCCTCCATCCGGACCGACTCGCGCACGATCAGGTCGGGGGAGAGGCCGAGATCCGCGCAGACCAGCTCCCACCCGCGCTCGAGGTGCGCCGAGGTCGGGCTGCCCTTGGACAGCACCAGGCCGATGCTGCGGTGACCGTGCTGGTACAGGTGCCGTACGCCGATCTCCAGGCCGAGCGCGTGGTCGCTGCGGACCCATTCCAGCTGGTTCTTGGTCGGTGTCCAGCGTGGCGGTTGCCGTTCGACCAGGATCACCGGGACCGGCAGGTCGCCGATCCACTGGATCATCTCGGGTACGTCGTCGCCGTCCAGGTTCGGCGCGAGCAGCAACCCCTGCACCTGCTGGGCCTCGATCAGCCGGGTGATCTGGCGCTGGTCCTCGGCCCAGTCGTACGTCGATCCGCGCAGCTGGATCTGGACGTCCTGGGCGACCGCGGCCGAGCGGGCGCCGGTGACGATGGCCGGCCAGTAGTAGTCCAGCGACGGGACCACCATCCCGATGGTGAACCGCGGCGGGCCGGTGCCGCGGCGCCGGATCTGGGTGGCCGGCCCGAGGTCGGTCGGCAGCGTCGCGCCGCCGTGCACCTTGGTGAGCAGATTCTGTGCCGCGAGAGCCGCGATGTCGCGGCGCACGGTCAACTCGCTGACCCCGAGCAGCGCGGCGAACTCCCGCACCCGGATCGACCCGTTCCGCCGCAGTTCGTCCATCAACCGCTCCTGCCGCTGCGGCCCGAACAACCGCTCGTCAGTCACTGGAGGCCTCCTGTACGAATCTGAACGTTTCGGGATGTTTGTGAACCAGCTATGGATGAGCTGAACGAAAGCGTCATCTGATGTTCACATGACGGATACGGTAACCGCTTGCCGAGGGCTTGTCGTGATGAGCGACGAGTCTTTCCGGGCGCACTTCGACCAGAGGCGCCTGGATCGGCTCGCCACCCTCGTCACCCTGCCGGACCCGGTCTGGGTCGACGAACTCGACTCCCCCGCGGCCCGGGCGCTGCTGGCCGAGGCCGAGGTGCTGATCACCTCGTGGGGAGTTCCGCGACTGTCCGGCGAACGCCTGGCGGCCGCGCCCGGGCTGCGAGCGGTCTTCCACGCGGCCGGCAGCGTCCGCGGGTTCGCCGCCGACGAACTCTGGGACCGCGAGATCGTCGTCACCAGCGCGGCCGACGCCAACGCGATCCCGGTCGCCGAGTACACGCTGGCGGCGATCATCTTCGCCGGGAAGAAGGCCCCGTTCCTGGCCGCGGACACGCGGACGGCGTACCGCGGCTGGGGTCACCTGACCGGCTTCGGCGACCTGTCGAACTTCCGCCGGACGATCGGCATCGTCGGCTTCTCCCGGACCGGCCGCCGGGTGGTCGAGATGCTGCGGACCCTCGACGGCCCGACCGTCCTGGTCGCCGATCCGTACGCCGACGCGGCCGCCGTGGCCGCGGCGGGCGCCAAGTTGGTCGGCCTCGACGAGTTGCTGCCGCTGGTCGACGTACTGTCGCTGCACGCGCCGGCCCTGCCCAGCACCCACCGCATGATCGGCGGGGCGGAACTCGCCCGTCTGCCCGACCACGCAACCGTCGTGAACACCGCCCGCGGCAGCCTGATCGACTCGGCGGCGCTGGCCGCGGAATGCCGGTCCGGACGGCTGTTCGCGATCCTCGACGTCACCGACCCCGAACCGCTGCCCGCCGACTCGGCCCTGCGCTCGGTGCCGAACGTGATGATCACCCCGCACATCGCCGGCTCGCTCGGCTCCGAGATCCACCGGCTCACCGACCACGCCCTGGACGAGCTCACCCGCTGGCTGGCGGGCGAGCCCCTCCTGGGACGCATCACCGCCGAAACCTTTCCGCTCACAGCATGAGGAGACCCGTCGTGAAGCGACGCCTAGCAGCAACCATCGCCGCCACCGCCGCGGCACTCGCCCTGACCGCCTGCGGCGGGGGCTCGTCCGACGAGCCGGCCGCCGGCGGCAAGACGACCGTCAAGCTCGCGCTCTGGAACTACGCGACCACTCCCGAGTTCAAGGCGCTCATCGACGGCTTCGAGAAGGCGAATCCGGACATCGACGTCGAGCCGGTCGACATCCTGTCCGACGACTACAACGAGAAGCTCACCACGATGCTCGCCGGCGGTGACAGCACCGACATCCTGACCATGAAGAACGTCATCGGGTACGCCCAGTACGCCAACCGCGGCCAGTTGCTGCCGCTGACCGACGAGGCGGGCAAGCTCGACCCGGCCAAGCAGTCCGGCCTCGACGCCTACAAGATCGAGGACAAGTACTTCGCGCTCCCGTACCGCCAGGACTTCTGGGTGCTCTACTACAACAAGGCGCTGCTGCAGCAGGCCGGCGTACCGGAGAGCAAGCTCGAGAACCTGACCTGGTCCGACTACGCCGCTCTCGCCAAGAGCCTCAGCAAGGGTGACGGCGGAACCAAGGTGTACGGCGCCTACCAGCACACCTGGCGTTCCGTCGTCCAGGCCACCGCCGCCGCTCAGAGCGGCGGGGACCTGCTCGGCGGCGACTACGGGTTCTTCAAGGACCAGTACGCGATGACGCTCGACCTGCAGCAGGCCGGCGCTCTGTTGCCCTGGGCAACCGCATCCAGCCAGAAGGTCAGCTACAACTCGATGTTCTCCACCGGCAAGGCCGCGATGATGCCGATGGGCACCTGGTACGCCGCCCAGTTGCTGGCCGACACCAAGGCGAGCAAGACCAAGATCGAGTGGGGTGTCGCACCGCTGCCGCAGCGCGAGACCGGCAAGGTGACCACGTTCGGGTCACCGACCGCGTTCGCGGTGAACAAGAACTCCAAGCACGCCGACGCGGCGAAGAAGTTCGTCACCTGGGCCGCGAGCGAGGAGGGCGCCACCGCGATCGCCAAGGCCGGTGTCACGCCGTCGCTGCAGAGCCAGGCGATTCTCGACACATACTTCGCGCTGCCCGGCGTACCGCAGGACGCGGTGTCGAAGAAGGCGTTCAAGCCCGACCAGGTGGTGCTGGAGATGCCGGTCACCGACAAGACCGCCGATGTCGACACGATCCTGACCGAGGAGCACGAGCTGATCATGACCGGGGAGAAGTCGCTCGACGCCGGTCTGGCCGAGATGTCCAAGCGGGTCAAGAACGAGGTCGGCTGATCCCTGTGACGAGCACAGTCGCCCCGCCGAGCGAGGCGAGCAGGAGGTGGCGGAGCATCCGGCTCGGCTGGAGCTTCATCCTGCCGAACTTCCTCGGCTTCGCCACCTTGACCCTGGTTCCGGTGATCGCGTCGCTGGCGCTGTCCTTCCTGGACTGGGACTCCTACAGCACCCCGAAGTGGGTCGGCCTGGCCAATTTCGAGCGGATGATCCACAACGAGACGTTCTGGACGGCGCTGCGCAACACGGCGTACTACGCCGTCGGCCACGTGCCGTTGACGTTGTGCGCGGCCCTCGGCTTCGCCGTCCTGCTGAACCAGCGGCTGCGCGGGGTCCGGTTCTTCCGGACCGCGCTGTTCTTCCCCTACATCACCTCGCTGGTCGCGGTGGCGGTGGTGTGGAACATGCTGCTCAGCCCCGAACTCGGGCCGGTCAACCAGTTCCTCCGGGCGATCGGGATCGACAACCCGCCGGGCTGGACCACGTCGACCACCTGGGCGATGCCGGCGGTGATCCTGGCCAGCGTCTGGCGGGATCTCGGCTACTACATGATCCTCTACCTGGCCGGTCTGCAGACGATCCCCGGCGAGCTGTACGAGGCGGCGCAGGTCGACGGTGCGAGCGCGTGGCAGCGGTTCTGGAACATCACCGTGCCGTCGCTGCGGCCGACGACGTTCTTCGTGCTGATCATGCTGACCATCTCCAGTTTCAAGGTGTTCGACCTGGTCCAGGTGATGACCGAGGGCGGCCCGGGCCGCTCGACGCTGGTGCTGTCCCAGGTGATCTTCCGCGAGGGCATCACGCAGGGCCGGTTCGGCTACTCGTCGGCGGTGTCGATGGTGCTGTTCGTCATCGTGCTGACGATCACGCTGGTGCAGTTCCGGCTGCAGCGAAGGAGTGAGCGATGACCATCACCACGACCCGGCCACCGATCCCGGACGTCGTACCGGAGGCTCCGCCGGCCCCGCCGCGGCGGAACCTGTCTCCGGTACGGCGCGGACTGGCGTACCTGCTGCTCGTCGTTCTGTCGGTCGCCGTCCTGGTGCCGTTCGCCTGGATGGTGTCGTCGTCGCTGAAGCTGGACAACGAGGTGTTCAGCGTGCCGATCCGGTGGATCCCGGCCGAGTTCCACTGGGACAACTTCAGCAAGATCTGGGAGCGGATCCCGCTGCTCACGTATCTGCGCAACTCGGTGTTCCTCAGCCTCACCATCACCGCGCTGCAGGTGCTGACCGGGAGCTTCGCGGCGTACGGGTTCGCCAAGGTGCGGTTCCCCGGCCGGGACGCGCTGTTCCTGGCGTACATCGCGACGATCGCGGTGCCGTGGCAGGCGTACATGGTGCCGCAGTACATCATCATGCAGAAGGCCGGACTGGTGAACACGCACCTGTCGCTGATCCTGCTGCAGGCGTTCAGCGCGTTCGGTGTCTTCCTGATGCGGCAGTACTACCTGACCATCCCGGACGAGCTGAGCGAGGCGGCGCGGCTGGACGGGCTGAGCGAGTACGGCATCTGGGCGCGGATCATCCTGCCGCTGTCCAAGCCGGCGTTGGCGAGTCTCGCGCTGCTGACGTTCGTGAACACCTGGAACGACTACATGGGCCCGTTCATCTACCTGACCGACAACAAGCTGTGGACGATCCAGCTCGGCCTGCGCTCGTTCATCGGCCTGTACGACGCGGAGTTCGCGATGATCATGACCGGTTCGGTGCTGTCCGTGCTGCCGATCCTGGTGATCTTCCTGCTCGGCCAGAAGTACTTCGTCCGCGGTATCGCCACGAGTGGACTGAAGTGATGGGTTCGCCACTCGCCCGCGTCAACGTCCGCGCCGACGCCTGGGACCTCATCTGGTCCTTCGTCCATCGCGTCCTGGTGGTGAACGGGGGTTTGGCCGTCGGGTGTGCGCCACTCCTGGGTGCGCTCGCCGTGGTTGCGGAGCCGTTGAGGTATCCGGTGTTCTTCTGGGTGCTGGCGCTCTGCGTCGGGCCTGCGCTGGCGGCGTCCTTCGCCTATCTCGACGACCAGGGTTCGTTCTTCCGGTGCTACCGGCGCGTCGCCCGTCGAGCCTTGTTGCCCTGGGCACTCACCGTCGCGGTGCTGGGAATCCTGGTGACCGACATCGTCATCCTGCACGACGACCGGCCCGGTGCCGCGTTGGTCCCGCTGCTGGTCGTCGTCGCGATCTTGACCCTCGGCATCGGCCTCGTGCGGATGGCCGACACCCAAGTGTCGTTGCGCACCGCGGTCTATGCGACCGTACGGCGACCACACCTGACCTTGCTGAGTCTCGTCGTACTGGCGGCCGCGATCGTCATCGTCAACCAGGTGCCGCTGGCGGGCCTGGCCACGGTGCCCGGCTGTGCGCTGTGGGTCGTGCTGGTCAACGCCCGGATCCAGCTCAGTCGTTGATCCAGCTCCACACGCTGGTGGTGGCCGGCACCCCGGCGACCTCGAAGCCTTCGAGCACGCGGCGCTGGCTCCCCTTCAGGCCGAGCCGGTCGCCGTCCTGGACCACCACCTTGAGCGCGTCGACGAGGCGGTCCTCCGGGGTCCCGTCCGCGTCCGGCGCGTAGTGGTCCGCCAGGGTTTCCAGGGCGTCGTACGGCGCATGGACGCTGTAGCCGTATTCGCGGCCGGGATCGTCACTGGCCGGCCCGTAGTCGTAGAACTCGGTGAACGTGATGCCACGGTCGCCGCCCTCGGGGTCGAGGAGCAGCGTCAACGTGAAGATGCAACCGTTCTCCCGATGAACGCGGAGCAACGTCTCCCGTCGCGTCATGTCACGGACGGTACCTCGCTCACGGCGTCGCAGTCAGCAGGTAGGCCAGGATGAGAGCCACGGTGAGGGCGGTGACGCCGATCGCGAACCGGCGCCCGCGCCGGACCCGACGGGGGATGGCGGCCGGATCGAGGTCCCTCGGGCACGGGGTGAAGTCCGCTGCGTCCGACGGCGCGAACAGGCTGCCCAGCCGGCACAACGCCGTACGGCGGGACGCCTGGCGGGCCGCCTCCTGGACGACCCGCCGCCGGAGGAACTCGCGCGAGCACGAACCCTCGGCCGGCAGGACCCGCTGTACGACGGCATGCGCCGCGGCGACCCGTCGCTGCCGGCTGACCGACGGTGGCAGGATCAGATACGCCAGGTGAACCAGGAACGCGTAGTCGTCGGGCAGCAACGCCTCGATCAGCGGTTCCTCACGGGTGGGCCCCTGGATTGGTCCCGGGACGAGCCCAGGATCGGACCGGGTCTGGACCGTGGCGGACATGCAACTCCTCGGATCGGCGTACCCCACACCCAACGAGCGAATCCCTGACCGGTCACGGACTCAGCCTCATCCGTGGATCCTGCCGCGGATGGAGGCTTGGGCTACCCTCGGCCTCATGAGCACTGGTGACGGCGTGGCCGGGCGGTGGGACGGGGTCGACATCCACTTCGGCGAGGAGGGTGGCCGGCTCACGTACGGCAGTTACCTGCGGCTGGCCGAGCTGCTCGATCAGCAGCGGCTGGAGTCGGACCCCCCGGCGCACGACGAGCTGCTGTTCATCACCGTCCACCAGGTGTACGAGCTGTGGTTCAAGCAGATCCTGCACGAGCTGACCGCGTCCCGGGACGCGCTGCTCACCGGCGAGCTGTGGCTGGCCGAGCACCTGCTCCGGCGGGTGCACACGATCGAACGGACCTTGACGCAGCAGATCGACATCCTGGAGACGATGACGCCGCAGGACTTCGGCGAGTTCCGGCATCGGTTGTCGCCGGCCAGCGGCTTCCAGTCGGTGCAGTTCCGCGAGATCGAGTTCCTGTCCGGCGCGAAGGACCCGTCGTTCGTCCGGCGGTTCCGCGGCCTGACCGAGGCCGAGACGGCCCGGCTCGAGCGCCGGCTCGCGGAGCCGACGCTGTGGGACGCGTTCCTCGTCGTCCTGGGGAATGCGGGCTTCGGCACCGACTCGGACGACGCCGTCCGCGACGCCCTGCGCAAGGTCGCCGGCGACCGCGGCCACTACGCCGCCGTCTGGGAGATCGCCGAGTCCCTGCTCCAGCACGACGAGCTCGGCGCCGCCTGGCGAGCCCGCCACGTCGTCATGGTCGAGCGCATGATCGGCACCAAGCCGGGCACCGGCGGCTCGTCCGGAGCCGGCTATCTCCGGAGCCGTCTCGACCTCCGTTACTACCCGTTGCTGTGGGATCTGCGCACGACCCTCTAGTCTCACCGGCCACGGGACCCTCTGCCGGGAAGGAATGTGGCTGGTGAAGCTCTACTCCGATGTGGGGTCGCAGCGGTTCGGTCAGGTCGTGGGCGATCTGATGCTGGTGGGGTGGATCTGGCTGTGTGTCGAGCTGGGCCAGGTGGTCTTCCGGATCACCAACGCGTTGGGTGCGCCGGGCCGGAAGGCCGCCGAGGCGGGGGACGGGCTGGCCGGCGACCTGCGGAGACTGTCCGAGCCGATCGGGAAGGTGCCGGCAGTCGGGGACCAGTTGCGGTCGCCGGTCGACGGAGCCGCGTCGGCCGCGGGGAAGCTGGCGCAGGCCGGCCGGGACCAGGCCGAGGCCGTGGAGCAGTTGGCGTACGTACTGGCCGGGGTGACGATCGGACTGCCGGTGCTGTTCGCGCTGCTGCTCTGGCTGCCGCGGCGGATCCGGTTCTCGCGGCGCGCGACGGCGGCACAGAAGTTCATCGACAGCGCCGCCGACCTGGACCTGTTCGCGCTCCGGGCGATGGCCAACCAGCCGATGCACCGGCTGGCCAGGATCTCCGGCGACCCCGTCTCGGCCTGGCGGAACGGCGACACCGAGGTCATCGCCAAGCTCGCCGACCTCGAACTCCGCAGCACCGGCCTGAAAGCCCCATCCTGAGGACCCTCGGTACGGCAGCTCGCGTCGCCGCGGTCTCCGGTCTGCTCGGGAGCATCGACGTACCTTTGCGGCGATAGGGAGGCTCGTCCTCACGGCCGCCGTTCAGCGGGTGGTGGTCTGCGGCGCGCCCCGGTTGGCCTGGAGCCGCTTGCGGCGGGAACCGTCGTTGATCAGCCAGCTGTGCGAACCGGGCTTGTCCGCCTCCTCCGCCAGCTGCTTGAGCGGACTCCTGCACGCCGCCTCCTTGAGCTTCGCGCCGAGCCGCCCGTTGAGGTGCAATCTCATGGCGACGTCGTTGCGGTGGGCAAACTGGAAGACGCCGGCCTGACGCCCCAGGCTGATGCACATGGCGGCAATCCCCTTGCCGAAGTCCGCGGGTCGTTCGCCCGCGATCCGGCTGAGCACTGTGTCGGCGGCGTGCGAGCCCAGCGGCAGGGCGGCCTGGCAACTCATCCGCAACGGCGCATCGGAAGGCGCCGCGGCGTCCCCGGTCGCGACGATGCGGTCGTCGTCCACGCTGGTCAGCGTCTCGTCGGTACGCAGCCGCCCGACGGCGTCGGTGCTCAACCCGCTGCGGGCGGCCAGGTCCGGAGCGCCGAAGCCCGCGGTCCAGATCGTCACCGTGCTCGGGAGTTCGCGACCGTCGGCAAGGTGTACGGCGTCCCGCGTCACAGCCGTGACCTTCGAGTGAGGCCCGTCGAGCACGTTCACACCGAGCTTGGACAATCCCTTGCGCACCGAGCGCCTGCCCCGGGGATGCAGGTACGGACCGAGTTGCCCGCCGCAGATCAAAGTCACGGTGCCGCCCAGTTCGGCGAGCTCCGCGGCCGTCTCGATGCCGAGCGGGCCGCCACCGACCACCGTCACCGAGGCAGTCGCAGGTGCTGCGTCGACCACGGAACGCAGGCGCTGCGCCTCCTCCAGGCTCCCGGTCGGATAGGCGAACTCAGCCGCGCCGGGCACGCTCGGCTCGGCGCTGCGACTGCCGACGGCGTAGACGAGGTAGTCGTAGCCGGCCGTCGCCCCTGTTGCCAGCTCGACCTTGCGCCCGGGAGCGTCGATCCGGGTCACGGTGTCGACGACCAGCCGTACGCCGTCGGCCAGCACCTCCTTGTAGTCCACCACCGCGTCGTCGGATCCGCCCACGAGCTGGTGCAGGCGGATCCGCTCGACGAAGGCCGGCCGCGGGTTGATCAGGGTCACCTTCACGTCGTCGCGCTGCGTCAGGCGATTGGCCGCCATCACGCCGGCGTACCCGCCGCCGATCACGATCACCTCGGTGTATCCGGTCATGCTGTCTCCTTCGGACCAGGGTTCGGTCACAAGACACCGGGTGATCGATCGCTGTGACAGGTGTGTGAGACAGGTCACCCCGTCACGCTTGAGCTCGGCGTGAGCGCCCGGCTCAGGCGAGGGTGAAGGTGGCGGCGACCGGGAGGTGGTCGGACGCCAAGGTGCTCGGGACGTACGCCGCCTTCGGCGTCAGCTGGGCGCTGTGCAGCTGGTAGTCGATCCGGCGGACCGGGAGCAGGGCCGGGCTGGTCAGACCGAGTCCCAGCCCGACCTGCGGCCAGGTGTCGCTCCAGTGCGTCGTAAGCGTCTTCAGCTCAGTGGAGGCCGGGATCGCGTTCATGTCGCCGACCAGGATCGTCGGCTCGGCGGCGTCCTTCAGCAGTCCGACGATCGCGTTGACCTGTTGCAGCCGCTCCCCGTCGTTGCTCGTCGTCAGGTGGGTGTCGGCGAACCGCAACGGCGTACCGTCGACGTCGATCACGGCCTCCAGCAGACCGCGCTGCTCGCGCCCGGGCGTCAGCGGCAGCAGGGTGTTACGGGAGTCGACGATCGGGTACTTCGACAGCACGAGCGTGCCGTACTGGCGGCGCGGCTTGCCCGGCTCCAGCGGATCCCAGTCCAGGTTGGGGGCGAACACGTAGTTCATCCGCAGCCGCGCCGCCAGCCAGGCCGGCTGGTCCATCCAGTTGCTGCGGGCATCGAAGAACTTGTCGACCTCCTGCAGCCCGACCACCGAGGCCCCCGTTGACTCGATCACCCTGGCGACCCGCTCGAGATCGAGCCGGCCGTCGGTGCCTTGTCCGTGATGGATGTTGAAGGTGAGGGTCTTGACGTCGCGGGTGCGCACGCCGGCTTCCGCGGTCAGAGGAGTCAGCACGAGCAGTACACAACCAGCCAGAGCAGTCCAGATCAACGAACGACGCATGCGTGGGATTCTCCTGTCGAAGGGTTCGCCGCCAGGCGCGTCCAGCCGGCGCCGCCACCATGACAGCCCAGCCCGCTTTCATTTCCCTTTCACGCAGCTGTAACGGATCGACGGGGTGCGGCGATGTAGCGGGCGGACAGGCGCTTGTGTCTTCCCGTCGGGATCCGACAGCGCGCTGGACGATTTGCCCGTGTTGAGAACACAGCACGGGGGTCACCTGATAGCCCGCCGTCCATCACCCTGAGCGACTGCTCGAGCGACGAGCGGGTACCGGTAGTCCCGCGGGCCCGGCTCCAGCCCCCCGAGCTGGCCGCGAAGGCGGTCCCCAGGCGCCCCCCAAGCGCCGGGGACCGCCGCTCAGGACCGAGGTGTAACACCCCGGGTTGGCTCACGGATAGTACGGGTGAGTCCGTCGTACCGGATCTGCCCTGAGGCGGTCCGGAGGACGGGGTCACGGTGCGCCGGGAAGCCTGGTCGGCAACGGAGTTCGTCGACGAAAGGCTCGACTCACATGCACATGAGCATGGTGAAAGTACTGCGCGGTCCGATCACCTTCGGCGGGTGGAAGGCTCAGCTGATCCTCGACGGTGACCTGATGACGATCGACGGCGCCGAGACCGGGCGAAGCATGGTCGTCAGTCTGGACGAGGTGAAGCGGGCGTCGTTCAACTCGACCAACGGTCTGTGGTCGTTCCGGCTGCGCGACGGCAGGCGGCTGTGGATCCAGTCGTCAGGCAGTCTGCTGTCCGCCGACCGTACGCCGGCGGGCCGGCAGGCCAACGAGCTGATCACCGACCGCCTGACCCACCACCGCGTCCGCGTACTCGGCACATGAAGAACATCCACCCGGAGCCCCATCCACGTGGAGCCCGCATGTTCGCAGAGCGCAGACTCAGCGGGGCGTGTGGTCGAGCCCAGGTGCCCGCCGGTATCGCGGGGGCACTGCCGACGGCCCAGCTTCCCCAGGCCCGGCCGCGAAACGAACGATGGGGATGAACCTGGTGCAGCGGTGGGCGTCGGCGGTTGGCGTCTTTGCGCTGCTCGTTGCGGGGCTCGGAGTGGTGGTTCTCCTCGACGTACGCCATCAGAAGGCTGTCGCGCAGGACTTTCTGAGCACGGGCGTACCGACGATGGCCAGCACCGTCCAATTGCATGTCGACACGGGCAGGGGCGGTGACTACATCGACGAGGTCCACGTCGTCTTCTCCGTGGCAACCGACATTCACATAGCGACATTGACGAACAGCCTTGGGGATCCCGAAGGTAACGAGGTCGGCCGGCACCCGCCCGCAGCAGGAACGCGCTACGCACCGCCGCTGGCGATTCTCTACAAATCCGACGACCCGGATCAGGTGATCGCACTCGCGGATGCAGAGTACTTCGCGGCCGATTCCGCGACCTCCACCGTGGCGGCCGGCATGATCTCGGTTGGTGGAACCATCGTGCTCGCCGCCGGCGCCAGCGTGCTCCTGACTGCTCGTCTTCGCCGACGAGGCTTCGGTCGGCATGCTTCCGTGGACCGGGGCGACTGATGGACGCGGGTAGGCATCGCCGTCCCGTTCCGCCCGATGACGGGCCGTGGCTCGAGCGTGCCGTACTGGGCACTCCCGTTGGCGAGTGGTCCACGCTCGGTCTGGTGCTGGGTCTGGTGTGGATCGCGGTCATGGCCGGTCTGTCGATGTCCTTCGCGTACGACGATCTGGTCCTCAATCGACGCGCGGAGCTGGTACCGGCCCAGGTGATCCGGACGAATTACGACCAGCGCGGTCCGACCTTCAACGCCGAACTCCAAGCACCGTTCCAAGGAGTTCACGTCCTCGTGGAGGACATCGATCAACGGCCGGCGACCGGTGACGTGATAGCACTGGAGGTCGATCCGCAGAAACCGACGAGAGTTCGGGACCCGGGGTCGTCCCGCTGGAACCCGTTCGACTTCGGGTTCATCGCCCTTGTCCCGATCGGTCTGCTGACCGCGTGGGCTCGCGCGAACCGGTGGTTGCGCACCTTCCGACGCCGGCACGCGTAGCCACATTGACGGTGCCTCCACAGTGCGGTCTCCGGGGGGCCGCTCAGCGGAAACCTTCGGTTTGGGTTTCCTCGGCGGCGACGCGGACGCCGTAGTGGTAGGCGAGCATGCCGCCCAACCAGCCGGACACGCCGAGCAGTGCCAGCGCGATCAGGCTGAGGATGAACCCGCCCATGCTCGTCTCCTCGTAGCCTTGCGAGGCTCGGACCGCGAAGCCGACGGCGAACAGGATGACGACGACGAGGTTGAGCGTCATGTGAATCAGCCCGGTACGGAACGCCTTGGTGCCGCGGGGGATGGCGACCAGGTCCATCAGCCCGAACACGGCGGCAAGCACGGCTCCGATGATGCCGATGCCGATGAGCCAGTAGGCGCCTTCGGCAAAGGTGCCCTCTTTCCCGGAGCTGACCAGGGCGACGACGTCGAACACCACGCTGGCGACCCAGGCACCGATCGGCACTGTCACCATGACCGGATGGAACGGGTGGCCGTAGGGCCCGGCGAGAATCGTCTTGGGGTGTTTCGCTCGATGCAGCGGGCCGGTCTGCGCGGTGTGGTCCATGGGTTCCTCCTTCGAAACGATCACGCTGATGACGCCGTCGCGGCCCGTTGGGCTGGGCGTGGGTGATTGCGGTCGAGGTGGGCGGCGAGCCGTACGGCGAGCGCCATGATCGTCTGCGACGGCTGTGCGCCGCCGGACGTGACGAAGACGCTGGCGTCACAGATGAACAGGTTGCGGTGGTCCCACGTCTTCAGGTCGCGGTCGACGACAGAGGTCGCGGGGTCGTCGCCCATCCGGCAGCCGCCCATGGTGTGGTCGTTGCCGGTACTGATCTCCACGCGGGTCGCGGCGGCCGCCTCGAGGATCTCCCGGCCGATGCGGTGTATTTCTTCGCGCATGGCGTTCTCGTTGTCGCCGTACGAGAACGTGATCAGCGGCCTCGGAACGCCGTACTCGTCGATGTCGTCGGACAGCTCGACCCGGTTGTCAGGCGACGGCAGGCACTCGCCCTCGGTGCCGAGCACGGTGTACTGCGGGTAGGCCTGAAGTTCTTCGACGAGCCGCCGGCCCCACCAACCGTCGCCGGCGCGGGCGAGCGTGATCGCGAACTCGGCCGGGAACAGGCACGACGTCATCCAGCTCCAGCCCCCGGCGAACCCGCGGCCGGTCTGGGTGCCGTAGTGCTCCTGGCTGAGCAGGGTGCCGGGAGCGGTGGACCACTGGTGGATCGGCTGGTCGAACCGGGCGAGGTGGCTGTCGGCGACGTGGGCGAGCAGGTAGCGGCCGACGGTGCCGGAAGAATTCGCCAAGCCGTCGGGGTAGCGCGATGTTGCCGAATGCAACAGAAGGCGGGGGTCCTCGACGCAGAACGCCGACAGCGCGTAGACATCGGCGTACTGGCGGTGCGTCGTACCGTCCTGGTGGTAGATCACGCCGTTGATGTCGCCGGTGCGGTCGTCGACCTCCAGCTGCACCGCACGGGCCTGGGGGCGGATCTCGGCGCCGGCGAGGATCGCCTTGGGCGCGTAGCTGACGTGCATCGAGCTCTTCGCGCGGCTCTTGCAGCCCCATTGGCAGTAGCCGTAGTTCATGCACGGCGAACGGCCCTCGTGGCGACCGGTCAGGATCGCGAGCGCGTTCTCGGTCCACCGGATCCCGAGGCGCTCCATGCCCCGGGCAACCACCGTGTCACGTGCGGTCAGCCGATGGGGTGGCTGCGGATAGGCGTGCGGATGCGGGCCCCAGGGCATGTGGTGCGGCCCGGACAGCGCGAGCTCTTGCTCCACGGTGTCGTAGAACGGCTCGAGCTCGGCGTAGCTGATCGGCCAATCGGCGCCGACGCCGTCGCGGGTGTACCGCTGGAAGTCTTCGGGCCACAGTCGCAGCGCGACACCGCCGAAGTGGATCGTCCCGCCGCCGACACCGCGCCCGTCGCGGCGGTGCCCGAGCTCCAGTTCCTCGCTCCCGGCCAGCCAGCGGCGGTCGTCCCAGTCGAACCGCCCGAGCATGTGCAGCTCGTCTTGGCGCAGATCGTCCTCGGTGGACAGCCAGTCACCGGCCTCCAGCACAACGACGCGCCAGCCACGCTCGGCCAGTTCCTTGGCCAGCACCGATCCGCCGGCACCGCAGCCGACGATGCAGACATCCGCGCGGTCGTGGGACTGGGCCATCGGCATGCTGCGGGCGCGCGTCTCGAGCGGGATCACAGCCACAGGTACCCCCGCCGCCGGGCCGCCCGGGCGGCAACCTCCTGCTCGTCCAGCCAGACGTAGCCGGACCGGTAGCTGGGGCCGGGGAAACCCATGAACACCATGCCGCGTGGATCCGACCCCAGGCCCAGCAGCGCGAGGGCGCGGATTCTGCGGAACCAGACCGACCAGTCGAACCGGTCCGGGGTCTGCAGCCGGCCGCGCTCGGCCCGGCGCAGCAGATCGTCCTGGGCTGTTTCGTCCAGCTCGGCAAAGCTGACACCCGCCAGCCCCCTCGCCTGCTCATCCAGCAACCGCAGCCCCGCTGGTATGAGCTCCGCGCGCGGCGCCAGACCGGCCTTGTCGTCGGCCCGGCCGAGCTGCTGGTCAAAGCGGTCGTCGATGAACGCCGCTAGCGCTTCAGGCGGAATCGTGCCCGGCACCAGCCGCGCCACCACGGCCACCAGCGCAGCGGCTGGCAGCCGCAACACCCCTTGCTCTTCGCGGCGGGTCCGCTCGCGCAGTTCCGCCTGCAGGTCGGGTTCGACCTGACGCTCATCCAGCCTGCGCCAAAACTCGTCGTGGGTCGGATAGCGGGACTCAGGCATCCCACATCACCCCGACCAGCCCGAGCACTCCGATCAGCGCATACGCGACCGGTAGCACGGGTGGCGGCCCGGCGAGCAGGTTCCGCAGACTCCAGCCTCCGATCTGCCGGACAACACCTTTCAGGTGGAATACCAGGCCGCCGAGGCCCTCCAGCACCGCCGCTGCGAACAGCGCCGCCAGCACCCAGCCGAACCAGCCGCTGCGGGTCACGGCGCCGGCCGCCGCGGCGGCGATGAACAGCGGCGTCGCCACGACGGGACCCCACATCGCGACGTGCTTGAAACCGCCCGCCCAGTGCATCAGCGACACCTGCACCCAGATGCCGGCGAACAGCACCGTGGTCAGGACCAGCACCACGCGCCCCAGTTCCCAGCCCGCCCAGTCGGACATGTATCGCCAGTACCCGTTGGCGATAGATTCGAACGTCGCCGTTATTGGGAGCTACGGTCGCGCACCGACGCCGGTCGCGAACTCGCGCCAGCGCAATGGCCCGCCGGAGTGCGCCGCGAGTGGGGGAGTCGGTCCGCCCTCACCCGAGCGCAGGCCGTCGAGAAAGTCCTCCACGGCCGAGATGCTCGAGACTTTGGGTTCCCACTCCAGCTCCTCGCGGGCACGGTCGGTGGCCATCACGGGCAGAGCGCGGACCAGATCCAGCAATCCGGGTGCGGCCGGAACCAGATGTGCACCCCACGCCACCGACATCGCGGCCCGTACGGCGCGGAACGGCACGGGTACCGCCCGGCTCTTGAGCAACCGACTTATGCGTTCCATGTCGAGCACCGGCTCGGAAGCCACGTTGAAAGCGCCGCGCACTGGCCGCAACACAGCCGTCCCGTACGCCCGCGCCGCATCCGTCGCGTGCAACGCCTGCAGCACGAGTCCGCCGCCGGGATCAGGCAAGAACGGAATCCGGCCGTGGCGCAACACGAGCGAAGCAGGCACCAGCGGCCCGAGGAAGATCCGGCGCTGTTCGACCGCCGCGACCCGCTGAAAGACGAAGGCTGTTCGCATCCGCACCACCCGCGTCCCGGGTCGCTCATGCTCGAAGCTGTCGAGCAGGCGCTCGACGTACGCCTTCTCGCGGCTGTACGCGGCCGTCGGTACGCCGTCGGTCGGCCACGTCTCGTCGACCGGGGTCGCCGACCGGCGAGCGGAGTACGCACCGACGGACGACGCCACCACCACCGTCGCAACACCGCTCTCGGCGGCCGCGCGCAGTACGCGAGCAGTGCCCTCCACATTGGTCCGCCAGGTGACTTCCGGCTGATGCGTCGGCTGAAACAGCCAAGCCAGATGGACGACCGCATCCGCGCCGCGAAGCAGTGGCAGCAGGTCGTCAGCGGCGACGTCGGCTCGATGCCACTCGACCTGGTCGAGATAGCCGTGAGGCACGGGCCGGCGCGCGATGCCGGCCACCGAGTCGATCCCGGACAGCGTGAGGAGCTCTGTCATCACCGCCGTACCGACGTTGCCGGTGGCCCCGGTCACCACGATCCGCATACGAATCCGCCGCCCTCAGTGGCTGCGAGTGGAGCTGGAACCAGGTGCCCGTCCGGAACCTCCTGCAAACCCTCCCGTCAACAGCACGCTGCGAGGCAGCTGGTTGTTTGAGCTTTCCGCTGTGGGTAACGAACACGAGCGTGAGATCGGAAGACACCCGGGTGCATGCCGACGAACTGCGCGACCATTGGTGGTGGCGACCTGGATGGCGGCGCGGGACCCGGTACTACACCTGGTACGTCACGTTCCAGCACCAAACCGGGCTTCACCGGCTGGTTGATCGCTATCAGTCCGTCGTGGCGAAGTTCTCCGGCTTCCGGCTGGTCCCGCGCCGATGGCTCCACCTGACGGTGCAGGGTGTTGACCATGTCCACGCTGTCGACACGCCTGAAGTGGATGCGGTGATCACCGCAACCCGGGCCCGGTTGGCAGCGATGCGCCCGATCACGGTCGAGTTCGAGCGCGCCGTCGTATGGCCCGAGGCGATCGTCCTCCCGGCGCAGCCTTCTGCACGGATCGAGCCCGTGACCTCTGCGATCCGGTCGGCCGTCAGGGACGTCCTCGGGGATGAGCGGTTCGCCGACTTCCCCGATGGCTCACGTCCCCATGTCAGTCTCGCCTACTCCTGTGCGTCCGGTTCGGCGGATGCCGTCGCAGCCGCCGTCGATCGTGTCTCAGCGCCTCCGATCTCCGTCGACATCGAATCGGTTGCTCTGACAGAGCTGAACCGCGATCACGGCATGTACCGGTGGCGAACGATCGCCACCGCGTCGATCTCCAGCGCACATCGCTGAATCCGCATCACCGGAGGTTCTTGGTCAGTTCTGCGCTGCTTTGAGCTGGTCCTTGTGCTTGGCGAGCCAGTCGGGGAACGACTGGAGCGACGGGTTCAGCTCGCGGACCCTGTCCAGGTCGCGGTCGCCGGTGAAGCGCTCGTGGTTCTCGGCGTAGAACTGGAACATGTTGGCGAACTCGACGGCGAAGGGGAAGTCGAGGGCGCGGTACTGGTCCCAGGGGAGCGGACGGTAGACGACCGTCTCGCCCAGGGCTTCGGTGAGCGCGGCGGCGTACTGGTCGCCGGTGAGGTGGTCGCCGGCGATGCTGAGCGTGGTGCCGATCAGGTCGGGGCGCTTGAAGACGGCGAGGGCGGTGCGGCCGATGTCGTCGGAGGCGATACCGGACAGCGGCTTGTCGGCCATCGGCATGGTGATGGTCAGCGTGCCGTCCTCGGCCCGGACCGGGCCCATCCCGCTGACGAAGGCGTCGAAGTAGAACGCCGTCCGCAGGTTCGTCGTCGGTACGCCGTACTGCGTGAAGGTCTCGTCCGCCTCGCCCTTGGCGTCGAAGTGCGGGACCTTGTAGCGGCCGTCGTCCAGGCTGGGTACGTCGTCCCGGTCACCGAAGAACTCCCGGGTGTCCTCGAGTGTCGACCAGATCACGTGGCTGACACCGGCGTCACGAGCGGCCCGGGCGGCGGTCTCGGCGTGGGCCAGTTCCATCTCGGCGGGTGTGCGCGCGGCCGCGTCTTCGGGCGGCCGCGGAGCCCAGTAGTTCGTCACGACGAAGGCGCCGTACGCACCCTCGAAGGCGGCCCGGATGCTCGCCTCGTCGTCGAGATCGGCGGCGACCACCTCGGCGCCGGCCGCCGCGAGGGCCTTGGCCTTAGCGGACTCCGGGTCCCTGGTCAGCGCGCGGACGGCGAACTCCCCGGACGGGTCCTCGAGGATCGCGCGGACCAGCCCGCCGCCCTGCGCTCCGGTGGCTCCGACGACCGCGATCAGTTTCCTGCTCATCTGCACGAACTCCTTCTGAGTTGATGTGTCAACTCCCGAAGCATAGCGCGCTGAGTTGATACGTCAACCAGGGCGAGTAGGATGGGCGCGTGGGCAAGGGACCGTGGCTCGACGACGACGAGCAGACCGCGTGGCGCAGCTATCTGCTGATGAACAAGACGCTGACGACGCACCTCGAGCGTCACCTGCAGCGTGAGTTCGGTCTGTCCACCTCGGACTTCGAGATCCTGGTCAACCTGTCCGAGTCGGAGTCCGGCCGGATGCGCGCCTTCGAGCTGGGCCGGGCGACGCAGTGGGAGAAGAGCCGGATGTCGCACCACCTGACCCGGATGGAGAAGCGCGGCCTGATCCGGCGGGAGGCCTGCGACTCCCGCTATCCCGAGATCGCCATCACCGACGAGGGGATGGCCGCGATCAAGGCCTGTGCGCCGGTGCATGCCGCCCGGGTCCGCCAGTTCTTCGTCGACGTCCTCGGCCCGGACCGGATGATCGCGCTCGGCGAGGCGTCCGACGAGATCATCGAGACCATCGGCAAGCACTGCGAGAGCGAATGCCCGCCGGAGGTCAGCGGTCAGGCCTGACCCTGCTGCGCGACCCTTCGACCGGGCGATGCGGCAGTCGGCACGTGGTCCTCGGAGGCCGTCCGGATCACGCCCGGTGAGCTGTCGCATGCGCGCCGCGCAGTCCTTGCCCGCCGGCTTGGCACCGGGCCTCGGCGCACGTGTCGAAGGTGACTGATCAGGCTCTCGACAGGCTCGTCCCGACATCACACCAGTGACGAAGGTGGACTAGTCTCTGAGTGACCGCACAATGTCGTGCGGCCCGGCGCGAACCGCGCCGATGTCACGCGTTGGAGACGGTGGGGAATGCAGAGCAAGCTGGACGTCCAGAAGGCGGAAGTGCTCGCCAAGGCGGTCGCAGCGGGAACACACGGGCACGACAAGTCGATCGATCCGGCCAAGCTGAAAACCTTCCTCGAGCGGTACTACCGCCATGTCGCCGCCGAGGACGTCGCCGAGCGTGAGCCGACCGACTGCCTGGGCGCCGCGAAGCACCACTACAAGTCCGCGATGTCGCGTCCGCAGGGTACGGCGAAGGTGCACGTCTTCACCCCGACCCCGGAGGAACACGGCTGGTCGGCGAACGGCCGGACCGTGGTGGAGATCGTCATCGACGATATGCCGTTCCTGGTGGACAGCGCGTCGATGGCGATCAACGAGCGCAACCTCGAACTGCAGCTGCTGGTGCACCCCCAGTTCGTCGTACGGCGGGACATCGCCGGGACCCTGCAGGAAGTGCTGGACGACACCACCACCTCGGACGAGCACGACCTGGTCCGTGAGAGCTGGATGCACCTGGAGATCGAGCGGATCCCCGACGTCGCCGACCAGCGGGCGCTCGAGGACAAACTGCAGCAGGTGCTGCAGGACGTCCGGGTGGCGGTCGAGGACTGGCCGAAGATGCACGAGAAGGCCGTCACCATCGCCGCCGGCCTCGACGCGTCTGAGCTGCCGGTCGGCGAGAACGAGGTCGAAGATGCCCGCGAACTGCTGGAGTGGCTCGCCGACGAGCACTTCACCTTCCTCGGCTACCGCGAATACGACTTCAGCATGGAGGGCACGCAGGGCATCCTGCGCGGCCGGCCGGGCTCCGGCCTGGGCATCCTGCGGGCCGACCCGAAACCGGACTCGGGCAAGCTGCCGCCCGAGGTGAGCGCGAAGGCGCAGGAGCGCAAGCTGCTGATCCTGACCAAGGCGAACTCACGCTCCACCGTGCACCGGTCGGCGTACCTGGACTACGTCGGCATCAAGCAGTTCGACGAGACCGGTGAGCCGGTCGCGGAGTCCCGGTTCATCGGTCTGCTGTCGTCGACGGCGTACACCGAGAGCGTCATGCAGGTGCCGGTGTTGCGGCGCAAGGCGCTGGAGCTGTTCCGGATGACCGGGTTCGACCCGAACAGCCACAGCGGCAAGGGCTTGCTCGACGTTCTGGAGACGTACCCGCGCGACGAGCTGCTGCAGGCGCCGGTGGAGGACCTGCTGCCGATCGTCCAGTCGGTGCTGCACCTGCAGGAGCGCCGCGCCGTCAAGCTGTTCGTACGGCGTGACGTCTACAACCGCTACCTGTCCTGCCTGGTCTACCTGCCGCGCGACCGCTACACCACCGCGGTCCGGCTGAGGATGCAGCAGATCCTCAAGGACGCGATCGGCGCCGAGACGGTCACCTACGCCGCCTATGTGACCGAGTCGGTGCTGGCCCGGGTGCACTTCGTCGTCCGGATGAAGCAGGGCGAGACGGTCGGTGAGTACGACGCCGAGCTGCTCGAGCAGAAGGTGGTCGAGGCGACCCGGGCCTGGGCCGACGACTTCGTCGCCGCACTGCACTCCAAGGGCGGCGACGGTGCGGTCACGCAACTGGCCCGCAAGTACGCCGACGCGTTCCCGGAGGCGTACAAGGAGGACTTCGACGCCCGCGTCGCGGTCAACGACGTCACCGTGCTGGAGAGCCTGCCGCCGGAGAACGGTCTGGGCATGTCGCTCTACACCCCGATGGACGAGGAGTGGGCGGGCGAGCGCCGGTTCAAGGTCTTCCGGACCGGCTCGGCGCTGTCGCTGTCGCAGGTGCTGCCGCATCTGACCCACATGGGCGTCGAGGTGATCGACGAGCGGCCGTACGAGATCCGGCTCGGCGACTCCACGGCGTACATCTACGACTTCGGGCTCAAGGTGCCGAGCGACGTGGAGGAGCGGCCCGAGCTGCGCAAGCTGTTCTCCGACACGTTCCAGGCGGTGTGGGAGGGCCGGGCCGAGTCCGACAAGCTCAACGCGCTGGTCCTGCGGGGCAACCTGAGCTGGCGTCAGGTGTCGATCCTGCGGGCCTACCAGCGGTACATCCGGCAAGGCGGTACGCCGTTCAGCCAGGACTACATCGAGAACACCTTCCTCAACCACGTGGACGTGGCGAGCCTGCTGGTCCAGCTGTTCGAGACCAGCTTCGACCCGGCCCGCGGACCCGCCGACGACCCGGAGCGGGTGTCGCTCGCGGGCCAGTTGGAGAAGGAGATCCTGGCCGCGCTGGACACCGTCAAGAGCCTGGACGAGGACCGGATCCTGCGGTCCTACCTGACCGTGATCAAGGCGACGCTGCGGACCAACTACTTCCAGCTGAACCTCGCCGACGGCTCACCGCGTCCGTACATCTCGCTGAAGCTGGACCCGAAGGCGATCCCGGACCTGCCGCAGCCGCGGCCGGCGTACGAGATCTTCGTGTACTCGCCGCAGGTCGAAGGTGTGCACCTGCGCTTCGGCGCCGTCGCCCGTGGCGGTCTGCGCTGGTCGGACCGGCGGGAGGACTTCCGCACCGAGGTGCTCGGCCTGGTGAAGGCGCAGATGGTGAAGAACTCGGTGATCGTGCCGGTGGGCGCGAAGGGCGGGTTCTACGCCAAGCAGCTGCCGGACCCGGCCGTCGACCGCGACGCGTGGCTGGCCGAGGGCATCGCGTCGTACAAGACGTTCATCTCCGGGCTGCTCGACATCACCGACAACATCGTTGCCGGTGACGTCGTTCCGCCGCGGGACGTGGTCCGGTACGACGGTGACGACGCCTACCTGGTCGTTGCCGCGGACAAGGGCACGGCGACGTTCTCGGACATCGCGAACGGGGTCGCCAAGGAGTACGGGTTCTGGCTCGGCGACGCGTTCGCCTCGGGTGGCTCGGTGGGATACGACCACAAGGCGATGGGGATCACCGCGCGTGGTGCCTGGGAGTCGGTCAAGCGGCACTTCCGCGAGCTCGGGCATGACTGCCAGAGCCAGGACTTCACCGTCGTCGGGGTCGGCGACATGTCCGGTGACGTGTTCGGCAACGGGATGCTGTTGTCGGAGCACATCCGGCTGGTCGCGGCGTTCGACCACCGGCACATCTTCCTGGATCCGTCACCGGACGCGGCCAAGAGCTTCGCCGAGCGGCGCCGGCTGTTCGAGCTGCCCCGCTCGTCGTGGGCGGACTACGACCCGTCGCTGATCTCGGCCGGCGGCGGCGTGTACGCGCGGACGGACAAGGCGATCCCGATCTCGCCCGAGGTGCGTGAGGTGCTCGGGATCGAGGGCACGCCGGCCACGCTGACGCCTGCGGAGCTGATGAACGCGATTTTGAAGGCGCCGGTCGACCTGTTCTGGAACGGCGGCATCGGCACCTACGTGAAGTCGTCGGCCGAGACCAACGCCGACGTCGGCGACAAGGCGAACGACGCGATCCGGATCAACGGTTCGGAGCTGCGCGCCCGCGCGGTGGGCGAGGGCGGCAACCTCGGCTTCACCCAGCTGGGCCGGATCGAGTACGCGATGCACGGCGGCCGGATCAACACCGACTTCATCGACAACGTGGCCGGCGTGGACACCTCCGACCACGAGGTGAACATCAAGATCCTGCTGGACAAGGTGGTCGCCGACGGCGACCTGACCGAGAAGCAGCGCAACGACATCATCGCGTCGATGACCGACGAGGTGGCCGGGCTGGTGCTGAAGAGCAACTACCGGCAGAACATCGCGCTGGCGAACGCGGCCGCGCAGGCGCCCGCCTTGATGCACGTCCACCAGGACTGGGTACGGCGGCTGGAGAAGCAGGGACACCTCGACCGCGAACTGGAATTCCTGCCGAGCGTGGCCGAGTTCAAGCGGCGCAAGGCCGAGGGCCGTGGCCTGACGTCGCCGGAGCTGTCCGTGCTGATCGCGTACACCAAGATCGTGCTCGAGTCCGAGCTGCTGAAGACGTCGCTGCCGGACGACCCGTTCCTGGCGCACAAGCTGGCCAGCTACTTCCCGAAGGCGATCCAGCAACGGTTCGCCGACCAGATTCAGAGCCACCAGCTGCGCCGGGAGATCATCACCACCCAGGTGGTGAACGAGTTCGTGAACACGTCCGGTATCACGGCGTACCACCGGTTGTCCCTGGAGACCGGCGGCACCATCGAGGATGTCGTCCGGGCCAACCTGGCCGCCAGCCGGATCTTCCAGCAGCCGGAGCTGCTGACCCGCAACGCGGAGCTGGACAACGTCGTCGACGCCATGACCCAGACGCACATGCGGCTGGAGACGCGCACACTGGTCGAGCGGGCGACCCGCTGGCTGGTCAGCAACCGGCGCCCGCCGGTCGACATCGAGGAACTGATCGAGTTCTTCGCGCCGGGGATCGCCAAGCTCACCGCGGCGCTGCCCGACGTCCTGCGCGGACGCGAGCTGGCGTTGTTCGAGCAACGCCGGGAAGCCCTGGTGAGCAAGGGGGTTCCGGCCGACTTCGCGACCCGGATCGCCGTGCTGCCCCCGGCGTACGCCGGCCTCGGCATCGTCGAGACCGCGTCACACGGCGACCTCGACATCCACGAGGTCTCCAAGGTCCACTTCGCCCTCGGCGAGCGCCTGCAACTCGGCCGTTTCCTGGAGCGCATCATCGGTCTGCCGCGCAGTGACCGCTGGCAGACGATGGCGCGGGCGGCGCTGCGCGACGACCTGCACGCGGTGCACGCCCGTCTCACCGCGCAGGTGCTGGAAACCACCGACGCCACGGCCGAGCCGGAGGAACGCGTCATCGCCTGGCAGGACCAGAACGAGGCTGCCCTGTCGCGAGCCGCCACGATGCTCGAGGAGATCGTCGAAACCGAAGGCCCCGAGCTGGCGCACCTGTCCGTCGGCCTCCGCCTGGTCCGCACCCTGCTGGCCAACCAGGCCTGAGTGGTTGCCCGGCGTTGGCGTCACCCGGGTGACGCCAACGCCGCGGCGCGCCGGTCAGCGTTCGGAGACCACCACCTCGACGGAGTACTGGTCGGCGCGGTAGCAGTGGTCGCCGAACTCGACGGGCGAGCCGTCGGCGGCGTAGGCGGAGCGGGTCATGGTGACGAGCGGCTCGGCCTTGGTCATGTGCAGGGTACGGCGTTCCTCGGCGCTCGCGTTGCGGGCGCCGATCCGCTGCCGGGCGACCGTCGGTCGGATCCCGCGGGCCCGGAGTACGGCGTACAGGCCGGTGCTGGTGAGTTCGTCCAGGGTCAGGTCGTCGAGTGCCGGAGGCAACCAGTTGCGCATGATCGCGAGCGGCATGCCGTCGGCGTAGCGGAGCCGGACGATCGCCACCAGCGGGGTCCCGGCCGGCAGTTCGAGAACGGCGGCGGCGCGGTCGTCGTGGGCCTCGCAGTCGAGTGAGAGCACCTCGGTCCGCGGTGTCCGGCCCTCACGTTCGAGGTCGTCGTACAGGCTGGTCAGCTCGGCCCTGCGGTGCACCATCTGGTTCGCGACCGTGGTTCCGATCCCGCGCCGGCGGACCAGCAGGCCCTGGTTGACCAGCTCGGAGATGGCCCGGCGCACGGTCGGCCGGGACAGGTTCAGCCGGTCGGACATGCCGATCTCGTTCTCGAACTGGTCGCCGGGACGCAGTTTGCCCTCGGTGATGGCGGCGGTCAGCTGCTCGGCGAGCTGGTGGTAGAGCGGCACCGGGCTCGACCGATCGAGCTGAATCGGCAACGCGGCGGTCATCGGGAGACCAGGCCCCGTGACCCGCCGCGCCGGAGGCGTGGCATCAGTACCGTCATGAGCGGATGTTACAACAGCAAGGTATGTATGTCTCTACGTGAAAATGTGTTAACAAACTATTGACACCTTCTGCCCGGGCCGGAAAGCTGGCGGTCAGTCAGCGCGCCGCCCTCCGGGCCCCGGCGCGCCCGTTCGGGTGATCGAGGAGAGGCTGCGCGGATGCGGATCGGGTTGGTCGGGGTCGGGCGGATCGGCGCGTTCCACGCCGCGACCCTCAAGGGGTTGCCGGCGGTGGACCAGGTGGTGGTCGCGGACGCCGACGCGAACCGCGCCGAACTGGTCGCCAAGGACCTCGGGCTGGAGTACGCGCCGGACGTGGACGCGCTGCTGGCGAGCCGGCTGGACGGGTTCGTCGTCGCCGCCGCGACGTCGGCGCACGCTGACCTGATCGAAGCCGGTGTTGCCGCCCAGCTCCCGACGTTCTGCGAGAAGCCGGTCGCCATCGACCTGGCTGAGACCCTGCGTGTCGTCGAGGTGGTCGAGTCGTCCGGCGTACCGGTGCACATCGGTTTCCAGCGCCGGTTCGACGCCGGCTACCAGGCGGCCGCCGCGGCGGTGCGCTCCGGCGAGCTCGGGTACGTCCACCACATCCGGGCGAACACCAACGACGCGTTCCCGCCGCCGGCCGAGTACATCCCGACCAGCGGCGGCTTCTTCCGCGACTGCACCGTGCACGACTTCGACATCATCCGGTACGTCACCGGCCGCGAGGTGGTCAGCGTGTTCGCCACCGGAGCCAACCGCGGCGAGTCCTTCTTCGGCGAGTACGGCGACGTCGACGCGGCGGCCGCGCTGCTCACCCTCGACGACAACACCTTCGTCTCGGTCAGCGGCACCCGGTACAACGCCGCTGGCCACGACGTCCGGATGGAGGTGCTCGGCAGCCTCGGGTCGATCGCGGTCGGCCTGGACGAGCACACCGCGCTGCGTTCGGCCGAGCCCGGGGTCGCATTCCCCGGCGGTCAGCCGCACGCTACCTTCATGGACCGTTTCCGGCCGGCGTACGTCGCCGAACTCACCGCCTTCACCGAGGTCGTCGCCGGAACCCGCGACGTGCCCTGCACGGTCCGGGACGCCTACCAGGCCTTCCGGATCGCCGACGCCTGCGAACTGTCCCGCCGCGAGAACCGCCTCGTCAACCTGTGACGCCAACGACCGCAGAGGAGATCGGCCCGATGACTGACCTTGTACTCCGGATCGCCGGAGCCCCGATCTCGTGGGGCGTCTGCGAGGTCCCCGGTTGGGGCTGGCAGTACGACCCGGAGACCGTGCTCACCGAGATGCGCGACGTCGGCATCGCGGCGACCGAGTTCGGTCCGGACGGCTTCCTCCCCGGCGACCCGGCCGAGAAGGCGAAGACCCTGGCCGACGTCGGGCTCCGCGCCGTCGGAGGGTTCGTCCCAGTGGTCCTGCATGATCCGTCGCACGACCCGGCACCTGAGGTGGCCACGGCACTCGAAGGTTTCGTCGCCGCCGGTGCGACCACGCTGGTGCTTGCCGCCGCGACCGGCCAGGACGGGTACGACGACCGCCCGGTGCTGGACGACGACGACTGGAACACACTGCTCGGCAACCTGGACCGACTGTCCACGCTCGCGGCCGAACGCGGTGTGCTGGCCACGATCCACCCGCACGTCGGGACGATGGTCGAGAACGCCGACGACGTCGACCGGGTACTGCGCGGGTCGTCGATCGGTCTCACGCTCGACACGGGACACCTGCTGATCGGCGGCGTCGACCCGGTCGCGCTGACCGTGCAGCACACCGCGCGGATCAAGCACACGCACCTGAAGGATGTCGACGCCGGGTGGGCCGCGAAGGTGCAATCCGGTGAGGTCTCCTACACGGACGCCGTACGCGAAGGCATGTACCGCCCGCTGGGTGACGGCGACATCGACCTCACCACGATCGTCGCCACCCTGGAGAACTCCGGCTACCGCGGCTGGTACGTCCTCGAACAGGACACCATCCTCCGGTCCCGCCCCACCGACGAAGGCCCCGTCCGAGACGTCCGCACCAGCATCACCCACCTCCACCACATCGCGGAGACCCTCCGATGACCCCCGACGCTGTAGGCGCGGCGGGCGACGGCGCGGGCGCGGGAACTCCGGACACCGGCTTGTCGGCCGCTGGTGCTGCGCCGATCGCGGCCGGCAACCTGCCCGAGGCCGGCGCTGGGCCGCTCGGCTCGGCGACTCGGGGTGCCGGACCTGATGAGGTGTTGACGATTGGTCGGATCGGGGTGGATCTGTATCCGTTGCAGGTGGGGACTCGTCTGGAGGATGTGGAGAGCTTCGGGAAGTTCCTGGGTGGGAGTGCGACGAACGTCGCGGTGGCGGCGGCGCGGCACGGGCGGCGGTCCGCGGTGATCAGCCGGACCGGCAACGACCCGTTCGGCACCTTCATCCACCGCACGCTGCGCGAACTCGGCGTGGACGACCGGTACGTGACCCCGGTCGACGGCCTGCCGACCCCGATCACCTTCTGCGAGATCTTCCCGCCGGACAACTTCCCGCTGTACTTCTACCGGTTTCCCAAGGCCCCGGACCTCGAGATCTTCCCGTCCGAGCTGGACCTGACCGCGATCCGGGACGCGAGCATCTACTGGTCCACCGTCACGGGCCTGTCCGCCGAACCGAGCCGCTCGGCCCACTTCGTCGCCTGGGAAGCCCGCGGACGCCGCCCGCTCACCGTGCTCGACCTCGACTACCGGCCGATGTTCTGGGCCGATCCGAGCGAGGCACACGAGCAGGTCAGCCGGGCGCTCGAGTACTGCACCGTTGCCGTCGGCAACCGTGAGGAGTGTGAGGTGGCGGTCGGCGAAACCGACCCGGACAAGGCCGCCCAGGCCCTGCTCGACCGCGGTCTCGACCTGGCGATCGTCAAACAGGGCCCGAAGGGAACCCTGGCTCGTACCCGCGACGAACGCGTCGAAGTCCCGCCGTTCCCGGTCGAGGTGGTCAACGGACTCGGTGCCGGCGACGGCTTCGGCGGCGCGCTCTGTCACGGCCTGCTCGCGGGCTGGTCGCTGGAGAAGGTGATCCGGTTCGCCAACACGGCCGGCGCGATCGTCGCCTCCCGGCTCGAGTGCTCGACCGCGATGCCGACCGAGGCCGAGGTCCTGACCCGGTTGGGTGAGCAAGCATGAGCAACACCACCGGACAGGTCCCGAGTCAGTGGGGTGGGCGAGTATGAGCGACACCACCGGACAGCGCCTGGACCTCACCGACCTGCGGGTGCACCACCCGGAGCGGATCACCGAGGCGTGGCAGCAGCGACGACGCCGCGAACTCGTCGGTGCCGACGGTCGCCTGCTGATCGTCGCGGCGGACCACCCGGCCCGCGGTGCGCTCGGTGTCCGCGACGACCGGATGGCGATGGCGAGCCGGCCGGACCTGATCGACCGCCTGATGACCGCGCTGGCCCGGCCCGGCGTCGACGGTGTCCTCGCGACTCCCGACGTACTGGAAGACCTGCTGCTGCTCGGCGCCCTCGAGGGCAAGGTCGTGATCGGCTCGATGAACCGCGGCGGCCTGCAGGGCGCGGCCTTCGAACTCGACGACCGTTTCACGGCGTACCGCACGGCCGACGAGATCGCCGCACGCCGCCTCGACGGCGGCAAGATGCTGACCAGGATCGACCTGGACGACCCGGGCACGGTCACAACACTGGAGAGCAGCGCGGCCGCGGTCACCGGGCTGGCGGAGCACAAGCTGATGGCGATGGTCGAGCCGTTCTGGTCGACGCGCAAGGACGGGCGGGTCACCAACCTGCTCGACCCCGACTCGGTGATCAAGTCGATCCACATCGCGTCCGGACTCGGTGCGACCAGTGCGTACACCTGGCTCAAGCTCCCGGTCGTCGACGACCTCGAGCGAGTCATGGAAGCGACCACGCTGCCGACGTTGCTGCTCGGTGGCGACCCGACGACCTCGCCCGAGGAGACCTACGCCTCGTGGGGGAAGGCGCTCAGTCTGTCCTCCGTCCGTGGCCTCGTCGTCGGCCGCGCTCTGCTCTTCCCGCCCGATGGGGATGTAGCCGCGGCGGTCGACCAGGCCGCCACTCTCGTCCACGGAGGTACCGCATGACCGTGCATCCACAGCCCGAGGTGTGCCGCATCGGAGAGCGAGGACGTCCGTGACCGAATGGTTCAGGCCCGCGGGTACGACGGCGCGCGACGGCTTCGAGGTGCTCGTCCGGCCGGGGGAGCCGGACTGGCATCACACCGGCCTGGCGATCCGCACGCTGTTGCCGGGCCAGTCGGTCCAGATCGACACCGGCGACTGCGAGTACCTGGTGCTGCCGTTGAGCGGCTCCGCCGAGGTGATCGTGGACGGCGAGACCGTCCCGCTCGGCGGTCGCGCCGACGTCTTCGCCGGACCGACCGATGTCGCCTACGTTCCCCGCCGTACGACGGTTGCGGTGGTGAGTGCGGGTGGTGCGCGGATCGCGTTCCCGCACGCCAAGGCGGCGAGTGACTACCCGTTCCGGCGGATCGGGGTCGAGCAGGTCGAGACCGAGTTGCGTGGTGCCGGTGTCGCGTCCCGGCAGGTGCGGAACTTCGGTACGCCGGCCGTCCTCGACGCCGACTCGATCATCGCCTGTGAGGTGCTCACGCCGGCCGGCAACTGGTCGTCGTACCCGCCGCACAAGCACGACGAGCACAAGCCGGGTGAGGAGACCGAGCTCGAGGAGATCTACTACTTCGAGCTGCAGCTCTCCGACGACGCCCCGGAAGATGCCAAGGGCAACGACCCGATCGGGTACCAGCGGGTCTACGGGACCGAGGACCGGCCGATCGACGTCCTGGCCGAGGTCCGCAGCGGCGATCTGGTCCTGGTCCCGCACGGGTGGCACGGGCCGGCGATGGCGCCGCCCGGGTACGACATGTACTACCTCAACGTGATGGCCGGTCCCGGCACCGAGCGCGCGTGGCTGATCAGCGACGACCCTCGCCACGCCTGGGTCCGCGACCTGTGGACCACCCAGCCCATCGACCCCCGCCTCCCGCTCGGAGCACACCCATGACAGGCAAGGCCGCTGTGCAGCCAAGCACGCCGGCGACACGCGAGGCAGTTGTGCACCCGAGCACACGCATGACGGGCGAGCCGGTTGCGCAGCGGAGCACACCCATGACAGGCGAGGCAGTCGGTCAGCGGAGCACGCGGACGACGGGCGAGCCGGCTGGGCAGGGGAGCACACCCATGACAGGCGAGGCAGTCGGTCAGCGGAGCACACCCATCACGGTCGAGGCGGTCGGGCAGCGGAGCACACCCGTGACGGGCGAGGGGGCTGGGCGGTGGGGTGCGCTGGTGAGTGGTGGGGTGGCCGGGGAGTTGGGGGCAGCGGTGACGGGTGGGGTGGCAGGGGAGCAGGTGGAGCGGGGTGTGGGTAGCGAGTGTCGAGTGATGGTTCGTGGAGGAGGACAGCGATGACGGTACGTCTCACGGTCGCGCAGGCGTTGGTGCGATTCCTGAGCGTCCAGTACTCGGAGCGCGACGGGCAGCGGCAGCGGCTGTTCGCCGGGTGCCTGGGCATCTTCGGGCACGGCAACGTGGCCGGCGTCGGCCAGGCGCTGTTGCAGGCCGAGCTCGAGGACCCGCAGGCACTGCCGTACATCCTGGCCCGCAACGAGCAGGCCATGGTGCACACCGCCTCCGCGTTCGCCCGCACCCGCGACCGGCTCCAGACCTATGCGTGCACGGCAAGCATCGGCCCGGGCTCGACCAACATGTTGACAGGCGCGGCCCTGGCCACGATCAACCGGCTGCCCGTTCTCATCCTCCCTTCCGATGTGTTCGCGACCCGCGTGGCGACACCTGTACTGCAGGAGCTGGAGAGCTTCTCCGCCGGCGACGTGTCCGTCAACGACGCGTTCCGCCCCGTCTCCAAGTACTTCGACCGCGTCTGGCGCCCCGAACAGTTGCCCTCGGCACTGCTCAACGCCATGCGCGTCCTGACCGACCCGGTCGAGACCGGCGCGGTGACGCTGGCCTTGCCGCAGGACGTCCAGGCCGAGGCCTACGACTGGCCCGAGGAGCTCTTCACCGAGCGCACCTGGTACGTCGCAAGGCCGTTGCCCGAAGCATCAATTGTCGACAAGGCGGTAGATCTCCTACGGTCCGCGCAACGGCCGCTGATCGTCGCCGGCGGCGGCGTGCACTACTCCGGCGCCGAGGACGCGCTCCGCGAGTTCGCCGAGGCGACCGGCATCCCGGTGGCCGAATCCCAGGCAGGCAAGGGATCGCTGCGCTACGACCACCCGCAGTCGGTCGGCGCGGTCGGCTCGACCGGAACCACGGCGGCCAACGCGCTGGCCCGCGACGCCGACCTGGTGATCGGCATCGGCACCCGCTACAGCGACTTCACGACGGCCTCCAGGACGGCCTTCCAGAACCCGGACGTGCGGTTCGTCAACATCAACGTGGCGCGCTTCGACGGTGGCAAACATGCCGGCCTTCCTCTCGTCGCGGATGCTCGGGAGGCCCTTGTTTCCTTGCGATCCGCGGTCGGTGACTGGTCTGTGAGCGACCAGTACAGATCGTTGACGGCCCGGCTCGCAACCCAGTGGGACGAGATTGTGGACAACGCCTACAACCCGCCCGCCGAGGTGACGTCGAAACTGGCCGACGGCCTGCTGACCCAGGGTCAGGTGCTCGGTGCGGTCAACGAATTGTCGGCGCCGTCTGATGTGGTGGTCTGCGCAGCCGGTTCGATGCCGGGTGACCTGCACAAACTGTGGCGGACGCGCGACCCGAAGGGATACCACGTCGAATATGGCTACTCCTGCATGGGCTACGAGATCGCCGGCGGTATCGGCGTCCGCCTCGGCGCGCCCGAGCGCGACGTGTTCGTCCTGGTCGGCGACGGGTCGTACCTGATGATGTCCACCGAGCTCGTCACCGCGGTCCAGGAGAACGTGAAGATCATCGTCGTCCTGGTCCAGAACCACGGCTTCGCCTCGATCGGCGCACTGTCGGAGTCCCTGGGGTCCCAGCGTTTCGGTACGGCGTACCGGCGCCGGAGCAGCGACGGACGCCTCGACGGCGACTACCTGCCGGTCGACCTGGCCGCGAACATCCGCAGTCTCGGCGTCGACGTGATCGAGGTGCGCGACCGCGCCGAGCTGGAGAAGGCGATCGGTACGGCGAAGGCCGCGGACGGGCCGATCGCGATCCACGTGACGACGGATCCGCTGATCGGCGGTCCGGACAGCGAGTCGTGGTGGGACGTGCCGGTCAGCGAGGTCTCCGTGCTCGACTCGACGCAGGCCGCGTCGGCGTCGTACCAGGAGTCCAAGAAGGCGCAGCGGCCGTATCTGGCGCCGGCCGAGGGAGACCGCTGACATGGGCACGATCAGCGTCGGCAGCGCGCCGGACTCGTGGGGTGTGTGGTTCGCCGACGACCCGCGGCAGACGCCGTGGGAGAGGTTCCTCGACGAGGTCGCCGGGGCCGGGTACACCCGGATCGAGCTCGGGCCGTACGGCTACCTGCCGACCGACCCTTCCCGGTTGAAGGAGGAGCTGGACAAGCGCGGCCTGACGATGACGGCCGGTACGACGTTCGAGCAGCTGCATCGGCCGGACGGGTGGGAGTCGACCTGGCGAGACGTGTCGAGGGTGGCCGAACTGACCGCCGCGATGGGCGCGCGGCACCTGGTCGTGATGCCGTCGATGTGGCGAGACTCGGTGACCGGCCGGCCGACAGAGGACCGGCTCGATCACGAGGGTCAGGCTCGGCACGGTCGGCAGGTGACGGAGCTGGGCCGGCGGATCGCCGAGGAGTACGGGCTGAAGACCCAGTACCACCCGCATGCGGACGGCCACGTCGACACCCAGGACACCGTCGAGCGCTTCCTCGCGGAGACCGACGGCGACTACGTGAACCTCTGTCTCGATACGGGGCACATCAGCTACTGCCGCGGTGACAACCTCGAACTGATCCGGAAGTATCCGGACCGGATCGGCTACGTCCATCTCAAGCAGGTCGATCCCGAGGTCCTGGCGGCGGTGGAGGCCGATGGGGCCGGGTTCGACGAGGCGGTCAGGCGTGGCGTGATGTGTGAGCCTACCCACGGCGTACCCGAACTGCCGCCGGTGCTGGATGCGCTGGCGGGACTCCAGGTGGACCTGTTCGCGATCGTCGAACAGGACATGTATCCGTGCCCACCCGACGTACCGCTGCCGATCGCGGAGCGAACGTTGGCCTATCTGAGATCCCACGGGGGTGGCGTATCGATCTGACGGCCAGCAGAGTGTGCACTCTCTGGTCCCTCGCAACACCGCGGGGCGACCCGCGGATCGTCTGAAAGGCTGGTTGTAGTCATGGTTCGGTGGCAGAAGAAGGTTGCGGCCGCGGGGGCGGCACTCGCCGTGGTCGTGGCGCTCGCCGCGTGCAGTTCGTCCGGCGGCAAGCAGGAGGAGCAGAACGCCGGTTCCGGCTCCGGGAACGTCGCGGACACCCCGCGGATGAAGGTCGCACTGATCACCCACTCGGGTCCCGGCGACACCTTCTGGGACATCGTCCGCCGCGGCGCGGAGGTGGCCGCGAAGAAGGACAACATCGAGCTGCAGTACTCCTCCGATCCGGACGGAGCCGCTCAGGCGAACCTCGTGCAGACCGCGATCGACTCCAAGGTCGACGGTATCGCGGTGACCCTGAACAAGCCGGACGCGGTGATCCCGAACGTGAAGAAGGCGATCGCGGCCGGCATCCCGGTGACCGTCCTCAACGGCGGCCTGGACGTCTGGAAGACCACCGGCGCACTCGGGTACTTCGGCCAGGACGAGCGGATCGCGGGTCAGGCGACCGGTGACAAACTGAAGCAACTCGGCGCGAAGAAGGTCATCTGCGTCATCCACGAGCAGGGCAACGTCAGCCTCGAGGCGCGCTGCCAGGGCATCAAGGACAGGTTCCCCGCCGTCGAGAACGTGAACGTCAACGGCACCGACCAGCCGGGCACCCAGGCGACGCTCACGTCCAAGCTGCAGCAGGACAAGACGGCCGACTTCGTGGTCGCGCTGAACGCCGGTATCGCCCTGACCGCGGTTCAGGCGGCCAAGGACGCCGGGTCGTCGGCCAAGATCGGCAGCTTCGACATGAGCAAGGAGATGGCCAAGGCGGTCAAGGACGGCACGGTGCAGTTCGCGGTCGACCAGCAGCCGTACCTGCAGGGCTACCTGGCGATCGATGCGATCTGGCTCTACAAGACCAACGGCGACACGATCGGCGGCGGTGAGGCGACGCTGACCGGGCCGGCCTTCATCGACAAGTCGAACATCGAGGCGGTCGAGAAGTTCGCCGCCGCCGGGACGCGCTGAGGTAGCGCCATGGCATCGACCATCACGTCACCTGTGGCCGCCGACGACCGCGTCTCCGCGCGGTCGATCGGTGCCCGCCTGCTGAGCCGTCCCGAGATCGGGTCGCTCGTCGGAGCGGCAGTGATCCTGGTGTTCTTCCTGGTCACGGCGGCACCGTTCCGGGACGTCAACAACACGGGCACGATCCTGTACCAGGCCGCGCTGATCGGCGTGATGGCGGTGCCGGTGTCGCTGCTCATGATCGGCGGCGAGTTCGACCTGTCGGCGGGGGTCGCGGTGACCACCTCAGGGCTGACGGCCGGCATCTTCGCCTACCAGCTCAGCCTGAACGTGTGGGTGGGGGTGGTGGTCGCGCTCGTGCTGTCGCTGCTGATCGGCCTGTTCAATGGCTGGCTGCTGATGCGGACCGGCCTGCCCAGCTTCCTGGTGACGCTGGGCACCTTCTTCATCCTGCAGGGCCTGAACATCGCGGTGACCCGGCTGACCTCCGGCGCGGTGGCGTCGAACTCGATCAGCGACATGGACGGGTTCAGCTCCGCCAGGGCGTTGTTCGCGTCGGAGTTCAAGCTGGGCGGGATCACCGTCAAGATCGTCATCGTCTGGTGGATCCTGTTCGTCGCCATCGCCGCCTGGGTGCTGCTGCGAACGAAGGTCGGGAACTGGATCTTCGCGGTCGGCGGCGACGCGGCGGCGGCCCGGGCGGTCGGCGTACCGGTGAAGAAGGTCAAGATCGGCCTGTTCATGACCGTCGGCTTCTTCGCCTGGTTCACTGGCATGCAACTGCTGTTCGTGCAGAACGGTGTGGTGCAGTCGGGTGAGGGAGTCGGCAAGGAGTTCCTCTACATCATCGCGGCTGTCGTCGGCGGCTGCCTGCTCACCGGCGGCTACGGCTCGGTCGTCGGCGGGGCGATCGGCGCGCTGATCTTCGGCATGGTCCAGCTCGGCGTCGTGTACGCCGGCTGGAACCCGGACTGGTTCAAGGCCTTCCTCGGTGCGATGTTGCTGCTGGCAACCATCGTGAACCTCGTCGTCAAGAACAAGGCGGAAGCGCGATGACCACGACGAGGAGCTTCGCCAGCGAGGCGACCACCAGCCCGACCACGCCGATCGTGCACCTGGAGAACGTCGGCAAGAACTACGGCAACATCCAGGCGCTCCGGGGTGTGTCGCTGTCGGTCCGGCAGGGCGAGATCACCTGCGTGCTGGGCGACAACGGCGCGGGCAAGTCGACGCTGATCAAGATCATCGCCGGCCTGCACGACTACACCTCCGGCACCATGTCGGTGAACGGCGAGGAGCGGCACTTCTCGTCGCCGCGCGAGTCGCTCGACAGCGGCATCGCCACCGTCTACCAGGACCTCGCGCTGGCGCCGCTGATGTCGGTCTGGCGCAACTTCTTCCTCGGCAACGAGATCACCAAGGGCCCGTTCGGCCTGCTCGACTCGGCCAGGATGAAGCGGATCGCGCAGGAGGAGCTGACCAAGATGGGGATCTCCATCCCCAACCTGGAGCAGCCCGTCGGCAAGCTGTCCGGCGGTCAACGGCAGTGCGTCGCGATCGCCCGGGCGATCTACTTCGGCGCGAAGGTGCTGATCCTCGACGAGCCCACGGCGGCGCTGGGCGTGAACCAGTCCGGCGTGGTGCTCAAGTACGTCGTCAAGGCGCGGGACGCGGGCATCGGCGTCATCTTCATCACCCACAACCCGCACCACGCCTACCTGGTCGGCAACCACTTCGTCGTACTGAAACTCGGCCGGGTCGCGCTGGACGTCCATCGGGCCGACATCACGCTGGAGCAGCTGACCACCGAGATGGCCGGTGGGTCGGAGCTGGAGGCGCTCAGCCACGAGCTCCGGGGTATCGACGCCGGCGCCGTCGTCGATCCGGCTCAGGTCGCGAATTCCGCCGTACGGGATGGACAGGCCGAGCCGGCCGAGGACACTGAACAGGAGAAGAAGGAGGACGCATGACAGTACTCATGACCGGGCCTCCGGCGCGGGCGGGGTCCTGGGGCTCTTGCTCCCAGCCTTCCCTCGTCGCTCCAGTCGCTGTGCTGACTGCCGCGCCGTCCGGCGCGGCGGGTCCTGGGGCCTTGGTTCCCGGCCTTCCCTCGTCGCTTCGGTCGCTTCGCTCCCTCCGCTCCTCAGTCCAGGCCGGGGGGCCCATGACCGGGCTCCCTCCGCTCCTCAGTCCAGGCCGGGAGGCCCCATGACCGATCTGCGGATCGGGATCGTCGGCGTCGGGGTGATGGGCGCCGACCATGCCGAGCGGGTCGCCCGCCGCACCGCCGGGGCGCGCCTGGTCGCGGTGTCCGATCCGGACGCCGCGCGGGCGACGGCCGTGGCGGAGGCGATCGGCGGCGTCCAGGTGTTCGCGGACCCGCTGGCGCTGATCGCCGACGGCGCGGTGGACGCGGTGATCCTCGCCTCACCCGGGTTCGCCCACGCCGAGCAGCTCTTCGCCTGCCTCGAACACGGGAAGCCGGTGTTGTGCGAGAAGCCGCTGACCATGGACGCGGCGTCGTCGCTCGGCGTGGTCGAGGCCGAGCACAAGCTCGGCCGGCCGCTCATCCAGGTCGGTTTCATGCGCCGGTTCGATCCGGAGTACGCCGCTCTGAAGCAGCTGCTCGACTCGGGGGAACTGGGCCGCACGCTGCTGCTGCACAACGTCCACCGGAACAAGTCGGTCCCGGAGACGTTCCGCAGCGAGATGATCGTGCGTGACTCCCTCGTGCACGAGGTCGACGTCGCCCGCTGGCTGTTCGCCGACGAGATCACCCGGATCACCGTGCACACACCGACGCCGAGCAGCCTGGTCGGCGAAGGGGTGCTGGATCCGCAGCTCGCGGTGTTCGAGCTGGCGAGCGGCGCGATCGCCGACGTCGAGGTGTTCGTCAACTTCCAGGTCGGCTACGAGGTCCGGTGCGAGGCAGTCGCCGAGCGCGGCAGCGCCACCATCGGTCTCGGCTCGGGCCTCTTCACCCGCGCCGGCGGTCGGTGGGGCGGCGCGCTACCGGCCGACTTCCGGGTCCGCTTCGAGCAGGCGTACGACATCGAGGTGCAGCGCTGGGTCGACGCCGCGGGACGCGGTGAGATCGACGGTCCGAGTGCCTGGGACGGCTATGCGGCGGCCGCTGTCTGCGAGGCGGGCCTGGAGTCCCTCAGCACCGGCCGCCCTGTCGACGTCGACCTCGCCGACCGCCGGAAGGTCCTCGGATGACCCGGACCACCTGCCACCCCGTCACCAACGCAGTAAGGACGCATCGTGAGTACTGACATCAAGCGCATCACCCATCTGGTCGGCGGCAGCTACTGGACCGGCGTCGCCGAGCGGACCAGCAAGGTCTACAACCCCGCGACGGGCGCGGTGACCGGCGAGCTCGACCTGGCCTCGGCCGCCACCGTCGACGAGGTCGTGAAGGTCGCCCACGAGGCGTCCAAGGCGTGGGCGCAGACCTCGCTCACCAAGCGGACCCAGGTGCTGTTCGCCTTCCGCGAGCTGGTGAACCAGCGCAAGGAACAGATCGCCGAGCTGATCACCGCCGAGCACGGCAAGGTGCTGTCCGACGCGGTGGGCGAGGTGACCCGCGGCCTCGAGGTGATCGAGTTCGCCTGCGGCATCCCGCACCTGCTGAAGGGCGGGTACAGCGAGGGGGTCTCGACGAAGGTCGACGTGTACTCGATCCGCCAGCCCCTCGGCGTCTGCGCGGTCATCTCGCCGTTCAACTTCCCGGCGATGGTGCCGATGTGGTTCGTCCCGATCGCGGTCGCCTGCGGCAACAGTGTGGTGATCAAGCCGTCCGAGAAGGACCCGTCGGCCGCGAACGCGATGGCCGAGCTCTGGAAGGAGGCCGGGCTGCCGGACGGTGTGGTCAACGTCGTCCACGGCGACAAGGAGGCCGTCGACCGGCTGCTCGAGCACCCCGACATCAAGGCGGTGTCGTTCGTCGGGTCGACCCCGATCGCGAGGTACGTCTACGAGAACGGCACCAAGCACGGCAAGCGCGTCCAGGCGCTCGGCGGTGCGAAGAACCACATGGTCGTGCTGCCGGACGCCGATCTGGACCTGGCCGCCGACGCCGCGGTGAACGCCGGCTTCGGTTCGGCGGGCGAGCGGTGCATGGCGATCTCGGCGCTGGTCGCGGTCGAGCCGATCGCCGACGAACTGGTCGGCAAGATCAAGGAGCGGATGGCGACGCTGCGGACCGGTGACGGCACCCGCGGCTGCGACATGGGCCCGCTCGTCACCGGCGCGCACCGCGACAAGGTCGCCGGGTACGTCGCGGCCGGCGTCGAGGAAGGTGCGGACCTGGTCGTCGACGGCCGCAACGGCGAGTTCGACGGAGCCGACGACGGGTTCTGGCTGGGCCCGACGCTGTTCGACAAGGTGACGCCGGAGATGTCGATCTACACCGACGAGATCTTCGGGCCGGTGCTGTCCGTCGTCCGCCTCCCGTCGTACGACGCCGCCCTCGACCTGGTGAACTCCAACCCGTACGGCAACGGCACCGCCATCTTCACCAACGACGGTGGAGCGGCGCGCCGGTTCCAGAACGAGGTCGAGGTCGGGATGGTCGGCATCAACGTGCCGATCCCGGTGCCGATGGCGTACTACTCGTTCGGCGGCTGGAAGAACTCGCTCTTCGGCGACAGCCACGCCCACGGCACCGAGGGCGTCCACTTCTTCACCCGCGGCAAAGTCGTCACGTCCCGCTGGCTCGACCCGTCCCACGGCGGCCTGAACCTGGGCTTCCCCACCCACGACTAGCCCGGGCTTTTGGGGCTGGTTGGGTGTAGCGTCGAGGGCAACCCCCGGGGCATGAGGAGTACCGCGGCGTACGAAGGCCGTTGGCCTGTCCGCAGTCGTCGAGCCGGCCACTGAGCCCGCCGTCAAGCCCAGGAGTGCGTGATGTCGAAGAACAAAGGCGGACGCGAGGTCCGCAAGCCCAAGCAACCCAAGAAGCCCAAGGCCCCGCCCAGCGACAGCGCCATCATCCCGCCCACCAAACAGGCGCGGAAGTAGCCGCCGACCGTCCCGGCCGTCGTCGTACCGGACTGAAGTCAACTGGTACGACGGTTCGCCGGGGCGGTGAGTGCGGCGGCGAGATCGGCGGCTCGAGGTCCGTCGAGGTGGCCGTACAGGAGTTCCGTCCGGTGCACGAGCCGAGGTGCGCCGACGGGAACCTTGGTGACACCTGCCGGGACGTCGATCGTGACCGGCAGTACGGCGAGGCCGTGGCCTGCGGCAACCAGGTCGAGCAGGGTGAGCAGGTCCGCGCCGGTGTACACGAGCGCCGGCCGGAGAGCATCGGTTTCGACAGCCGCCCGCAACTCCTCCAGCGACGCACTCACCATAGGTGCGTCGATCCATCGGGCGTCGACCAACGCCGACAACCCGAGCCGCTTGCGGCGGGCCATCGGGTGATCGTCCGGCAGTACGACGGCCAGCGGCTCCTGGGCGACCGCGGACGTGCGGAGCAACCCGACGTCGGGGAGCTTCAACGGATCGCTCGGCGCGGCGATCCCGTCGACCAGGCCGAGGTGGTACGCGCCGGACGCCACGCCGCGCGCGACCTCGTCGCGGCGAGCCACCTCGAAGGTCACCGCGATCCCCGGCCTGGACTGCCTGAGTTGCGTCAGTGCCCGGGCCACCCGGGTCGCACCGGCCAGCGGAGTGGAGGCGAAGACGATCTCACCGGGAGGTTCGCCGACCACCCGCCGTACGTCGGCCTGGGCGGCCTCGATGCGGAGCAGGATCGCTCCGGCGTGCTCGAGCAGGCGCTGGCCCGCCGGAGTCGGAGCGACCGGCCGACGGGTGAGGAGCGCGGCGCCGAGCGAGTTCTCGAGGGTGGCGATGTGCTGTGAGACCGCCGACTGGGTGTAGCCGAGGTCGGATGCCGCGGCGGAGAAGGAACCGTTCGTCGCCACCGCGATGAAGGTGCGGAGCAGATGCGGATCCACGCCGATCAGTATCGCTTATCGAGGATGCAGAGATCATCGTTGGTGCTGATCCGGGTACGCCGCGCAGGATGAGCCCATGACGACTCACGCGTACTCCGCCCGGATCGCCTTGGTCGGCGACCGTTCGCCGCAGGTCCGCTCACATCACCGGGTGCCGCAACTGCTCGACCGGTTGCGCGAGCGGGAAGGCCTCGACCTGGACGTGTACTGGATCCCCACCGACGAGGTGGACGCGATGGACGCCTTCGACGGGATCTGGGTGCTTCCGGGAAGTCCGTACCGCAGCGAGGCCGGCGCCATCAGCGCGATCCAGACGGCGCGTGAGCGGGGGATCGCGTTCCTGGGGACCTGCGGCGGGTTCCAGCACGCGATGCTTGAGTATGCGCGCAACGTCTGCGGTGCGACCGGCGTACAGCATGCCGAGAACACGCCTGACGGCGACGACCTCCTGATCGTCCCGCTCGCGTGCTCCCTCGACGGTCACGAGGCCACGGTCGAGGTGCGGGCCGGCACACTGGCCGGGCGGCTGCTCGGCGGGGAGCGTTCCACCGAGCGCTACCACTGCTCGTACGGGCTCGATCCCGCGCGGCAGAGCATGCTCGAGGACCACGGCGTGGTCTTCAGCGCGTACGACGCCGACGGTGCGCCCCGGATCGCCGAGCTACCGGGGCACCCGTTCTTCCTGGCGACGCTGTTCCAGCCCGAGTTGTCCGGCGACGGCACCCGGCCGCACCCGTTCGTCCAGGCGTTCGCTCACGCGGCCGCCGTACGTGCTCAGAGCGTGGAGACCGGCCGCGGCAACATCCCGGCGTCCCGGTAGCAGGCGTCGATCAGCTCCATCGTCGCCAGCGCGTCGTCCGCGTCGGTGAGCACGGACGCGCCGTCGCGGACCGCCGCTGCGAACGCCTCCAGCTGGTACGTGTACGACGTCCGCGTGCCGAGGTGCTCGACCCAGGTGTCCTCCTTGGTCGTCACGATCACCCGGTCGTCGTTCTGCGGCAGCACGAAGAACGGCGCGAACGCCTCACCACGCGTGCCGACGACCTTGAGGCTGAACTCGACGTTCTCGGCGGCCATGCTGGTCCGGACCGCACCGGTCGCGCCGCTCGGGAACTCGAGATCCGCGTTCAGCCACTCGTCGACCCCCGGCAGCCGCTTGCGTTCACCGGCGCGTGCGCTGACGAGCTTGGGCGCACCACCGGCGTACGGCGCGAGCATCCGCTGCGCGTGGATCGCGTAGCAGCCGACGTCCATCACGGCACCACCGGCGAGTGGCAGCGACCAGCGCGGGTCGGTGTCCGGCGGCGGAGGCATCACCATGGTTGCCTCGACGTGCTGCAGGTCGCCGAGCTCACCCTTGGCGAGCAGGTCCTGCAGCCGGCGCATCACCGGGTGGTACGCGTAGTGGAAGCCCTCCATGAACACCACACCGCGCTCACGGGCGGCGTCGCGCACCTCGGCCGCCTCGGTGGCGTTGCTGGCCGACGGCTTCTCGGTCAGCACATGCTTGCCTGCGGCAATCGCCCGCAGGTTCCACGGTCCGTGCAGGCCGTTGGCCAGCGGGTTGTAGATCGCCTCGACCTCGGGGTCGTCCAACACGTCCTGGTAGGACGCGTGCACCCGTTCGACCTGGTGTTCCGCCGCGAACGCCCCGGCGCGGCCGGCGTCCGGGGCCGCCACCGCGACCAGCCGGGCTCCGGTCACCCGGGCCGGCTCCACGATCGCCCGGCCGGCGATCCGGGCAGCCCCGAGAATCCCGATACGCAGCGGTTCCATGCCTTCTCCTTCGATGGACGGCCGTACGGGCGGCGTACGGCGGGTCGTCTGAGTGGGCGCGTTCCGCCGGTAAGGGTAGTGCGTGGCCCCGGGGCCGAACGCGCCATCCTGCCTGACGGGCACCCGCTCGCGACACCGGCTGCCCGTGATCCGGACTTGATCAAATCCATCCGGTGGGTCGACGGATCCGGGTCGAGGCTTCAGGATGTGCGCATGAGTACCGTGCAGGTCCGGGTCGATCGGAACAGCCGTACGCCGTTGCACGTGCAGTTGGCGCAGCAGCTGGAAGCGGCGATTCAGGGCGGCGAGTTGCCGGTCGGCTCGCGGCTGAGCAACGAGGTGGACCTGGCGGAGGCGTACGGGCTGAGCCGGCCGACGGTGCGGCAGGCGATCGCGCGCCTGGTCGACCAGGGGCTGCTGGTCCGCAAGCGCGGCGTCGGCACCCAGGTGGTCGGGAATTCGGGCCAGGTACGGCGCTCGCTCGAACTCACCAGCTTGTACGACGACCTGGCGGCGGCGCACCGGAAGCCGGAGACCGACGTACTACGGTTCGGGATCAGTCCGGCGTCTGCGGAGGTGGCCGCCGCTCTGCAGTGCGAGCAGGGCGACCGAGTGCTCAAACTGGAGCGGTTGCGCCGGGCGGACGGAGAGCCGCTGGCGATCATGCGCAACTGGCTGCCACCTGAACTGCTCGACACGGACCCAGCCACCTTGGCCGAGCGAGGGCTCTACGAGCTGTTGCGGGCGGCGGGTGTTCGTCTGAAGGTCGCGCACCAGACGATCTCCGCCGTACCCGCAACGCCGGAGCAGGCCGGTCTGCTGTCCGAGGAGCCGGGCTGCCCGTTGCTGGCCACCACCCGGATCACGTACGACGACCACGGGCAGCCTGTCGAGTACGGCTCGCACCTCTACCGGGCCAGCCGCTATTCGTTCGAACACACCCTCGTCCACCGCTGACCCACCCCTCAGAGGACCAGCGGCGGACGAGGGCGAGCATCCCTACTTGCCGGTGCCGGGGAACTTCCAGCTCTTGCTGCCGGCCATCGTGAGCAGTTGGTCGACGCTGAACGCCGGTTTCGGCCGGGTGTGCTTGGCGCCCTTCTGCTGCGGGCCGTTGTAGCTCGTCATGCTGATCGAACGGCCGTCCGGGTAGCGGATCTGAACCAGGTTGCTGACGACACCTTCGGCCGCCTGCCTGGCGTCGGTGTACTCGGGGGCCTCCTTCGTCCAGCTGACCACCGAACCGTCCGACCGCACCGTGCACGACGTGGTTGCGGCCTCGGCCGGGCACTTGGTCACCGGAGCCTCGATCGTGACGAACGCATCGATCCGGGACAGGCCCTTGCCGTCGTTGACGACGAAGGCGGCGCCGTTGTAGCCGTTGGAGCCGCCGCCCCAGGTCTCCGGACTGGTGACCTGCAGGTTCTTCGGCAGCACCTTCTTCAGGGTCTGCAGCGTCTGCTGCACCGGGACCGCCGGCTTCCCGGCGCCGGGCGACTTGAGGTCCGGCTTGCTGGGGCCGGTGGTCGGGATCGGCTGCTTGGGCGGGAAACGCCAGAGCTTGCTGTCCACGATTTTGGTCAGCTCGGCCACCGACAGCACCGGAGCGGGCCGGCTGTGTTCGACCCCCTTCTCCTCGGGGGCGTTGAAGCTGATCAGACTGATGGCGGTGCCGTCCGCACGGTTGACCGTGACCGAGTTGCTGAGCACACCGCCCGGGTTGCCCTGGCCGTAGGTGGGTTCGTTCGCGCGGACGGTGATCTTCGAGCCGTCCGGTCGCGATGTGCACGTACCCGGCTCGGGCTGATGGCACGTTCCGTCCAGGCCTGGCCCGCTGACTCCGAGAGAGAGCTTGGCGGCGCCTTTGCCGTCGTCGACGACGACCGCGGCGCCGTTGAACCCCGGGTCACCCCAGGTGTCGGTCGTCTTGACCTTCAGGTGCGGCGGCAGGAGTTCGACGAGTGTCTGCAGTGTCTCCTTCTGCGTGACCGGTGCCTTGACCGTCGTACTCGCGGTTGTGGCAGCAGCCCCCGCCGTCGGAGGCTGCTGCTGGGCGTCGTTGCCGAACAACTGGGTTCCGGTGACGACCACGGCGGCGGTCGCCAAGGCCGCGGTGGCGCCGGTGGCGGACCGCAGCAGGGTGCGGCGGCGGCGCAGTGCGGCCCCTCGTCGCATGCCGCGCTCGACCAGGTCGGTGGATTCCGGCTCGAGGTTCTCGGTGGCCCGGCGCATCAGGTCGGGCAGGGTGTCGTTGAGGTTGTTCATCGGTGTCCTTCGGTCAGAGAGCGATCAGGTGGACGGCGTCGTCGCCCAGGACGGCGCGCAGACGCTCGAGCGCCCGGGACGTCCTGGTCCTGATCGCGCCGGCGTTCTTGCCGAGATCGAGCGCGACCTGTTCGACGCTGCGATCTTCGAAGAACCGCAGCACCAGCACCGCACGATCCAGGGGAGCCAGTTCGGCCAGCGCGTTCTGCAGCGCCACCCGCAGGTCGGCGTCGCCCGCGCGTTCGGCCCGCTCGGGCACCGTCGAGGTCGGCTGCTCGGTCCAGCTGCGCCGCCGCCGTTGCGACACGAACGTCCGCACCAGCACCGTCTGCGCGTAGGCGGGCGGATTGTCGATCCGCCGCAGCCCTCGCCAGGCGCGGAACATCTTGGCGAGCGTCTCCTGGACCAGGTCCTCGGCATGATGCCGATCGCCGGCCAGCAACCACGCCGTCCGGTACAGATGAGGTGTCCGCGCCCGGGCGAACTCCTCGAAATCCTCCGTCGTCGATCCCATCACTGCCTTTCCGTCGTGGCCTCATCCTCTTCGACGCCACGTCCCTGCGGCCGCGTTACACCCGCCGTTGTCAAGGCCCACTGCAACAAGTTGCAATCCGGTGGACCCCGGGTGAGAGTGCGGATACGCTCGGTGAGCCCTCGGTGTGGCACGGTATCCACAGGCCGCTGAGAGCGGGTGGCAGCGGCGGCATCAGGGTTGAAAGGATGGTCGCGCATGGTGACCGGGTGGTCGCCAGACGGGACACACACGGGGAGACCGATGACTACCGACAGACTCGCCGCGCGCCGGGCGGGTTGGGACGGTGCCGTCGAGATCATCGACGCCCAGGTCCGCGACGTCGTACGCCGCGAAGGGATCGATCCGCTCCGTGACCCGACCGCGGTCAGCGCGATCGTCGCGACGGTCGTCCGGGAGTACGACGAGCGCAGCCTGACCGGTCTGGTGCCGCCGATCGGCGACCTCGAGGCGGTCAGCCGGGAGGTGCACGACCGGGTCGCCGGCTTCGGCCCGCTGCAGCGCTACCTCGACGACCCGGCGGTCGAGGAGATCTGGATCAACGAGCCGAGCCGGGTGTTCATCGCCCGCGACGGCCGGCACGAGCTCACCACGACGGTGCTGACCGAGGAGGAGGTCAGCGACCTGGTCGAGCGGATGCTGAAGACGACCGGCCGGCGGATCGACGTGTCGCAGCCGTTCACGGACGCGCGGCTGCCGGACGGCAGCCGGGTGCACATCGTGCTCGGCGGGATCACCCAGAAGCACGCGGCGATCAACATCCGCAAGTTCACCGTGCGCGCGACCCGGCTGAGCGACCTCGTCGCGCTCGGATCGCTGACGCCGCACGCGGCCGCGGTGCTGGACGCCGCGGTCCGGGTCGGGCTGAACATCCTGGTCTCCGGGGGGACGCAGGCCGGCAAGACCACGATGCTGAACGCTTTGGCCGGGTCGATCCCCGGCAGCGAGCGGGTGATCAGCTGCGAAGAGGTCTTCGAGATCAAGTTGCCGATCCCCGACTGGGTGTCGATGCAGACCCGGCAGGCCGGTCTCGAAGGAACCGGCGAGGTCCGGTTGCGCGACCTGGTCAAGGAGTCGCTGCGGATGCGGCCGTCGCGGGTGATCGTCGGCGAGGTCCGGGGCGAGGAGTGCCTTGATCTGCTGCTGGCGTTGAACAGCGGGTTGCCCGGCATGTGCACGATCCATGCGAACTCCGCGCGTGAAGCCTTGACGAAGATGTGCACGCTGCCGCTGCTCGCGGGCGAGAACATCGGTTCCCGGTTCGTGCTGCCGACCGTGGCCGGATGCGTGGATCTGGTCGTCCATCTGGGCATCGGGGCGGACGGGCAGCGGCGGGTGCGGGAGATCGTGGCGGTCAGCGGACGGATCGAGGAGCAGGCGATCGAGACCGAGACGGTGTTCGGCACGTACGACGGGCAGTTGCGGCGGGCGGAGGGGCAACTGCCGCATCCGGAGCGGTTCCAGCAGGCCGGGTACTCGGTGGCGGGTCTGCTCACCGAGTTGCCGGGAGGGGTGCGCTGATGGGGCTCCTGCTGGGACTGTTCTTCGGGATCGGTCTGCTGCTGATCATCTGGACGTTCGTGACGCCTGCCGATGAGCGGCCGATGGGTGACGGGCGGCTGGTGGCGCGGAGCCGCGATCTGCTGGCGAGTGCGGGGGTCGAGGGCGTGACGCCGGGTGCGTTCATCGGTGCGTGCGCGATCACGGGTGTGGTCGGGGCCGTGCTGATGTTCGTGGTGTCGGGAGCCTGGCCTGTTGGTGTGGTGTTCGGGTTGATGGCCGGTGGGCTGCCGGTCGCGGTGCTGCGGAGCCGGGCACGGAAGCGGCTCGCCGAGTTCCGGGAGTTGTGGCCGGACGTGGTGGACAACATCGCGTCGGCGGTGCGGGCCGGGTTGTCGCTGTCGGAGGCGCTGGCCCAGGTGGGTGAGCGCGGCCCGTTGCCGTTGCGCGAGCCGTTCCGGCGGTTCGGGGCGGATTACGCGTCGACGGGGCGGTTCGCGGATTCGCTCGACCGGTTGAAGGCGCGGCTCGCGGATCCCGTCGGCGACCGGGTGGTCGAGGCGCTGCGGATCGCCCGCGAGGTGGGCGGTGGCGATCTCGGCCGGTTGTTGCGGTCGCTGTCGATGTTCCTGCGTGACGACGCCCGGACCAGGTCCGAGCTCGAGTCCCGCCAGTCCTGGTCCGTCAACGGCGCCCGGGTGGCCGTGGCCGCCCCTTGGCTGGTCCTCGCCCTGCTGTCGTTCCAGGGCGACGTCATCCAGCGCTACAACTCCCCGATGGGCGCCCTCATCATCGCCATCGGCGCCGTCGTCTGCGTCATCGCCTACCGCCTGATGCTCCGCATAGGCCGCCTCCCCGAACCCGAACGAGTCCTCCGATGAACACCCACCCGACACCCCCAGCCGTCCCACTACGCCGGCCCACCGGCGAGGCGCCGTACGCCGGGCCTGCACCGAGTGGGAGGCGGCGGTGAGTCCGATGGTGTTGGGAGCGGTGGTTGGTGCGGCGTTCGGGGCCAGTCTGCTGCTGGTGGTGCGCCGGTTGCCGTTCCTTCGCAAGCCGTCCGTGGACGAGCGCGTCGGCCCCTACCTGCGGGACCTCGGCGGGGCGGATGTGTTTCTGGGCGTGGCCGACTCCGGGTCGCCGTTCTACGCGATCCTGCGGCTGTTCGGGCCGACCCTGCGGGCCGGTGCGACCCGGCTCGAGCGGTTGCTCGGCGGCGCCGGCTCGATCCGCCGCCGGTTGTCACGGGCCGGGATCGAGCGAACGGTCGAGGAGTTCCGGATCGAGCAGTTGCTCTGGGGCGCGGCGTGCTTCGGGCTCGCGCTCGTCGTCTCGATCGTCGCGTTGTCGTTCGGCGTCGGGAACCCGGTCGGCATGCTGCTGTTCTGCGGTCTGCTCGGCGTCGTCGGAGTACTTGCCCGCGACACCTATCTGACCTCGCAGGTACGACGTCGCGAACGGCGACTCCTCGCGGAGCTGCCGACCGTCGCGGAGTTGCTGGCGTTGTCGGTGGCGGCGGGTGAAGGTCCGGCCGCCGCGCTCGACCGGGTCGCGCGGTCGTGCCGAGGCGAGCTCGCCGAGGAACTGAAGCGGGTGCTGGGTGAGACCCGCGCCGGTGAGACGCTCGTCCGCGCACTCGACGGGCTGGCCGACCGGACGGGCCTGCTCGCGTTGTCGCGGTTCGCGGACGGCCTGGCGGTCGCCCTCGAACGCGGTACGCCACTGGCCGACGTACTGCGAGCTCAAGCGGGTGACATTCGTGAGGCCGGGCGGCGGGAACTGATCGAATCCGGCGCGCGCCGGGAGGTCGCCATGATGATCCCGGTGGTGTTCCTGGTGCTTCCGGTGACCATCGCTTTCGCCTTCTATCCAGGCGCTGTCGGAATCCGGCTGATCGCCGGATGAACTGAGGAGAGTTCATGCCTTCACTGCTGACCAAACTGTTCGTGGCGCTGGTCCTGGCCCCCCGCCCGGCACGAAAGGAACGCGGCGACGTCCCCGGCTGGGTGCTCATCACCGTGATGACCGCCGGCCTGGTCGTCGCCATCTGGGCAGTCGCCGGCCCGCAGCTGTCCAGAATGCTCCAGGACGCCCTGAACTCCGTCACCAACAAGTGACCCCTCGGCACCACTCAGCATCCCGCCTTGCGGCGCTGCGCTCCGCGGTGGTAAGACGCCTGCCGCTAGGACGTTCCCTGCGAAGGCGCGGAGAGCATGGGTCGGCGGTGGTCGACTTTGTGCTGGTGTCGATGCTTGTGGTGCCTTTGTTCCTGGGCATTCTGCAGGTGGGGTTGTACCTGTACGTGCGGAACACCGTGGCGGCTGCGGCGTCGGAGGGGGCGCATTACGCCGCGGTGCTGAATCGGGGACCGGCCGACGGTGAGGCACGGACCCGCGAACTCGTCGACGGGGTGGTGAACGACCACCTGATCGATTCCGTGTCGGCCGAGGAGATCGACATCGACGGTCAGCCCGGAGTACAGGTCGTGGTGAAAGCACACATGCCACCACTCGGCCTGTGGGGACCCGGCATCGACTTCACCATCGAAGGCCACGCCGTCAAGGAGACCGGCGAATGAGATCACCCGCCGCCGACCGCCGCCGCCGCTTGCGTTGCGGCCAGGGCCGCATGCCTCGTGCGGCAAGCGTGTTGGTGTGTCACCTGCGTCGTGCCGGGTGGATCTTCCGGCCCGCGGATGAGCGGGGGAGTGCAGTGGTGGAGTTTTCCTGGTTGGCGTTGTTGTTGATGGTGCCGTTGGTTTACGTGATGTTGGCGGTGTTCGACGTGCAGCGGGCGTCGTACGGGGCTACGGCGGCGACACGAGCGGCCGGGCGGGCGTTCATCATCGTGCCCGCCGGATTGTCTGAGGACGAGGCGCGGGCGCGGGCGTTCGAGGCGGCGCGACTGGCGATGAAGGACCAGGGGATGGAGTTGAGCTCCGGCGAACTCAGCATCACCTGTGATCCCGCATGCCTCGAGCCGGGTTCGACTGTCACCGTCACGCTCGAGACCGCCGTACCGCTGCCTCTCATCCCCGACGCCCTCGGCGGCGAACCCCCGGCGGTCCACATCAGCGCGTCCCACACCGAGCCGTACGGCGACTATCGCGAAGCCAAGGGCAACGGATGAGCAGACGGACCCGGCGGGCCGGCGAGCAGGGTCAGATGACCGTTCTGGTCATCGGGTTCATGGCGATCATCCTGCTGATGATCGTCGTGGTGACGGACATCTCGAAGGTCTTCCTGGTACGGCGGGACCTCGACGCGACCGCGGACGGCGCCGTACTCGCCGCGGCGAACGGCCTCGCGGCGATCTACGCCCAGCCCGCGGCCGACGGGAACGCCGAGATCGACCCGGACGAGGCTCGCCGGCTGACCGCCGAGTACCTCGACCAGGTTGCCGCCGGCAACAGGTTCGACGCCCTCGACTGGTCGGCGGACGTCAACGGTACGACGGTCACCGTCCGCCTCACCGCGACCGTCGACCTCCCCTTCGAACCGCCCGGCTGGCAAGGCTCCACCGACATCTCCGCCGAAGCCGCCGCCGTCGTCCCCATCCGCTGAAACCTTGTGGTGACTACAGAGCGTGTTCAATCACTTCCCGACGAGGCCGGCGGTACGGGCCGGATTTAACGGCAACCACGCACAAGCAGGTACGCTGCTTGGTTGTGGCTGGACTGGATTTTGACGCCGAACTCAAGCAGCTCGACGCGACGATGACCTCGATCGAGAAGGTGCTCGATCTCCCTGCGCTGCGCAAGGAGATCGCCGACCTCGGCGAGCAGGTCGCCGCGCCCGACCTGTGGGACGACCAGGCGAACGCGCAGAAGGTGACGTCGCGGCTGTCCAGCCTGCAGGCCGACGTGGAGCGGGTGACCGCGCTGCGCGGCCGGATCGACGACCTCGGCGCCCTGATCGAGCTGGGCCGCGAGGAGAACGACGCCGACAGCCTGGCCGAGGCGGAGAAGGAGATCGCGTCGCTCGGCAAGGCCATCCAGTCCCTCGAGGTCCGCACCCTGCTGTCGGGCGAGTACGACGAGCGTGAGGCGCTGGTCACGATCCGTTCGGGCGCCGGCGGTGTCGACGCCGCCGACTTCGCCGAGATGCTGCAGCGGATGTACCTGCGCTGGGCCGAGCGGCACGGCTACGCCACCGAGGTCTACGACACGTCGTACGCCGAGGAGGCCGGGCTCAAGTCCACCACGTTCGCGGTCAAGGCGCCGTATGCGTACGGGACCTTGAGCGTGGAGTCGGGCACGCACCGGCTGGTCCGGATCTCGCCGTTCGACAACCAGGGCCGCCGGCAGACGTCGTTCGCCGCGGTCGAGGTGGTCCCGGTGCTGGAGCAGACCGACGAGATCGACGTCCCCGAGGAAGAGCTGCGGATCGACGTGTACCGGTCGTCGGGACCGGGTGGTCAGAGCGTCAACACGACCGACTCCGCGGTCCGGATCACGCACATCCCGACCGGCACCGTGGTGTCCTGCCAGAACGAGAAGTCGCAGCTGCAGAACAAGGCCAGCGCGATGGTGATCCTGAAGGCGAAGCTGCTCGCGCTGAAGAAGGCCGAGGAGCGGGCCCAGTTGGACGCGCTGCGCGGTGACGTGCAGGGGTCGTGGGGTGACCAGATGCGGTCGTACGTGCTGCACCCGTACCAGATGGTGAAGGACCTGCGCACGCAATACGAGTCCGGCAACACCTCCGGCGTGTTCGACGGTGAGATCGACGACTTCATCGAGGCCGGCATCCGCTGGCGCCGCACCGGCCAGACGGTTGCCGAACAGAACTGACAGTGACCCGTTGTCGCGCAGAGCCGACCTTCGCGCGGACTGCGGCAGTTGCTTCGGCCTGTGCTGTGTCGCGCTGACGTTCAGCCGGTCGGCGGACTTCGCGATCGACAAGGCCGTCGGCGACCCCTGTCCGAATCTCAGTGACGAGTTCCGCTGCACGATCCACAGCAGGTTGCGTTCCAGCGGGTTTGCGGGCTGCACCGTCTATGACTGCTTCGGCGCCGGTCAGGAGATCTCCCGCCGGGCGGGCAAGAGCTGGCGGGAGCAGCCGGGGCAGCAGATGTTCGCGGCTCTGCCCGTCCTGCGACAGCTACACGAGTTGCTCTGGTATCTGACCGAAGCCCTCGAGTACAAGGCGGCCCGGCCGATCCACGCGGGCCTTCGTAATGCGCTCGACCGGGTCGAGCGGGTCAGTCGTACGGCGGACCTCACCACCGTGGACGTGGACGCGGAACGCGCGGCGGTCAACGAGTTGCTGCTGGAGACCAGCCGGCTCGTCCGTGGCAGGCAACCCAAGAAGAAGGAACGACGGGGAGCCGACCTGATCGGTGCGAACCTCCGCGGCGCCGACCTCCACGCGGCCAACCTGCGCGGTGCCTACCTGATCGCCGCCGACCTCCGCGACGCCGACCTCCGCCGGGCGGATCTGATCGGTGCCGACCTGCGTGACACCAACCTTGCGGCCGCCGACCTCACCGGCGCCCTCTTCCTCACCCAGGCGCAGCTCAATGCGGCCCAGGGCGACGCGCGCACCAAGCTCCCGGCCGCCCTGGCCCGTCCGTCGCACTGGTCAGGTGAATGACACCTCGAGGCGATCGCCGGCGGCCAGTACCACCGGGTCCTGGAGGGTGATCGTAGCCTTCGTGCCGTCAGTCCGGAGCTCCGCCGGAACGGTACGACGGCCGAGCCGCACACGGGCCGCTCGCGCCGGGGCAGCCGTTTCGAAGGTCAGCGTGGTCAGCCGCAGCCGCCCGTAGCGGAGGTCGATCAAACTGACCTGCTTCGACCCGGATCGGATCTGCCGGTACGAGCCCCAGCCTTCGGCGACGGTGAACGCCGCCTGGAACTTGTCGGGCGTCAACTTCGGCGCGAAACCGAGACGACCGAGTGGACCGTGGTAGTCGTAGCCGAGGGCGGCCAGGTAGACCGCGTGGCTCATCATGGCCCGGGCGTAGTGGTCGCTGCACTCGATCTCGTTGTACGGGTTGCGCTTCGTGGCGTCGTACCGGTCGAAGACAGCCCGGGTCAGCACCAGCGCCTCGTCGACCAGCCCCTCCGCGAACAGCCCGGCCGCGACCTGGTACTCCTGTCCCGTCCACACTTCGTTGAGGTAGGCAACGAATCCGGGATCGCCACCGCCCGGCGCCTCGGCGTCGCCGCCGAACGGCCAGGTGCACATCAGCAACCCGGCTTCGCCCTGCTCGGCGTACCACCGGCCGCCGGGAATCTTCACCCCGGCCCGGAACGCCTCGTGGTCGGAGACGAAGTTGTTCCGGAACACCGCAGTCAGCGCGGACCGGGCCTTCGCGGCCGGTACGACGGCCGGCAGCCCGAGCTGGTGCGCGTACGTCTGCCCGTAGAGCTGGTCCGCGAAGCACCCGCGGTTGGAGTTGGTCGACGTAGGATGGGACGGATCGAGCTTGTGGAAGAAGTAGCCGTACTCGTCGCTCCACAGGTGACTGACCAGGTACGCCGATCCGGCCTCGGCGAGCTGCGTGCACCGGGTGGCGAAGGCCGTGTCACCCATCTCGGTCGCCATCGCCGCGCCCGCGTGCAGGCAGGCGATGTACAACCCGGTGATCCAGGGGATCTCGCCGTACCAGGAAGCGTCGAGGGTGTTGTACTGCTCGGCCTCCAGAACGCCGTTCGGCGGCGTACCGTCGCGGCCGATCAGATGCTCGATCGCGAGCTTGATCCGCGGCCAGGTGCGCTGCAGGAAGGAGGAGTCGGCGCTCATCTGGTGCTCGCGGAAGATCCGCAGAACGGTCCCGGCCTGGCCGTCGACGGCCACCACGTTGCGCGCGTACTCGCCGCGGTAGTCCATCGCGCCGGTGTCGGGGTGGAACGCGATCCCGAGGTCGACGCGTTCCCGCACGTCGCGCTCCAGTTCGGGGAAGATGCGCGCGACGGACTGGGCGTAGTTCCACACGTGCTGGCAGGTCCCCTCGCAGCAGTACTCGCCTTCCATGGCGTAGAAGCGGCCGTTGGAGAAGCGGTAGCACGTGGTAGTGGCGACGGTCGACGCCGGCGCAAACGTCCGCTCGAGGAACCAGTGCGGCAGCGTCGAGTCGTCGTACCACGTCTCCACCCAGCGACGCGTGGCCGCTTCGAGGCGGCGATGGTTGCGGCGGACGTGGTCCACCACCTCGGCGGCGGAGCCGAACCTGGTGGCGTAGTGGTGCCGCAGGTCCGCCGCGCCATCGAGTGCGGCGAACTGCCCGTCGCGCGGCACCGGGAAGTACCAGGCCACGACGAAGTCGACGGTGGCGGACTCACCCGGCCGGAGGACGAGTGGCACCCGAACGGCGCCGGTGATCGTGCCGTCCGCGGCATCGACCTGACCGGACCCCGCCGCACTGTCGAAGATCGCGTCGACTGTGTCTGCCGAGGCCAGCGACGGTACGACGTCGGCCCGGCGCGCGAGCGTGGACAGCGCGAACGTGCCGTGGTCCGGGAAGGACTCGATCGGCCGCACCGGCGGGCGGTCGGTGAACACGATGTGGTCGCAGTTGATGTGGCCCCAGCCGCCGGTGTTCGCGTCGACGATCTGGATCCGCGCCCGCTTCCCGCGCCAGCGCCGTACGTCGAACACCCGCAGGCTCAGCGGTTCCATGTCCTTGCCCGAGGCCGACGCGACCACCTGACCGTCCACAACGACGTCGACCGACGTCTCGCCACTCCAGTGGCCGCCACCGACCCCGGCGGTAATGTAGCCGCGCTCGATGGTGAACTCGCGGCTGGTCAGCTTCCCGGTCGGCGCGTCGTAACCGCCCCCGGGCCAGAAAGCGTACGACGTGACGAACCGGGTGCCGTGGATCTTCAGGTCGCCGAATCGGCGGAAGTGCTCCGGAGTCGACTCCGGCGTCACCGGGCCCGGTCCGAATGCGGTTCCTTCGACCGTCCAGCCGTCGTACGAGGTCCCTTCGAAGTCCTCGAACAGGATGTCCGGCTGCGGATCGGGATCGAGTTCGCCGGGCGCCGCGGAGAACTGGACACCGTTCGGGACGGCGGCGGAACGCAGCAGGGTGGGTTGCTCACGGCGTGACTCGAGGCAGACCGGATTCTCGCTCCAGCCCGCGAGAGTCGCCTCGACGGTGCTCTTGGACGTGTTGCGCACGGTGTAGCTGAGGACGGTCGCCGGCAGGGACGAGTCGTCGAGGTTGGTCGGGACGAACGGGGAGTAGACGCGTAGGTCGACCCGCAGTTGGTCGTCCGCGTAGGTGACATCGCCGTGGGGGTAAGGGCCGGTGAACGTCACGTCGTCGAACCCGGTGGAGTCGAGGGCGCGGGTGCGGGTCCGGCCGCGGGACGTGGTGCGGATCGCGAAACCTTGGCGGAACGGCGAGGTGGGCTCTAGTGGGTCGCTGTAGGTGCCGCCGACCCAGCCGGACGACACCGCGGCCGCCGGGTTGTTGACGTCCCACAGCCATAGCCGGCCGTCGCCGCCGAGGTAGACGCGGCCTGCGGTCGCGCCGCCGACCGGCATCCCGATGTGCTTCAGCGCGGCCCCGCTGTACCGGGTGGGCGCCCCGCGCCTGGCGAGGGAGCTGAGCTGCTCGGCCGTCAGGCCCTTGTCGGCCGGTACGACGCCGATCTGGTCCACCGGCACGCCCATCGCGGCGGCTGCCTGACCGCGCAGGCCGAGCATGCCGCCGGCCGTGGCGATGGTCGAGAGGGCCAGGAACCGGCGTCGGTCGAGGCCGGTGGGCGAGCAGCAGCCGTCGCCTCCGCAGCAGTGGTCGATCGGCTGCACATCCGGTTCGGTCGTCATCGGTCGGCCCCTTCGGCGGCGGGCGGCGGTCCGCGGCGAGGGACCGGCCGGTGAGGGAAATCGATTTCTGATTCCTGAGACCGTGCCATGACAAGGCGCCCCGGTCAAGACCGGGGCGCCGGGCCACCTCAAACCAGTCAGCCTCGCGAGGACCGGAGTCCGTGGGTGATCGGAGTCATCAGCAGGGACACGGCGGTGATGGACAGCGCCACCGCGGCGAGTGCCCCGCCCTGGCCCCACGACGTGCCTGCCAGCGCGAGGTACGCCGTACCGACGGTGGCCGCACCGAGTGCGAGGCAGGTCTGCTGACTGGTGAGGAGGATGCCGCTGCCCAGTCCCGCCTGGGCCGGTGGGACCTGGCTGACCACGACGCCCATGAGCGGCACCATGACCAGTCCGCTGCCGAAGCCGGCGATCAGCATCGGGACGGCGAGCGTCCACGGATTCACGTCCGGCCACAGGGTGAGGGCGACGACGGCGAGTACGCCGTACCCGGCTGCCTGGATGATCCAGCCGCGGACGATGAGGCCGGCGCCGTACTGCTGCTGCAGGCGGGGACCGTAGATCGAGGTGATCAGGAAGCCGATCGCCATCGGCAGCAGGCTCAGACCGCCTTCCAGCGGGGACATGCGAGCCTCGCCCTGAGTGGCGAGCGCGAAGACGAACATGAAGCCGCCGAAGGTGGTGAAGAACGCGACGGCCAGCAGCAGACCGATCCGCATCGCCCGGAGGCGCAGGACTGTCGGCGGGATCAGTGGCGCCTGGCCGGACCGCTCGGCCCGGTGTTGGTGTGCACCGAGCACCGCGACGGCGGGAACTGTCGCTGCGAGGCAGAGCCACGTCCACAGCGGCCAGCCGAGCGGTCGGCCTTCGGTGAGTGGCAGGAGCAGCAGCACCAAGGTCAGTGCGAGAAGCGTGGCGCCGACGAGATCGACGCGGTGTGCCTGGTCTGCCTTGGTCTCGGGGATGAGCCGGACCGCGGCAGCGAGGGCCAGGAGGCCGACCGGCACGTTGACGAGGAACACCGCCCGCCAGCCGAGCCCGAAGACATCAGCCTCGACCAGTACGCCGCCGAGGATCTGGCCCAGCGCGGCCGCCGCCCCGCCCGCAACGCCGTACATGGCCATGGCGCGGGCGCGATGCTCGCCGGTCAGCAGGCTGGTGATGGAGGCGATGACCTGCGGGGTCATTGCGGCGGCAGCCGCACCTTGGACGATGCGCGCCGCCAGCAGGACGCCGATGGTGGGAGCGATCGCACAGACGAGCGACATGATCGTGAAGCCGCTCAGGCCGATCAGGAACAGCCGTTTGCGGCCGAACCCGTCGCCGAGGCGGCCTCCGACTACGAGCAGCGTCGCGACCGCGATGCCGTAGCTGCCGACCACGAGTTGCAGCTCACCGGACGTCGCGTGAAGGTCCGAGCCGATCGCCGGCAGCGCGACGTTGATGATGAAGAACGAGAGCATCGGCAGGAAGGCGCCGAAGAGCAAGGTGGTGAGTGCCACCGGCCCCAACGGCGACGCGGCGGCACGCCGCCGGCCGGTGGCCGGGGTGGTGGTGGCCTGGAGCTGGTCTGTCATGCCTCCACCCTGCGCGCTGCGGCATCCTGGTGGTGAGAGCCTGGTTATCCTGGTATTCACACCACCTGGCACCAGCATGCGGTCCGGCGCAGTATGGAACCATGACCACTGTTCCAGCCACCGCCGACAGTTCTCGTCCGACGGGTCGCCGCGTGGCCGGAGAGAGCGAGCCGGCTGAGCCCCAGGCGTGGAGCGCGGGTGCTGTCGACAAGGGTGAGCAGCGGCGGGCGCTCGGGTTGTTCCTGCGGACGCGGCGGGAGCGGATCCAGCCGGAGGAGGTCGGCTTCGCACCCGGCGGGCGTCGACGGACGCCGGGGCTGCGCCGGGAGGAGGTCGCGCTGCTGGCCGGCGTCGGCGTCACCTGGTACACGTGGCTCGAGCAGGGGCGCGACATCAACGTGTCCGCGCAGGTGCTCGAGGCGGTGGCGAACACCCTGAAACTGGACCGGCAGGAGCGCAACCACCTCTACACGTTGGCCGGCCTGCGGCTCGGCCCGCCCAGAGGCGAGTCCGACGCTCTCCCCGCGTCGGTCCGGAAGATGCTCGAGGCCGTCTCGCCGTACCCCGCTCTGGTCCTGAACGCGCGTTACGACGTCCTCGCCTTCAACCAGGCGTACTGCGACGTGGTCCTGGACATCCGGGCGGTCCCGGTCGAGGAGCGGAACATGCTCTGGCTGACGTTCGTCTCGCACGAGTGGCGGTGCAGCTTCGTGGAGTCGGACTTGCTGAAGGTGCACATGGTCGCCGGCTACCGCGCCGCGCTGGCCGACCACCTGGGGGAGCCGGAGTGGCAGGACCTGACACGGCGGCTGCTGGCGAGCTCGAAGCTGTTCGCGGAGCTGTGGGAGAGGTACGAAGTGGCCGCGCCGAGCACTCGGGTCAAGGTGCTGGAGCATGCGAAGGCCGGCCTGCTGCGGGTCGAGCCGGTCAACCTGTGGTTGTCACAGCTCGGCCAGGTCCGCACCATCGTCTACACCGCCGCCGACGAGGACACCGAAGCCAAGCTCCGGGTCCTCGTCGGGGCCAGCTGATGGGCGGTCAGCTGATCGGGATGCCGGGGTTGGTCAGGGCGCGGCCCCCGGTCACGGTGTTGGTGCGGTCGATGGTGACCTTGCAGTTGGACGGGTGGTAGTTGGTGATGTTGAACGCGTACCGCCCACTTCCGGTCGCGCCGGTCAGGTCGGACCTGTTGCCGCGGAACACCGTCCCGCAGCCCCAGCCGGACTGCTGGGTGTGCGTCTCGAACCCGTTGTTCGTGGTGTTCCTGCCGGTGTTGTTCTCGATCACATAGTTGTTGCCTTTGACATCGACCCAGCTGTCGTCGTAGTTCGCGCCGGTCAGCCCGCGTCCGTCGAAGCGGTTGCCGGCGACCCGTCCGCCGGTGGTGCCCTCCTTGAGGTCGATCGCCTCACCGCCGACCTCCGGCCCGATCGTGTTGTCGAGGATCTGAACATGGTCGGACTTGTCCGAGGTGCCGCCGGCGCTGCCGACGTACACCCCTTCGCCCATCCCGCGGCCGTCGTTGCCCGTGTCGTAGATGCGCGAGTTGCGGATCACGCCGTACGTGCTGCTGTTGCGGAAGTGCACACCCTCCATGTCGAGGCCGTGCACGGTGACGCCGTCGATGGTGACCCGGGTGGCGCGGTCGATCATGATGCCCTTCTGGCCGCCCGTCACGGTGATACCGCGGACGTTCCAGTACGACGAGCCGTTCAGGTGCAGCCCGTAGCCGCCACCGGCCTTCAGTACGGCGTTCGGCGAGCCGGTCAGCGTGATCGGAGCGGACGAGGTGCCGGACACGGTGGTCCTGAAGTTGCCGGTGTAGGTGCCGTCGGCAAGCTTGATCGTGTCACCCGGCTTGGCGTTCGCCAGCGCCGCCTTCAGCTGGGCCGCCGTACTGACATCGACGGTGGCGCCCGGGGTGGCGCCGCCGGTCGGGAAGTTGTCGGGTGTGCGGATCCGGTCGCGGACCCAGACGCCGGCCGGTTTCAGGACCGACGTACCGGTGAAGCTGTTGCCCGCGCAGACGTTCTGCTTGAAGACCGCACCGGAGCGGAAGTCGTCGGAGAAGTTCCAGTTGGTCCAGCCGATCTTCTTGCCGGCCAGGAAGTCCAGGTACTTCTGCGACCAGGTGAAGTCGTTGCCGCCGTCACCGGTGTAGGTCTGGGTGCCGAACTCGGTGACGAACAGCGGGATCTTGTCCGCGGCCCGCGACAGCGCGTCGAAGTACTCCTGCTTGTGGGATGCGGCGTAGAAGTGGAACGTGTACATCAGGTTCGACGCCCGGACCGGATTGTTGACGATGTCGGACTCGCTCCGGCCGTCGGAGACGCCGAGCGAGGCCCAGCCGTGGGTGCCGACGAAGATCACGCCGTCGGGGTCCTTGGCCCGGATCACCGGCACCATCTGCTCGGCGTACGACTTGATCCCTGCCCAGCTGACGTTGTTCGGCTCGTTGGCGATGTCGTAGATGATGTTCTTCTTGTCCTTGTGCCGGTCGGCGATTTCGGTGAAGAACGTCTTGGCCCGGGACAGGTTGTAGTTCGGGTCCCCCGGGTCGAGTTGGTGCCAGTCGACCAGCGCGTACATGCCGCGCCGGGTCGCCTCCTCGATGTAGTTGTGCACCATGTCGGTGAACTTGCGCGGGTTGGTCTCGTAGCCGCCCTCCTGCACGTACAGCGAGATGCGCAGGATGTCGGCGTTCCAGTCGTAGGCGAGCGCGTCGAGCGAGGCGGTCTTGAGGCACTGGGAGTACCACTGGATCCCGTGCGTGCTCATCCCGCGCAACTGGACCGGCTGGTTGTACTGGTTGCAGAGTTTGGTGCCGCAGACGCGCAACTGGCCGTTGATCGAGACCGGAGTGGCGGCGGCGGGTGTGGCGGCGGCCTCCGGTACGACGGGGGACGCGGACGCCGGCGTGGCCGGCAGGAGAGTCGATGCGGCCAGCAGGGCGCCGGCCGCCAGGGAGCGGATCATGAACTGCCTCCTACTGCGTCGGGGCGGGGACGAAGTTGGGGACCACCAATGATGGTTAGGAAGGTTTCCTATTAGTCATCGGAACCTAGCGACGATGCGCAGCGCTGTCAACCGGTCGCACGAAGTGATCACAGTCGATCATGCCGTGTCGCGATCCGCCCAGGCGGACTCGAGCGTCGAGAGCGTGACGGCGATCGCCGGGCGGCGTGCGGTCGTCGTACGCCAGACGGCGTAGAGACGGCGGCTCGGTGCCGGTTGCAGTGGTACGACGACCACCTCGTCCGGGACCGGTCCGCGGCCCAGCCGGGGGAGCAGCCCGATGCCGATGCCGCGGGCAAGCATCGCCAGCTGGGTCTGGTACTCGGCAACCGAGTAGGCCACCTCCGGCTCGACGCCGGCCCGGCGCATCGTCCGGATCAGCCACTCGTGGCAGATGGAGCCGGCCGGCTGGCAGATCCAGCGTTCGCCGACCAGATCCTCGGCGCGGACGAACTCCTTGCCGGCCAGGCGATGGGTCGCCGGGACGAGGACGTCGGCCGGATCGGAGCCGAGCTTCACCCGGGACAGCCCTTCGGGCAGGCTCAGTGGTGTGTTGTGCCAGTCGTGCACGACCGCGACGTGGATCTCCCCACGGTTGACCGCGGCAACGGCCTCGAACGGGTCGATCTCGTTGACCCGGACGTCGAGACCGGGGTGCTCGTCGATCAGCCGGGCCAGCACGCCGGGCAGCAGTCCGCGCGCGGCGGTCGGGAAGGCCGCGATCGTCAGCGTCCCGATCGCCTGACCCCGCTGCTCCTCCAGCGTCAGCTCGGCGTCCTCGACCAGCTCGAGCACCCGGGCCGCGGTCGCCGCCAGCTGCTGCGCGGCGTCCGTGAGCACGATCCCCCGGCCGCGCCGCTCGACCAGGACCGTGCGGGTCTCCCGCTCGAGCTTGGCCAGCTGCTGTGACACCGCCGAGGGCGTGTAGCCGAGTACCTCGGCCGCGCGGTTGACCGACCCGTACAGCGAGACGGCGTGCAGGGCGCGCAGCCGGCCGAGATCGATCATGTAGCACCCCTACATCGAAGGCGGTAGAAACCAGTGCTGGTCCTTAAGTGTAGGCCCGCTCAGACTGGATCGCATGAAGCCTCGTGACCTGCTGCTCGCGCTCGCCGTCGTCGTCGCCTGGGGCGTGAACTTCGTCGTCATCGAGGTCGGCCTGGAGGACTTCCCGCCGCTGCTGTTCTCCGCGCTGCGCTTCTTCTTCGCCGCAGTCCCGGCGATCTTCCTCCTCGGCCGGCCGCGGGTCGCGTGGCGGTACGTGATCGCCGTCGGCCTCGCGCTCGGCGTGGCCAAGTTCGGCCTCCTGTTCATCGCGATGGACCGCGGTGTCCCGGCCGGTCTGGCGTCGCTGGTGCTGCAGAGTCAGGTCGTCTTCACGGTCGTGTTCGCGATCGCCGTACTGCGGGAACGGCCGCGGCCGACGCAGGTGGCCGGCATCACGATCGCGTGCCTCGGGATGGTGCTGATCATGCTGGATCGCGGGCTGTCCGCACCGCTCGGAGCACTCGCCCTGGTGATCGCGGCGGGCGCGTGCTGGGGTGTTTCCAACACGATCACGCGGCATGCGAAACCCCAGGACACGTTGCGGTTCATGGTCTGGGTCAGCGCGGTGGCCGTCGTTCCGCTGCTCCTTCTGTCGCTGGTCACCGAAGGACCGCGGGCGGATGTCGACGCACTCCGGGGGATCGACCTGACCGGGATCGGTGCCCTCGGCTTCCTGGCCTTCGTCGCGACCCTGTTCGGTTTCGGCGTCTGGGGTTATCTGTTGCGTCAGTACGACGCGAGCACCGTCGCGCCGTTCTCGCTGCTGGTCCCCGTGGTGGGCATGGGCGCCGCCTGGCTGCTGCGCGGGGAGGCGATCGGGATCCAGCAGGCCGTCGCCGCCGTGCTGATCATCGGCGGCATGGCGTGCACGGTCGCCCGCCGGACCCCGCGTGCGACGGGGTCCGGCGAGCCGCTCACCCCGGACCTAGTGGGCCGGTAACGGCATCGGCGGCATCTGCCAACCGCGGGCCAAGGACGACGCGTACGCCGGCGAGCCGCCGGCGAAGTACTCGGTGAACTTCATGATCAGCGGGTCCCAGCGCAGCGGATCGATGTAGCGGTCGTCGTTCATCAGCAGGTCCTCCCTGACGTGCACCCGCTCGACCGTCATCTCCAGCCCGCGCAGGTTGGAGTCCGGCCCGCCCAGTTCGTGGATCGCCACGATCCGGCCCTCGAGGTTGATCGGGCTCTCCAGGACCGCATCCACGTCGACCAGGTCACTCGGCGCGCGGGTGAGTCCGGCCGCACCGAACTTGTCTGGCTCGTACCGGTAGCCGCGGGCGCGTTTTGCCTCGGACATCTCGGTCGAGCCGGTGAGCAACGCGATCCGGTCGAGGGCGGCGACCATGGCCGGGTCGACCAGGTTGAGGACCGCCTCGGGCCGTTCGGTGAGGTTCTTGACCGTCTGGGAACTCGCACTCATCCCCAGCATCGCGGTGTACCCGAGCCACCACGCCGACGACATCGGACCGAGATTGGTGCTGCCGTCCGGGTTGCGGGAGCTGATCAGGACGACCGGTGTACCGAAGTACAGGACCTTGGGTTCAACAGTTCGCTTCACCTCGATGGAACGGTGCAGCGCCCGGACGTGTGAGGCTAGGGGTGACCTACTCGTAGGGATTGGCGGGGGCGGCGACCGGCTTGACCGATTCGACGGTGAGGGCGGCGACGTCACCGTCGGCGCGTTTGGTCGGCTCGGCCCATCGGCCGGTGACGGTGACCCACTGGTTCTTCGGTGGGGCGGCCTGACCGCGCGCCTCGACCATGAACGCCGTACCGTCGGCGACGCAGCAGTTCAGGCCGATCCGGGTCACGTACCAGGAGCCGTTCTTGGCCGGGGTGACGAAGCCGGTCAGCTGGAACGCCCGGCCCTTCATACTCTCCTTCTCCCAGACCGCCCAGACCGCGTAGTCCCGGACCGCCAGCGCCACCGGGGCATCACCCTGGGAGTTGCTGGCCAGCCAGGAGTTGCTCTTCGGGTCGACCGGTTTGGCCGCGACCGGCGACTGCCGTTGCGCCGCGTCCGCGCCGAGAGCGGGCGGGTCGACGACCAGCAGTGCGAAGATCGGGATCACCAGCAGCCAGGCCGCGCGCGGCAGGCCGTGGTGTCCGTGGCCGTCGTCGGCATGCTCCTTCTTGCGGGTGTCCGCGAGCACGTCGATCACCGCGAGCGCGATCAGGATCAGCCCGGCCGCGAGCAGCATCCACCGCATCCCGGGCTTCACGTACCGCAGATAGGTGTTCGAGATCGCCAGTTGCACCACCGCGGCCCCGACGAACACCACCACCAGACCGGCAACGTTGCGCCTCACAGCAACCACCATCCAACGAGGAGACTGGCCAGGATCGCGACCACGAAGGTGGCCGGTGCGAACCGTACGGCGAACTTGGGACCGAACGTGCCGGTCTGCAACGCGATCAGCTTCACGTCCACGACCGGCCCGACCACCATGAACGCGAGCCGCGCGGTCAGCGAGAACTGGGTCAGGCTGGCCGCGACGAACGCGTCCGCCTCGGAGCAGATCGCCAGCAGTACGGCGAGCAGCCCCAGGACGAGCACCGACAGCAGCAGGTTCCCGGCCACGTGGTCGAGCCAGCTGCGCGGTACGACGACATTGAGTGTGGCGGCCGCGGCCGCGCCGATGACCAGGAATCCACCGGCGTGCAGGAAATCGTGCAGCATCGAGGACCGGAAGACCTCGAACTTGCCGGTCCCGTCCGCGTGCCGGTTCTTCGGCATCCGCAGCCACGAGCCGCCCCGGCCGGTCAGCAGCCACAGCCAGCCGAGGATCATCGACACGCCCAGCGAGGTCACCGCGCGGGCGACCACCACCTTCGGCTGCCCCGGGAACGCGACCGCGGTGGACGCCAGCACCACCGGGTTGATCGCCGGCGCCGACAGCAGGAACGCGATCGCCGCGGCCGGTGTGACACCGCGGTTCATCAGCGCCGCCGACACCGGCACCGACGCACACTCGCAGCCGGGCAGTACGACGCCGGACGCGGACGCGACCGGGACCGCGAGCGCCGGGTGCTTGGGCAGTGCCTTCGCGAAGAACGAGGGTGGGATGAACGCGGTGAGTGCGGCCGACAGCAGTACGCCGAGGACCAGGAACGGCAGCGCCTGGACCGTGACCCCGACGAACATCGTCGCCCAGGTCCGGATGCCGTCGTCGGTGAACGCCCCGGCGAAGATCCGCCGCCCGAACAACGCCAGCCCGACGAGCAGGATCAGCGTCGCGGTGAACACGATCGAGGAGCCGGTGGACTCCTTCTCCGGCTCCTGCGGGGGCTCCGACGGGACGGGCGGCGCGAGGGTGGATTCTCCCGCCGTTCCGGCGGATCCCGTCTCCTCGGCGGCGTCGGCTGGCGTACTCATGGGCGGCATACTGACACAGCGGAACGCATCCGAACGAGGACTGAGCGCACGCGTCAAGGGAAATCCGCCGCCGTTCCGGCAAATACTGATGCCCTTCGCGCGACATGGCAGGGTGGAGTGCATGGATGCCGACGTGGTGCGCGCAGTCAACGACCTCACCGCCCGCTGGGCCCACAGCCTGCCCGAGGGCAACACCGTCGTGTCCGGGCTGGGCCTCTGGCCGCTGCTCGCGATCCTCGCGACGGCCGCCGACGAACCGGGCCGTTCGGAGCTCGCATCGGCCGCCGGAGTGGACGCCCCGGCGGGCTCCCGGTCGGCGCGGGAACTGATCGCGGCGATCGAGGGTTCGGCCGATCTGCACGCGGCGCTCGGCGTCTGGGTGCATGAGCAGCTCAAGCTGGCCGAGTCGTTCGACAGTGTGATCCCGGCGCCGCTCGTCGGCAAGCTCACCGGCAACTCACCGGTGGACAAGCCGAAACTCGACGCCTGGGCCGCTCAGCACACCAACGACCTGATCCGGGAGATGCCGATCGAGGTCACCCCGGACCTGATGCTGGTCCTCGCGTCGGCGTTGTCCCTGCGGACGACGTGGGTCAGCCCGTTCAAGGAGATGGTCCGGCGCTTCTACGACGGCCCGTGGTCCGGCGGCTCCTGGCACTGGCTCGAGCGCGTCGACGGTGACTTGGACGCAGTACGGCGGTACGACGAGCTGACGGTGGTCACCGTGACTGGTGACGCGGATGTCGACGTACTGCTCGGCGTCGGAGACCCCGAGGCGTCACAGGCCGACGTACTGACTGCTCTTCTGCACGCAGAGGGCGAGGGCATTCCGGGGAGTCGGCTGATCGAGCAGGGCCAACCCGGGACCGAGGTGGCGCCGGGGGTGAGGGTGGGGCAGACCACGGCGCCGAGGCCGGAGCTGAAGCTGTCGCTGCCGTCGTTCAACGTCGAAGCCGAACACGACCTGATGGAGTCGCGTGAGCTGTTCGGCCTGAGCACGGTGTCGTCGGATCCCCGCGGGCACGGTCACTTCGGCGCGATCAGCCCGATGCCGCTCGCGGTCGGGCAGGCGAAACAGAAGGTGCTGGCGCGGTTCTTCGCGACCGGGTTCGAGGCGGCCGCACTGACCGCCGTGGGAATCATGCGTACGTCGATGCCGACCCGGCAGGCCAAACGGCTCGAGGTGACGCTCGACCGGCCGTTCGGGTTCGTCGCCGTACTGCGGGAATCCCGGTTGCCGATCGTGGCCGGCTGGGTCGCGACGCCTACCGAACCGGGAGACTGAACAGCCGGTTCAGCAGCGCGGACGCCTCGTCGACCGCATCCCGGTCGCCGGTGAGGAGCAGGTCGAAGAGCAGTCCGCGGGACGCGGCGAGACCGAGCCGCGCGTACGCCGGTGCCGCCTCGGGATCGATGCCGGCCCGGATGCAGAGTTCGATCACCGGTGGAAGCCAGACGTTGACCAGGTCCGCCTTGAGGGCCGCGGTGTGCGGCCGGTCCTGCATCGCGTGCGCGGACAACTCGAAGAACAGCGGCCCGTAGATCAGCGTCGCCTCGGTGACCCGCCGCCAGAACAGGTCGGCCTGTTCCTCGAGCGGCAGATCGGTGTGCATCACCTCGGCGAGCAGGTCGCGCTGCTGCTGCTCGACCGTACGGACGACCTCGGCGAGCAGGCCCTCACGGGAGCCGAAGTGGTAGATCAGCATCCGGTGGCTGGTGCCGATCGAGGTCGCGATACTGCGCAGACTCGCGTCGCCGATGCCGTTCTTCGCGAAGTGCTCGACGGCATCGGCGAGCAGTTTGTCACGGCTCACAGACCTGCTTCAGTTTCTCGGTCTCGGTGGCGATGTAGCGGCGGGTCAGGCCGGCGTACAGGCGGCCGAACAGCCAGCCGAGCGGGCCTTCCTGGATGATCGTGGCCGTCGCCACCGTGCCTTCCGGCGTACTCACCACGCGGTGACCGCCGGTCGTCTTGAGGCCGGGAGCCTTAGACACCCACTCGAAGTACTCGCCTTCCTTCAGCTCCGTCACCTCCCAGACCGCGACCGGGAGCTTCGGCTGCCGGATCCGCGCCCGGGCGCCGACGTGGATCGGGCCCTCGTCGAGCCGCTCCACCGACTCGACCGTCGGCGTCCACTCGGGCCACCGCTCGACGTCGCTGAAGACCTGCCACACCCGCTCGGGCGGGGCCTGGATGGTGACGGAATGATCGAACCTCATGTACCAAATGGTACATCAGGTCTTCGGTACAGGTTTCCCGGCCGTCCGCTGGGCCGGTCGCAACGCCAGGTAGGGTCTGGGACCATGGCTGAGCAGAACGTCCCGCAGAACGTGGAGAACGAGCAGGACCCGGGTGCGAACACCCAGATGTTCCGCGCCTTCGTCAACGAGGGCCAGGCCGAGGCGTCCACCGAACCGAAGCTCAACGGCCGGGCCCTGGCCCTGGTCGGCGCCGGCGTCGTGCTGATCGCCGTCATCGCCGCGATCCTCGTCTTCTGACCGGCCGCGGCAACTGAGGTGACCGAGGTGCAATTCGAGGTCGTCCGGGTCTTCGCCGACCCAGCCGGCCGCTTCGGCAACCCGCTGGGCATCGTCGACGGCGCCCTCGTCCCACCCGCCGACCGTCAGTGCGTGGCCGCCCGCCTCGGCTACAGCGAGACCGTGTACGTCGACGACGCCGAGGCCGGCCTGGTCCGGATCTACTCCGCCGCCGGCGAGATGACCTTCGCCGGCCACCCCACGGTCGGGGTCGCCTGGTGGCTGCACTCCCGAGGCATCGACACCCCGGTCCTGCGGGTCCCCGCCGGTGAAATCCCCGTCACCCGCGACGGCGACCTGACCAGCGTCCGCGCCGACACCACCTGGGGCAGCACCTGGGACTGGCACCAACTCGACTCCCCGGAAGCGGTCGTGGCCGCCGACCCCACGGCGTACTCAGCCGGTCGCACCTTCATCTGGTCCTGGATCGACGAGCCCGCCGGCACGCTCCGCGCCCGAGCGTTCGCCCCCGCCATGAACGTCCCCGAAGACGTGGCCACCGGCTCCGCCGTCACCCAACTCACGGCTCAGCTCACCCGAGACCTCCTGGTCGTCCAAGGCGCCGGCTCCCACCTCCACACCACCTGGCACCCCCCGACCCACGCCACCGTCGGCGGCCGCGTCCTCCCGGCCGCCTCTCGCTCCATCACCGTTTGACAGCACAGCCGCGCGAGAAAATCCAGAGCCTCGGCCAAGATCTGTCACTTGCTGCAATTTCGTTGACCCGCCAGGTGACGGCCCGTCACACTTAGTCCGCCTTCCGCATCGCTGGGTGGCGCACCTCGGGGGTGCTCACAGTTCGTCTGTTGTCACTTCAGGGGTGGGGTATGTCTTCCAACAGGTGGTCCCTGCGCGCGCTCGTCCGCCAGGTCAGTGTTCTGTCAATCATCGCCTCGGGGCTCGTCGCGGTCCCCACGTCCGGCCTCGCGCAGCCGGCGACGCCGCCCACGCGCGCCAAGACCGTGGCCGAGGCGACCCGGCTGGCCGCGCAGTACAACACCTCCGTTGAGGTGGAGGAGAAGACCACCGAGTACTCGCGCACCCTCGCGACGCCGACCGGCACCTTGAAGGCGGAGCTCTCGAATCAGCCGGTGCGGGTCAAGAAGGATTCCGGGTGGGTGTCGATCGACACCACGCTGGCCGCTCGGGCGGACGGCATGATCGCGCCGAAGGCGTCTACCACCGATGTCGCCTTCTCGGGCGGAGGCGACGGTGTGCTGGCGCGGTTCACCCGGGACGACAGTGTCTTCGAGCTGAAGTCGCCCTGGCCGCTCGCCGCGCCAGCGATCTCCGGTCCCAGGGCGACGTACGGCGATGTGCTGCCCGGAACGGACCTGGTGGTCGAGGTCACCAAGGAAGGCTTCAGCTACAACTTGGTCGTCAAGACTCGCCAGGCGGCCATGAACCCTGCGCTGCGCAAGCTGACCTTCCCGGTGACGACACGGAACCTCGACCTGCGGACTACCCAGCCGGGGCGTCCGGCGTACGTCGACGGCACGGGACGCCAGGTGCTCACGGTGGGCGAGGCGCTGATGTGGGACTCGGCCGGCGCGAGCAGCAAGGCGAAGGCGAACGCCGCTGCTGCTGTCGACGAAGGCCCGTCCGGTCAGGCGAAGCGCGCCCTGATGCAGTTCGGTGGTGACGCGAGCGGTCTGACCGTCACGCCGGATCAGCGGATGCTCAAAGACGCGGCCACTGTCTTCCCGGTCGTGATCGACCCGACGATGGTCGGCTACGGGCCTAAGACCGGGTGGACCGCGGCCTGGGAGCTGTACCCGACCACGTCGTTCTGGAAGACCACGCACAGCCTCGGTGTCGGCTACGAGGGCTTCGAGCAGAACAAGATCGTCCGCTCGTTCTTCATGTTCGACACCAGAGCGTTCACCAGCAAGAAGATCATCGCCGCCTCACTGCGGACCTACGAGATCCACTCCGCGAGCTGTTCGGCCCGTCAGGTGACTTTGTCCCGCACCATGCCGATCTCGTCCGCCACGACGTGGAGCAACCAACCGGCGTGGCAGGCCGACGTCGCGACGTACCTCGGCGCGAACGGCTACAGCTCGTCCTGCCCGGCCGCGTCCGTTGAGTTCAACGTGACGAGCTCGATGCAGTACACGTCCACTGCCAACGGCAGTTCGACGACATTCCGGCTGCGGGCGACGAACGAGGCCGACGAGATCGCCTGGAAGCAGTTCGACAGCACGGGCATCCTGACGATCGAGTACGTCGCCTACCCGTTGCCGGCGTACGAGCTCGGCGCCGCGACCGCGACGGACCTGCCGAGCCCGTGCGCACCGTCCAGCAACCCGACCATCGTGGCGTCGCTGCGGCCGCAGGTGTCGGCCAAGGGGCGCGTCGGCGCGGGTGACACGAGTGCGCGCATCGTAGTCCAGTTCCAGATCATCAGTCAGTCGCAGCAGGTCTGGGAGTTCCAAGGCGCGACCGTGTCTCCCGGCGTATTGGTCAAGCTGACGGCACCCGCGAACCTGGCCAGCGGGCTGCTCTATACCTATCGGGCGCGAACGCTCTACGCGATCCCCGGCGGCACGCTGGTCTCGGCGTGGTCGGGAACCTGCTACTTCAAGGTGGATACGACACCTCCACCCGCGCCGACCATCACCGCCAGCTACAACGGGACCCCGCTCTCGGACTGCCTGACCAGCTCGACCCCCGACGTCTGCCCCGAGTCAGTGCCGTTCGGTGCCAAAGTGACCTACACGATCTCGTCCACCAGCACCGATGTCGTTGCCCTCAGCTACGGGTTCAACGGCCAGATGACCAGAGTCAACGGCCGCTCGATCACCGTCTCGTTGGTCACACCGGGGCAGACCCTGATGACACTGGGCGCGGTCAGCCACGACGCCGCCGCGCACACCAGTACGACGAAGTACTTCCGGATCAACGTCGGTCCAGGGCTGCCACCTGTGGCGGCGTGGAACTTCGACGAAGGCGGTGGTACGACGGCCGCCGACTCCTCCGGGAAGAACCATCCACTGACGGTGACCGGAGCGGCGTTCGACGACGCCGGCCGGGTCGGCGGCTCGCTGACCTTCGACGGTGACAACGCCAACGGCAACCGGGCGACCGTGTCCGGTGCCGCGACCGTCGTCGACACCTCGCAGAACTTCTCCATCTCGGCCTGGGTCCGCCCGACCGCCGTGAAGGACTCCGGGGTCGTCGCCATCACCGGAACTCAGGCGTACGGCGGTCTGCTGCGGTACGCCGCATCGGTGAACCGCTGGACCTTCATCCAGAACGTCAGCGACTCGAGTACCGCCGCCCAGGCCAGGGTGGATTCGCTGGCCCCGCCGGTCCTCAATGTCTGGACGCATCTGCTGGGTGTCTTCAACGCCACGGACAAGACGATCTCCCTGTACGTGAACGGCCGTCTGCAGGCGACGGCGAGCTTCACCTACACGCCGTGGAAGGCAACCGGCACGGGCGAGGTGGGCTCGTACCGGGTCGGGACGGGCATCGGCGTGCTCCCCGGCGCGGTCGACGACGTGAAGATCTACCCGCGGGTCCTGTCCGCCATCGAGGCGAACCAGGTGGCCGACCCGCGCACCGGTCCGTCCGGAAGTGACGAGCCGGTCGCCGCACTGGCCGCGCGGTATGCGTTCGACAGCGTCGCACCACGGCCCAGCGGCGTGTGGGCGACTGACGACTCCGTCTATGGTCAGGAGCTGGCAGTCACCGGTTTCGCGGGTTCGCCGGATCAGTCGTCGGCGATCGTCGAAGACCCGGAGCGCGGCAAGGTCCTGGCGGCCACCGGCTCGGCTTCGGAGTACCTCGCTGTCAACCGGCCGCTGGTCGACTCCACGGCATCCTTCTCGGTGACGATGTGGGTCAAGGTCCAGGATCCGGACAAGCGGCAGGTGTTCGTTCGGCAGCTCGGAGCCAAGAAGGACTCCTGGCGGATCGAGTACCGGCCGACGGGCAGGGACGACGAAGCCCTCTGGGTCTTCGGCAGAGCCCCTAGCGACACGGACTCCGCCGTGTACGTCGAGGCCACCCAGTCGACCAACAAGACCACCGCGGGGGAGTGGACGGCCTTGGCAGCGGAGTACAGCGCTGCCACTGACGAGATGACGTTGCTCGTCACTGATCGGTCCGGCGACGGAGGCACCGAGTCGTTCACGACTCCCATCCAGGGCAGCGCGGCGGTCGTCGCGCGGCCGCGCGAAACCGATACGACGTACGCCCCCTTCAACGGCTACCTGGACGACCTGCGGGTCTACGCAGGCGTCGTACCGCAACGCCAGCTGTGCATCGAATTCAGCGGCAACCCGACGGAGTGCTCCTGATGAACCGAAACCTGCGCACCCTACGCACCCGGGCACTCCCGGTCCTGCTCACCCTCTCCCTGACCGCAACCGTTGCGATCGTCGGGCCTACCGGCTCGGCGGAGGCCGATACGCCCGACCGGCCGAAGCCGGTCAAGACCAAGAGCGTCGAGGTCAAGGACGTTCCGCCGATCGCGCCGCCGGTCGAGTCCGCGGACTTGAAGAAGGCGGTCGCCGAGACCGCCGAGTTCGCCGGCCGGCCGGTGAACTGGCCGGCTCCTGGGCACCGAAGCGTCGTCGTCGATGCGGCGTCCGGGTCCAGCGAGCTCGTTGCCGCTCGCTCGGTGAAACGGGGTGGGACGGCAACGATCGACCTCGAGTTCCTCGACCAGGCGGCGAGCGCGCGGGCCGGTGTCAGCGGCGTACTGGTCAAGGCGAAGGCTGCGACGCGATCCGATGTCCAGCTGACGTTCGACTACTCCGGCTACGCGAATGCTTTTGGTGGTGACTGGGGTTCGCGTCTGGAGGTCGTCGCCCTGCCGGCTTGTATTCTCACAACGCCCAAGGTCCCGGCGTGCTCGACCAGTACGCCGTTGCCTACGAGCAACGACGCCGTGAAGAACACGGTCTCCGCGACGACGCCCGTCAGCGCACAGCAGTCGGTCTTCGCGATCACCGCCGGTTCGGACTCGAGCACGGGCGACTACGCGGCCACGACACTGTCCGCGGCATCGAGTTGGTCAGGTGGTGGGGCGAGTGGGGACTTCACCTGGTCCTATCCGCTCCGGATGCCGCCCGCGGCCGCTGGACCGGCGCCGACTTTGTCGTTCCAGTACTCCGCCCAGTCGGTGGACGGTCGTACGTCGGCCACGAACAACCAGGTCTCCTGGGTCGGTGAAGGCTTCGACCTGACGGAGTCCTTCATCGAGCGCAAGTACACCAGCTGTGACGAGGACGGCAACGTCGGCAAGTACGACCAGTGCTGGAAGTACGACAACGCGACGTTGACGCTGAACGGCCGGTCCAACGAGCTCATTCGGGCCTCCGGTGACACGATCGGCGCCAGTACTTGGAAGTTGAAGAACGACGACGGGTCGCGGGTCGAGAAGCTCATCGGCACCGATGACAACGGTGATGCGCGCAAGGAGTACTGGCGCGTCACGACCACCGACGGAACTCAGTACTACTTCGGCAAGCACAAGCTGAAGGCCGGCCTGACCGCCGTGACCAACTCGGTGTTCACCGCTCCGGTGTTCGGTGACGATGCAGCCGAGCCGTGCCACCAGTCGACGTTCGCCGCCTCCGGCTGCAACCTGGCCTGGCGCTGGAATCTCGACTACGTGGTCGACCTGCACGGCAACGCGATGTCGTACTGGTACACCAAGGAGACCAACAACTACGCGAAGAACGGCGTCGCCTCACCCGGTACGCCGTACGTCCGCGCCGGCTATCTCAACCGGATCGACTACGGGCTGCGCGACGCCGCACTCACCGACACGACGAAGGCCCCGCAGCAGGTCGTCTTCACCACGGCCGAGCGCTGCCTGGCGAACTGCTCGGTGCTGAGCGCAACGACCAAGGCCAACTGGCCGGATGTTCCGTTCGACCAGATCTGCGAGGGAACGACCGCCTGCACCAACAAGGTGTCGCCGACCTTCTTCACCCGCAAACGCCTGTACCAGATCCAGACCCAGGTGTGGAACGGAACGGCGTACCAGCCGGTCGACTTCTGGCAGACCAACCTGACGTTCCCATCGACCGGTGACGGCAGCGACGGCAAGCCGATGTGGCTCAACGGCATCTCGCACAGCGGCAAGGTCGGGACGGCGCTCAGCGTGCCCGACGTGACCTTCAAGCCGGTCGGCTTGGCGAACCGCGTCGACTCCGGGTCCGACGGCCTGAACGGACTGATTCGCTACCGGATCGGCGAGATCAATACCGAGACCGGCGCCAAGATCATGGTCAACTACGCCGGCAAGGAGTGCATGTCCGGGGAGCGGCCGGACAAGGACACCAATACCAAGCGTTGTTATCCGGTGAAGTGGAAGCCACCGCGCGAGGTCGAGCGGGAGGACTGGTTCCACAAGTACGTGCTGGACAACGTGGTGACATCGGACCAGACCGGCAACGGCGCGACGATGGTCACGCAGTACGTCTACTCCGGCGGTGGAGCCTGGCGCTACCAGGAATCGCCGATGTTGAAGGACGCCGACAAGACCTGGTCGGACTGGCGTGGGTACAGCCTGGTCACGACCTACACCGGCGACCCGAGCGACACCACCTCGCCGCGCAGCAGGTCGGTGACGAAGTACTTCCGCGGCATGGATGGCGACAAGCTCGAAGGGACGACCGCTCTCAGGAACGTCGACGTCATCGACACCACGGGCACGATCCGGGCCGATGCGAACGCGCTGTCGGGCAACCCGCGCGAACAGGTCACGTACCAGAACGCCACCTCGAACACCGAGGTCTCCGGCGTCATCACCGACTACATCGTCACCCAGAAGGCGTCGTACGCCGTCCCCGGCGGCACCCTCAAGTCCAACTTCGTCGGCGCCTCCGCCACCCAGAGCCGCGTCGCCCGCGACGGCGGTCGTCCGGACCTGATCAGCGCGACCGCCACCCAGTACGACCCGGACAACACGTTGCCGACCAAGGTCACCGACTACGGCGACTCCACCAAGACCGATGAAACCTGCACGATCACGAACTACCTCAAGAACACGGCAACCTGGCTGATCGCACTGCCGATCCGGAACGTCACCTCGATCGGCGCCTGCGATGCCGAGTCGGCCAACCCTCCGGAGAATCGCGTCCTCACCGACGTCCGGACGTTCTACGACGGGCAGGCGTACGGCGTTGCAACGCTGGGCGACGCGACGACGGTGCAGCGCCTGCACCACTACACCAACGGCCTGCCGGTTTATCAGACCACTGGGACGAAGGGGTACGACGCGCTCGGGCGCGTCACCTCATCCGGCGACGCCCTGGGCCGCGTCACCACCAGCACCTACACACCGGCGGCCACCGGTCCGCTGACGCAGCTGCTGGTCAAGCAGCCGACGGTCAACAACTTCAGCGGCACGCCGGTCAACTTCACCACGACGACGACGTACCGGCCCGAGTGGGGCGTCCCGGCGAAGACGACCGACCCGAACGGCAAGGTCACCGAGCTGGCGTACGACGCCCTCGGCCGGCTGACCGGAGTCTGGCTGCCGAGCCAGGCGCCGGCGTCGACGAAACTCGCCAACACCAAGTACACCTACACGATCTCGAACACGGCGCCGTCGACGATCCGAACCGATCAGCTGAACATCGAGGCGAACGGGTACATCACCTCGTACCAGCTGTTCGACTCGCTCCTGCGGAACCGCCAGAGCCAGGCGCCGGGCTCCGACACCGGCCGAGTGATCAGCGAGACCCGCTACGACTCCCGCGGTCTGGCGGTCTACTCGAACGCCGACGTCTGGAACTCCTCCGCTCCGTCAGCCACGCTCGTCGCGATCCCGAACGCCTCCGTGCCGAACCAGACCTTCAACGAGTACGACGGTGCCGGACGGAACGTGAAGTCGACCTTCATGAGCATGCTGCAGCCGAAGTGGTCGACGACCACGGTGTACGGCGGTGACACCACCACGGTCCTGCCGCCGACCGGCAGCCCGGCGACCGCGACGGTGACCGACGTCCACGGTCAGGTGATCGAGCGGCGGGAGTTCGAGGGCAACACCGCGACCGGTACGCCGGACGTCACGAGGTACACCTACGACCTGGCCGGCCGGATGACCCGGATGGACGGGGCCGGCGCCGCCTGGACGTACACGTACGACCTGCGCGGCCGCAAGATCGAGGGCACCGACCCCGATTCGGGGAAGACGACGTCGGCGTACGACGAGGCCGACCGGCTGGTGTCGACGACGGACTCGACCAATAACACGCTCGTGACGACGTACGACGCCCTGGACCGCAAGACCGGGCTGTACAAGACGAGCGTCGCGCCGGAGAACCTGCTCGCCGACTGGCGGTACGACAAGACCGGCCTGCTCGGGCAGGTGGCCGAGTCCGCGAGTTACACAGCCGGCAAGGCAGGACCGGCGTACCGGACGATGATCAACACCCGGAACGTGCTCTACAAGCCGACCCAGGTCACCCGTGTGATCCCGTCCGTCGAAGGCATCGAGATCGACGGCAGCTACTGGACCAACTACGGCTACAAGCCGGACGGCAAGACGCTGGAGATGACTTCGCTGTCCGGCGGCGGCGGGCTGGGTGCCGAGGACATCCACTTCGAGTACAACGCGATCGGTCTCCCGCTCAAGATGCACAGCGACCGGACGTATGTGAACGGCACCGAATACAACCCCTTCGGCGACGTCACGAAGCTGATGCTGGGCTCGGCGTTCGACATGGAGATCAACAACATCTACGAGGACGGCACCCGCCGTCTTGCCCGGACGACTGCAGGCAAGGCTCAGATCTTCGCCGACCACCTGTACACCTACGATCCGACCGGCAACGTGCTGAAGGACCACAATTTGGTCGACGGTGGCGACGCGCAGTGCTTCGAGTACGACGGTCAGCGCCGCCTGACCGAGGCGTGGACGCCGGCCAACGCCGACTGCACCCAGGCCCCGAGTGCGCTCGGTCTCGGCGGGGTGGCGCCGTACTGGCAGTCGTGGACATACACGCCGATCGGTCTGCGGAAGACGCAGGTCGACCACTCGACCGCCGGCGATGTCACCAGCACCTTCAACTACAACACCGACCAGCCGCACACGCTGGCCAACGTCACTCAAACCGGCGCCCCGACCAAGACCTATGACTACGACGCCCGGGGCAACACCACGGTCCGCCCCGGCCAGACCCTGAACTGGAACCCTCAAGGCAGACTGGAGAAGCTCTCCGGTCCCGCCGGAGACACCAGCTACGTGTACGACGCCGAGGGTGCGCTCCTCGTCCGTCGCAGCCCGACGCAGACCACCCTGTTCCTGGGTGAGCTGGAGCTGACCCTCGACAAGGCCACCCGCAAGGTCTTGGGCAAGCGGCAGTACGACTTCGCCGGTCAGGTCATCGGCGTCCGTTCTGCGAACGGCACCGCGATCTCGGACATGTCCTGGCTGGTCCCCGACTACCACGGCACCTCCCTGGTCGCGGTGGACGCCGACACCCTGACCGCCACCAAGCGCTACGCGAAGCCCTTCGGCGACCCGCGAGGTGCTCCACCGACCGCCTGGCCCGACAACCATGGGTTCCTGGGCAAACCCGAAGACAAGGACACCGGACTCACCACCCTCGGCGCCCGCGAGTACGACCCCACCATCGGCCGCTTCCTCAGCGTCGACCCTCTGCTGGACCCCACCGACCCCCAGCAGATGCTCGGCTACACCTACGCCAACGACAACCCTGTCTCCGGCTCCGACCCCAGCGGCCTGCTGAACTCGCACGACGGCGACGGAGGCGGCGGCTACACCGACGACGACGTCGACAAGCTGTACCCGGTTGCCGGCGCTGTCGACGACAACCCGAATCCCCACCGCGGCGACGACGGCGGCGGGACCAACAACGACGAAGGCGGCGGCCACAAGAAGAAAAAGAGCGGCATCGGCGGCTGGTTCAAGAAGCGTGTCAGCGACGTCAAGGACAAGGTCGACGAGGCCCACGACTGGGCCAAGGACCACGCCTCCGAAATCGGCAACGCGGTCGCGATCACCGTGGCCGTCGTCGGCGTAGCCGCCTTCTGCGGCGCCACCGCCGGCATCGGCTGCCTGATCGCCGCAGGCGCCGTCATGGGCGCCGCCGGCGCAAGCCTCGGCTACGGCACCCGAATAGCCCTCGACGACAAGGAGTCGTTCGACACCTCCACCTACGCCAAAGAAGTCGTCGGAGGCGCCGTCAGCGGCGCGGCAGGCAGCGCCCTCGGCATAGTCGCCGGTGCCGCCGCAGGTGCCGCGGCCTCGGGCGCCGGCAAGGCCCTCCTCGGCAAAACCGCCGGCGAAACCGCCGCCAAGACCCGCACCCTCTGGCGCGGCGACACCCGCCATCCCGACGTAATCTTCAAGTCCGGCTTCAAGGCAAAGGGAGGCAACACCAGCTACCGGGATTACTTGTACGGAAAAGGCGACGGGAACTGGGTGTCGACCTCGCGGTCCGCGGAGCGGGCCCGTCAGATGGTGCTCGGGGTGAACAAGAAGAAGCAACAGGGCTGGGTCTACGAGATCGCCGATCCGGGCAACGGCATCGACGCACGAACGGCCCTTCCGCGCCACCAGATCATCTTGCGATCGGAGAAGGAGATCAGCTTCGTCGGCGAGATCGCACCTGAGTTCATCAAGTCCGCTAGATTCACCGGTAAGTGGGGATGGCAAGGCCCCACGATCCAGAATCCGGGGTTCGCAGGACGATGAACGGCCAAATCGACTATCACGAGGTGGAACCTCTCACGGTCTGGCTCGACGGCAAGGAACAGCAGTGCTTTGTCGACGAGACCTCTACCACCGACTCACACTGGACGCTGGTCCTGACAGCGCCGGACGGCAGGACCTGGACCGGCTCCGGCCAAGGTCTCTGGACGGCGTTCGTCGACCTGCGCCGCCAAGTGGAGCCGCGCGGCTACAGACTCTGCTGCGCCGGCGCCCGCACCGACGCGTTCATGCGTCGTGGCAAATCCGAGGACGGCTACGTCGTCGACCTCTGGACCCGCCGGACCTTCTTCGGTATCAGACACCAGGCATCGTTGTTCGACTACGCCCCCGCCGGCAAGGTCACCACCGTCGATGAACAAATGGCCCGCTACGACCGCTGGATAGACACGCCCTGGTGGCGAGCCCTCCTTCCTGGTGACCCCGTCCGCTGATGTCACTTTGTGCAATTCGTGGACGCGGAGCGTGGTCGTTGGGCGGCGGGTCCCCCCGCTTCCCGGCCGCCTTTGGGGAGCACACCTCTCGGGTGTTGAGCAGTCACCCAGCTGACTGCTCAACTATCCGGGAGCTGTTGGTCGTCCAGGGCGCCGGATCGGGCTGCGTTTCCACAACCCTTCCGGACATCCGTTGACTGGTGTGGGGGAGCGGATGGAGCATGGGTGCTCGGCTAGTGGTGGGAGGGCTGATGTCGGAGGTTGTGCGGGCTGCGTTGGTGCAGACGTCGTGGACCGGGGACAAGGAGTCCATGATCAAGGCCCACGAGGAGTACGCGCGGCAGGCGGCCGCGCAGGGTGCGCGGGTGATCTGCTTCCAGGAGTTGTTCTACGGGCCGTACTTCTGCCAGTTGCAGGATGCGAAGTTCTACGAGTACGCCGAGTCCGTGCCGGGTCCGACGACCGAGCGGTTCGCCGCGCTGGCCGCTGAGCTCGGGATGGTGATGGTGCTGCCGGTGTACGAGCAGGAGCAGCCCGGCGTGCTGTACAACACGGCCGCCGTGATCGATGCTGACGGCAAGTACCTGGGCAAGTACCGGAAGAACCACATCCCGCAGGTGAAGGGGTTCTGGGAGAAGTTCTACTTCCGGCCGGGCAACCTCGGCTACCCGGTGTTCGACACCGCGGTCGGCCGGGTCGGGGTGTACATCTGCTACGACCGGCACTTCCCCGAGGGCTGGCGGGCGCTCGGCCTGGCCGGGGCCAGGATCGTGTTCAACCCGTCCGCGACGCACCGCGGCCTGTCGTCGTACCTGTGGAGGCTGGAGCAACCCGCCTCGGCGGTGGCGAACGAGTACTTCATCGGCGCGATCAACCGGGTCGGGATCGAGTCGGACTACGGCGACAACGACTTCTACGGTACGTCGTACTTCGTCGATCCCGAGGGCAAGTTCGTCGGCGACGTCGGGCACGACCACGATCCGGAACTGATCGTCCGGGACCTGGACCTCGGTCTGCTGGACACGGTCCGGGACCGCTGGCAGTTCTACCGTGACCGCCGCCCGGACGCGTACGGAGACCTGGTCAAGCCGTAAGGGGGCGCGCAGATGACGCTGCTGGTCAAGGGTGGAACCGTCGTCGGGCCGACCGGGACGCAGATCGCCGACGTCCTGGTCGAGGGCGAGAAGATCGTCGCGCTGCTGGACCCGTCGTTCAGCCCGGCGATCACACCCGACGAAGTGATCGATGCCTCCGGCAAGTACGTGATCCCGGGCGGGATCGACGCGCACACGCACATGGAGCTGCCGTTCGGCGGGACCGCGGCGAGTGACACGTTCGACACCGGGACCCGGGCCGCGGCCTGGGGCGGTACGACGACCATCATCGACTTCGCGGTCCAGCGCACCGGCGAGGTGGTCCAGGACGGGCTGGCCGCGTGGCACGCGAAGGCCGACGGCAACTGTCACATCGACTACGCGTTCCACATGATCCTGGGCGGGGTCGACGACGACTCGCTGAAGGCGATGGACCAGCTGGTCTCGGACGAGGGCGTGACGAGTTTCAAGCTGTTCATGGCCTATCCCGGTGTCTTCTACTCCGACGACGGCCAGATCCTGCGGGCGATGCAGACCGCGCGGGACAACGGCGCGATGATCATGATGCACGCGGAGAACGGCATCGCGATCGACGTGCTGGTGCAGCAGGCGCTCGCCCGCGGCGAGACCGACCCGATCTACCACGGCATCACCCGGCCGGCCGCGCTCGAGGCGGAGGCGACGAACCGGGCGATCGCGCTCGCCGAGGTCGCCCGGGACTGCCCGCTCTACATCGTCCACCTGTCCGCCAGCCAGGCGCTGGAGCACGTCGCCGAGGCTCGGGACGCCGGCCGGAACGTGTTCGCCGAGACCTGTCCGCAGTACCTGTACCTGACGCTGGAGGACCAGCTCGGCGCCCCTGGGTTCGAGGGGGCGAAGTGGGTCTGTTCGACACCGTTGCGGAGCAAGCACGAGTCGCACGCCAAGGACCTGTGGAAGGGTTTGCGGAGCAACGATCTGGCGATCGTGTCGACCGACCACTGCCCGTTCTGCATGAAGGATCAGAAGGAGCTCGGGCTCGGCGACTTCTCCAAGATCCCGAACGGGATCGGCGGTGTCGAGCACCGCGTCGACCTGATCTACCAAGGCGTGGTCGACGGGCAGCTGTCGCTCGAGCGCTGGGTGGAGACGATCGCGACCACGCCGGCCCGGATGTTCGGGCTGTACCCGCAGAAGGGGATCGTTGCCCCCGGCTCCGACGCGGACCTGGTCGTGTACGACCCGAAGGCGACGACTCGGATCAGCGTCGACATGCATCACATGAACATGGACTACTCGGCGTACGAAGGCTTTGAGATCAAGGGCGGCGTGCGTACGGTGATCTCGCGCGGCGAGGTGATCGTGGCTGACGGCAACTACCTTGGCCGGAAGGGCCGGGGCAAGTTCCTGCGGCGCGGCCTGTCGTCGTACCTGGTGTAGAGGGGGAAGACCGTGGACTTCGGAGTGGTGTTCCAGTGTGATCCGCCCGCGTCCACGGTCGTGGACCTGGCGCGGAAGTCGGAGGAGGCCGGCTTCGACTACGTCTGGACGTTCGACTCGCACCTGCTCTGGCAGGAGCCGTTCGTCATCTACAGCCAGATCCTGGCGGCCACCGAGCGGGTCATGGTCGGCCCGATGGTGACCAATCCGGGCACCCGGGACTGGACCGTGATCGCATCCCAGTTCGCGACGCTCAACGAGATGTTCGGGAACCGGACGATCTGCGGGATCGGCCGCGGCGACTCGGCGCTGCGCACGCTCGGCGCCAAGCCCGGCACCATCGACGAGCTGAAGCGGTGCGTCGAGGTGGTGCGGTCGCTGGCGCGCGGCGAGACGGTCGAGTACCGCGGTCAGCAGCTCCAGTTCGCCTGGGTCGAGAACGGCTGGCTCGACGTGTGGGTGGCGGCGTACGGGCCGAAGGCGCTGGCCGCGACCGGCCAGGTCGGCAACGGGTACATCCTGCAACTCGCCGACCCGGACATCGCCGAGTGGATGATCGCGACGGTACGGCGTTCCGCCGAGGAGGCCGGCCGGGATCCGGCGGCGATCAAGTTCTGCGTCGCGGCACCGGCGTACGTCGGGGACGACCTGGACCACCAGCGGGAGCAGACCCGGTGGTTCGGTGGGATGGTCGGCAATCACGTGGCCGACATCGTCGCCCGCTACGGCACCTCCGGGGCGGTCCCGAAGGCACTGACCGACTACATCGAGGGCCGGAAGGGGTACGACTACTCCGAGCACGGCCGGGCCGGCAACACCCACACCGCCTTCGTCCCGGACGAGGTGGTCGACCGCTTCTGCATCCTCGGCCCGGTCGACAACCACCTGTCCCGCCTGGCCGAGCTGAAGTCCCTCGGCGTCGACCAGTTCGCCGTCTACCTCCAACACGACGCAAAGGAAGACACCCTGACCGCCTACGGCAAAGACATCATCCCCGTCGCCCGCTGAGCCGGTCAGTCGGTCGGGGTCCAGTGGTAGGACTCGGGGAGGAGGTCGGTGGCGAGGACCGAGCCGACGCCGGCTGCGGTTGGCAGGATGACGCGGATGGTCGGGTGGTAGTCGACCAGGATCTGCCGGTCGCGGCCGCAGGGTGCGAAGACGCCGCGGCCTTCGTTACCGACAGCGACGATCGTGGTGAGTTCCCGGGCGCCTTCGGCCCGGGCCCGGCCGAGCGCGACCAGTTCGGCGCACGGGCCGCCGGTGAAGTGGTACAGGTTGATGCCGGCGTACATCCGCCCGTCCACGCCGCGCACCGCGGCGCCCATCGTGTACACCCCGTCGGGCCCGTCGGTGTTCTCGTCGACGGTACGGCGAGCCAACTCGATCAACTCGCGATCGTCGTCGGTCAGGGGCTGCACGGTGAGCATCCCCCCACCTTGCCATGCCGGGAAACTTCTGGGCGGAGCGGGAATGATCTGCAGACCGGTGTCGTTGTGACGGGCAGGTCGAAGTTTCAGTAGCTGTGGTTTACCCCCTGCCGCGGATCCGTCCGCGACCGGGTGCCTTATCTTCTTTGCAAGAGATGGTGTGGTGCCGCCGACGTGACGAACGGCCGGGCCGCCGCGACCGCGGACGGTCCCCCATCTCCGACAAAGGAGCAGCAACATGGCACAGGGAACTGTGAAGTGGTTCAACGCCGACAAGGGTTTCGGCTTCATCACCGTCGACGGCGGCGGCGCGGACGTGTTCGTCCACTATTCCGCCATCCAGTCCGGCGGCTTCCGTAGCCTCGAGGAGAACCAGCGGGTCGAGTTCGACATCACCCAGGGCCCGAAGGGGCAGCAGGCGGAGAACGTCAAGGTTCTCTGATTCCGGCGACGCCGTGGCCCCGCACCGATCGGTGCGGGGCCACGGTCGTTCCAGCCGTACCGGTCAGCCGGTGATGCGCTCGAGTTCGGCCTCCACGACCGCCTTGACCGCCTTGATCTCGGTGGCCGGGTCACTTCCGGTGCGGATGATCCGGTTGAGTGCGTCGGAGTACGCCGTACCGGACTTGGGCGACCACAGCAGCGGCGTCTGGGCGTGCCCGTGCTCGTTGACGAACCTCACCGCGTCGGCGGCCGGGCCGGCCTTCAGTTTCTCCGCCTCCGCGGCCAGGCTCTTGCGGGCCGGGATGTGGAAGCCGTACGACTGGGCGAAGTCGAGTTGCTTGTCGGTCTGGTCGACCCACAGCCACTTGACGAACTTCTTCGCCGCGTCGACGTTCTTCGACTTCGCGTTCACCATCGACCCGTACGCTCCGACCGGGACGCTCGGCTCGCCGGTGGTCGCGGTCAGCTTCGGCCAGGGCAGTACGCCGAAGTCGTCCGGGAACGCCTTCTCGATCGCCGGCAGCGTCCACAGGCCGGTGAACTGCATCGCGGTCAGCCCCTGGGTGAACGCGGACGGGTCGGACCAGTCGGTCGGTGCCCCGAGCAACAGGCTCTTCGAGCTGAACAGCTCCCGCAGCTTGCGTAGCGACTCCATCGCGGCCGGGTCGTCGAAGCCGAACCGGTTGTCGTCGGTGAGGTAGTCGAGCCCGGCCGACCACAGCGCCGGGCCTCCGAGGACGCCGACACCGCCGTCGTTCCCGACGAACAGGCCCTTCACCTTGTCGGTGGTCAGCTCCTTGGCGGCAGCGAGCAGGTCGTCGACGGTCTGCGGCGGCTGCACGCCGGCCGCGCTGAGCATGCTTTTGCGGTAGACCAGCAACTGCATGTCGGTGACCTGCGGGATCGCGTACAGCTTGCCCTGGTACGACACCCGGTTGATCAGCGACGGCGTGAAGTCGGCCTTGGTGGTGGCGTCGAGCAGGTCGGTCAGGTCGACCACCTGGCCGCCCTTGATCATGTCGATCGTCGGACCGTTGCTGTACTCGAACACATCCGGCCCGCTGTCGGTGAGCAGCGCAGCCGCGGTCTTCTTGTCGTAGTCACCCGGCGACCACTGCACGGTCACCGTGGCGTCCGGGTACTCCTTCGCGTACCGCTGGACCGCCTGCTGCGTGCCGGCCTCACCGTACTGGTGGTACCACTGGGACAACGCCGGCTTGTCCCCGGACGACCCGCCCGACGACTCCCGCCCGGTGTTCGACCCGCATCCGGCCACCGCCGTCGCCGCGAGTCCACCGCCCACCGCGAGGAACGTCCGCCGGCCGAACCCAGCACCCGCCATTTTCGCCGTACCTCCACAGAGTCCCGGCGCGGTCCCACAGCCCGCGCACCGACTCCCGACCCTACGACCGCGGAGGGGCGACCTCCGCGACGTGGTCGTGGCGCTGATCAGCTCTGGGCCGCGAGCACCTTCTCCATCGAGTCGAAGAAGCCGTTGTAGCCCATGATCGTGGCGTCGATCTGCTCCTGGGTGAAGTCGCCGGCGGGCTGGACCAACGTCATCTCGGTGCCGCCGGCCACTTCCGCGAAGGTGACCACGATCAGCTCGCCGGCCGGGTTCTCCGGGTCGTCGGTCATCGTGAAGGCCAGCCGCTCGGGCGGGTCGACCTCGGTGTACTCGCCGACCCAGTGGATCTGGTTGCCGTCCGGCAACTGCATCACGGCGCTCCAGGCGCCGCCGACGCGGACGTCCAGCGACAGCGTGTCGAGCGGTACGTCGACGGCGTCGGTGCCGAACCAGACGGAGAAGTGCTCCGGCTTCGTCCAGGCGTCGTACACCAGCTCGCGCGGCGCGCTGAAGGTACGGGTAACGGTCAGGGGCTCAGTCATCGTCGTTCTCCTTGGTCGTGGTGGCGCGGTCGTTATGCTGAAGCGTGTCGAGGTAGCTGCCGAGCGAGTCGAAGCTGCCGGCCCAGAACCGGGCATAGTCGCCGATCCACTCCGACGCCGCCGCCAGCGGCCGCGCGTCGAGGCGGGCCGGCCGGTACTGCGCGTCGCGCCCCCGGCTGACGAGCCCGGCGGCCTCGAGCACCCGCAGGTGCTTCGACACCGCCGCGAAGCTCATCTCGAACGGCTCTGCCAGCTGCCCGACCGTCGCCTCGCCCTCCGACAGCCGCGCAAGGATCGCGCGCCGGGTCGGATCGGCGAGTGCCGCGAAGGTGCGGCTGAGCTGGTCGGTCGGCATCTCCGCTCCTATTCAACCACATGGTTCTAAACCGTTAGGTTGAATATAGAGCATCGGAGCTCAGTGTCAAGTGAGCTTGCTCTGCCGTCAGGCGTCGGACAGCCGGGCGATGGTGGCGGAGGCGCGGCGGACGATCGGCACCGGGCCTTCGGGGAGGACGTCGCCGACGAAGCTGTAGTGGCGGAGGATCTCGGGCGGGATTCCGCCGGGGCGGTGCCGGCTGTGGTCGCGGACCCAGTCGATGATGTCGCCCCAGCCGGGCGCGGCGAGCGAGCCGCCGAAGTGCTGGACCGACAGCCCGGCGCAGAGGTTGCTGAAGGCAAGCCGGTGGGCGAGCGGCCAGCCGCGCAGGGTGCCGAGCACGAGGGACGCGAGGAACACGTCGCCCGCGCCGGTCGGGTCGTAGGAACGGACCGGCAGCGCCGGGACCTGTTCCTCCTCGCCGGTGGACGAGTCGATCGCGAGGACGCCGTCCGACCCGTTCGTCACCACTGCGAGCGGCACCCGCTCGGCGAGTTTGTGGAGCGCGGCCTTCGGCGTGTCGGTCCGGGTGTACGCCATCGCCTCGCTCGCGTTCGGCGTGAACGCGTGGAAACCCTCCAGTACGTCGAGTACGGCGGGGGACCACTGGTCGGTCGGGTCCCAGCCGACGTCGCCGAACAGCAGCGCCCCGGACCGCATCGCCTCGAATGTCCAGCCGGGAAGCTCCTCCTCGACCGGGACGATCGCGGAACGGGTCTTCAGGCCCGGGCCGACCAGTTTGCTCGGGTCGCCGGGCGCCTCGTGCGCGTGCGTCACCATCGCCCGGTCCCGGTCGAGCGACATCGACACGGTGACCGGGGAATGCCAGTGACCGATCCGGCGCGAGTGCGACAGATCCACGCCCTCCTGCTCGGCCAGGGTCCGCCAGCAGAAGTCGGCGTACACGTCGTCACCGAACACCGCGGCCAGTCCGGTCCGCAGGCCGAGCCGGCTGGCGGCGATGGCGAAGTTCGCCACACCGCCCGGGCACGATCCCATGCCCTCGGCGAAGATCTCCGTCCCGGTCGTCGGGGCGGACTCCAGTCCGGTCAGCACGATGTCGAGGAACACGGTCCCCTGCACGAACACGTCGTAACTGTCTGCGTCGTCCACGGTGACACTGCTCCTTGTCAGACTGGCTGCTCTGTCGGTGGCGGGTGGAATGCTTCCCTTCGTAACATCTTCGACCGGTCATCACCACGGAATTGGGAGGACGTGTATGCGCGCCGGGGTGTGTCCGTGATTCCCACCTGGATCTCGGTGGTCGGTGTCGTCGCGACCGTGCTCAGCCCGTTCCTCGCCCTCGGCGGCGTCGTGCTGGGGGCGTACCTGACCCGCAAGTCCGACCGCGAGCTGGATGTCTGGCGGCACCGCGAGGAAACGATGCGGATGGTCCGGTGGGCGGTCGAGCAGATTCTCGAGGGCACCGACTCCGGCACGGACGCCGGTGTCGTCACGCTCCGCTCACTGATGCGGTCGGAACTGTTACAGCCGGAGGACTACGACCTGGTCGCCGCGCTGACCGCGGCCGTCGCGATCGACCGCGTCGGCCCGGCCGCGTACGCTGATATCGCGGAAGCAGACACCGAAGTCGTCGAGGAAGACGGTGAGCATGGCTGAGAAGAAGACCGTCAAGGTCCCCCGCCAAGCCGTCGAGCTGGCACGGTTGCACGTCGAGGCCGCCCGCCGGGCCGGCCGCAAACCCGAGCCGCGTGTCGCCCGGATCGCCGACGCCCGCCCCGACAACGGCAACGGCACCGCCCCAGCTCCAGCCTGACCCCAGCGGCTCTTCGCGTACGTCGTACGCCCGTTTGAACTCGGCTACGGCGTACGCCGGGTATCGGACGCGCCTGTACGGTGCGGCACGCCTGGTCGGCGGCACGCCCGGGACCACCTAGACTGATCCGCGGCCGCTCCGGTGGCGTACGGTCTCCTGGTGGTTACCGCTGCGCCGCTCCCTGTTCCCGACCACGGCCGGATGATCCCGTGATCCGCTTCGAGAATGTGTCAAAGACGTACGAGGGCCAGTCCAAGGCCGCTCTGCTGAACGTCAACGTCGAGATCGAGAAAGGCGAGTTCGTCTTCCTGGTCGGCACCTCCGGGTCCGGCAAGTCGACGTTCCTTCGTCTGGTCCTGCGTGAACACCGGGCGTCCAAGGGTCACATCATGGTGGCCGGCAAGGACCTGAACCGGCTGGCCAGCTGGCGGATCCCGCAGATGCGGCGCCAGATCGGCACCGTCTTCCAGGACTTCCGGCTGCTGCCGAACAAGACGGTCGCCGAGAACGTGGCGTTCGCCCTGCAGGTGATCGGCAAGCCCCGCTCGCACATCCGCAAGACGGTTCCCGAGGTGCTGGAGCTGGTCGGCCTGGACGGAAAGCAGGACCGGCTGCCCGACGAGCTGTCCGGCGGTGAGCAGCAGCGGGTCGCGATCGCCCGGGCGTTCGTGAACCGGCCGATGATCCTGATCGCCGACGAGCCGACCGGAAACCTGGACCCGGGCACGTCGGTCGGCATCATGAAGCTGCTGGACCGGATCAACCGCACCGGGACCACGGTGGTGATGGCCACCCACGACGTGTCGATCGTCGACCAGATGCGCAAGCGCGTGATCGAGCTGGAGAACGGTCATGTCGTCCGCGACGAGTCGCGCGGCGTCTACGGCTACCAGCACTGAGACCAGGGACTACTGACTGATGCGCTTGAACTACATCCTCTCCGACCTCGGGATCGGCCTGAAGCGGAACCTGTCGATGACGATCGCGGTCGTCGTCACCATCTGGGTCTCGTTGTCGCTGTTCGGCAGCGCGCTGCTCGCCCGCGAGCAGGTCGAGCTGATGAAGGGCAACTGGTACGACAAGATCCAGATCTCGGTCTTCCTCTGCACCAAGGACTCCGGCGGCCGCGGCTGCTCCGGCGCCGAGGTGACCCAGGAGCAGAAGAACCGGATCCGCCAGGTGATCGAGTCGAACCCGGACACCGCCCCGGACGGCGTCTTCGGCGAGTCGAAGAAGGAAGCGTTCGAGCAGTTCAAGAAGCTGTACAAGGACTCGCCGATCGTCAGCACGGTCACCGAGGACCAGATGCAGGAGTCCTTCCGGGTCAAGCTGAAGGATCCACAGCGGTACCAGAACCTGGTCAGCGCGGTCAGCGGCCTCCCCGGAGTGGACACCGTCCAGGATCTGCGCCAGTACCTGGATCCGTTGTTCAAGGCACTCAACGGCTTGCAAGTCGGAGCGCTGGTCGCCGCGGGACTGCTGCTGGTGGCGGCGCTGATGCAGATCTCGAACACGATCCGATTGGCGGCGTACGCCCGCAGACGTGAGATAGGCATCATGCGGCTGGTCGGCGCGTCGAACTTCTATATCCAGCTGCCGTTCCTGCTCGAAGCGGTCCTGGCAGCACTCATCGGCGCGATCCTTGCCTGCGGCACCTTGTGGGTCGGGGTGTACTTCGTCGTCATGCAGCGGGCCCAGGAGACGTTCCGGGTCTGGCAGTGGGTCGGCGCCACCGAGACCTTCCGGGCCACCCTCATCATGGTCGTGGTCGGACTGGTGCTCGCCGTCGTCCCGACATTCCTGACAACGCGGAAATACCTCAAAGTCTGACCCGGGTGATCTATCGTGCGGTAACAGGAGTAACAGCAATCACTCCTGTACCGCACGACAACTTCACCCAGAGCAAGGGGTCGACCTGTGGTCCCGCACTTCCCCGGTGCGAACCCGCGTCAGCGGGGGAGCATCAAGCGAGACGACAGCACCGGCACCTCCGCCACGCCGCGCCCGCGATCACGCACGAGACCGCCGGGCCGGCAGACGGTCGTCGCCGCCTGCTGCCTTGTCCTGTCCCTGTCCGCCGGTGCCCTGGCGGTGGTCCCGTCCGCGAGTGCGGACCCACCGGATCCAGCGGCCAAGAAGAAGCAACTCGACGCGCAGATCGGCCAGTCCAAGGCCGAGCTCGCCGCCGCGGCCGATCAACTCGGCAAGTCCGTTGCCGCGTACACCGTCGCCGAGGCGAAGTACAAGGCCGTCCAGGCCCGGTACGCCGCAGCACAGGGCAAGCTCGCGGCGGCTAGGGCCGCCGATGCGGTTGCCGCGGGCAAGCTCCGCGCCGCCGAGGCCGCGTTGCGTACGGCGGTCGCCGACGTCGAGGCGGGCGAGAAGCTGATCGCCGAGAAGCGGGCCGTGGCCGGTCGCGCCGTCAGGTCGGCGTACCAGCAGCAGAACAGCCTGGTCGGGCTGTCGATCGCGCTGCGCGGCGCGTCGCCGGCGGACATCGCGACCGGCATGCAGGTCCAGCGCAACGTGTTCGGCATCCAGGGCAACGCGATCACCAGCCTGAACAACGCGCAGGCCCAGCTCGTCAGCAAGCGGGCCAAGGTCGCGGAGGCCGAGAAGGCCGCCGAGACGGCCCGGGCCGAGGCCGCCCGGACCGTGCGGCAGGTGACCGAGCTGACCAAGCAGGTCGCCGCCGACCGGGCCGAGGCCGCGGTGGTCGCGCAGGCGAAGCTGGTCGCCTACAAGGCCGCCGAGAAGGAGAAGGCTTCCGAGCAGGCGCAGTACAACGCGCTGCTCCGGGAGCGGAGCCGGGTCGAGCAGATCCTGATCGCGCGCGCCCGCGCCGAGAAGGCCGCGGCCGCCCGGCGGAAGGCGGCGCGGGAGAAGGCCGAGCGGGAGAAGGCCCGGAAGGAAGGCCGCCCGCCGCGGCCGGTGCCGGACGACCGGGAGGACAACGGCCGGCTGAGCTACCCCCTCAACACCTACATCACGTCGCCGTACGGGATGCGGTTCCACCCGGTCCTGCACTACTGGAAGCTGCACGACGGGACCGACTTCGGCGGCGCCTGCGGTACGCCGATCCGCGCGGCGGCCGGCGGCGTCGTCACCGACCGGTACTACAACGGCGGTTACGGGAACCGGCTGTTCATCTCGCACGGGGTGATCGACGGCTCCTCCATCACCACCGTCTACAACCACCTGTCCCGCTACAAGGCCAGGGTCGGCGAGCGGGTCAGCCGTGGCGAGATCATCGGGTACGTCGGCACCACCGGGTACTCCACCGGCTGCCACCTCCACTTCATGGTCTACCAGGACGGCCGGGTGGTTAATCCGATGAAGTGGTTGTGAGCGATCTGGGATACTGGCTGGATGGTGAAAGAGACCGGTCGGAAGCCGATCGCGCAGAACCGTAAGGCGCGGCACGACTACCACATCGAGGACGTGGTGGAGGCCGGACTCGTGCTGACCGGGACCGAGGTGAAGTCCCTGCGGCAGGGTCGGGCCTCCCTCGTCGACGCGTTCGCGGCGATCCGCGGCAACGAACTGTGGCTGCAGGGGATGCACATCCCCGAGTACAAGCACGGCACCTGGACCAACCACGAGCCGCGCCGCACCCGCAAGCTCCTCCTGCACAAGGACGAGATGCAGAAGCTGATCCGCGCCGTCGAGCAGCAGGGGGTCTCGCTGATCCCGCTGTCCCTCTACTTCAAGGACGGCTACGCCAAGGTCGAACTCGCCACCGGCCGGGGCAAGAAGGACTACGACAAGCGCCACGCCCTCGCCGAACGCCAGGCGAACCGCGAGGCCCAGCGAGCCCTCACGGACCGCACCCGCCGACGCTGAGCCCTGCCCTGTGGATAACTCCACGGGCGGGCCGGCGAAAACGGATACGCTCAAGCAGGAAGAACAGGGGGCGGGGCGGCGCCGAGGCACATGCCGTGTCGTACCGGAGTCGCGGCTGGGGTCCGGTCAGGGCGGGGCGGCCCCGCGGCACATGCCATGTCGTACCGGAGTCGGGGCTGGGGTCCGGTCAGGGGCGGGTCGGGGCTGCACCCGATGGGGTGAGCGGCTCGCGGCGCGCACAGTGGATGCATGTCCACTTCAGACCTGCTGGTGACGCCGGCCCAACGGGACCGCGCCGTCGAGATCCTGAAAGAAATGTACGCCGACGGCCGGCTGGACCACTTCGAGTTCGACACCCGGCTGGAGCTGGCTCTCAAGGCACGCACCCGGGCCGAGCTGAACAGCACGTTCGACGGCCTGGTCGCCCGCCCGGTCCCGACGTACGCACCGGCAGCCTTCACCCGGCCGACCCAGGTGCAGCGGTACAACGGCGACGGGCGCGGGATGGGAACGGTCGCCCACTGGCTCGGGTACCCGACCTTCTTCGTCGGCCCGGCGATCGTGGTCGCGACGGCCGGCCAGAAGAACCCGGCGGTGCGCAAGCACGCGGTCGAGGCGCTGAACTTCCAGCTGAGCGCGTTCGGGGCGTTCGCGCTGCTGGGGATCATGACCGGGGTGACCGAGGGGTTCACCGCGTTCCTCTTCCCGCTGCTCGGTCTCCTCTGGTTCGTCCTGACCGGCATCGGCGGCCTGGCCACCGCGGTCGGCTCGAACTTCCGCTACCCGTTCACTCTGCGCTTGATCAAGTAACTTTGGGTAGTTGGCCTCGGCCGCCGTACGGCGGTCTGCCGGCGGGAATCCTCGGGTTGAGCGGGTCCTTGTGGTCGACGTACTGCTCGAGCGGCGAGCCGCCGTACCGGATTCGTGGGCGGACACGGGAATCCCAGGTGCGGGTGGGTTGTTGTGCTTGATAGTGTGGATCTTCCACCGGCCCTTCGGGGATGGTGGGAGTTTGACAACTCAACAGGGGGTGAACGGTTTCGACTTTGGACGTTAGTTCCAAGGGAAGCGGGCCGAGGATCCAGGGTTATCTCGTTAACGATCTCTGGAAACCAATAACTGCCAACGCTAAGCGCAGTAGCTTCGCTCTCGCCGCCTGACGGCCTGAGCATCTAAAGAAGCGGTCAGCCCGGGGACGCTCCCGCCCCGGTTCCTGGCCTCAGCTAGGGAGCTTGCTGCACTAGCCCGGTCACGGGGCTGGTGTGGGACATTTACAGTGACTGAGCCTGTCAGCGACGTGTCTGTGAGAGCGCTGGGGCTGAGAAAAGCGACTAACAGACTGCGCCCGGAGAAGCCTTGAAGCAACGCTGAAGGACGCGGGTTCGATTCCCGCCACCTCCACCCCTCGAGAAGTGCCTGGTCAGAGCAATATCGACCAGGCACTTCGTCGTTTCACGACCCGCGTCGAACGCCTCCGCGCCTACGCCGCCACCTCACGACCACCGTGCGCTGTCACTCCGAGCAGCAGCCCGCCGCGGTCTCCGCACCCGTCCCAGAGCCCAGACGCCGCGCCGCGCCGCGCCGAATCCGCCGGGTCTTACTCCTGATTCCCTCATGGGGTACGACCCGAGCGGTCTGCACGTCAGCTGCTGCTGCCGAAGACAACCGGGGACGCCGCGGTCGCGGCGTCCCCGGTTGGGTGGGTCTTGCGTTTAGCTGGCGGTTGAAACCGCTGAGGTTACTCGCCGACCAGCTGGTCGTAGTGCGTGGTGAGCGAGACGTGGTTGACGCCGTTGAAGACGGCCGGGATCTTGCCGTATGACGTGATCGCGGTCGCGGTGCCGTTCGCCTTGCTCATCGCGTACTGGTAGCCGGCCTGGGTGTTGTGGTCGACAGCGACGACCAGGGAGCCGCCGCGGGTGCCGCAGCCCTGGACGACCAGGGACTCGTAGGCGGCCCAGCCGGTGCTGCGGATCAGCTTGACGACCGGCTTGGCGGTCGCGGTGACCGGGATCCGGATGGTGTAGAGCGCGCCGGCGTTGGTGGTCATCAGCAGCGTGTCGTAGGTCGCGGTCTCGCTGATGACGGTCATCGCCTTGAAGCCGCGGAACCCGGGGAAGTAGCCGAGCGACCGGAAGCCGCCGCTGACCTGGGCGTAGCGGTACAGGTTGCCGTTGGTGTTCAGGCCGTACAGGTACGCGTGCCGGGGCTGCGCGACGCTGTAGTTGGACGTGGCGATCGACTTGAAGCTGGTCCAGCCCGACCCGATCCGCTTGAAGGTCGGCACCGGCGGACGGTCCTCCGGGAGGTACGTCGTGTGCCGGTAGAGGTTGCCGGCCTGCAGGAACAGGCCGTAGAAGTAGAACTGGGTGGCGGTGGCATTGGTGGCCGCGTACCAGGTCGCGTTGGCGCGGGTGCCGACATACTTGAACGGCTCGTACACCTCCGCCCGCGGCGGCCTGGCCGCGGTGACGTCCGTCGACTCCAGGGTGGCCGCGGCCGTGGGCGACCCGACCGAGCTGATGCACGGCGATCCCACCGCAGTGGCGTTCATCGACTGTGGCTTGAGCGTGTCGGCGACCTTCGCCGACAAGGACGGCTTCGGGTCGGCCTGACCGGTGGCGACGGCCGGTGCGGACGCGGCGGTGGCGGCGAGCATGCCTACGCCCGCGATCGCGAGCGCGAGGCGCTGCAGTTTCATCAAGGGGTCCCCCTCCAGGGCACAAAGTGATCTCGGTCGACCCGAGACCGGCACACTCTAACGGTGATCACCGACATCTGGGTGACTTTTTCGCTCACCGCCGAAACGGAGTCGCCACACCGCTGCTGCCGCGCGCTGTCGGTGCGGTGAGTGGCGGTCCCAGCACGCTGCGCTGCCGCTGTACTTGTTGCCTACGACACCTTTCGACCAAAATCGAAAGATTTGACAGACGTCCCAACCCGCCCGCAACGCGCGCCCCGGCCCGGAACTTGTCCGACACGGCGCCGTACGTCGGCTTCTGTCGTTGGACGATCTCGTCCTCGAGAGAGGCGCTCGATGAAATCCCGTGCAGCAAGGGGCGGAGGACTTCGACGTTGCCCTCGGCAAACTCGGCGCGCCCTTCGACATCACCCTCGAGGAGGTCGCCGTCGAGACCTACCTCCCTGCGGACAGACGGACCGCCGAATCCTTCAGACGGTGAGCAGGATGCCGCTGCGGACTCACAGGTCGGGTTTCCGCGGCTGCGGGCGTTGGGGGCGGAAGGTGCGGCGGAGGTCGTCGGTCCACTCGGTGGGGAGTTCCCAGGGGATGAAGTGGCCGCCGCGGGGGTGGGCGGTGATGTTGACGTGGTTGTACCAGGGTGCGCGGTCGCTGGCGAGGAAGTGCTGGACGCGTTCCTCGGGAGTGCTGACGCCGGGCGGGTTCTCATAGCCGACGAAGGTGATGCCGGTCGGCGCCTCGATGACAGGCGTCCGGTCGTGTGACGGCGTCCACGGGTAGCGGTTGTTGTTGGCGTACGTCCGGATCGACGTGTCGATCGCATTACCCGCCCAGTAGATCGTGGCATGCGTGAGTACGTCGTCCTTGCTGAAGACGTCTCCGTCCGACCACTTCGACCACCGCTCGAGCAACCAGGCGAGCATTCCCGCCGGCGAATCGGCCAGGCCGAAGCCGAGGGTGCTCGGGTCGAGAACGTGCGTCGCGAGGTGGGAGGCGAACCGCCGGTCCAGTTCGATGATCCTGGCGTGCACGTCCGGCGGCAGGTCCGGTGGCAGCGGGTTGCCGCCGGAGAAATCCCAGGCCCGGTCGCCGTTGAAGAACGTCAGCTTCAGGCCCGAACCGATGTGGATCCCGTAGAGCTCGTCGGCGTACTTGTGCCCGAGTTGCCCGGCGACGAGCGCGCCGACGTCACAGCCGCCGACGGCGTACCGCTCGTACCCGAGAACGCCGGTCATCAACTCGTGCCAGACGTCGGCCATCTTCCAGAAGTTCATGTCCGGGTGGTTCACCAGCGGCGTGGAGAACCCGAACCCGGGCAGCGACGGCACGATCACGTCGAACGCGTCGGCCGGGTCACCGCCGTACGCCGCCGGATCGGCAAGCGGATCGATCACCTTCGACCAGTGCCAGAACGTCCACGGCCAGCCATGACTCAGGATCAACGGGATCGGATCCGGCCCGACACCGGCCTTGCGCATGAAATGCACGGGTACGCCGCCTACGTCGACCCGGTACTGCTCGTACTCGTTCATCGCCCGCTCGGCCGCGCGCCAGTCGTACCCGTCGGCCCAGTACTCCACGAGTTCCTGCAGGTCGGTACGACGTACGCCGTAGAAGCCGTCGTCGTTCCCCGCGTCGAGCGGCCACTTGGTTGCCCTCAGCCGGCGGCGCAGGTCGTCGAGCACCTCGTCGGGGACGTGGATCGGAGTCTGTTCCAGACTGTTCATAGTTGCCTCATGCCGTTTCTGTGGCGATCTCGGTCAGGCGGGTCAGGACGTGCATCGAGTTGGCCAGGACGGCGCGTTCGTCGTCGGTCAGCCGGTCCACCAGCTCGGTCAGCCTCGCGACGCGGTTCGCGTGCCGGGAACGGACGATCTCGCGGCCCTCGCGGGTGAGGGACAGCAGGATCGCGCGGCCGTCGCTCGGGTCCGGCCGGCGCTTGATCAGCCCGTCCTGCTCGAGTTTCGCGACCAGGCTGGTCAACGCGGGCTGCTTGAGTTGCTCGGTTTTGAGGAGATCGGTCAGCCGCATCGGGCCGCCGCGGTCCAGCGTGTGCAGCACCGACAGCGTCGAGAAGTTGAACCTCCGCACAGACGGCAACCGGATGAAGATCGTGTTGAAGTCCTCGATCACCGTCGTCAGTCGATCCACGTCCAGCGTCACGGCGCAACTATATCAATTTTCGATGTAACCCGGCACATGGGCGGTCGTATGTCGGTCGTCAGTTGCTGAGGGTGATGCGGGGGGAGGTGTGGCGTCGGGGGCGGTGTAGGTGGTGGCACCGGGCCGGGGTGGTTATTGCTGAGGGGATGCCGGGGAACCGTGTAGGGGGTGGTGCCGGGGGACCATGTGGGTGGTGGCGCCGGGCCGGGGTGGTTAGTTGCTGAGGGGATGCCGGGGAACCGTGTAGGGGGGTGGTGCCGGGGGCGGTGTAGGTGGTGGCGCCGGGCCGGGGTGGTTAGTTGCTGAGGGATGCCGGGAGACCGTTAGGGGGTGGTGCCGGGGGACCATGTGGGTGGTGGTGCCGGGCCGGGGCGGTCTGTTGGCTGAGGGTGATGCCGAGGGTGGTGCAGGTGTGGGTGCGGGGCCGGGGTGGTTAGTTGCTGAGGGCGATGCCGGGGACCGTGAAGGTGGTGGCTCCGGACTTCAGGGTGAGGGTCGCGGCGGTGAGGCCTTCGGGGAGGTGGCCCTTGAAGGTGATGGTGCCGCGCACGACGTCGCCCGGGCCGACCGAGCCGGGCCACTGACTGCGGAAGCCGTCGGCCGTCAAAGAGTTGCCGTCGGCACCGGTGAAGGCGCTGTCCTCGATCGAGAGGGACAGCGGCTGGTCGCCACGGTTGCTGGCGGCAACCTCGACCCTGGTGAAGTGGCTGGTGTACGTGACGTTCTCGACGGTGAGGGTCAGACCGGCGCCGGTCCTGGCGACGGGTTTGACCAAACGGTCCTCGCCTGACTCCTTGCCGGTGATGTAGCCGGCGGCATACTCGACCCCCGCGGTGAGCGCGAACCCGCCGACGCCGACGCCGACCAGTACGGCGACGATCGCAACGACGACCGGCACGTCGAGGCGGCCGCGGGCCGGCCGTTCCCCCGCGGAAACCGCGTCGAGGCGGCCGCGCGTGGGCCGTTCTTCCGCGGAGCCTGCGTGGACGCGGCCGCGGGCGGGCCGTTCTTCCGCGGAGACTGCGTCGAGGCGGCTGCCGGCGGGCCCTTCTTCCGGTGAGACGGCGTCGAGGAGGGCGACGACCATGGCCGCGATCAGCGCGATCGCCGGTGGAACCAGCCAACGCAGCGGCCCGCCGACACCGTCGGAGAGGAACGTCGCGACCAGATTGATGACCAGCCCGAGCCCGAGCACGCCGCCCCCCACAAGCAGCACCCGCCCAAGCCGCACCAACCCAACCGCATCCCCATCACCCGCACCGGCCCCCGCCAGCCCCCGCGCTCCCCGCTCAGACGCCCGCGATCCGCCTTCCGAGGCCCACGATCCGCCCTCCGGCGCCCGCCGCACCCGTCCCGCGACGCCCCCATCGGCCGAATCCACCTGCTGCGGCCCGCTCTCCGACGCCCGGGATCCGCCCTCCGACTCCCGCCGAACCCATCCGGCGGCACCCCCATCGGCCGAATCCACCTGCCGCGTCCCACGCTCCGAGGCCCGGTGGACCTGCCCCGATTCCCACGGTCTTTGCTCTGGATCCAGCAGTCCTCGCTCGGATTCCCACGGTCCCTGCCCCGGCTCCCACGGCCCATGCTCCGACTCGCGTCGTACCCGCTCTGCCGCGTGTCCGTCGGCAGCTTCCGGCTCCCACGGTCCTCGGTCCGGCTCCCACGGTGCCTGCTCCGGGTCGCGTCGTACTCGCTCTGCCGCGTGTCCGTCGGCAGCTTCCGCCTTCCACGGTCCTCGGTCCGGCTCCCACGGTGCCTGCCCCGGCTCGCGTCGTACCTGCTCTGCCGCGTGTCCGTTGGTCGAGTCGGGTTGCCACGGTGCCTGCTCCGGGTCGCGTCGTACTTGGTTTGCCGCGTCTCCGTCGGATGGGGTGGGCGCCGGCTCCGGTTCCTTCGGGCGGCGCTTCGACTTTCGTCGTACGCGGTCCGGCTTGCGGCGGGACTGCTCCGGTTGGTCGGTGGTTGGGGTGGGTGGTTGTTGCGGTTCGAAGGCGGAGTCCGGCCAGCCGGCTGACTCGGACCAGTTGGCCTGGCCGCCTTCCGGCTGCGTCAACGCGGGCCGATTCGTCTCCGACCACGGCGACCGCGCCGGCTCCGGATTGTCCGCCGACGGATAAGCAGCCCACGCCGCCCCCGCCGACTCACCCGCCGGGCGGTCGTCGTCCGACCCCACCCAACCAACCCGATCCCCATCAACCCAAGCGCCACGCCCGTCACCAGGCCCACCCGCGTCCGCCTGCCCGGCGCCGGGCTCACCCCGCCCGCCTTCCCGGAACGGGCTATCGCCCTGGAAGTCTCCCGCCCCTGCGTCACCCGCTCGCGGGTAGTCGGCGCCGGGCGCCCCTCGACCGCCTTCGCGGAATGGGCTGTCGCCCTGGAAGTCTTCTGCTCCTGTGGCTCGGCTACGGGCGTCCGGTTGGTCGGCGTCGCGCGTGCCACGGCCGCCTGGGCGGAATGGGCTGTCGCTTGGGACATCCCCGGTGCCACCAACCGACGAGACCTGAGCTCGCACGTCGGGCTCGCCGAACCCGGCCTGCATTGGCGTCCTGTGGCCGCCGATCTGGTCAGCCTGAGCCCGTGAGTCGACCGGCTCGTGCGAGCTGGCCGGAGAGTGCGCTCCTGGCGCTTCCCATGGGTCTGCGCTCTGCGGGCGGGCTTCGGGTGGCGTTCCGGGCGTACCGCCTGGTCCGAACTGGGCCGGGGGAGTAGGCGCCGGGCTCGGTGCCGCAGGTGTGGGTGACGGGCCGCCGGCCGCAAGACCTGCCGCGGCCACCGCATCCGCCGCTCGGGCCGCAGCACCAGCCTCACCCGCGGCTCTGGCTGCGGCACCAGCCTCACCCGCGGCTCTGGCTGCGGCACCAGTTCCGCCCGTGGGTCCGGCTGCGGCACCAGCCCCGCCCGTGGCTCCCGCCGCGGAACCGGGTCCGCCCGCGGCTCCGGCCGCACCTCCAGCTCCACCTGCGGCTGCGGCTGCGGCACCAGTTCCGCCCGGGGCTCCGGCTGCGGCACCAGCCCCGCCCGTGGCTCCCGCCGCGGAACCGGGCCCGCCCGCGGCTCCGGCCGCACCTCCAGCTCCACCCGCGGCTGCGGCTGCGGCACCAGGCCCACCCGGGGCTCCGGCTGCGGCGCTAGGCCCGCCCGCGGCGCGAGCTCCACCCGGGACGCCTGCGGTACCGCTGGCTGCCTGGGTGGCGGCTGTGGGATCGGGTGCGGCGGCTGAGGTGCGTTCGTGGAAGGTCAGGACTGAGCGGCCGATGTGGATGCGGTCGTTGTGGGTGAGGGGAGTGGGGGCGGTGAGGCGGCGGCCGTTGAGGGCGGTGCCGTTGCGGGACTCGTCGACCAGGGTCCACGTCGTACCCGTGCGGTTGAGCCGGGCGTGGATGCGGGAGATCTGGTCGTCCGACGGCAGCCTGATGTCGGCGTTGGAGCCGCGGCCGATGGTGATCGTGTCGCCGTCGGCAGGCAGCGTCCACCGCTGCGAACCGAGCGACAGCGCGAATTCGGTCTCCACTAACACCCCACCCGGCAGCCAACCCGTCTGCGCGATTCTGCCTGCCCGACCCGCACCTGGTCCAGAGCGCCCCGCTCCCATGAGTCTCGTCACATTTGATCAGACCGTGCGGCACCCCGTACGGCGACCTCCTGAGCGGACTTAGCCGCTGAGTTTCAGGGGCGCCGGGGGATTCCCACCACGGCTTCCAGTGCGCGTCGAGCGAGTCGCCCTCGACGTCGCCGTACAGGCGCCAGGTACGGCGAGCTCCGGAGTGGGCTCAGCCTCTGAGGTTCGGGGCGCTGGGTAGCGGGATTCCCACCACGGCTGCCCGCGGTCGTCGAGCGAGTCGCGGTCGGCGTCGCCGTACAGGCGCCACGTACGGCGACCTCGCGAGCGGGCTTAGCCGCTGAGGTTCAGGGGCGTCGGGTAGTGGGATTCCCACCAGGGCTTCCAGCGGGTGTGGAGCGAGTCGCGGTCGACGTCGACGTACGGGCGCCAGGTACGGCGACCTCGCGAGCGGGCTTAGCCGTCGAGGTTCAGGGGTGCCGTAGCGGGACTCCCGCGACGGCTTCCAGCGGGTGTCGAGCGAGTCGCGGTCGACGTCGCCGTACAGGCGCCACGTACGGCGACCTCCGGAGCGGGCTCAGCCGCTGAGGTTCAGGGGCGCTGGGTAGCGGGATTCCCACCAGGGCTCCCCGCGGGTGTCGAGCGAGTCGCGGACGACCTCGCCCTACAGGCACCCCGTACGGCGACCTCCCGAGAGGCTCAGCCGTCCAGGTTCAGGGGTGGCGGTAGTGGGATTCCCACGATGGCTTCCAGCGGGTGTCGAGCGAGTCGCGGTCCATCTCGCCGTACAGGCGCCACGTACGGCGACCTCGCGAGCGGGCTTAGCCGCTGAGGTTCAGGGCGTCGGGTAGTGGGATTCCCACCAGGGCTTCCAGCGGGTGTCGAGCGGGTCGCGGTCGACGTCGCCGTACGGGCGCCAGATACGGCGGCCTGCTGAGCGGGCTTAGCCGCTGAGGTTCAGGGGCGTCGGGTAGCGGGATTCCCACCAGGGCTTCCAGCGGGTGTCGAGCGAGTTGCGGTCGGCGTCGCCGTAGAGGGTGAGGATCGCCATCGACGCGCCTTCCGGCTTCTTGTCCGACGGCGGGACGTGGCTGAGGATGAGCAGCCCGTTGCCCCAGGCTTCGACGGTGAGACCGACCTGATGCTCGGACGTGAACCACACCTGCCCTTTGACCGGCTCACCGATCAGCTCCAGCGCGTACGGCGTGCCGGCAGGCTGCACCTGGATGCCCAGCTCCGCGATCGGCGACCGATCGCCGGTGCCCGAGTAGAACAGCGTTCGCCGCGGCTCGCCCGGGTGGTTCTCCACCGCGAACCGCAGTTGATGCAGGAAGGTGATCCAACCCTCGGTGACGTCGTCGTAGTACGCGTCCCACTCGGGGTTGTCGCCGTACGCCGCCCTGGTCAGCGTGATCCGGGTTCCGCCCTCGACCGGCTCGACGACGAACCGGTCGCCGTCCCCGAGGACGAGCGTCCCGCTCTCGGCGTCGGCATCGACCTGGGTGAAGTAGATCAGGTCGATCTCCTCGTCCAGCCCGCCCTCGGCGCCCTCGTACTCCCAGCCGTGCCAGTGCCGGATCTTCTCCTTGTCGCGCAGGGCGTCCCACACCGCCTCGACCGGCGCGGCCACGGTCACCACGATCCGCGGTCTGTCCTGACTCATGCCTTTCCTCCCCTGTCTTCGGTACGGCGTTCCGCGTCTTCGGTACGGCGGGACGCCGGGTGACCGCCCGCGATCAGCCGGTACGGACGGCCGCCGTCGGTGTCGAACTCCTCGACCGTCCGCCGGATCGCCTCGGTCAGCGCGTCGGTGAAGCGATGGACGTCGCCCGGCTCGGCGAACCGCACCTCCGCCTCGACCGTGAAGGTGAGCAGTCGCTTGCCCGCGGCATCGGCCTTGGCCTGCATCCGGGCCACGTCCCGAACGGTGCCGGCGGCAACTTCCACCAGGTGCTCGGCGGCGTACTGGTCCTGGATCGAGGCGAACGCGCTGCCCATCACCGCCGGGTCGACCACCAGGGTCGCCGCGGAGGCGCGCAGGATCCGCTCGGTGAACCCGCGTCGCTGCCGTTCCTCGACCAGCTCGACGAGTCCGGCCTTCTCCAGTTCGCGCAGGTGGTAGTTCACCCGCTGCCTGGGCAGCTCGAGCGCGGCCGCGAGCTGGGTAGCCGACGACGGCTCCCGGAGCAGGTCGAGCAACTGCCGCCGGATCGGCGACAACGCCAACCGGACCTTCTCGGGCTCCTCTACGTATCCCAGCACGCCACCAGACTCTACTTGACAGAAAAATTTGTCAATAGGCAGGATCGGCAGCAGAGGCGGGACGGCGCCGGGCAGGCTCGGCCCGTGCCGGCCGGTGCGATTGTGACGGGCCGGGCGACCGCCACCCCGGCGGACCCCAGTGGTGAAACCATGGGCGCCATGTCCGTCCGAGGGCCGCAGTTGCCGGTGGGAACCCAGGTGGTGATCCGCGTCGCCGCGCCCGACCACCACGGCGGTACGGCGCAACGCGGAGCGACCGGCCGGGTCGCCGGCGTGACCCCGGACGGCCGCTACACGGTCCGGCTCGGAGACGGCCGGGAGACGACGGCCCGGCGCGACCAGCTCAGCCTGCGTACGGCGTACCAGGACGAAGCGATCGAGTTGGACCAACCCGACGCCGACCGCCTCGTCCTCGAGCACACCATCTACGCCGCGGTGGTCGGGTCGAGGGCGTTCGGCCTCGACACCGACGCCTCGGACACCGATACGCGCGGCGTTTATGTCGCGCCGACCGAGTCCTTCTGGTCGCTGGCCAAGCCGCCGGCCCATGTTGACGGTCCGGAGCCGGAGTGGTTCTCGTGGGAGGTCGAGCGATTCTGCGAACTCGCGCTGAAGGCCAATCCGAACCTTCTCGAGGTGCTCCACTCGCCGCTCGTGGTCCGGCAGACCCCGCTCGGGGAGGAACTGGTCGGACTGCGCGAAGCCTTCCTCTCCCAGCTGGCCTACCAGACGTACTCCGGCTACGTCCTCAGCCAGTTCAAGAAGCTGGAGACGGACTTCCGGCGCGACGGCGCGCCGAAGTGGAAGCACGTCATGCACCTCATCCGGCTGTTGCTCGGGGCCCGCAGTCTGTTGCTGGAGGCAAAGCTCGTCGTTGACGTCGGCCCCCATCGGGACCGGCTGCTCGCGGTCAAGCGGGGTGAGCTGGCGTGGGACGAGGTGGAGCGCTGGCGGCTCGGTCTGCACGAGGAGCTCGACATCGCCTTGCAGAGAACGGTTCTCCCGGCGACACCGGATGTCGCCCGGGTGGACGCGTGGCTCAGGTCGGTTCGGAAGAGGAGCATCGGTGATGCGTGACATGCGGCAGCTCGACTACGCCGAGCTGCGCGACATCATGGGTGAGCAGCCGTACCGCTTGCTCTTCGCAACAGTCTCGGGCGCCCACCTGTACGGCTTCCCGTCGCGCGACTCCGACGTGGATCTGCGCGGTGTGCACGTCCTTCCCGCGGCCGAGGTGGTCGGCCTGCGGACCGGACCGGAGACGCTCGACCGGACGTGGTTCGAGAACGACGCCGAGGTTGATCTGGTCACCCACGATTTGGCCAAGTTCGTCCGGCTGATGCTCCGCCGGAACGGCTACGTGCTGGAGCAGGTGCTCTCGCCGCTTGTTGTCGTCAGTACGCCGGAGCACGAAGAGCTGGTCGCGTTGGCCGCGGACTGCGTCACCAGGTGGCACGCCCACCACTACCGCGGCTTCGCGAACACACAGTGGGACTTCTTCGTGAAGAACCAGCAGTTGAAGCCGCTGCTCTACACGTTACGGGTCCTGCTCACCGGCATCCACCTGATGCGCACGGGCGTGGTCCAGGCGGATCTGCGTGAGCTCGTCCAGGAGCATGCCGAGGCGCCGGCCTACCTGCCAGAGCTGATGGCGGCGAAGGCCGAGGCCGAGCATGGGGCGCTGGTCGGACCGTCGGGGGAGCGGATCGCCGAGGACGTCGACCGGCTGCGCGCCGCTCTCGACGAGGCGGAGGCGGTCACCGACCTTCCCGAGCGGCCGGTCGCCGAGCCGGCGCTGAACGACCTTCTGATCCGGGTCCGCCTCGACGGCTGAGCCCCGGAGAGCGGTTGCAGGGGTGCTGTGCCGGACGCTGCCCACGCTTAGGCTACTTACTTAACTTCGTGAAGCATTGACAACTGGCCTGACGAGGTAAATAGTTCCGTCCTGAAATCAATCAGAAAGCAGAGTGAATCAACAGTGTCGAACATCGAGGTGCTGCAGCTCCGGGCCGCCGGGGTCAGTCTGGTGCTGGACTGCTCTGGTCCCGCCCTTCCGTCCGTCCTGCACTGGGGCCAGGACCTGGGCGAGCTGACCGGGAAAGCTCTGCTGGAACTGAGGCGTGGTGCCGGCGCGGTCCAGGCCGGCAACGGTCTCGACGACAACCAGCCGGTCGCGATCGTGCCGGAGTACGCGACCGGCTGGTTCGGGCTGCCGGGCCTGAGCGGCCACCGTGACGGCAGGGACTTCTCCGCGAGCTTCCGGTTGAGCAGCGTCGCCCAGACCGGCAACACCGTGCAGGTCGACGCCGAGGACAGCTACGCGGCTCTGAAGCTCCGCCTCGTCATCGAGCTGACCGACACCGGCCTGGTCCGGGCCAAGGCGGACCTGACCAACACCGGCGAGACGCCGTACACGGTGGACGGCTTGGTGCTCGCGCTGCCGGTCCCGACCGAGGCGACCGAGTTGCTCGACATGACCGGACGGCACATCGGTGAGCGGCACCCGCAGCGGCACGCGTTCACGCAGGGCGCGCACATCCGCGACAACCGCCGCGGCCGCACCGGCGCCGACGCCACTCTGCTGCTGATCGCCGGCACGCCGGGCTTCGGCTTCGGCACCGGCGAGGTCTGGGGCGTGCACACCGCCTGGAGCGGCAACCACCGGTCGTACGCCGAGCGCGGGATGAGCGGGTACGGCGTCATCGGCGGCGGCGAACTCCTCCTGCCCGGCGAGGGTCGCCTCGAGTCCGAGGGCGCCTACAGCACGCCGTGGATCTACGGCTCGTACGGCGTCGGCCTCGACCAGCTGTCGGCCCGTTTCCACGAGTACCTCCGGGCCCGGGACAACCACCCGAAGACCGAGCGTCCCGTCGTACTGAACACCTGGGAAGCGGTGTACTTCGACCTCGACCTGGACAAGCTGAAGGCGCTCGCGGACGCGGCCGCCGAGGTCGGGGCCGAGCGGTTCGTGCTGGACGACGGCTGGTTCCGCGGCCGGCGTGACGATCACGCGGGGCTCGGCGACTGGTACGTCGACGAGGGCATCTGGCCGAAGGGCCTGCACCCGCTGGTCGACCACGTGAAGGGCCTCGGCCTGCAGTTCGGGCTCTGGGTGGAGCCGGAGATGGTGAACCCGGACTCCGACCTGGCCCGGGAGCACCCCGACTGGATCCTTGCCGCCGGCAACCGGATGCCGCCGACCGCGCGGCATCAGCAGGGCCTCAACCTCGGCGTCCCGGCGGCGTACGACTACATCCTCGAGCGGCTCGACGCGCTGCTGAACGAGTACGACATCTCGTACCTGAAGTGGGACCACAACCGGGACTTCGTCGACGGCGGCAACCAGCTGACCGGGACGGCGGGCATCCACGCGCAGACGCTGGCCGTGTACCGGCTGATCGACGAGCTCAAGCGGCGGCACCCCGGCCTGGAGATCGAGTCCTGCTCGTCCGGCGGCGCCCGGGTCGACCTGGGCATCCTGGAGCGCACGGACCGGGTCTGGGGCAGCGACAGCAACGACGCATTGGAGCGGCAGAAGATTCAGCGCTACACCCAGCTGCTGCTGCCGCCGGAACTCATCGGCAGCCACGTCGGCCCGCCGCGGGCGCACACCACCGGCCGCACCCAGACGTTGTCGTTCCGCGCGATCACCGCGCTGTTCGGCCACTTCGGCATCGAGTGGGACATCGCCTCGGCCTCGCCTGAGGAGCGCAAGGAACTGGCCGGCTGGGTCGCCCTGCACAAGGAGCTGCGGCCGCTGCTGCACACCGGCCGGGTGGTCCGCGCCGACCGCGGCCCGGACGACTTCCTGCTGCACGGCGTGGTCGCGCAGGACGGTTCGCGCGCCGTGTACGCGGCTGTCCAGCTCACCCAGTCGATCACCTCGGCCGTCGGCCGGGTCCGGCTGGCCGGTCTCGACCCGGCCCGCACCTACCGGGTGAACAAGACGGCGACACCCGCTCCGGAGTCGCGTGCCGCGTCCTGGTGGACCGATGGTGGTCCGGTGGAGTTGAACGGTGCGACCCTCGCCGCGGTCGGGGTGCAGATCCCCGTGCAGTGGCCCGAGAGCGCGATGTTGCTGGATGTGATCGCGATCGACTAGCCCGAGTCGATCGCCGACAGACAAGGAGATCCCCCGTGACCGCGACCACCAACGCACCACCCGACACCAGACGAGATCGCGGGGACGTGGCTTCGCCGCCGGCCAGGCGGCGAAGCCTCGGGGACCTGAAGGTGGCGATGATCTTCCTGGCCCCGGCCACCCTCGGCTTCGTGGTGTTCTACATCTGGCCGACCCTGCGCGGTGCCTACCTGAGCTTCACCGAGTACAGCCTGCTGTCCGCGCCCGACTTCAACGGCCTGGCCAACTACGAGCGGATGGTGCAGGACAGCTTCTTCTGGAACGCGCTGGTGGTCACGGTCGAGTACGTCGTGATCAACATCGGCGTGCAGACGATCCTGGCGGTCGGCATCGCGATGCTGATGTACCGGCTGACCCAGTCGATCACGGTCCGGGCGGTGGTGCTGCTGCCGTACCTGGTCGCGAACGTCGTCGTGGCGCTGGTCTGGTACTGGATGCTCGACTTCCAGGTCGGCATCGTGAACCAGGGGCTCACCTTCCTGGGGATCGACCCGGTCGCCTTCTTCGGCGAGTCCCAGTGGGCGATCCCGACCATCGCCGGGATCAACGTCTGGCGGCACATGGGCTACACCGCGCTGCTGGTGTTCGCCGGGCTGCAGATGATCCCGAGGTACGTGTACGAGGCCGCCGAGGTGGACGGCTCCACCGAGTGGAAGACGTTCTGGCGGATCACGCTGCCGCTGCTGCGGCCCGTTCTGGTGATGGTCCTGGTGGTCACCATGATCGGGTCGTTCCAGATCTTCGACACCGTCGCGGTCACCACCCAGGGCGGGCCGATCAACGCCTCCCGGGTGATCTACTTCTACATCTACGAGCGGGCGTTCACCCGGTTCGACTTCGGCTACGCGTCCGCGATGGCGATGGTGCTGTTCGCCATCCTCGCGCTGGTCTCGCTGCTGCAGCTGCGGCTGCTCCGGGCCAAGGAGAGTGATCTGGCATGACCGGGCGAATCAACGTCGGCCGCACCATCGCGTGGGCGTGCCTGATCGTGCTGATGCTGGTCACCCTGTTCCCGTTCTACTGGATGCTGCGTACGGCGCTGGCCGACAACACCCAGTTGGCCGGCCACCCGAACTCGTTGCTCCCGGTGGAGACCACGCTCGGCGCGTTCAAGCGGGTGCTCGGGCTGTCCACGATCGAGGAGGCCCAGGCCCAGGGCGGTTCCGGTGCCTCGGTGAACTTCTGGCTGTACCTGCGCAACTCGCTGGTCGTGGCAACGGTCACGACGGTGTGCCAGGTGTTCTTCAGCGCGATGGCGGCGTACGCGTTCGCCCGGCTGCGCTGGCCCGGCCGGGACAAGGTGTTCGCGCTGTTCCTGGCCGCGCTGATGGTGCCGCCGATCTTCACCACCCTGCCGAACTTCGTGCTGATCAAGAACCTCGGGCTGCTGAACAGCTTCGCCGGCATCATCCTGCCCGGGGCGTTCATGACGCCGTTCGCGATCTTCTTCCTGCGCCAGTTCTTCCTCGGCATCAACCGGGAACTCGAGGAGGCGGCGATGATCGACGGTGCCGGGCACCGGAAGATCTTCTTCGGCCTGATCATCCCGATGAGCGCCGCACCGATCACCACGCTGGCGATCCTGACCTACATCAACTCCTGGAACGACTACTTCTGGCCGTTGCTGGTCGGCCAGCAGGAGAACGTCCGGGTGCTGACCGTCGCCCTCGGTGTGTTCCGCTCGCAGACCCCGCAGGGCGGACCGGACTGGGCCGGGCTGATGGCGGCCACCCTGGTCGCGGCACTGCCGATGATCATCCTGTTCGTCGCCTTCGCCAAGAAGATCACCAACTCCATCGGTTTCTCCGGGATCAAGTGAGGTGCCCCCGATGACGATGACGAGACGCACCCTGCTCAAGGCAGGCCTGGCCGGACTCGCGGCCTCCGCGGTGGCCGGCTGCAACAACGGCGCGGCCTCCCGCGCCGACGGCGAGGTCATCTACTGGCTGTGGGACTCCGCCCAGCTGCCGATGTACACCGAGTGCGCCAAGGTGTTCCACGAGCAGAACCCGCAGTACAGCGTGAAGATCGAGCAGTACGGCTGGAACGACTACTGGAACAAGCTGGTCACCGGATTCATCTCCGACACCGCGCCGGACGTGTTCACCTCGCACTCGGCGAAGTACCCGCTGTTCGCGGACAAGGGACAGGTGCTGGCGATCGACGAGTACGTCGCCAAGGACAACGTCGACCTGAGCATCTACCAGAAGGGCCTGGCCGACCGCTGGATCGGTGCCGACGGCAAGCGGTACGGCCTGCCGAAGGACTGGGACACCGAGGTGTACTTCTACAACAGCGCCCTCACCGAGGCGGCCGGGATCAGCACCGAGCAGATGAACTCGATGACCTGGAACCCGCGCGACGGCGGCACGTTCGAGCAGATCGTCCGCCGGCTGACGGTCGACGCGAAGGGCCGGCGCGGCGACCAGCCCGGCTTCGACAAGGACAACGTGAAGGTCTACGGCCTCGGGTACGGCGACGCCGGTGGAGCCGACGGGCAGACCAGCTGGAGCTGGTACGCCGCGATCAACGGCTGGAAGTACTCCGAGGGTGAACCGTGGGGGACGAAGTTCTTCTACGGTGATCCGAAGTTCACCGAGACCATCGCCTGGTGGCGCGGCCTCATCACCAAGGGGTACATGCCGACGTACGCACAGGCGAAGTCCGGTGTCGACGTCACCACCAGCTTCGGTGCGGGCAAGTACGGGATCACCCCGAACGGCTCCTGGATGCTCGGCACGTACGCCGGGCTGAAGCAGGTGAAGACCAAGCTGGCCCGGCTGCCGATCGGCCCGATCGGGAAGCGGATGTCGATGATGAACGGGCTCGCGGACACGATCTGGGCGGGCACCACCCGCCGGGAGGCGTCCTGGGCCTGGGTGAAGTTCCTCGGCTCGAAGACCGCGCAGGACATCGTCGCCAAGGCGGGCGTGGTGTTCCCGGCGGTGACCGCGAGCATGCCGGCCGCGAAGGCGGCGTTCGCGGCCGACGGCTGGGACGTCACGCCGTTCCTGGAACCGGTCGAGGCGGGTGACGTCTTCCCGTACCCGGCCAACCCGAACGCGGCGGACGTGTCCGCGGTGATGGTGCCGGCGATGGACGCGGTGATGTCGTTCGAGGCCGAACCGACTTCGCTGGCGGAGGCCAACGACGAGGTGAACAAGATTCTCTCGGCGAACGCCTGAGGGTTTCCCCGGGGTCCGTCTACGCCCGGGGGAGTACGTCGTACTGCGTCCGAGGGCGCAGCGTGCTCCTCCGGGGGTAGGTGAGGTGTCGCCGCCGAGGCGACGCGGTGAGAGTGCTTCGAACGACAACCTTGGTGCAGCCGTAGGAACCGCGAGCACCGAGGAGTGTCAGTCATGAACGAGGAGAGGCCGGGCGGACCCATCCGCATCGGCGACAAGGAACGCGAGGACGCGGTCAAGCGTCTGGGCGAGCACTACGAAGCCGGCCGGCTCACCGCCGAGGAGCACACCGAGCGGATCGGCCGCGCACTGGAGGCGAAGACCGACGCCGACCTGGCCGCGCTGTTCTCCGACCTTCCGGGCGGACACCAAGCCGGCGCCGAGACCGATGAGGCCTGGGGCGGTCCGTGGGGCTGGACCAAGCCGCCGTGGACCGCGCCGGAGAGCGCGGCGCGAAGCGGTGGCGGTCCGGGCGGTGGGCGGGGACCGGCGGGATCCGGGCGGCCGGAGTGGACCACGCGGGGCCCGTTGGGGAACATCCCGTTCCCGCTGCTGGTCGCACTGGCTGCGATCGCGCTGATCGCGTCGATCGGCTGCGTGGTGGGCGGCGGTCACCCGCCGATCCTGCCGCTGCTGCTGATCGCGGCCGCGGTGGCCGTCACGCGGAAGCGCCGGCAGGAGCGTCGGGCATGAGAACTGTGTACCGGGTCCTCAGCCTCGCGATCGCGATCGCGGTCGCCCTCCAGGTCGCGTCGATCGCGCTCGCCGGGTTCACCGTGTCGAAGGACGCCAACGACGGAGCCGCGATCGGCGCCGACTACAGCAACTTCGGCCAGAGCTACCACAGCATCGCCGGTACGGCGATCGCGCTGGTCGCGCTGCTCCTGCTGATCGTGTCGTTCCTGACCGACGTTCCGCGCGGGCGCGCGCTGGCCGGCATCGTCGCCGGTCTGGTCGTCGTGCAGATCGTCCTCGCGGTGGTGTCGTTCGGCATCCCGGCATTGGGCGTCCTGCACGGCCTCAACGGCCTCGCCATCGCCGCGGTCGCCGGAACAGCGGCCCGGCGCTCGACCGAAGTACCGGCACAGTCGACGGCCGATGTCTGACCAGAGGAAACGGCTGCGCGGGCGGCTGATCGCTCTGGGGGTGACCCTGGCGGTGCTGGCACCGCTGGGGTACCTCTGGGCGACCAGCCTGGTGCCCGGCGACTACTCGGCCGCCGACATGGGGTACGCCGACTACGGCGGCGGACCCGCGTCCAGCGGGCACGACCACCATCACGGCGGGACGAGCGTCGCCGATCTCACCGGCCCGAAGACCGGCACGCCGGATGTCGACGTCACGCTGACCGCGCGGAAGACGAACTACCAACTCGCCAGCGGCGAGACGGTCGACGGCTACACGGTCAACGGGACGTCACCGGGTCCGCTCATCCGGGCGAAGGTCGGCGACCTGGTCCAGGTGACGCTGGTGAACGAGAACGTCCCGGACGGCGCCACCCTGCACTGGCACGGGATCGACGTACCGAACGCGGAGGACGGTGTCGCCGGCGTGACGCAGGACGCCGTACCGATCGGCGGAAGGCACGTCTACCGCTTCACGGCCGACCAGGCGGGGACGTACTGGTACCACTCGCATCAGGTGTCGAGTGAGGAGGTCAGGGGCGGCCTGTTCGGGACCATCGTGATCGGGCCCGAGCAGCCCGGTGAGGTCATCGCCGCGATCCACACGTACGACGGGAAGCGGACGATCAACGGCCGGACTGGCACCCAGCAGGTGGACTTGGCCGCCGGTACGACGGCTCGCGTGCGGGTGATCAACACGGACAACGCGATCCTGCGGGTCGGACTGATCGGTACGCCGTACAAGGTGGTCGCGGTCGACGGGCGGGACGTGCACGGGCCGACTCCGGTGACCGCGGCGTTCCCGTTGGCGGCCGGGGCGCGGGCGGATCTCGAGGCCGTGGTGCCTGCTTCCGGCCTGCGACTGGTGGCCGGTTCGGCGGCGTTGTCGCTGGGGATCGGACCGGGGACCGCTCCCACCGGTGAGCTGCCGGGGGAGACGGTGGACATGCTGACTTACGGGACGGCGGCTCCACTGGGGCTCGACCCGGCCAAGGCGGACCGGAGCTTCGAGTACCGGATCGGCCGGCGGCCGGGGTTCCTCGACGGCATGCCGGGGCTGTGGTGGACGATCAACGGGCACAAGTTCCCCGACGTACCGATGTACATGGTGGCCGAGGGGGACGTCGTACGGATGACGATCACGAACACCAGCGGCCAGGCGCACCCGATGCACCTGCACGGTCATCACGCGGTCGTGCTGTCCCGCAACGGCGTCGCCGCGACCGGGTCACCGTGGTGGGTCGACACACTCGAGGTCGGCAACGACGAGAGCTACGAGATCGCCTTCCTGGCCGACAACCCCGGCCTGTGGATGGACCACTGCCACAACCTGCCCCACGCCTCCGAAGGCCTGATGACCCACCTCATGTACGAGGGCATCACCACCCCCTACGTCATCGGCGGCCCCTCCCACAACGAGCCGGAGTAGCCGTCAGGACGCCTGCTCGTCGAGGCGGGTGGTGCGGGTCAGGTGGAGGGCCGCGATGCGGGCGCAGGCTGCGTCGATCGCGGCTCGTTGGGAGTCGTACGAACCGCACCAGAACGGGTTGTCGGGTTGCGGGTCGAGTTCGTCGTCGACGTCGGCGTACCACTCGTTCGCCGTACGGAAGATCCGTGCGTGCAGATGCACCTCAGTGCCCAGCTCGTTCACCGTGCCACTCCCGGAGTGAGACCGTGTGTCTCCAGGATGGAACGCCGTCCCCGCGGATCCGGCGAACGACACGCGGGGGATCAGGTGACCAGGACGGTGATCCGCTGGGCGGTGTTGTTGGCGAAGCCGCCGCGGTTCCACTCCGCCTCGATCGGTTGCTCGCGGCCGCCGGCGTCGATGGCGCGGACGGTGAGCACGTGCTCGCCCGGCGTCGCCTCCCAGTCATGGCTGAAGGCCCGCCAGGCGAGCTCGTCGTTGCCCGGGGCATCCAGTTTGGCGGTCTGCCAGCTGACCCCGGCGTCCACGCTGATCTCGACCCGGTCGATCGGCGCCCAGCCCGACCAGGCCCGGCCCTGCAGCGTAACGGTGCCGGCGGCAACGAAACGGTGGCGGCTCATGAAGTCGGGGAAGCCGGGCGGGATCAGCAGCGCCCGGGGCTGGATCCGGGTGACCGGCTCGCCGGGCTCGCCGGCCTCCCTGCGGATCCGGTACGCGACGGCGTTCTGATACCCGTCGAACTCGTGGTCGATCAACTCGATCGAGCGCAACCACTTCACACTCGCCATCCCGTACCACCCGGGTACGACGAGGCGCAGCGGATACCCGTGTTGCGGCGGCAGCGGCGCACCGTTCATCTCCCAGGCGACGATCGCGCCCGACTCGATCGCCTCGGTCACCGACAACCCGCGCTGGTAGTCCTGCTCGACCCCGCGCTCCACCCCGTGGTCCGCCCCGGTGAACACCACGTCCACGGCGTGCTCGCGAATCCCGGCCGCGCGCAGCAGGTCGGACAGCAGCACACCGGTCCACTCCGCCGTACCGACTGCTTCGCTGAGCCACGGCTGGCTGATCGGCCGCGGCTGCAACGCGGCCCGTCCGTTGCCCGCGCACTCCAGTGTCACCCGGACGGTACGACGTCCCATCGCCCGCAACTCGGTCAGCCCGAAGGTCAACGGTTGCTCGACGCATCCGTCGATCGTGAGCGACCAGGTGGCCGCGTTCGTCGCGGGGATGTCGTAGTGCACCAAGACGTAGTGCAGCCCGGGCGGCGTCACGTCGTACCGCAGCGCTTCCAGTGGCATACCGTGATTGCGTGCCGCCAGTTGCAACTCGTCGGTGGTGATCCCCTCACCGGTGTCCGCCAACCGCCCCCGCACGCTGAACTGCTCGATCGACATCGTGATCCCTCCCCTCGTCCCACCCTATGCCGGGCGGAAGGTTCAGAGCCAGCCGTTGTCGACCGCGATGCGGGCGGCTTCGGCCCGGGTCCGGGCACCGGTCTTGCCGATGGCTGCCGAAAGGTGGTTGCGCACGGTCCCTTCGGAGAGGTGGAGTTCCCTCGCGATGTCGGCGACGGTGCCGCCTCCTCGGGCCGCCCGCAGTACGTCGGATTCCCGGCCGGTGAGCGGGCTCGTCCCCGCGACCAGGGTCTCGGCGGCGAGTGACGGGTCGACCACGCGCAGACCCTGGTGCACCCGCCGTACGGCGTCCGCCAACTGCGCCGCGGGCGTGTCCTTCACGACGAACCCGGCCGCACCCGCCTCCATCGCCCGCCGCAGGTACCCGGGCCGGCCGAAGGTGGTGACCATCAGGATCCGCACCCCGGGTACGGCGTTCCGTAGCGCCGCGGCCGCCTCGATCCCGTCCAGCCCGGGCATCTCGACGTCCAGCAGAGCGACGTCGGGCTTGGCGGTCTGAGCGGCCGCGACCACCTCGTCACCGCGACCGACCTCGGAGACCACCTCGAGATCGGGCTCCAGATCCAGCAACGCGGCCAGCGCGCCGCGCACGAGCGCCTGATCGTCGGCAATCAGCAGTCGGATGGTCACTGGCCCACCTTGACAGCCAGGCTGAATCCGCCGCCCGGCGCCTGGCCGACCTGGACACTCGCACCGGCCTGGTTCGCACGCTCCCGCAATCCGATCAATCCGTGACCGGATGCACCGTCGCCCGGCCTCGGTCCCTTCCCGTCGTCGATCACCTCGATCTGGGTCGCGCTGATCCGGATCGTGCAGCGTTTCGCACCCGAATGCCGTACGACGTTCGTCACGCCTTCTCGCACCACCCAGGCGAACAGCTCACGGTTCTCCTCCGGCACCTCGTCGACCGTGGTCGGCAGGTCAGCCTTGATCTCCGCTGCCCTCAATGCCGCCCGAGCGGAGACCAGCTCACCCGCGAGGCTCAGTTCGCGGTACCCCGCCACAGCGGCCCGTACGTCGGCCAGTGCCGCGCGGGCCAGGCTCTCCACCTCGGCCACCTCCGCACTCGCCCGTTCGGGGTTGGCCGCGATCAGCCGGCCGGCCAGCTCCGCCTTGACCGTGATGACGGTCAGGGAGTGCCCGAGGATGTCGTGAAGGTCCCGCGCGAACCGGTTCCGTTCCTCCTGGACGGCCAGTTCGGCCATGTCCTCACGAGTCTTCGCGAGCTCGATACTGCGCTGGATCGACCGCCGGATCCCGAACACGGCCAGCGCGCCGAGGAAGATCGCGAATCCGTAGCTGTTGTCCGTGGTCCACCCCGGCACGATCCGCATCGACAGCTCGACGCCCACGAGCAGGACCAGGACGACGGCCACACCGGCTCGCACGTCCAGCGCCATCATCGACACCGCCGCGATGTACACGAAGCAGGTCAGCGCCGTCTGGCCCGCGGCCGGGACGAGTGCCAGGGCGAGAACCAGCATCACGCCCAGGTAACCGAGCCGCTGCCACGTCGCCAGCCCGCCGGCGAGCCCGGTCCGGCGTACCCAACCGAAGAAGCCGAGATACGAGAACGCGAACAGGCCCAGCGCGACGAGACCGAACACCCTGGTGGCGCCCCGCTGGTCCAGCACTGCGTTGAAGGGGCTGGACAGGTAGAACAGCCAGACCGCGGCCGCCAGCCAGCCCCAACGACCCGGCCCGCCGTTTCCACGCTGGCCGATGGCATCCAGCAGCGTCGGAGACCTCGTCACGTCGGCCACGCTAGTGCACGCACCTCAGGCGCGGGCGGTGTCAGCCCGGAACCGCCGCAGGCCGGCGATCCCGAGTACGACGGTCCACCCGAGCACCACCAGCAGCGCGTGGGTGTTCAGGCCACTCTCGGTCAGTGCACTGCGAGAGGTCAGGCCGGTCCAGTACGCCGGCGTCAACTGGGCGATGTGTTTCATCAGCGACGGCATCTGGTCGACCGGCAGCCACAGTCCGCCGAAGGCTGCGATCAGCAGGGTCGCGAGTCCCGTGATCGGCTGGACGCTGTCCGGCTTGGCGACGTACCCGATGACAATGCCCAGCGCGGCGAACGGCAGGGCGCCCAGCCACGACACGAGTGCGACCGAGACCCACTGACCGGCGCTCAGGTGCACGTGTCCGAAGATCAGCCCGGAGGCGAACACCACGATCAGCGGCGGCAGCGCCAGCAGCAGCGACAGGATCACCTTCGTGGTGACGTACGCCTGGGGTTTCAGCGGAGTGAGTCGCAGCGTGCGGTTCCAGCCGCCGTCGCGTTCGGCCGCGATCACGCCGCCGCTGCTCATCGCCGCGGACATCGAGCCGAACATCGCCATACTCACCATCACGTACGCGACCGCGGAGATGCCGCCCTCGCCGGCGTCCTGCGGCAGCGTCACCCCGAAGATGACGAACAACACCAACGGCATCAGGATCGAGAAGATCAGCACCCGGCGGTTCCGCAGAGTGCGGCGGAGGTCGAAGAGCAGGTAATCGCGGTTCATGCCAGGGTCTCCTGTTCCGCACCGATCGCGAGGACTGCGTCCTCCAGGTCGGCCGAGGTCACCTCGATGTCGTGGGCCCGCGTGCTGGCGAGCAGGTACCGCAGGGTGTCGTCGGAGTCCGCGCACTGCAGCAGCACCACGTCGCCGCGCGTCTCGACCTTGCGTACTCCGGGCAGCGACGCGAGTGTCGGCAAGTCGGCACCCGGGACGGTCGCGCGGATCGTGCGGCCGGAAACGCTCGCCTTGATCTGCGCAGCGGTGCCGTCGGCAACGATCTTGCCGTTGCGCATCAGCACGATGCGATCGGCGTACGCGTCCGCCTCCTCCAGATAGTGGGTGGCGAACAGGACCGTCCGGCCGCGCGCGGTCTCGGCGCGCATCGACGCCCAGAAGTCCCGGCGGGACTCCACGTCCATGCCGGTGGTCGGCTCGTCCAGGACGATCAGGTCGGGCTGCGGGATGATCGCCATCGCGAACCGCACCCGCTGCTTCTGCCCACCGGACAGCCCTTTCATCGTCCGGCCCGCCAGATCGGCGATGCCGGACCGGTCGAGCGCCTCGCCGACCGGCATCGGGTCCTTGTGCAGGCCCGCCACCAGGTTCACGAGTTCGCCGACCTTGGCGTCCTCGATGATGCCGCCGCTCTGCAGCATCACCCCGACCCGGCCCTGTGCTATCGCGTCGACCGGCGTACCGCCGTACACCTGGACCGTGCCCTGGTCCGGCAGGACCAGACCGAGCAGCATCTCGAGCGTGGTCGACTTGCCGGCCCCGTTCGGACCCAGCAACGCCACCACCTCGCCGGTCGGGATGCTCAGATCCACCCCGGCGACCGCCTGCACCGCCCCGTACTTCTTGGTCACACCACTCAGGCTGACCGCAGTCTGTGTCGTCATACCGAAGAGGTTCGCCCGGTACGGCGCCGGCGCCCTGGATCGAGCGTCACGACGTACCCATGACATCCGTCAGCCGGATTCCCGGAGTGGCTCAGGGTTGCGCGCCGGGTGCGGTGGGAACGGCGAGGGTATGGGTGCGTTGCGGGTGATGACGTGGAACGTGTGGTGGCGGTTCGGCCCGGTGTGGGTGGCGCGGCACGAGCTGATCGTGCAGACACTCCGCGCTGTGGACGCCGATGTCGTTGCGTTGCAGGAGGTTTGGGGGACCAGGGCAACGAATCAGGTGTCGGCGCTCGGCGCGGAGCTGGGGCTGCACGCGGCGTACGCCGGTCCCTCGTACCCGCCGGCGACGGATGTGGCCCGGGATCCGCGGGACGCCGGGGTCGAGGTGGGCATCGGCTTGCTCAGCCGGTGGGAGATCACCGGGTGGCGGGCGGTGCGGATGCCCGCCCGGCATCGGGTCTTCGATCCGGTGGCCGTCGTGGCGACGGTTGCGCATCCTGCCGCGCCGTTGCATGTGGTGGTGGGGTGTCTCGAGTACGACCCGGCGTACAACGACGATCGGCTGGCGCAGGCCACGTTACTGGCCGAACTTGCGACGGATCCGGCGCTGGACGGTCCACTGCCGGTTGTCGTCGCGGGTGATCTGAACGCGCCGCCGGGCAGCCCGTTGCTGCGGCCGCTGTCCGACGTACTGACCGATGCGTGGGTTGCGGGGGACGGTGATCCGGCCGTGGTGACCGCACCGCCCCAGGCCGGCCCGGAGTTGCTGGGCCGGCGGATCGATCACGTGTACTTCCGTCCCGGGATGTTCAACCGCCCGGTCACAGTCACCGAGACCTCGACGGCGGGCGACCCCGTCAACGGCATCCCACCGTCGGACCACCGCGCCGTCATCTGCTCACTCCAGTTCTGACGCTGCCGGGAGGCGGCTAGGAACTGCGCAGGGTGTGGAGGCCTTGCCAGAGGAGGTCCTGGAGGGTTCTGGCGACTTTCTGGGGGGTGGGTGGCGTGGGCGTACGGCTGCGCCAGATGGCGAGGCGTTCGGTGGCGCCGGAGATGCTCTGGGCGATGATCTGGACTTCGTCCTCGTCGACGGTGCGGCCGGGCGGCAGGTTCATCCGGACCATCGCGGCGATCAGTTCGACGAACGCGGCGCGGACCTCCTCGGTCGCGGCGGCGGCCGGGCCGGCGGCTGGTCCCGCGGCAAGCATGCCCTCGTCGATCAGCACCGACCACGCCTGCGGGTGGTCGTCGAGGAACTCGAACCACGCGACGAACCCGGCGTACAGCGCGTCCTCGGCATCCGGCGCCGCCATCACCGCGTCGGACACGGTGTCGAGCAGTTGTGTCCGAAGCCGCGCGAGACAGGCGAGAAACAGCCCGTCCTTGGAGCCGTAGTACTGGTAGATCAGCGGCTTGGACACGCCCACTTCGGCCGCCACGTCGTCCATCGACGTCCCCTGATATCCCCGCTCCCCGAAGATCCGCTCGGCCGCCTCCAGAATTTCCCGCTCCCGCGCTGCCCGATCCCGGCGCCGCCGAACCGGCCCGTCGGCACCCGCCCGCAGGCCGGGTGCCGCCTGCTCGGCCTGTGTCCGGTGCGTGGGGGAGGTCACTTGCGCAGTCTAACTGACTCCGAGTAACTTACTGCGAGTAAGTTCTTCTCGGACAGGGTGGAGGACACCGATGGGGAGCACTCACCACCGGATCGTCGTGGTCGGGACCGGGTTCGCCGGGATCGGGATGGCGGTCCGGCTCAAACAGGCCGGGTACGACGACTTCGTCGTACTGGAGCGGGCTCAGGAGGTCGGTGGGACGTGGCGGGACAACACGTACCCGGGCTGCCGGTGTGACGTGCCCTCGCACCTGTACTCGTTCTCCTTCGCGCCGAACCCCGAGTGGTCGTCGACGTTCTCCCCGCAGCCCGAGATCGAGGACTACCTCCGCAACGTCACCGACCGGTTCGGCATCCGCCCGCACATCCGGTTCGGCCACGCCGTCGAGTCGGCGCACTGGGAGGACGGTCAATGGCGGATCCGGACCAGCCAGGGTGACTTCACTGCCCAGGTGCTGCTGTCCGGGATGGGCCCGCTCGCCGAGCCGTCGTACCCGAACCTGCCCGGGATCGAGTCGTTCGAGGGCGAGGTCTTCCACTCCGCGCAGTGGAACCACGACCTCGACCTGAGCGGCCGCAAGGTCGCCGTCATCGGGACCGGCGCGTCGGCGATCCAGTTCGTGCCGGCGATCCAGCCGGAGGTCGAGGAACTGCACCTGTTCCAGCGCACCCCGCCGTGGGTGATGCCGCGGCCGGACCGGAAGATCACCGAGGTGGAGAAGGCGGTCTACCGCCGGTTCCCGCTGGTCCAGAAGGCGGTCCGGGCCGGGATCTACTGGGGCCGCGAGTCGATGGTGCTCGGTTTCGCCAAGCTGCCGGCGATCATGAAGCAGGCGCAGAAGGTGGCCGAGAAGCACCTCGAGCGGCAGATCCGCGACCCGCTGCTGCGGGCGAAGCTGACGCCGGACTTCACCCTCGGCTGTAAGCGCGTGCTGATCTCCGACGACTACTACCCGGCGATCGCCCAGCCCAACGTCGAGGTGGTCACCGAGCGGATCGCCGAGGTGACCCCGACCGGGATCGTCACCGACGACGGTGTGAAGCACGAGGTCGACACGATCATCTACGGCACCGGGTTCCGGGTGACCGACCTGCCGGTGATGGACATGGTCCACGGCCGCAACGGCGTGTCGCTGCGCGAGGCCTGGTCGAACGGGATGGAGGCCCACCTCGGTACGGCGATTTCGGGGTTCCCGAACTTCTTCCTGCTGATCGGCCCGAACACCGGGCTCGGGCACAGTTCGATGGTGTTCATGATCGAGTCCCAGATCGCCTACATCCTGGACGCCCTGAGGACGATGGACGCGGAAGGGCTGCGGGAGGTCGAGGTCCGGCCGGAGGTGCAGCGCGCGTTCGTGGACGGCGTCCGGTCGTCGATGCGGAACACGGTCTGGACCCGCGGCGGCTGCACGAGTTGGTACCTCGACTCCGAGGGTCGCAACACCACGCTCTGGCCGTCCTTCACTTTCCGGTTCCGGCAGCTGACCAGGCGTTTCGACCGCTCGGAGTATCGAACTCTCGCTATGTGACATCATGCGTGTTACATTCGATCGGTCAGATACCCGACCCGGGTTCTCCGGTACGCCGGATCCGGGTCGCCCCTGCTGATCGGAGGCGGTGCCGTGGTGGAGCTGCTGATTCCACTGCACGGGATCGGTGGCCGCGGCGACCTGCCGGTGCCGCTGTGGCTGGCGATCTACTCCGCCGGCGCCGCCGTGGCCGTCTCGTTCTTCGCGCTGGCCGCGTTCTGGTCGCGGCCGCGGTTCGAGGCCGCCGGCGGAAAGCCACTCGACACGCTCACGCGGATCGTCGACCATCGGGTGGCCCGCTCGTTGACCAAAGTCGCCGGGCTCGCGGCGCTCGCGTTGATGCTCGGCGCCGCCTGGTTCGGCAGCAGCTCGCCGGCGCTCAACCCGGCACCGACCTGGCTGTACGTGTGGATCTGGGTCGGCATCATCCCGCTCTCACTCGTCTGCGGCCCAATCTGGCGACTCGCCAACCCGTTCCGCACGATCGCGGGGGTGGCACGGCGTACGTCGTACCGGAAACTGCCCGACGGGATCGCCTACTGGCCCGCGGTCGCCGGGCTGGCCGTCTTCCTCTGGCTCGAGCTCGCGTACCCGGACGGCTCCGATCCGCTCGCCGTCGCGGTCTTCGTCACCGGTTACGCGATCGCGAATGTTGCCGCAGGCATCGTCTACGGCCCGGCCTGGTTCCGGATCGGTGACACTTTCGAGGTGTACGCCGAGGTGCTGGCGCGGCTGAGTCCACTCGGCCGCGGGCCTGACGGCCGGCTGGTCCTGCGGAACCCGCTGGCCGGCCTGGCGACGATGCCCCAGCAGCCCGGCATCGTCGGCCTGCTGTGTTTGTTGCTCGGGTCAACGGCTTTCGACGGCATCTCGCGCTGGTCGGCGTGGACGCAGTTGACCGGTGAGCTGAGCCGGACGCAGCTCATCGTCGTCCACAGCCTCGGGTTGATCACAGCGGTGGCGATCGTCTCCGTGCTGTTCGTGCTCGCGGCCCGGACGACCGGCGCGGCGCGCGTACGGCCCGGTGCGGTCGGGCGGGCCGGATTGCCCGGCGCGTTCGTGCACTCGCTCGTGCCGATTGCGATCGGGTACGCCGTCGCGCACTACTTCTCGTTCGCGATGTTCCAGGGCCAGCAGGGGGTGTTGCTCGCGACCGATCCGTTCGGCCGCGGGTGGGATCTGCTCGGGACCAGCGGAACGCGGATCGACTACGCGTTCCTCGGCACCGGGGTGATCGCGGGGGTCCAGATCGGCGCGATCGTGCTCGGACACGTACTTGGGGTCGTGTCCGCGCACGATCGTGCTGCCGGCCTGTTCCGGCGCCGCCAGTTGCGGCGGGCGCAGTACCCGATGCTGGCCGCGATGGTCGCGTTCACCGCCGGCGGGATCGCGTTGGTGACGGCCTCGTGATCGCGCTGCACATGGGTGGGATTCCGGAGACCGCGATGGTCCTCGGCCCGATCGTGCTGATCGTGGCCTTTGTCCGCATCGCGCGTCGCCACGAGGCGACGCTCCCCGACGACGAGTACGACGACTGGGACGCCGACCTCGGCGATCTCCCGGCCCGCGACCCGAAACCCGGACAACGCGCCGAGATCTGACCGGGCCGTACGACGACCCGGCGCGGAACCGGATGATCCGGTTCGACACCTCGCGCAGCGGAACGATCAGTACGGCGACTGCACTCAAGCGGAAGCAGGTCGCGCTGAAGGGCACTCGCGGGCTGAAGATCCTCGGCACGTCGACCGTGACGATGAAGTCGACCAGTGGCCAGGGCCGGCTGACGGTCAGCACCATCGTGTACACCTACCGCAGTGGCAACACCACCCGCTGGGTCGCCACCCGGTACGTCGGCATGTGGGACCAGAAGACCGCCCACGTCGAGATCACCGTCGGCGGCACCACCAAGGACCGCAAACACCTGAGCGCCGTCCTCAACCGCGCCACCCACTCCATCTACCTGGCCGGCTGACACACTGCCGTGCGGTTTCTCGGGGACCGGCTGGGCGGAATCAGAACGGCAGCGGCCGGCCTGACGGAGTCCGAAGGTCGAGCGTCTTCGTAGTACGGCGCATACGCGGTGGTCTGCGGCGAAGCTGGATCTGTCGGCTCATCGTTCCGGTCCTGCCTGTGGGAGTCGGGCTGGGTTTCCTGGCTCCAACATCCCAACTCCGGCGCCCGAGCACATGCGGAGAATTACCGATCCGCTACCTACGCACCCCTTAGTTGGCACTGAGGTCGGGTCCTTGCGTTCTCGGGGTAGGGCAGGATGCCGGGGTGGACGAGTTGCTGAGGGCGTGGGGGATTCGGGGGGACGGGATCCGGCCGGTGGGGGAGGGGACCAACAACACGAGTTACTTCGTGGGGGACGAGTTCGTACTGCGGATTCACCGGAACACGACCGCGTCCGACTACGAACACGCGGTCCTGCGGTCGCTCCACGGACTGTCGTTCGGGGTGCCGGTGCCGCTGGTTGCCGAGGACGGCTCAACGGTGGTGCGGGCAGAGGTCGGGGGAGAGCTGGTCACGGCGAGTTTGAGTCGCCGCATCCGGGGTGAGCATCCGCGGCGGGGAGACCTCGAGGCGGCCGCGGCGTGCGGGGAGGCGCTGGCGGAGCTGGATGCGGCGCTCGCTCGACTCGAGGGGCGGGCGTTGCCGCCGCGGAACCCGTGGGACGGCGACCTGACCACGGTGCATCCGCGCGTCACCGCTCTCGACGGTCTGCTCGAGACTCTCACCGATCACCGTGAGGAGGTTGCGCGGATCTTCTCCGCCGTACAGCCGCCCCGCGACCTGCCGCGGAGCATCATCCACGCCGACATCGGGCCGACGAACGTGTTGATGGACGGCGACCGCGTCACCGGCATTCTCGACTTCGAGGCCGCAGGTCCCGGTTATCGCGCGATGGATCTCGCCATCGGCCTGTGGTCCTTCGGCCGCACCGACACGCAAGCAGCCGCCGTGTTCCGGCGCGGCTACCTGGCCCGCCTCGACCTGACCGACGCCGAGCTGAACGCCGTACCAGACTTGCAGCTGTTGCGTGAAGCAACAAGCCTGGTGCACTGGTACGGACGCCACCTCGAAGGCCTCACCACCCCCGCCGACATCACCGCCCGAGCGACTCGCCTCCTGAACCTCGCGCACGAACTAGGGTGACAGCTCCCGGACACGCAATAGACCGTTTGTTCGGTGGAGTGCGGGGGCACTGGGCTGTCATGAGAGGCAAAGGTTTCTCGTTGCTCGGTGCTGTGCTGCTCGGGATCGTGCTCCTGGTGCTGCCGGTGAGTGCGTCCGCGGCTCAGCCTCTCGCGGATCCGACGCCGAGCCCGACACTCGGCTCGACCGAGTCGCCGAACCCGAACCCGCCCGGCGCCCAGGACTCCGACCCGGACGACTACACCGGCGCACCGTGGGTTGTGATCGGCGTGGCGGTCGTCGTCGTACTCGTCGCCGGCGGAACCCTGCTCGTCATGCGCAGCCGCCGCGGCACCCCGGTCGAGTAAGCAGCGACGCCAAGGCCGCTCGGCGCTTGGGTAGAGACGTGCTATCGGAGCTGTGTCGGCGTTCCGGCGTACGTCCACCACCCATGAAAGCCCGGATGGGACGATCGTGGGTATGTCGTACGACGTGCAGGTCTTCGGTCGACGGCGGATCGAGGTGCTGTCCGGGCTCGTTGCCGGGAGCGCGGGACTGGAGTTCGGCAGCGACGGTCACGTACGCCGCCGGGGTTCGTACTCCTTCACCGTTGACGGACCGCTCGAGGTCGAGGCCGAGGACATACCCGAGGACGTGACCGCCCATGTTCTCGAGCCGCGGTGGCTGTGGACGATCCTTGTCGAGGGCAGCTCGGAGGCGGAGATCCCGCATGCGGTGAAATTTGCCAAGCGCCTGGCCAAGGCTGCCGAGGGCGCCGCGCTGGATCTGCAGACCGGCGAGCTCCTGGCGAAGGTCGGCAGCCGGATCACCACCCCGCCGCCGAAGGACACCCGGATCGGCCTGTTCGAACTGCACTGGTACGCCTTTGCCGAGGGGGTGCCCACCGACCCGGTCGACGACTGGATCGAGCTGTGCAGGCGGTACCTCCCCGAAGCCCTGCCGCGGCGGTACGGCGAGTTCGAGCCGCTCCAGCACCGCCTCGACCGGGACAGGCCGGAGCTCCTCCGCGAGCTGGTTCTAACGGAGGCGCATCCGTCTTTCGTCGGGACCAAACCGTGCCTCGACGGTGGTTTCTTCAGGAACGAAGACATCCTCACCGTGCGTCTCTCGATGCACGAGGCGGTGGCACGGGACCTCGCCTGGCAGGCTGCCGTCCGGAAGTTGTTCGTCGCGTACGCTGTACGTCGGGCCGCGTTCCTGGCAACCGGCGAGATCGTCGGCCGGGTGCTGTGGGACGGTCGGTCGATCTCGTACGACGGCCGCGAGGAGAACACCTTCAGCCTGAGCCGGAGTCGCGAGCGGTGGGTCGGGTTGACCCCGTACCCGGTCTGGTGGAGCTGGTACGGCGAGATTTACCGGCCGCTCGTGGAACCCCATCTCGACTCCACTGAGGTCACCGCTCACCCCACCGGCCTGTTCCACCAGGCCGGTCCCGAACCGCGTCGGCGCAAGCGGCTGGCGGACCCGTTACCCGCCGGCCTGCGCGCTGTCGGGCACGGCCGCTACAAGCTCACGCACGCCCACACGAAACCCGCGCCACTAGCCGGTGGAGGGGAGGGTTTTGGGGTTGAGGCCTAGTTCTTCGTAGGCGACGGCTTCTATTTCGCGGGCCATGGCTTCGCGGAAGGCGGCGACGAGGGCCTGGCCGGCGAGGGGGATGATGTTTTCCAGGGTGCGCTGGATCTCCGGCCAGCCTTCGGCGGGGAGGCCGGCGTCGGCGAACTCCCGCCAGACGGTGGTGCGGAAGAGTTCGACGTACGTCTTGGCGACCGCGTCGGCCTGGGCGAAGAGTTTGGGGAGCATCTCTAAGATCGCCTGCATCGGGACGCCGAGTTTGATCACCTCGAGGCCGGTGCGGAGCAGGTCGGGGTTGGGGATCCGCAGCAGGCCGTCGTCCTGGCGTTCGGCGATACCGAGCTCGACCAGCTTGTCGATCACCGCCGGGTCGTGCGGGACGCCGGCCCGCGCGGCGAGCTGGTACTCGTCCAGTACCTCGGGCTCGGACTGGGTCCACGGGTTCACCAGCGTCTCGAACACACCGAGCGCCAGCGCGCCGTCCGGGAGTTCGCTCATCATCCGCTCGACCGCGGCCAGCGTGTAGCCCCGGCCGAGCAACTCGCGGACCAGCGTCAGCCGCGCCACGTGGTCGGCGCCGTAGTACCCGGTCCGGCCGACCAGGCGGGGCGGCGGGATCAGTCCGCGTCCGGCGTACGCCCGCACGTTGCGGACCGTCATACCCACCTTGGCGGCGAGCTGGTCGACGGTGAGCTCTTCGTCCTGTGCGTCCACCCTTGACAGTCTTCCAGACTCCACGTTACATAAATGATGTAACATCAGTCATGGCGCATGCGTGATGTCCCGATAAAGGAGCAGCCGATGGCGGTCCCGCTGGCAACCACCGGTACGGCGACGTTCGACCAGATCGCCATCGTCACCGGACTCGTCTCACTCCTGTACGTCGCACTCGCCGTACTCCTGTGGCGGGAACGCACCGGCCGGGTCACGCTGGTAGGACGGCTTGCGGACACCATCGGGAGACTGGACGGAGTCCCCCGATGGGCTGCGCTGACGCCGTACCTGCACGCGCTCTCGCTGCTCGCCTGCGCCTTCGGCGTCTGGTGGGACATCGCGGTGCACATCGCCCGCGGCCGCGACACCGGCCCGTTCGGGACGCCGGCGCACTACCCGATCTTCTTCGGCATCCTCGGGGTGATCGTGTCCGGCGTGCTGCCGATCGCGCTGGCGCGCAAACCGCTGCCGGCCCGGACGCTCAAGCTGACGAAGGGCTGGCGGATCCCGTGCAGCGCGGCCCTGGTGACCCTCTGCGGGACCTTCGCGCTGGTCGGCTTCCCGATGGACGACGTGTGGCACCGGATGTTCGGCGAGGACGTCACGCTGTGGGGCCCGACCCACCTGCTGATGATCGCCGGCGTCGTCCTGTCGATCTTCGCCCGCCTGCTCGCGCTGGCCGAGGTCGAGCAACTGATCGGCCTGAACAAGCGCCGCATGGTCCAGGAACTCGTTGCCGTCGGCGCCCTGCTGATCGCCTGGGACCTGTTCAGCACCGAGTTCAACTACGGCGTCCCGCAGTTCCCGCTGATTCTGCAGCCGATCCTGATCGCGTTCGGGGCCGCGCTGGCCTTCACGGTCCTGCGGGCCAGGCGCGGCCCGGGTACGGCGTTCGGCGCGCTGGCCGTCTACCTGGTCATCCGCGGCGCGATCGCCTGGGCGGTGGACCAGCCGCTGGGCGGGATCCTCGGTCACTTCCCGCTGCTGATCGTCGAGGCGGTCCTGGTCGAGGCGGTGGCGTTTGCCCTCGGCAACAAGAACCGGTTCCGCCTCGGGATCGTCGCCGGGGCCCTGATCGGCACCGTCGGCGTGGTCGCCGAGTACGCCTGGAGTCACGTCTGGATGCCGATCCCGTGGCCGTCGTCGATGCTTCCTTCGGCCCTCGGGTACGGCGTGCTGACCGGCATCGGAGCCGGGATGGTCGGTGCCTGGCTCGCCACCCGGTTGGCCGAGGTGGCCGGTGAGGAACGGGCGACGGGGATCCGCCATGCGCGCCCGCCGGCCGTCCGTCGTACCCACCAACTCGGTGCCATCGGATTGGCCGTCGTTCTCGGGACGCTGTTCTTCTGCGTGCCGCGGTCGGCCGACCCGGGTGTGTCCGCGACGGTGTCGTTGGAGCGGGTGGCCACGGGGGCCGAGCCAACGGCGTACGTGACGGTCGCACTGCAGCCGGCCGATGCGGCCGAGGGTGCCCGGTGGTTCGAGGCGATGGCGTGGCAGGGCGGCGGGTTCGTCACCCACGGGATGGTGAAGGTTGCCGACGGCACCTACCGCTCGGCCGACCCGTTGCCGATGTACGGCAAGTGGAAGTCGATGATCCGGCTGCACCAGGGCCAGCGCGACCTGGTCTCGATGTGGGTCTACGCGCCGGAGGACCGGGAGATCGCGAAGCCGGCCATCCAGGTGTCGGACGGGCAGACGGCCGAGTTCATCGACGAGCAGCAGGTACTGCGGCGCGAGGAACGGACCGACGTGCCGCGATGGATGTGGAACGGCGGCTACGCTCTGCTCGGTGTCGTCGGGCTGCTGGAGATCGCCGCGATCGCCTGGCTGGTCGGGCGCGGCGCCCGCGGCGGGCGGTTGCGCGCCGCCCATCTGGAGGCCGGCGAGCGGGAACGGGAGACTGCGTGACGATCCAGGCGGAACGGTCCGAGGTACGGACGACCGACGGTGTCAAGCTGAACGTCGAGACGACCGGGCCGGAGGACGCGCCGGTGACGGTGCTGCTCGTCCACGGCTGGACCTGCTCGACCGGTTCCTGGCACCACCAGGTCGAAGGATTGCCGCGGATCCTCGGGCCGGACGCCGTACGCATCGTCACCTACGACCACCGCGGTCACGGCCGGTCGGACCCGGCGCCGGCCGGATCGATGCGGATCGAGCAGTTGGCGGACGACCTGGTCACCGTGCTCGACACGGTGGCCGGTGACGGCCCGATCGTGTACGCCGGTCATTCGATGGGCGGGATGACGCTGATGGCGCTCGCGGACGAGCGGCCGGACCTGTTCGGTCCGCGGATCGCGGCCGCGGCCCTGATCAGTACGACGTCCGGCCAGGCGGGATCCGGCGCCTTCGGCATTCCCCAGCGCTTCGACGCCGCGGCGGCCGTCGTGGCGCCGCGGGCGATGAGCCTGGTTGGAGCGCGTATCGAGCGCAAGGCGCAGCGCCGTGCGCTCGAGGAGGCACGCCGGGTCGCCCGGGCCCGGAGGGCGCTCGAGGTGGCGTCGGCACGGCTGCAACGTCCCGCGCTGCGCCGGCTGGTGTTCGGCAAGAAGGTGGATCCGGCCGAGGTCGATCTGTTCCTTGCCGACCTCGCGGTGGTCCCAGGTCCGTCGTACAGCGGATTCTTCGAGTCGATCCTGCAGCACGACCGCGGGCACGCGCTGAAGGTGCTCGACCAGCTCCCGATCGAGATCATGCACGGCACCCGCGACCGTCTGCTGCCCCCTCGCCACGCCAACCGGATGGCAGCCGAACTGCCGAGCGCCCGGCTCTGGATGTATCCGGGCGCCGGCCACATGCTCATGCAGGAACGCCCGCGAGACGTCTCCCACCGCCTCGCGTCGCTGGCGCGTAGGGTCCGCGCTACTTGAGCTGACCCCGGATCGCGCCGGCCGGGAAGGCGGCGTTGTGGACGTTGACGTAGTAGTTCCTCGGGTTGGCGCTGATCGCGGCGGCCAGTTCGGCGGAGATGGTCCGGCAGCCGGACGTCTCGGGCCCAGGGACTCCGTCGACGTTGAGGTCGATGACGATGTTGCCGGCGACCGCGACGTGGCGAGCGCCGACGTGGACGTGGGCGGCCGTCGGTGTGTCGATGTCCTGCCAGCTGAGGGTCCAGCAGAACGTCGTACCGTCGATGGTGTACGTGAAGAACCCGTGGCCGTCCGGGTCGGCGGCCTGCGTCTCCTGGCCGCCGCTCAGCGGGATCGCGGGTGCCGCGGACGCGGTCGGCAGGCCGAACGCAGCGGCCGCGAGAACGGTGGCTGCTGCGGCGATGCTGGTACGTACTGACATGGTTCCCCTCCTGGTCTGAGGCCCCTTGGCGGTCTCGGGGTTCTTCCTCATTCCCCTACACGTCCGGAGGCCCTGATCGGTTCAATCGACGGGGCGCTCGATGAGAAGCGGGTCACGGCCCGATCCTCGGGACTCGCCTAGGGTGGCGGGATGCAGAATCTGCTGTCGGACGTGGTCGTCGTCGATCTGACCCGGGCGTTGGCCGGGCCGCATGCCGCGATGATGCTGGGGGATCTCGGGGCGCGTGTGATCAAGGTGGAGTCGCCCGGGGGCGGCGACGACAGCCGCGGCTGGGGACCGCCGTTCGTCGAGGGCGAGTCGACGTACTACCTGTCGGCGAACCGGAACAAGGAGTCGGTCACCGCCGATCTCAAGTCCGCCGACGGCAAGGAGTTCCTGACCAGGCTGGTACGGCGGGCCGACGTGTTGATCGAGAACTTCCGGCCCGGCGTGCTCGACCGGCTCGGGTTCTCCACGGACCGGCTGCACGAGCTCAACCCGGGTCTGGTCGTCCTCTCCATCACCGGGTTCGGGCACGACGGGCCGGACGGCGGGCGGGCCGGGTACGACCAGATCGCCCAGGGCGAGGGCGGTCTGATGAGCATCACCGGCGCGGTCGAGCCGACCAAGGTCGGCGTACCGATCGCGGACCTGCTGGCCGGGATGTACGGCGCCTACGGTGCGCTGGCCGCGTTGCACGAGCGTTCGATCACCGGCAAGGGGCGCGTCGTCCGGACCAGCCTGCTGGCCTCGGTGGTCGGCGTCCACGCGTTCCACGGGACGAAGTGGACGGTCGCGGGTCAGTTGCCCGAGCGCGTCGGCAACCACCATGCCCAGATCGCGCCGTACGGGTTGTTCCGGACCAAGGACGACATCGTCCAGGTCGCCGTCGGGAGTGAAGGCCAGTGGCGGACGTTCGCGCCGGTCGTCGGCCTGGACCCGGGGGACGAGCGCTTCGCGGTCAACTCGGCGAGAGTGGCCCATCGCGACGAGCTGACCGCCGCGATCGAGGCCGCGTTCGCGGCAGAGCCCGCCGATGTCTGGCTGGAAAGGCTTGCGGACAAGGGGATTCCGGCCGGGAAGGTCCGCGACTTCCAGCAGGTGTACGAGTGGGAGCAGACGTTGTCGCAGGGATTGCTGATCGACGTCGAGCACCCGACGCTGGGCACGATCCAGCTGCCCGGTCCGCCGCTGCGGTTCGACGATCTGCCGTACGCCGGTGCCCGCGAGACCAACCTTCCGCCGCCCCGGCTCGGCGAGCACAACGAGTCGGTCAGAGCCTGGCTGGAGTCGGACTAGACGATGCACGGACGACGAGTTCCGGCCGGATCAGCGTCTTCCGCGGCCGTTCGGAGCCGTTGCTCCGGAGTCGTTGGAGGAGCAGGTCGACGGCCGTCGTACCGACCTCCGCTGCCGGCAGCCGGACGGTGGTGAGGGGCGTTTGCAGGTAGGCCGCGTAGGGGTGGTCGCCGTACCCGGTGATCGCCACGTCATCGGGAACGGCGAGACCGCGCTCGGCGAGCAGCCGCAGCAGGCCGAGTGCGAAGTAGTCGTTCCCGGTCACGATGGCATCCGGATGACCGTCGCTCAGCAGGGTCTGGGCGAAGCGGTAGGCCTCTTCCGGCTGCCACGGCAACGCGAGCGAGTCGTAGCGTTTCGTCGGTACGGCGCGGATCGCGTCGTCCGGGACCGGCAGGCCCGCGTCGGACATCGCGCGCCGGAAGCCCGCCACCCGGTCGGCGGTCGTGGTGATCGGCAGGTCCTCCTCCAGCACGAGCAGACGGCGGGCGCCGCCGCCGATCAGGTGACTGGTCGCCTCGTAGCTGCCGCGTTCGTTGTCGACACCGACCATGTCGCAGTCGAGCTCGGGCACGTCACGGTTGACGAAGACCAGCGGGATTCCGGTGTCGCGGACCCGGCGCCAGTGGTCCCACTCGGCTTGCACCGGTACGACCACGGCGCCGTCGACCGCGGACCGCAGCAACGCCTCGGTGGCGCGCTGCTCGTTCTCCGCGCTCTCGTCGGTGACGAGCAGCAGCAGCGAGTACCCCTGGGCGCGGACCCGGAGTTCGATGCTGCTGATCAGCTGCGCGTAGAACGGGTTGGAGGGGTTCGTGATGACCAGGCCCAGCGTCATCGCGGAGCCGAGCACCAAGGACCGGGCCAGCGTGTTCGGCACGTAGCCGATGCGGGCCGCCTCGGCCTGCACCGCCGCGCGCGTCTTCGCGCTCACGCTGTCCTTGTCGCCGAGCGCCCGCGAGACGGTGTTCACCGACAGCCCGAGAGCTGTCGCGATGTCCCGCAACGTCGGGCGCCGCGCCTCTGTCATCAGTAACCCCTTGGCTAAGCCTTCACGGCAAGGTGGATCCGCACCTGGACGGAGCCCTCGACACTAGCGCGCAGCCGGAGCCAATGGCCGAATCCGCTGACCGGCCAGCTGATCAGCTTGCCGGGCTCGACCACGTGCTCGGTGCCGTCGAGGTCGCACCAGGTGATGCCGTCCGGCGAGACCTGGGTGACATAGGTCGCCGTACCGTCGCCGCCGACGTGCTGGACGAACCAGCGGGCCTCACCGGCCCAGGCGACCTCGTACGGTTCGGTGGCGAAGCGGGTGTCGAAGGAGGTGTCGCGTTCCAGCACCGCCGTCATGGACTGTCGCATGGGCCCTACCAATCAACCGAGATGAGGACGGAGTCGAGGAAGAGGAAGTTCCGGACCTGGGAGTGGGTGCGGACGGAGAAGTAGAAGTTCAGCAGGTTCTCCAGCGTCTCGTAGCGCTCCTCGTACGGCGGAACCGGGACGTCGCGCATGTCCATCACCCGGTCGTTGACCTGCAGCTCCACGTTGCGGCGCTGGTCGGTGTCGATCAGCCAGCGCAGGTAGTGCCAGTTCACTTTGGTCGGGACCTCGTTGTAGCAGAGCTCCTGCGGCTCGCCGAACGGCTTCCAGTCCTCCGGGTTCGGCGCGGTGAAGTCGGCGGCGTACTCGAGCTTCACCTTGCCCTCGAAGTGCTCACGCGGCGTCGGCTCGGGGACCGTCGGAGCCATCCACTGCCGGGTGAAACGGTTGTCCATGTCGGTGTTCTGGTACCGCGCGACCGTGTGGTACCGCAGGCCGCCGTCACCGCACAGGTCGGTGGCGACGGTGAACGCGCCGAACTGCGCCTCCGACGGGTGGGTGTTGCCGTCCCACTGCACGTCGCCGAAGCTGTCCAGCTCCGGACCGCCGCCGAGTGTCGCCTCGGACTTGAACGCGAAGTACGTCTCCAGTTGCACCAGGCCGCGGCCGCTCATGGTGAGCCGGCGGATCGCCACCGCGGTGTGGCCCTTGTACGGCCGGGTGGCGAGCTTGAGCGCATAGGTCCCGCTGAGGGCACCGTGGGTGCCGATGTCGAAGAAGTTGCAGGCCGACAGCTGTGGCGGCCGGAAGTCGCGCATGTGGTCGTCGACCGTGCTGAGGTCGCCGCGGCCGTTGTAGTTGCCGAGCAACTCGCACCAGCCGTGCGTCCCGCTGTCGAACTCGTCGAACGCCAGGATGCGCGGCAGCGGCGAGAACTTGGACAGACGCGGATCGGCGGCCAGCAGCGCGGCGCGCACATCGGATGTCGTCACGCATGCCTCCAAAGGCGGATCAGGTGGATTGTCTGTGACGTTAACGTTCACGGGAATCGACCGTCAATCGGCTGTTCCGCCTACAGCAACGCCGATCTATTGACACTTAACTAACACGTTTCTACGGTGCATTAACGCTACCGTTAACGTTCACGGTAGCTTGCTCTCCTGTTTCCGCCTGAAACGAGGTCACCAGACATGCAGTCGCTGAGCCGTGCCCTCACCGTGCTGGCCGAGCTGAACCGCGAGGACCGGCCGTACGGGGTGACCGAGCTGGCCGTCACCGTCGGCCTGCACAAGAGCACCGTGCATCGCATCCTCGCCACCTTCTGTGCGCACGGCCTGGCCGACCGGGTCGACGACCACCGCTACACCGCCACCGACGGGCTGGCAGCGCTACGCCGTACGGCGCAACGCCGAGCCGGGCCGGAGCGGACGCTGGCCGACCTCGGTGACCGGCTCGGCCGGATGGTCGTGCTCGCCAAGCCGCTGCCCAAGACCGCCGGAACCGTCCTGCAGATCGCCGCGGTGGCCGGCGCGGCGCCGACGGCCGGTCCGGCCGCCGCCGGACCCGTCGAGCCGGGTCACGCCGTCTCGCTGCGCCGCAGCGCTCTCGGCCGCGCGTACCTGTCCGCTCTTCCCGCTCACCAGGTCACCGGCCCACCCGACCTGCTCGACACGTTGCAGAGGGTCCGGGCGAGCGGCTTCGCGCACAACTCGCGGCCGGTCGCGTCGCTGCCGCGGATGGTCGCGGTTCCGGTGCGGGCGAGTGACGGGACCTGCGCCGGGGCGCTGGGAGCGGAGCTGATCCAGGCCGGTTCGATCGAGGAGGTACGGCGCGTGGTGTCGGTACTGCGGAGCGGCGTCTGATGGGGGCGTACGTCGTCCGGCGGCTGTTCTTCTCGCTGTTCGTGTTGTGGGGCGCCGTCACGATCATCTTCGTCGTGCTGCGGCTGGTCCCCGGCGATCCGGCGTACATCATGCTCGGGCCCGACGCGGACCAGGCCCAGGTCGACGCACTCCGCGCGCAACTCGGGCTCGACCAGTCGCTGATCAAGCAGTACGCGACGTACCTGGCGAACGTCGTCAATCTGGACTTCGGGCAGTCGTTCCGGCTGAACGCGGACTCGATGAGCCTTGTCCTGCAACGCGTTCCGGCCACGATCCAACTGGCCTCGACCGCGTTGCTGCTGTCGCTGGTGATCGGTCTTCCGCTCGGGGTGATCGCGGCGTTGCGGGCGAACAGCTGGGTGGACCGGACCATCTCCGTGTTCTCGCTGATGGGCCAGTCGACACCGTCGTTCTGGCTCGGGATCGTGCTGATCCTGGTGTTCGCGCGCGGTCTGCAGGTCCTGCCGAGCGCCGGCTCGGGGACCTGGTCGCATCTGGTGCTGCCGACGATCACGCTCGCGTTGCCGTTCCTGGCGATTCTCGTCCGGCTGACCCGCAGCGGCCTGCTCGAGGTGGTGCACGAGGGGTACGTGCAGACGGCCCGGGCGAAGGGGCTGGGCGAGGGGATCGTGATCCTCGTCCACGCGCTGCGGAACGCGCTGATCCCGATCGTCACCGTGGTCGGCCTGCAGTTCGGCGCGCTGCTCGGCGGCACCGTGATCGTCGAGACCGTGTTCGCCTGGCCGGGCGTCGGCCGGCTGCTGATCGACTCGATCGGCCGCCGCGACTACGGCGTCGTCCAGGCGTCGATCTTGCTGGTGGCAACCATTTTCGTGGTGATCAACCTGCTCGTGGACCTGCTCTACGGCTTCCTGGACCCGCGGGTCCGTCTGGCTGGTGACTGACATGACGACAACCGAGATGGACGTGTCGCTGGCCGCGCCGGTGACCCGCACCCGGCGTACGCGGGCCGGTTCGGCCCGGATCAGGTTCGGTTTCGCCGTCATCGCCGTGTACGTCGTGGCCGCGATCGCCGGACCCTGGCTGGTCCGGTACAACCCGGTCGACACCCGGACCGCGGACCGGCTCAAGCCGCCGTTAAGCCGGCTGTCCGACGGCTCGTTCGCGATCTTCGGCACCGACCAGGTCGGCCAGGACCTGCTCGCCCAGATGTTGCAGGGAGCGAGGATCTCGATCGCGGTCGGCCTGGCGACACTGGTGCTGGCCGGAAGCATCGGGGTGACGATCGGGCTGGCGGCCGGCTACTTCGGCGGCTGGCTGGACGGCGTCCTGATGCGGCTCGCCGACATCCAGCTGGCGTTCCCCTCGATCCTGCTGGCGATCTTCATCGCCGCACTGCTCGGTCCCTCGGTGGTGAACGTGGTGATCGTGCTGGCGGTGTCGAACTGGGTCACCTTCGCCCGGGTCGCACGCGGTCAGGCGCTGGCAACGCGGCGCCGCGAGTTCGTCGACGCGTCGCGAACGCTCGGGGCCGGGACCTGGCGACTGATCTCGCGGTGCGTGTTGCCGGCGTGCATCGCACCGGTGCTGGTGGTGGCGACGGTCGAGATCGGGCACGTCATCCTGGCCGAGGCCTCGCTGAGCTTTCTCGGTCTGGGGACGCCGGCCAGTACGCCGAGCTGGGGCGTGACGATCGCGAACGGGCGCAACTACCTCGCCGACGCCTGGTGGATCTCGACCATCCCCGGGATCGCACTCGCCTTCCTGGTGGTCTCACTCGGCGTCCTCGGCGACGCGCTGCGCGACCGCTACGACCCGCGGCTGAGGAGTCTGTGAATGAGTGCCCCAGAGAGTGTCCAAGAGAGTGCCCAAGAGAGTGCGGTGCTGAGTGTCCGGGACCTGCGCGTCGAGTTCGCCACGTCCGCCGGGACGGTGACGGCGGTCGACGGAGCCTCCTTCGACGTCGCGCCGGGTGAGACCGTCGCGCTGCTGGGCGAGTCGGGCAGCGGGAAGAGCGTCACCGCCCAGGCCGTGATGGGCATCGTGCCCAAGCCGGCCGGCCGGATCACCGGTGGAAGCATCTTGTACGACGGTCGCGACCTGCTGGCACCCGGTACGGCGAAGGGCCTCCGCGGCCGCGAGGTCGCCATGGTGTTCCAGGACCCGCTGAGCTCGTTGAACCCGGTGTTCCGGGTCGGGGCCCAGATCGGCGAGATGTTCCGGCGGCATCGGGGCGCGTCGCGGAAGCAGGCCCGGGCCGCCGCGCTGGACCTGATGAAGCGGGTCGGGATTCCGGCCGCCTCGAAGCGGCTGGACGACTACCCGCACCAGTTCTCCGGCGGGATGCGACAGCGGGTGATGATCGCGATGGCCCTGGCGCTGTCGCCGCGACTGCTGATCGCGGACGAGCCGACGACGGCGCTCGACGTCACCGTGCAGGCGCAGATCATGGACCTGCTCGCCCGGCTGCAGGCCGAGGAAGGCATGTCGCTGGTGCTGATCACCCACGACCTCGGTGTGGTCGCGGACGTCGCCGACCGCGTCGTCCTGATGTACGACGGACGGGTCGTCGAGACCGGGCCGATCCGCGAGGTCTACGAGCACAGCGGCCACCCGTACACCGCGGGGCTGATGGGATCGGTCCCGGTGATCGACGGTCCGCGGGAACGACTGACACCGATCCAAGGCGCTCCACCGGATCTGCTCGACCTCCCGTCCGGGTGCTCGTTCCGTCCTCGCTGCCGGTATGCCGACGCGGTGTGCGCCGAACAGGAGCCGGCGTTGCTGGCCCTGTCCGGTCGTCCCGGCAACCATCGCTCGGCCTGTCACCACGCGGAAGGAGTCCTGACAGATGCCCACTGAGACACCACTCCTGTCCGTCCGCGATCTCCACACGTCCTTCCCGATGCGGTCGAATGTGCTGCGGCGTACGGTCGGGCACATCCAGGCGGTGGCCGGGGTCTCCTTCGACATTCCGGCCGGTGGCACCCTCGGGTTGGTGGGGGAGTCCGGGTCGGGGAAGTCGACCGTGGCGCGGACCGTCATCGGGCTGGAGAAGGCGCGGTCCGGCAGCATCCGGTTCGACGGCGAGGAACTGACCTCGTTGCCCCGGGCATCAATGCGGCGGGTGCGCCGGCAGTTGCAGATGATCTTCCAGGACCCGTACGCCTCGCTGAACCCGCGCGCGACCGTCGAGCAGATCATCAGCGAGGCGTGGGAGATCCACCCGGACGTCGTGCCGCGCAACCGCTTCCGCGTGGAGGTACGTGAACTGCTCGAACGGGTCGGGCTGAACCCGGACCACGCCCAGCGGTACCCGCACCAGTTCTCCGGCGGGCAGCGGCAGCGGATCGGGATCGCCCGGGCGCTCGCCCTGCGGCCGAAGCTGGTGATCTGCGACGAGGCGGTGTCGGCGCTCGACGTGTCCGTGCAGGCACAGGTGCTCAACCTGCTGGCCGATCTTCGCCGTGATCTCGGGCTGGCGTACTTGTTCATCGCGCACGACCTGTCCGTCGTCCGCCACATCTCCGACCAGGTCGCGGTGATGTACCTCGGCCGGGTGGTGGAGACGGCCACCCAGGACGAGTTGTTCACCCGGCCGTTGCACCCGTACACGCAGGCGTTGCTGTCCGCCGTACCGGATCCGAAACCGTGGGACAAGCCGGCGCGTGAGCCGATCATCATCGGCGGCGATGTGCCGTCGCCGGCGGATCCGCCGTCCGGTTGCCGCTTCCGCACCCGGTGCTGGAAGGCCGAGGACATCTGCGCAAGCGAGGAGCCGGCCCTGGAGACACGGCTGGACCTGCATCCGGCGGCCTGTCACTTCGCGGCCGAGCTGGCGGGAGCGGGCCGATGACAGAGCTGGTTCTGCTCCGGCACGGCGAGTCCCTGTGGAACGCCGAGGACCGGTACCAAGGTCAGCAGGGCACAGGCCTGAGCCCGCTCGGCCACCACCAGGCGAAACTGGCGGCCGAGTACCTGCTCGGCACCGGTCCGTTCGATCAGATCGTCGCGAGCGATCTTCAACGGGTCAGCGAGACGCTCCAGCCGTACCTCGACGGTGCCGGACGCTCCGACGTCCGCATCGACCCACGGTGGCGGGAGATCGACGTCGGCACCTGGGGCGGCCGGACCTTCGCCGAGGTCTACGCCGAGGAGCCGGAGGTCGTCGAGGCTTTCGCGCGGGGCGAGGACGTCGCGCGCGGTGGCGGCGAGACCTTCGCGCAGTTGAGAGAACGCGTGTGGGACGCGATCCGCGACATCGCCGGGTCCGGGCCGGGCCGGGTCTTGGTCGTGACGCACGGCGGGCCGATCCGGGTCGCGACCGCGTCGACGCTACGCCTGCCGCCCGGTGGCGAGGTGCTGCTCGATCCACCCGTGAACTGTTCGCTGACCACGGTGCAGGTCGACGACCTGCTCGCGGTGACGACGCTGACGGCGTACAACGTCCCGACTTCCGGGACCGCACCGGCCGAGGAGCAACCGGCATGACATTTGCCTTGAGCAACTTCAGTTTCGTGGCGATGACGTACAACCTGTGGGCCGAGTTCCACCTCGATCAGCGGCGGGACGCGCTGACCGCGCTGTTCACGACGCGCCCGCCGGACCTGCTCGCCGTCCAGGAACTCCGGCCGAGCACGCGCAAGCTGCTGGACGACGTACTGCCGGACCACGATCGGGTCGACGGTACGGCGGGCTGGGAGACGCAGAGCAACCTGTGGTGGCGGCGAGACCTGTTCGCGCCGGTCGAGTCCGGTGCCGAGGACGTCGGCATCCTCTCGCCCGACGCACGGCTGTTCTGGGTCCGTCTCCGCTCGGCCGGCGGACACGAACTCGTCTTCAGTACGGCGCACCTGACCTGGCCCGGGCACCCGGACGAGCGGGCCGATCTCGGCAACCGCCGGGTCGGTCAGGCCCGCGCGATCGCGCAAGCCCTGGACCGGCTGGCCGGCGACGGCGCCTGCCTGTTCACCGTCGACATCAACGACATCGGCCCACCGCAGTGGGAGCTCGGGAACGCCGGGTTCCTGGACAGTTTCACCGCACTCGGCCGGCACTCACCGGTGACCCACCCGGTGGTGCCGACGGCGGCGACCGGTCCGATCGGGACCCGGCTGTCACCGCTCGCCTCACCACCGAAGGCGATCGACTGGATCTTCGCCCGCGGTCCGCTCGCCGCGCGCACCAGCGAGGTCGTCGACTTCTTCCACGACGGCCGGGCTCCCTCCGACCATCACCCGGTCGTCGCCACCTACACGTTCCTGTGAGCCCTGCCCTGCAAAGGAGAAACCCTGTGTTGAGGAAGCGAATCGTCGGGGCGCTGGCCGTCCTGACCACGGTGGCGGCCGGGCTGAGCGCCTGTTCGCCGGCGAGTGAGCCGGGCAGCGGCGAGCAGGTCCTGCGCTACGCGCCGGCGATGTTCCCGGTGTCGCTGGACACCCACAAGTTCGCCGGTGAGGAGGCCGTGCAGACCGCGATCCAGCAGATCATGGAGCCGCTGGTCCGAATCGAGGACGGCAAGATCGTCCCGGTGCTCGCCACCTCCTGGGAGAACCCGGACCCGAACACCTGGGTCTTCACGTTGCGCACGGGGGTGAAGTTCTCCGACGGTACGCCGTTCACCGCGAAGGACGTGGTGGCGTCGTACGAACGGCACAAGAAACTCGACGGGCCGCTCGTGCCGCTCTACGCGACCGTGACGTCGTTCGCCGCGACCGACGACCAGACCGTGACGGTGAAGACGAGCAAACCGCTCGGCACGCTGCTCAGCTCACTGACGCTGCTGTTCATCGGGCCGGCCGGCAAGGTCGACGCGGACGGATTCTTCAGCAAGCCGATCGGGACGGGGTCCTTCCAGGTCACGTCGTTCCAGCCGGACGAGAAGCTCGAGCTCGCGGCCAATCCGTCGTACTGGGACGGGGCTCCGCAGCTCAGCAAGCTGGAGTTCGTCAACATCCCGGAGGTCGCCGGCCGGATCACCGCGCTGCAGAACGGCGAGGTCGACGTGCTCACGCAGATCCCGCCGGACCAGGTCGGCTCGGTCAAGGACAGTGAGGGGATCGGCTACTCGACCACGCCGAGCTGGACGTACTACTTCAACTGGTTCAACTCGAACCGGAAGCCGTACACCGACAAGCGGGTCCGGCAGGCGATGTGGCACGCGCTGAACCTCGAAGGCACCGTGAAGGACCTGTTCGGCGACCTCGCCACGGTGGCGCAGGCGCCGCTCGCGCAGGGCGTGATCGGTGCGCCGAAGCTGACGCCGTACAACCACGACCCGGCGAAGGCGAAGCAGTTGCTGGCCGAGGCGGGATACCCGAACGGGTTCACCACGTCGATGCAGTGGCCGCTGGAAGGCGGTCCGAACATCCGGGCGCTGGCGCAGGCGATGATCTCGGACTGGGCCAAGATCGGGGTCACCGTGAAGCCGCTGGAGAAGGAACGCGCCCAGTGGCTGGAGGACTTCGGCAAGCTCAACTGGGACATGAACCTGCAGACCAACGTCACCGGCACCGGCGACGCCGACTACACCCTCGCCCGGCTGTACGTCTGCACGGCCAAGCGCAACGGCTACTGCAACCCGGCGCTGGACAAGCTCCTGCTCGACGCCCGCTCGTCGGTCGACCAGTCGCAGCGCCCGAAGCTCTACCAGGAGGCGGGCCAGATCATCTGGTCCGACGCGGTCGGCATCTTCCCCGCCGACCTCGCCTCCAACTCCGCCGTCCGCTCCCGAGTCCACAACTTCACCATGCCCCCCAGCAGCCGCCCCCTCTTCACCAAGGTCACCGTCTCCGACAGCTGAAAATCGGGTCCGAGGGGCAGCTGTTCGATCTCAGTCGAATGGCTGCCCCTCGCGCATGTCCGGCAGGAAGCTGGGTCACGGTTCGGTCGGTTGGGTTGGTGAGGGGTTGACGGGTTGGTGGGGGGCGGTCTAGCGTCCGGGAAATCGATTACTCGGGTGGCGGAGGTGTTATGGCCGAGGACGCCGGCCTGGTCCGGATGTCCGGGATCGGGAAGCGGTACGGCGGCGTGCAGGCGTGCCGCGACGTCGACTTCACCCTCGGCACGGGTGAGGTGCACGCGCTGCTGGGGGAGAACGGCGCCGGCAAGAGCACGCTGATGAAGATCCTGTCCGGTGACGTCACCGACTACGACGGCACGATCGAGATCAACGGCGTACCGGTCCACTTCGGCGGTCCCACCGACGCGCAGGCGGCCGGTATCGCGATGATCCACCAGGAACTCGACCTGGTCCCCGGCCTGTCCGTCGCCGACAACATCTTCCTCGGCCGCGAACTCCGGACCAGGTTCAGGACCGTCGACCGCCGGCGGATGGAACGCGCGGCCCGCGCCCTGCTCGAGCGCAGCGGGGTCGCCCTCGACCCGCGCCGGCCGGTCGGTGAACTGAGGGTCGGCGAACAGCAACTCGTCACGATCGCAAAGGCGATCTCGCTCGACGCCCGGGTGCTGATCATGGACGAGCCGACCTCCGCGCTCACCACGTCCGAGGTCGAGCGCCTCTTCGAGGTGATCCGCGAACTGCGCCGCTCGGGCGTCGGCATCGTCTACATCTCGCACCGGATGGAGGAGATCGCCAAGGTCGCCGACCGCGCGACCGTTCTCCGCAACGGCCAGGTCGTCACCAGCTTCGACCCGCGCTCACTCAGTACGGCGGAAGTCGTCGAGGCGATGGTCGGCCGCCCGGTCCAGACCATGTTCACCACTCCCGACGCCGCCACCGGCGACGAACTCCTCCGGGTCGAGAACCTGGCCCTGAAGGCACGCCGCCCGCGACCCGGCCGCCGCGACCCCGAAGGCATCTCGCTGACCGTCCGGTCCGGCGAGATCGTCGGCCTGGCCGGCCTGCTCGGCTCCGGCCGCACCGAGCTCCTCGAGACCCTGTACGGCGTGGCGCCCGCGGGTACCCAGACCGGCCGGATCCTCCTGCAGGGCAAGGAGATCCACCCGCGCCGGCCCCGGCAGGCGCTCGCCCAGGGAATCGGGTTCGTGCCCGAGGACCGTCGCGCGTCGGGCCTGGTCCTGTTCCACTCGATCCTGGCCAACACGGTCGTCTCCAGCCTCCCGTCGTACGGGCGTCTGGGGGTGATCGCGCGGCGGATGGAGCGGGCCGCGTCGGTGCGGATGGCCGACCGGTTGCGGCTGAGGTTCGGGCGGTTGCAGGACGAGGTCGGCACGTTGTCGGGCGGCAACCAGCAGAAGGTCGTGTTCGGCCGGATGCTGCTGACCGAGCCGAAGCTGCTGCTGCTCGACGAGCCCACCCGCGGCGTCGACATCGGCGCCAAGGCCGAGATCTACCGGCTGCTCGGCGAACTGGCCGGGCAGGGCCTCGGCGTCCTGCTCGCATCGTCGGAGCTACCGGAATTGATCGGCGTCTGCGATCGGGTCGTCGTACTGCGGGACGGGCGCGACGTGGCGTCGTTCAGTACGGCGGACTCCGGCGAAGGAGACCTGCTCGCCGCCGCGATGGGACAAGGTGCCGTGTTCGAGGAAGTCGGAGGATCGCAGTGACCGACCTACAGGACAAGCCCGCCGCCGCGATGCCGGTGGAGAGGTCCGCGGGCGGCGTGGTCGCCACGCTGTTCCGGTTCCAGAGTGTGTTCGGGCTGCTCGCGGTGTTCGTCGCGGCGATCATCTTCTCGCCGCGCAAGGACGGCGAGATCCTGTTCCTCAGCGCGGACAACCTGGCCAACGTGGTCCGGGCGGTGTCCGAGATCGGCATCATCGCGGTCGGGATGACGTTCGTGATCCTGATCGGCGGGATCGACCTGTCGGTCGGTGCGGTCCTCGGTCTCGCCGCGGTCGGGTCCGCCGTACTGATGGTCGAGAACGACTGGGGTTTCCTGCCGTCCGTCCTGCTGGTGCTCCTGATCGGTCTCGTCTTCGGCGCGCTGCAAGGTGTCGCGACCGCGATGATCGGGATCCAGTCCTTCATCGTGACGCTGGCGGGACTCCAGATAGCCCGTGGCCTGGCCCGGATCTGGTCCGGCGGGCAGGGCGTCGCGATCGCGTACGGCGACGGGCCGAACGAGGCACCGGAGTCGTTCGCGATCCTCGGCGAACGCACCTTCGGCGGGCTGGTCCCGATCCCGGTGCTGATCTTCGCCGTGGTCGCGATCGCGGCGGTCGTGTTCCTGCGGGTCAGCGCGTTCTCCCGGCACCTGTACGCCGTCGGCGGCAACGAGAAGGCGGCGCGGCTGTCCGGCGTACCCGTGGTGCGGGTGAAGATCGCGGTCTTCGCCATCTGCGGGCTGCTCGCCTCCCTGGCCGGCGTGGTGCATGCGGTTCAGCTGAACCAGGGCAGCCCGAACGACGGCATCGGGTACGAACTCGACGCGATCGCCGCGGTGGTGATCGGCGGGACCAGCCTGGCCGGCGGCCGCGGCTCGGTCGCCGGAACGGTCGCGGGTGCGCTGCTGCTCGGCGTACTGAACAACATCCTTGCCCTGAACAACATCGACTCCAACATCCAGCTGCTGATCAAGGGACTCGTGATCGTTGCCGCCGCCGCGCTGCAGCGACTCCGTCCCGCCTCGTGAGGAAGGTTCCCATGCGCTCTCTCAAGCTCTCCCTGGCCACCGCGGCCGTCGCCGCGCTGGTGCTCGCCGGTTGCGGGACGACCAGCGAACGCACCTCGGACACCCCGGCCGCCGGCGCGTCCAAGTCCTGCAAGGGGGCCGACGGCAAGTACACGATCGGGATGAGCCAGGCCAACGTGGCCGAGCCGTACCGGCAGCGGATGGACGACGACATCCGGGCCGCGGCCAAGGAGGTGCCGCAGTTCGAGGTGAAGTTCGCCGACGCGGCCCAGGACAACGCCAAGCAGGTCGCCGACGTGGAGAACTACATCACCCAGCAGATCGACCTGCTGATCATCAGCCCGAACGAGGCCAAACCGTTGACCGCGGTGGTGAAGAAGGCCTACGACCAGGGCATCCCGGTGATCGTGCTGGACCGCAAGGTCGAGGGTGACGCGTACACCGGGTTCATCGGCGGCGACAACGTGCAGATCGGCTCCGAGGCGGGCAAGTACGTCGCGGAGAAGCTGCTGCCGCAGGGCGGCAACGTCGTGGAGCTGAAGGGTCTCGCGGGTGCCACGCCGCAGGCCGAGCGGCACCAGGGCTTCGTCGACGCGATCAAGGCGAACCCGAAGATCAAGATCGTCGCCGACGCCAGCGGCGACTGGCTGCGGGAGAAGGGCCAGGCACAGATGGACGCGCTGCTCAAGGCCAACCCGAAGATCGACGTGGTCTACGCGCACAACGACCCGATGGCGGAGGGTGCGTACCTGGCGGCCAAGGCGGTCGGCCGGGAGAAGGAGATGAAGTTCATCGGCATCGACGCGCTGCCGATCCCGTCCGGCGGGATCAAAGCGGTCGAGCAGGGCCGGCTGAGCGCCACCTTCACCTACCCGACCAACGGCAAGGAAGCCATCGCCGCCGCCAAGAAGATCCTCATCGACTGCGGCACCATCGAGAAGTCCCAGATCCTCCCCACCCGCCTCATCGACGCCTCCAACGCCGCCCAAATCTACGCCCAAGAAAACCCGAACGGCTGAGCTCAGCGGTCGAGGTAGAACGTGCCCTCCCACCCGGGCTGCTCAGTCCCGGTGGGAGCTGGCTCGTTCGAGGAGGCGGGCGCCTAGGGTTGTGGTGGTGGGTGGGCGGGTGCTGTCGGCGATCCGGGCGAGGAGGAGTCGCGCGGCGACCGTGCCGATTTCGTACGCCGGTTGGGCGACGACCGACAGGGGTGGATCGACCAGCTCGGCCCAGGGGGCGTCGTCGAAGGCGACCAGGCCGACCTCACGACCCGCGCGGATCTTCTTCTCCTGCAGGGCCTGCAGGACACCCACCGCCATCGCGCTGTTCGCGACCAGCAGCGCGTCGGGTGGCTCCGGCTGGGACAACAGATCCAGCGCGGCTCTCCGCGCACCGGCTGCCTTGTACTCGGAACGCCGTACCAGCTTGGTATTGCTGCGGCGCTTGGCCGCCTTGAGCGCGTCGCGGTAGCCGGCCAGGCGGTCGTCGGCGGTGCGGACGCCGGCCGGGCCGGTCAGGCAGCCGATCCGTTCGTAGCCTTGGGCAATCAAATGCTCGGTGGCCTGCCGGGCGGCGAGCCGGGTGTCGACCAGGACGAGGTCACTGTCCTGTCCCGGGAGCGGGCGGTCGACCGCGACGTACGCCGTACCCCGGCCGGCCAGTTTCGCCACGCTGGTCGTCGTACCGCTGGGCGACAGGATCACGCCGGCGACCCGCTCCTGGATGGCGATGTCGATGTAGCGGTTCTCCTTCTCCGCGCTCTCGTCGGAGTTGCACAGCACGACCGAGTAGCCGACCTCGTGGGCGACGTCCTCGACGCCGCGGGCGATCGCGGTGAAGAACGGGTTCTCCACGTCGGAGATGATCAGGGCGACCACGGCCGCCTCCTGGCGGCGCAGGTTCCGGGCCGGGCCGTTCGGCTGGTAGCCGAGTTCCTCGGCGGCCTTGCGGACCCGGGCGACCAGGTCGCGGTCCACCGTGGCCTTCCCGTTCAGCGCGCGCGAGACGGTCGCCGTCGACACACCGGCCCGAGTCGCCACGTCACTGATCGTCGCCACCGCTCCTCCTTCGCCGACGCCACAGTAACCGCCTGAGTAATGGATTACCCAGCTTTCGTCCGTGCACTTTACGAACACAATCTTCGGGGTTTACCAGTGGCGTGAGAGGATCACCCGCGTGACTGCTTTGCCGAGTGTTTCGTACTCCATCACCGTTCGCCTCGAGGTGCCCGCGGGCGGCTCGACAGTGAGCAAGCTGACGACCGCGGTCGAGCAGGCCGGCGGTCTGGTCACCGCGCTCGACGTGACCGCGTCCGGTCACGAGCGACTGCGGATCGACGTCACCTGCGCCGCCGCCGACACCGAGCACGCCGGCCGGCTGGTCGAGGCGATGCGCTCGGTCCCCGGGGTCGAGATCGCCCGCGTCTCGGACCGGACGTTCTTGATGCACCTCGGCGGCAAGATCGCGATGGAGGCCAAGCACCCGATCCGCAACCGTGACGACCTGTCGATGATCTACACGCCGGGTGTCGCCCGGGTCTGCCTGGCGATCGCGAACAACCCCGACGACGCCCGCCGGCTGACCATCAAGCGCAACAGCGTCGCGGTCGTCACCGACGGGTCCGCCGTACTCGGCCTGGGCAACATCGGCCCGAAGGCCGCGCTGCCGGTGATGGAGGGCAAGGCGGCGCTGTTCAAGCGGTTCGCCGGGATCGACGCGTGGCCGCTGTGCCTGGACACCCAGGACCCGGACGAGATCGTCCAGATCGTGAAGGCGATCGCGCCCGGTTTCGCCGGCATCAACCTGGAGGACATCTCCGCGCCGCGGTGTTTCGAGATCGAGGCGAAGCTGCGCGAGGAGCTCGACATCCCGGTCTTCCACGACGACCAGCACGGTACGGCGGTCGTCGTCCTGGGCGCGCTGTACAACGCGCTGCGCGTGGTCGGCAAGGACATCAGCAACGTGCGGGTGGTGCTGTCCGGCGCGGGTGCGGCCGGTACGGCGATCCTCAAGCTGCTGCTCGCGGCCGGAGTCAAGGACACCTGCGTCGCCGACATCGGTGGCGTGATCCACCCGGACCGCGACGGACTGTCGCCCGAGCTGCGCTGGATCGCGGAGAACACCAACGCGGCGAAGTACAGCGGCGACCTGAAGGGCGCGCTGGCCGGGGCGGACGTGTTCATCGGGGTGTCGGCGCCGAACATCCTGACCGGCGCGGACATCGCCACCATGAACGAGGACGCGATCGTGTTCGCGCTGGCCAACCCGGTGCCCGAGGTCGACCCCGCGGAGGCGGGTGAGCACGCGGCGGTGGTGGCCACCGGCCGCAGCGACTTCCCGAACCAGATCAACAACGTGCTGGTCTTCCCGGGCGTGTTCCGCGGTCTGCTCGACGCGCAGTCGTCGAAGGTGTCGATCGAGATGGAGCTGGCCGCGGCGAAGGCGCTGGCCGGCGTCGTCACCGACGACGAGCTGAACGCGGCCTACATCGTGCCGAGCGTCTTCCACCCCGAGGTGCATACGATGGTGGCGCACGCGGTCCGCGACGCTGCGGGTGGCAAGGCCCCGGCGCACGAGACCTACCCGGACGACTCCCCGGCGTGACAGTAACGGTGGCGGGGGCGACCGGGTCGGGCCTGAAGGTATGGCTGTGGCGGATCGGGTTCGTCGCGGCCTGCCTGCTGCAGTTGTACGGCGTCTATTCGCCGAGGCAGGCGGGCCCGGACGTCGGCCTGCCGCTGGCCGACAAGGTCGCCCACCTGTTCCTGTTCGGCTCGGTCGCGTTCCTCGGGCTGAAGGCCGCCGTACCCGCGCGGTGGTTGCTGGTGGCACTGGTCGGCAACGCGATGGTCAGTGAGCTGGTCCAGCATTTCGTGCTGCCGCAGCGCAGTGGGGACCTGTTCGACTCCGTCGCCGATCTGCTCGGCGTCGCCGTCGGAGCCTGGCTGGGCTACCGCGCGGTCCGTGGTACAAACAGTGCCCGGCACGACATGATGGGGTCATGACGGCCTCGACCCTGACCGGTTCGCTGCTGGTCGCGACACCGCTGCTCGACGAGCCGCCCTTCCGCCGCTCGGTCATCCTGCTGCTGGACCACGACGAGGACGGCGCCCTCGGGGTGGTGGTGAACCGCGCGGCCGATCTCGCCGTCGACCGGGTGCTGCCGAACTGGTCGGACACCGTGAACGAACCCGGCGTGCTCTTCATGGGCGGCCCGGTCGGCACCGACAGTGCCCTCGCGGTCGCCGAGGTGATCGAGTCGGCCGACCCGCCGGGCTGGCGGGAGTGCTTCGGCCGGATCGGCCTGATCGACCTCGACGTACCGCCGGCCCTGCTGGAGGGTGCGATCCAGCGGATGCGCATCTTCGCCGGGTATGCCGGCTGGTCCGGTGGACAACTCGAGGGCGAGATCACCAAGGGCGCCTGGTACGTCGTCGAGTCCGAACCCGACGACGTGTTCAGCCTGCACCCGGACACGCTCTGGCGCCGGGTGCTCCGGCGCCAGAACGACCAGATGGCCTACCTGGCGACGTACCCGGACGATCCCACCCAGAACTGAGCGGACCTACTCGTCGCCGCCCTCGTCGTCACCCGGGTTCAGCGACTCCCAGATCTCCTTGCACTCCGGGCAGACCGGGAACCGCTGCGGATCCCGGCTCGGCACCCACACCTTGCCGCACAGCGCGACCACCGGCGTGCCCATCACCATCGCCTCGGTCAGCTTGTCCTTCGGCACGTAGTGCGAGAACCGCTCGTGGTCGCCGTCGTCCAGCGAAGGCTTGGTCCGCTCGTCGACAACTGTCTCGGCCCCAGGGGTCAGCTGAGTACTCATGCCCCCGAGTGTAGGCCGACACACCAGCGCGACGGCAGGTTTTCCACAGCGGGCGAACTCTCCGAGAGCTTCCGGGGCAGATCACGGCACTTTCTAGGTGTGAGCAACCTGAGGAGGCACTATGAGTCTCGTGAAACCCATTCCTGCGCAGCCGCCGGCGAGCTGGCGACCGGATGCCCCGCTGACCCGGGACGACCTCGACCGGATGCCCGATGACGGACGCCGGTATGAGCTCGTCGACGGGGTTCTCATCGTGAGCCCGGCGCCTAGACCGAGGCACCAACGCGCGCTGGCAAACCTCTACTACGAGCTCAGGCTCGCCTGTCCGGCTGATCTGGAAGTCCTGTTCGCACCGCTGGACGTGGTTCTGGCGTCGGACACGGTGATGCAGCCGGACCTGTTGGTGGCCCGGCGGCAGGACTTCACCGAGACCGAGCTGCCGGTGGCGCCGCTGCTCGCCGTCGAGGTGTTGTCGCCGAGCACGCGCCGGTTCGACCTGATGCTGAAGTTCTCGCGGTTCGAGGCGGCCGGCTGTGCGTCCTACTGGGTGGTGGATCCCGACACGCCGAGTCTGATCGCCTGGGAATTGCGCGACGGGGCATACACGCAGGTCGCGAAGGCCGTCGGCGATCAGGAAGCCCGGTTGACGAGCCCGTACGAGGTGTCGGTGGTGCCGGCGAGTCTGCTCTCGTAACGGATCTCGGGTAACGTTCCTGCACGGCCCACAGTCGACCATCGGGGGAGTAAGCCGTTCGTGGACTCGCACGTGCCAGCTGCACCAGCCGTGCTTCCTCCGGCCTACCCGGACCGCGCCGCATGGGGTACCGCGAGCAAGCTGCGGGCCTGGCAGGCGGAGGCACTCAAGCTCTATCTCGACAAACAGCCGAAGGACTTTCTCGCGGTGGCGACACCGGGAGCCGGCAAGACCACCTTCGCGCTCACCGTGGCCGCCGAACTGCTGCACCGGCGGCAGATCGAGCGAGTCACCGTGGTGACGCCGACCGAGCACCTCAAGGTCCAGTGGGCCGAGGCGGCCGACCGGGCCGGGATCGCAATCGACCCGGCGTTCGCCGGCCGGCGCGGGAAGACCAACAAGGACTTCCAGGGTGTCGCGGTCACCTACGCCGGCGTCGCGGTGAACCCGCTGGCCTTCCGGGTCCGGACCGAGCGGTTCAAGACCCTGGTCATCCTGGACGAGGTGCACCACGGCGGTGACGCGCTCAGCTGGGGTGACGGGGTCCGGGAGGCGTTCGAGCCCGCGACGCGCCGGCTCTGCCTGACCGGTACGCCGTTCCGCAGTGACGACAACCCGATCCCGTTCGTCACCTACGAGGAAGGCCCGGACGGGGTCGCCCGGAGCAAGGCGGACTACACCTACGGGTACGGTCACGCTCTGCGCGATCACGTCGTACGCCCGGTGATCTTCATGTCGTACTCCGGTGAGATGCGCTGGCGGACCAAGGCCGGTGACGAGGTGGCGGCGCGGCTGGGTGAGCCGCTGACCAAGGACCTCACCGCCCAGGCGCTGCGGACGGCGCTCGACCCGGCCGGCGAGTGGATGCCCGCCGTGCTGGCGGCCGCGGACAAACGGCTGACCGAGGTACGGCGGCACATGCCGGACGCCGGCGCACTCGTCATCTCCGGCGACCAGAACACGGCCCGCGCGTACGCCAAGACGCTGCGCGAGATCACCGGCGAGGCGCCGACGGTCGTGCTGTCCGACGAGAAGTCGGCGAGCAGGAAGATCGCGAAGTTCTCCGCGAGCGACTCGCGGTGGATGGTCGCGGTCCGGATGGTGAGTGAGGGCGTGGACGTGCCGCGGCTCGCCGTCGGTGTGTACGCGACGCCGACGTCGACGCCGCTGTTCTTCGCGCAGGCGGTCGGGCGGTTCGTGCGGGCCCGGAAGCGGGGCGAGACGGCGTCGGTGTTCCTGCCGTCGGTGACCCGGCTGCTGAGCTACGCCGCCGAGATGGAGGTCGAGCGCGACCACGTCCTCGGCCGGAAGAGCTCGGGCAACGACGGCGACATCTTCGCGCTCGAGGACGACTTGATCGCACAGGCGAACCGGACCGAGGGCGCCAGCGACGAACTGGAGGCGAAGTTCGAGGCGCTCGGGTCGGACGCCAGCTTCGACCGGGTCGTGTTCGACGGCGGTGACTACGGCACCGGCGGCGAGATGGCGTCCGACGAGGAGCTGGACTTCCTCGGGCTGCCCGGTCTGCTGGAGCCTGACCAGGTGCGGGAGCTGCTCCGCAAGCGGCAGGCGAAGTCGATCGCGGCGCAGAAGCGGTCCCAGCGGACGGCCTCGTCCGACCGGGAGGACCCGACGCCGACCGAGCTGGCGACCCATGAGCAGGTCGCGCTGCTGAGGCGCGAGCTGAACGGCCTGGTCGCCGCCTGGCACCACCGCACCGGACAGCCGCACGGCGTCATCCACAACGACCTGCGCCGCAAGCTCGGCGGCCCGGCGGCCGCGCACGCGTCGTCGACCCAGCTCAAGGAACGCATCGAGCTCCTCCGCGACTGGGCCACCCAACGCCGCGCCTAGCCCCGAGCTCAGCACCCCGTCCCGTGGTTGTTGTGGGGCGGGGTGTTTCCGTGCGTGGCGAGGTGTTGACGTTGTGTCTTGACGGAGTGGTGCTTGTCAGCCGGGGGCCATTGTCTGGGTGCCGATGACGTTGAGGAGGCGGAGTGCGTCGTCGGAGGGCGAGCCGGGCTCGGCGGTGTAGAGGATGACGCGCTGGTCGCGTTCCGGGATGACGAGCGCCTCGCAGACAACGTCGATCCGCCCGACCTCGGGGTGGAAGATGGTCTGGCACATGCTCAGCTGGCGGCTGACCTCGTGCCGTGCCCAGATCTCCGCGAACTCCGGGCTCCCGTCCAAGAGTTCCTGGACCAGGAGAGCGATCGCCGGGTCGTCCGGGTACTTCACGGTCGCGGCCCGAAGATCCGCCGCGGCCTCGGCGGCGAAGTCCCGGGTCGCGATCTCGCCGAACCGATCGACCTGCCGGTCACCCTGCAGGAACCGCAGCCGAAGCAGGTTGCGCTCCTTCACCGGCAGCGCGGAGAAGTCCGTGAGCAGTGCGGCCGCCAGTGGGTTCCAGGCGAGTACGTCGTACTTCGCGTCGAGCACCAGACCGGGGACGTCGAGCCGGGACAGCATCCGCAGTACGCCGGCCCGGACGTCACGCGGCGGACCCGGCGGCGGCCCGGGCTGCTCACCGGCGAGGCGGAACAGGTGGTCGCGCTCGTCGTCGTTCAGCCGCAGCGCCCGGGCGAGGCCGGTGAGCACCGGGCGGGAGGGGCGTGGGCCGCGACCCTGCTCGAGCCGGGTGTAGTAGTCGGTCGACATGACGGCCAGGCTCGCGACCTCCTCGCGGCGCAGCCCGGGCGTCCGCCGCCGGATGCCGGCGGGCAGGCCGACGTCGGCAGGCTTCAACGCCTCCCGCCGCAGCCGCAAGAACTCCGCGAGCAGTCCCCGATCCATGGACCCAGGATTCCAGCCGCCACCAACCTCAACCAGGGACTGCCGATCCCAGGCTCGGCTCACTCTGCCTGGGTACGGCGAACGGCGACAGCCTGGACCGCATGAACACGAACAAGATCGCGCTCGTCACGGGCGCCAACAAAGGCATCGGCAGGGAGATCGCACGGCATCTCGGCGAGGCCGGATTCACCGTGCTGGCCGGGTCCCGAGACCTCGCCCGCGGCGAGCTCGCGGCGAAGGAGCTGGTTGCCGAGGGCCACGACGTGGTGGCGGTCCAACTGGAGGTCACCGACGAGACGTCCGTACGGGCGGCGGCCGGCCGGATCGAGGCGGAGTACGGGCGGCTCGACGTCCTGGTGAACAACGCGGCGATCATCCCCGACGGCGACGACGCGGTCTCCCGGGTCGCGGGCGACGTACTGCGGCAGGCGTTCGAGACCAACGTGATCGGGCTGGTCGGCGTGACGCAGGCGATGCTGCCGTTGCTGCGGAAGGCGGAACAGGCGCGGATCGTCAACCTGTCGACGTCGCTGGCCTCGTTCGAACTGGTCGGGAATCCGGAGTCGGAGTTGTCCACGATGCTGCTCTTGGGCTACAACGCGTCGAAGGCGGCCGTGAACATGGTGACCGTCATGCTGGCCAACGAACTGCGCGGCACCGGGATTCTGGTGAACGGGGCCGACCCCGGCAACTGCGCGACCGACATGGGCGGCTGGGACGCGCCACGGACACCACAACAGGGTGCGGCAGTTGCGGTGCGGATGGCGACGCTGGGCGCCGACGGGCCGACGGGGGAGGTGTACGCCGAGGAGGGCCGGCTGCCCTGGTGAGCGTCAGACGAGGGCGCCGGCCCAGGCCAGGGCCTGCTTGAGCAGTTGCCCGCGCCCGCCTTCGAGGTCGGCCAGCAGGCTCGGCTCGAGCGCCTCCTTCGGGGTCAGCCAGGTGAGTTCGAGGGCGTCCTGGCGCGGGTTGCACTCACCGGTCACCGGGACGACGTAGACCAGGGCGACCGCGTGCTGCCGCGGGTCGTGCAGCGGCGTGACACCGGGGAGCGGGAAGTACTCGGCGACCGTGAACGGCGCCGGGCTGAGCGGCAGCCGGGGGAACGCGGCCGGGCCGAGGTCCTTCTCGATGTTCCGCAGCAGCGCGTCGCGGATCGACTCGCCGTGCAGGACACGCCCCGACACCAGGGTGCGGGTGATCTGCCCGGTCGCGGCCGACCCGCGCAGCAGGACCCCGACCTGCTCGATCTGCCCGGCGGCGTCGACCCGGGCCGGGACGGCCTCGACGTACAGGATCGGCACCCGCGAGCGGGTCTCCTCGAGCGCGAACTCGGAGAGCCAGCCGGGGTTCGGGTCAGGGGTGCGAAGGGAACTCATGGTGACAATCTTTGCCCACGGTCCCCACCTCCCGCCGGGGGAGTCTCACGCCCGCGCGTCGCGGCCGGTTCGCGGACGACGCGCCGGGGCGCCGTACCGCTGCTACGGGCGGAAGGCGGCGCGGTACCGGGACGGGCTGAGGCCGAAGCAGGCACGGAAGCGGCGGCTGGCGTGACTGGGGTCGTGCCAGCCGACCATCGCGCCGATCGTCGCCACCGGCAGGTCGGTCTCGATCAGCAGGCCGGCGGCTCGCTCGGCGCGGAGCCGGTTCAGGTACGCCATCGGCGAGACCCCGGCCGTCCGCCCGAACAGCCGGACCAGGTACCCGGGCGCGAGGTTCACCGCGGCGGCCAGCCGGGTCAGCGTCCACGGCTCGTCGACACTTGCCTCCAGCAACCGCATCGCGTGCTGCACGGCCGGATGGGCCAGATTCGGCGGGTACGGCGCCTCGTCGCCGGGGATCAGCGCTCCCGACAGCAGTCCGAAGATGTCCGCACCCAGGTAGGCGTTGCGGACCACGAGACCGTCGCACTCGGTGTACCCGTGCCACTGGCCGGGTCGGAGGACGACGACCGAGTCGCGCCGCAGCGGCGTCTCGCCGGCCGCCGACACGTGGACGCCGGTCCCGTCGAGGACGACGGCGATCTCGAAGAACGCGTGACTGTGCGGCGCGACGTCGTACCCCAGTTCGATCCGCTCACCGGCGACGGGCAGGCGCTGGTCGGGGAAGACCTCGCTGCTCAGGATCTTGTGCACGCCTGCCTCCGGGAGGTCAAGATCGGTCAAGGATCGGTCAATCGCTGCCTGTCCGCCGCCGGTCCGGCACGCGAGGCTGGAAACACCAACCCGGCAACGGATTCCCGAGGAGCGGCCCGATGACCACGACCGACGATACGACAGCCTTCGCGCTCGACGAAGCGATCATTTCGGCCTACCGGCGCGACGGCGTGGTCCGGATCCGGAACATCATCAGCGCCGACGAGGCGGCCCGGTTCCGGGACGCGGCCGCCGCGGTGAGCGGAATCGCCGAGGACAACGCCACCGGCTCGGCGATCTTCAACCAGTACGTCAACATCTGGCGACAGGACGACGTACTCCGCGAACTCACCCTGGACACCCGGCTCGCCGCCGCGGCGACCGCGCTGGCCGGGGTACCGCTGCGGCTGTGGCACGACCAGTTGCTGATCAAACCTCCGCACAACGGCGCCGCGACCGAGTTCCACCAGGACGCGCCGTACTGGCCGCACGGTGGTTCGCGGCACTCGCTGTCCGCGTGGGTGGCGCTGGTCGACGTACCGGTGGAGCGCGGGTGCATGACGTTCATCCCGGGCTCGCACGACCATCGGGACCTGCGCCGGCAGGACCTGTCCGACCGGGACGACATATTCCGGGCGGCGCCGGACCTGCGCTGGGAGGAGCGGAAGACGATCCCGCTGCGGGCCGGTGACTGCACCTTCCACAACGCGTACCTGGCCCACTCCGCGACGCCGAACCTGACCGACGACCCGCGGATCGCGCACGTGGCGATCTACATCGACGCCGACACGACGTACACCGGCGCGCCGCACGTCGTCACCGACGGGCTCGGGCTGACCGTCGGCGAACCGCTCGAGCATGAACTGTTCCCTCGGGTCTGAGTATCTTCACGCCATGACATAAGTTGCAGGAGTGCGTCTGCTCACCGATGTCCGCCCGCTGCGGGAATCACCGGATTTCCGCCGCCTGTGGCTCGGGTCGACGGTGTCGCAGCTCGGCCAGCAGATGACCGCGGTGACCGTCGCGATCCAGGTGTACGCACTGACGCACTCCACCTTCGCGGTCGGCCTGGTCGGGCTGTGCTCACTGGTTCCGCTGATCGTCTTCGGGTTGTACGGCGGCGCGATGGCCGACGCGATCGACCGCCGTACGCTCGCGCTCGTCTCGTCGACCGGGCTGTGGCTGCTGTCGATGGTCCTGGTGGTGCAGTCCCAGCTGGAGTGGAACCAGGTGTGGGTGCTGTACGCCGTGGTGGCCTGCCAGTCGGCGTGCTTCGCGGTGAACAACCCGGCCCGGTCGGCGATCATCCCGCGGCTGATCCGGCCCGAGCTGCTGCCGGCCGCGAACACGCTCAGCCAGGCCGCGTTCAACCTGGGCTTCACCGCCGGGCCGCTGCTCGGTGCGGCGGTGATCGCGTGGCACGGGTTCGCGGCGGCGTACCTGATCGACGTACTGACCTTCACCGCGGCGCTCTACGCGCTGTTCCGGTTGCCGGCGGTGCCGCCGACCGGGGAGGTCCGGCGGGCGGGACTGCGGTCGGTGCTCGAAGGGTTCACGTTCCTGCGGACCGCGCCGGCGCTGCTGGCGACGTTCCTGGCGGACATCCTGGCGATGGTGTTCGCTCAGCCGCGGGCGCTGTTCCCCGCGGTGGCGGGCGCGTTCTTCGGCGGCGGCGTACGGACGGTCGGCCTGCTGCAGGCGGCTCCGGCGATCGGGGCGCTGCTCGGGGTCGTCTTCTCCGGCTGGGTGAGCCGGATCCGACGCCAAGGCGTGGCGATCGCCGTCGCGATCACCGTGTATGCGGCGGCGGTCGGCCTGTTCGGGTTGTCCCGGACGATCTGGCTCGGGGTCGCGTTGCTGGCGTTGTCCGGTGCGGCCGACATGGTCAGCTCGGCGTACCGGAACACGGTGCTGCAGTCGGCCGCGCCGGACGCGATGCGTGGACGGCTCCAGGGCGTCTTCATCGTCGTCGTGGCCGGCGGGCCGCGGCTGGGTGACTTCGTCGCGGGTACGGCGGCCTCGCTCACCACCCCGACGATCGCGCTCCTCGGCGGGGCGACCGCGTGCATCGTCGGGCTGTTGTTGCTGCTCGCCCGCAACCGGCCGTTCCGGGTCTACGATTCGCGCACTCGCGCGCTGAGCTGATCAGCCCCCGGTCACCAGCTTCTTCAGTACGGTCGGCCAGGAGTCCACGTCCGGGTTGATCCGCTGCACCGGCTTGTCGTCGACGGTCACCACCGGCCGGTCGCCGAGCGGCTTCTTCAACTTGAACGCCGTCAGTGACACGTTGTCCTCCTTCGGGCACGGCTGGTTGGCGTCGATGAGTACGACGACCTTGTCGTCCTCCTCGGTGATCCGCAGATCGAGGTTGCAGCTCAGCCCCGTCCCGACCAGCAGGTCGGCCTCGTCGTACTTCGGTGCGTTCTGGATCCAGCGCAGGTACGTCGGCTTCTTCTTGTGCACCACCTGGTACGCCTCGACCGGTTGCTGCCGGTCCTCGTTCACGGCGCCGCGGCCGTCGCCGAAGAAGCTGCCGTAGATCATGTTGATGCACGGGTCCTCGGCCGGCTTGCCGTCGATCGCACCCCACGCCTTGGCCGCCTGGTAGCAGGCGTTCGCCTCCCGGTTCAGCGAGATGTTGAACCCGAGCAGCCCGATCGCGCCGACGATCAGGGCGCCGGCGAGCATCCGCCGCGACCTGACCTGCTCCGGTCCGAGCACACCGGCCGGCCGGGCGGGCTCCTCCGCTTGGTCGAAGTACTCCTGGCTGTGCTGTTCCTGCTCTGCTTGCTGTGCCTGCTCGGCCTGCTGTGCGTGCTCGGCCTGCTGGGCCTGCTGGCCGGGGCTCCAGGTCTGGGTCCGGGCCTGGATGCGGGCCTGGATCTGGGCTCGCGCCTGGGCCGGTTCGTCGTCCTCGGGGAACTGCCGGAACAGGTTCAGCACGGTGCTGGTCCACTGCGGATTGATCAACGTCGGGATCGCGTAGAGCAGGATCAGACCGATGATCACGGCGATGGCGGGGAGGAGCGCCCAGTAATTTCGCACGGCAGCAAGATACGGGGCCATCGGGCCGTGCCCGAAAAACGGATACGCTTCGGAGGTGCCCGCAGAGACGTCCCAGACCCTCGACCGGGGACTCACCGTCCTCGAGTTGCTGGCGGACGCCCCGGACGGCCTCTCGATCACGGAGCTGGCCGCCGCGCTGGGGGTCAGCCGGACCGTGGTCTACCGGTTGGTGAACACGCTGGAGCTGCACCGGCTGGTCCGGCGCGACAGCGAGGGCCGGGCCCGGCTCGGTCTCGCCGTACTGCACTACAGCCGCCGCGTTCAGCCCACGCTGCGTGACGCTGCGTTGCCGGTACTGCGGTCGCTCGCCGAGGACACCGGTGCCACCGCCCATCTGACGGTCGCCGACGGTGACGAGGCTCTGGCGATCGCGGTGATCGAGCCGAGCTGGACCGACTTTCACGTGTCCTACCGGATGGGATCCCGGCACGCGCTCGACCAGGGCGCCGCCGGGAAGGCGATCCTGGCCGGCCGCCGCAAACCCGACCCCGCCGGACGCCCGTTCGTCGTCACCTCGGGGGAGTTGCAGGCCGGCGCCCAGGGCGTCTCCTCCCCGGTCCTCGGCGTACCAGGCGTCGAAGCCTCCATCGGCGTCGTCGTCCTCGGCAAACTCGACCGCGACTTCGTAGGCCCCCGAGTAGCCCGCGCAGCCGTAGAAGTAGCCAAACGCCTCGCCTGACCCACACCACCCGGGCGCCGCCGCTCGGCTCGCCACCCGGTGGGGGCTCCGTCCGTTTCGCGCCCGGCGGGCGCGCGGAGCGCGGTCCGGGCGTTACTTCTTGGTGGCTGCTTCGACGAGGGGCAGGACCCGGTGCTGGATCTGCTCTGCCAGGGCTATGACGGTGGAGGCTCGTTGGATGCCTTGGACTGCGACTACCTGGTCTATGACGCGTTGCAGGTCGGCGTTGGAGCGGGCGACGATGCGGCACCAGAGGTCCTCGGCGCCGGTGATGGTGTGGACCTCGAGGACCTCCGGGATGCGCGCCAGGGCCTCGGCGACCGCGGTGTGACCTGAGCCCTGCTCGATCTGCAGAGTCGCGAACGCCGTCACCGGATAACCGATCGCGGCGGTGTCGATGTCCGGCCCCCACCCACGCACCACACCGTCGCGCTGCAACCGGTCCAGCCGCGCCTGCACCGTCCCCCGCGCGACCCCCAGCCGCCGCGACGCCTCCAGTACGCCGACCCGCGGCTCGGCCGCGAACAACGCGAGAATCCGGGCGTCCAGCGCATCCACCGCCATACCGACCTCCCGGAGTGGTCACCCTGACCACATAGTCCAGCAACAACGGCACGATACTGCACAACTTGCCCACTGAAACAAGGATGTGTTGCGCAACCTGTCTCCCTGGACCAGGCTCGGCGCCAGGAACCACGACCGGGAGGACACCGATGACCAGCACCGACCTCACCCCCGCAGAGCTCGACGCCGATCTCGACCTCGACCAGTTGAAGCAGCTCGTCGGCCTGGTGCCGTACGACGAGAGCACCGACCCGTTCCCGGTGACCGCGATGGACGCCGTGGTGTTCGTCGTCGGCAACGCCACCCAGACCGCGAAGTACTACCAGCTCGCCTTCGGGATGGACCTGGTCGCGTACTCCGGCCCCGAGACGGGCAACAAGGACCACAAGGCATTCGTGCTGAAGGCCGGTTCCGCCCGCTTCGTGATCACCGGCGGGGTCAGCCCGAAGAGCCCGCTGCTCGACCACCACCGCAGGCACGGTGACGGTGTCGCCGACATCGCCCTCGAGGTCCCGGACGTGGACAAGTGCATCGAGCACGCCCGCCGGCAGGGCGCCGTCGTACTCGAGGAGCCGAACGACGTCTCCGACGAGCACGGCACGATCCGCCGGGCCGCGATCGCGGCGTACGGCGACACGCGGCACACGCTGATCGACCGGAGCAAGTACGACGGCCCGTACCTGCCCGGGTTCGTCCCGGCGACCACCCAGGTGACCCGGCCGGAGGGGCACCCGAAGCGGCTGTTCCAGGCCGTCGACCACGTGGTCGGCAACGTCGAGCTCGGGAAGATGGACGAGTGGGTCGCGTTCTACAACCGGGTGATGGGCTTCGTGAACATGGCCGAGTTCATCGGCGACGACATCGCCACCGACTATTCGGCGCTGATGAGCAAGGTGGTGGCCAACGGCAATCACCGGGTCAAGTTCCCGCTGAACGAGCCGGCCATCGCGAAGAAGAAGTCGCAGATCGACGAGTTCCTGGAGTTCTACGACGGGGCCGGCGCGCAGCACATCGCGCTGGCGACCAACGACATCCTGCGCACCGTCGACATCATGCGGGCCAACGGCGTCGAGTTCCTCAGCACGCCGGACTCGTACTACGACGACCCGGAACTGCGGGCCCGGATCGGTGAGGTGCGGGTGCCGATCGAGGAGCTGAAGGCGCGCGGGATCCTGGTCGACCGGGACGAGGACGGCTACCTGCTGCAGATCTTCACCAAGCCGATCGGCGACCGTCCGACGGTGTTCTACGAGCTGATCGAGCGGCACGGTTCGCTCGGCTTCGGCAAGGGCAACTTCAAGGCGCTGTTCGAGGCGATCGAGCGCGAACAAGAGCGCCGCGGCAACCTCTGACCCTCCGCCGCGGGCACCGCTGCCCCGGCGCGTCGCAGACGGATAACCCCTGCCGTTGTCCCTTCTCCCCTCCTTCCACGGGGGTAGAACGGGCAACAGCAGGGGAGAACCGTTGGAACGTCCGGAGCGGGGAGCGGGCGCCGGAGCGGGGAGCGGGCGCCGGAGCGGGGGGCGGCCAGCGGTGGTGCGGTTGCCGCGGGCATCGGTTAAGCGGTTACCCGCAGCGGACAACCTTGCCGGTAGCAACTGGATACGGCGTGTCGCCGTCCGATTACCGTAATGACTGTCGGGGCAGGGGCTGTTCGCGTAATGTGCCCGGTGAGTGTGCGTCGGGGCGTACATTCAGGAAGGGTTTCGTCATGAAGACACTGGGCATTCTGCTCAGCACCGCGGGCCTGGCCGGGGTGGGCGCGATCGCCCTCTCAACGACGCCGGCCCAGGCGGCCGAAGCCGCCGCCTGCTCGGGTGCGAAGTCCATCGCGTCGGCACCGATGCTGCGCGACAACCAACCTCCCAGCTGGGGCACCGTCCGCCTGGTCAGGGACAACTGTTACCAGTACTGGGCCGAGGTCACCATGGCCTCGCCGATGCCGGCCAACGCGAAGGCGAACGCCTACCTGGTCCAGTACGGCGGTGCCAACAGCGGCCGCGTGCTCAGCTGTGACAGCAGCGGCGGCAACGGCGCGGTGATCAAGGGCCAGCGGAGTTGCCGGACACCGAAGGTGAAGGCGACCGCGGGCAGCATCACCTTCGCCGCGATCGGACGGGAGTTCCACAACTACGGCGGCGGCTACGAGGAGATCTCGGAGAACTCCACCTCGCGCACCCGCTGACAACCCGTCCCGATCCGGACACCCGGGGCCTGCGCATTACTGCTCGGTCGGCACTAGGCTCGGCCGTATGAGTGACGTTGTCGAGCAGTTGCGGCAAGCGTTGCCACGTGAGGCGCTGGTGACGGATCCGGACCGGATGGAGAGTTTCCGGTACGACCGGGCGATGTTCTGCCCGGCCGGGGTGCCGCTCGCCGTCGTACTGGCGCGGGAGACCGCGCACGTGCAGGCCGCGGTGCGGATCGCGGCCGAGGCGGGCGTGCCCGTCGTACCGCAGGGTGCCCGGTCCGGGCTGTCCGGTGCGGCGAACGCGATCGAGGGCTGCATCGTGATCTCGCTGGAGAAGATGGACCGGATCCTGGAGATCGAGCCGGTCGACCGGTACGTCGTCACCCAGCCGGGCGTGTTCAACGCGGTGCTGTCCCGCGCCGTCGAGGAGCAGGGGCTGTTCTACCCGCCGGACCCGTCCAGCTGGGAGTTCTGCTCGATCGGCGGCAACCTGTCCACGAACTCGGGCGGTCTGTGCTGCGTGAAGTACGGCGTGACGACGGACTACGTCCTGGGGCTCGAAGTGGTCCTGGCCGACGGCCGGGTGATGCGGACCGGTCGCCGTACCGTCAAGGGCGTGGCCGGCTACGACCTGACCAAGTTGCTGGTCGGCAGCGAGGGCACGCTCGGCATCATCACCGAGGCGACGCTGGCGTTGCGTCCGCTGGCCGCCCGGCCGCGGACGATGGCGGCGTTGTTCGACTCCGGGGTGGCGGCCGGCCGGGCGATCACCGAGATCATCCGCAGCGGCGTGTCGCTGAGCCTGCTGGAGATCATGGACCGGACCACGATCAAGGCCGTGAACGCGTACAAGCGGATGGACCTGCCGACCGAGGCGGCCGCGATGCTGCTGGCCCAGTCGGACGCCGGCGGCGAGGCCGGCGCGGCCGATGTCGCGACGGTGGCGAAGCTGTGCCGCGACCACGGCGCGATCGAGTGCATCGAGGCGGACGACCCGGCCGAGGGCGAACTGTTGCTCGAGGCCCGGCGGGCGGCGCTGATCGCGCTGGACCAGCTCGGTACGACGATGATCGACGACGTCTGCGTGCCACGGTCCCGGCTGGCCGAGTTCATCGGCCGGATCGAGCAGTTGGCGACCGAGCTCGACATCACCGTCGGAGTGCTCGGGCACGCCGGTGACGGCAACATGCACCCGACGGTGGTCTTCGATCCGGCCGATGCCGACCAGGCCGCGCGGGCGCAGCAGGCGTTCGACCGGATCATGGAGGTGGGTCTCGAGCTCGGCGGCACGATCACCGGTGAGCACGGCGTCGGCGTGCTCAAGCGGACCTGGCTGGCCGAGGAGATCGGCCCGGTCGCGATCGACGTCCATCGCGCGATCAAGGCGGCGCTGGACCCGAAGAACATCCTGAATCCGGGCAAGGTGGTTGCCGGGTAAGCGACCAGCCGGGCAGGCCGGCGGCCGTTCGGCCGCTGTGACCCAACCGCAACGGAACTGCCGAGGCCATTCGACGTCCATGGCCGCCGAATGTGACGTCCGGCCAGCACTATGGAAGATAGTTGTCGGAATCTCCCGGGGGATCGATGAGGCAGGGTAGGAGGCGCCCTATGCGCATGCGGCGGATCGGGCGCGCCTCCCCGGTTGCGCGCCGCACCCTGCCGGCCTTCCTCACCTTGATCGCCGTGGTCGGTCTGGCAGCCTGTGCGAACGGCGGCGGCCTGCGGGTCGAGGGCACCGACCCGGCGCCGAGCGCGGCGACCCCGGGCGGCACGCCGTCGGTGATGGGCACTCAAGGGGTCGTGCCGGAGCCGCGGCGGACACCTGCCGAGGCCGTCGATCTGGCCGAAGTACGGCTCAAACTGCTTGCCGACCGCAACCTGCCGGACATCTCGCGCCGGGTTCTGGTGAATTGCACCGTGATTTCGCGTTGCCTGAGCAGGGGTAAGTCCGTTGATGTTATGCACAACGGAACACCTCAGCAGATCGTGCTGATCCATACGCTCGAAAAGTTCGTCTTCGGCTTCTTCCTGATCGCGGTCGAACCGGCCGGTCCGCGGCCGGTTTGGAGTTTGAAGGTCGAACAGCCGACGATCAACGCCAGCCCGCAGGGCGACCTGGTGGTCGAGTCGAAGATCTACGCGCTCGACGACAAGGTCTGCTGCCCCTCGGGCCGGCGGGTCGAGGTCTACCGTTGGAACGGCCGGCAGATGATCAAGGTGAGCTCGCAGGACCAAAAGGGAGACTGAACTCGGTGGTACCCGAAGAACCGGCCGCACGCATCCTCATGGTCGAGGACGACGCGGTGATCCGTGAGGCAACCCAATTGACCCTCGAGCGGCACGGCTACGACGTCACCACGGCCGAGGACGGCCTGGAGGCGATCGAGCGTTTCGAGAAGATCCAGCCGGACGTCGTGATGCTCGACATCATGCTGCCCGGGCTGGACGGCATCTCGGTGTGCCGCCGGATCCGCGAGTCCAGCACCGTCCCGATCGTGATGGTGTCCGCCCGGGGTGACGCGCTGGACGTCGTACTCGGGCTGGAGGCGGGCGCGGACGACTACGTCACCAAACCCTTCGACACCCAGGTCCTGGTGGCCCGGCTGCGCGCGGTGATGCGGCGCGCGGTCGCCGATCCGGAGCGCCCGGCGCCCGCGGCCGGGTCCGGTGTGGAATCGTTCGGCGACCTGGAACTGGACCGGGAGGCGTTGGAGGTACGGCGGAGTGGCGAAACCGTCCAGCTCACGCCGACCGAGCTCAAGCTGCTGATCGAGTTCGCCAACAACCCTGGTGTCGTGCTCAGCCGGTCCACGCTGCTGCAGCGGGTCTGGGACTACGAGTGGGGCGGCGACGGCCGGCTCGTCGACGTCCACCTGCAGCGGTTGCGGACCAAGATCGGCGCGGACCGGATCGAAACGGTCCGCGGGTTCGGGTACAAGCTCCGGGCCTGACGTGGGGCTGCGCGGCAAGCTCGGTCTCATCCTGCTGCTCGTCTCCTCGCTCGCGATCCTGGTCCTCTGCGTCGCGGTCTACACCCAGGCGCAGCAGGCCCGGCTGGACCGGACGCGGACGTTCGCGGACGAACGGATCCAGCTGGCCGCGTCCGCCTACGACCGCGACGGCGTGCCCGTGTTCGGTTCCAAGGTGGACGACCCGGACCTGCCGCCGCAGTTGCGCGACGCGGTGCTGGAGGGCAAGCGGGCGACGTTCAAGACCGGCTCGCCGAACGCGAAGATGTGGGCCGCGGCCGGGGTCAAGGACGGCAAGATCCTGTCGATCGTGCAGGACTACGACACCAACGACGACTCGATGAACGCGCTCCGGCAGGCGCTCGTCCTGGGCGGGATCGGTACGGTCGCGCTGGTCGCGCTGGTCAGCGTGATCCTGGCCGGCAGCCTCTCCAAACGGATCGTCGCGGTGGCCGGTACGGCGCGCCGGATCGCGGCCGGTGACCTGAACGCGTCGGCGGTCGAGGCGGTCGGCAGGGGCAAGGACGAAGTGCAGGCCCTCGCGACCGCGCTCGACACGATGGCCAGTTCGCTGCGCGGGCAGTTGGAGGCCGAGCGCCGGTTCACCGCCGACGTCGCCCATGACCTCCGGACGCCGGTGACCGGGCTGACCACCGCGGCCGAGTTGCTGCCGCCGGGCCGGCCGAGTGAACTGGTCCGCGACCGGGCCAAGGTACTGCGGCGACTGGTGGAGGATCTGCTCGAGATCGCCCGGTTCGACTCCGGCGTGGAACAGGCGGACCTCGAGCTGGTCGGGCTGGGTGCGTTCGTCGGCTCGGCGGTCGGCCGGCTGCGGATGCAGCAAGCGCTCGCCCCGGACAGCGTCGTCGTCCACCAGGTCGGGCCGGACGTGACGGTGTCGACCGACTCGCGCCGGATCGAGCGGATCCTGGCCAACCTGATCGTCAACGGGCTGCGGCACGGCAAGCCGCCGGTCGAGGTCACGGTGTCCGGCCGGACCGTCGAGGTGGTTGACCACGGCAACGGGTATCCGGAGGAGTTGATTGCCGAGGGCCCGCGCCGGTTCCGGTCCGGGGTGGCCGAGCGGGGGGTCGGGCACGGCCTCGGCCTGACCATCGCGGCCGGTCACGCCAAGGTGCTCGGCGCCGAACTGACCTTCGGCGAAGCCCCCGGAGGCGGCGCCCTCGCCCGCCTCACCCTCCCCTCAGAACCGGGGACGGACTCGTAACACCCTTGTGCCCTTGTCGGGGGAGGCGCCGGGCTCCGGGGGCCTTGAACAGGACATGACCGGTTCAAGGCCCCCGTTCGGTGTGCCTGGTCCCGCTATCTGGTGCCGTAGACGTTGAGTTCGGCGGCGGAGCCGAAGACCGCGCCGTTGAGGGAACTGGTGCCGACGAACTTCACGTAGCGGCCCGGTGCGGCGGTGAAGTTCACCCGCTGGGTCGCGGTCGAGTTCGGGAACTGACCGGTTGCCACCGGCGTACCCCAGGTCCGTCCGTCGGCGCTGACGTAGATCTCGTAGCCCTTGAACATCCCGTTCGTCCCGCTCTGCCGCGGCAGGTAGCTGAAACCGTCCACCTGGTACGTCGATCCGAGGTCGAGCGTGACGTGGTGCGGGAATCCGGCCGGCGGCGAGACCTGGGACCAGGCGGAATGCCACAGCGTGCTGGGGTTTCCGTCCAGCGCCGAGGTCGCGGCACCACCCGTGGCGACGTCCTCGCTGCTCACGTCGGCCACCGTGATCCGGGACTGCGGGACGATACCGGGCGGCAGTACGGTCGCCTCCGCGGTGATCGTTGCCCGGCCACCCGTTGCCGTCAGCACGTACTTGCCCTCCGGTGTCCCAGCCGGCGGCGTCACGTCCCACTTCGTCGTCACACTGCCGCCCGGAGCTACCGTTGCGTGGGTGGCCGGAGTGGCGGCCGTGATCGTCCACCCGTCCGGACCGTCGAGCGTCATCGTGATGTTGTCAGCGGCAACGACATCGTTGTTGGTGAAGGTGGTGACGAGTGTGTTCGCCTCACCGGAGACCAGGCCGTTCACGCCGGAGACGGCGACCGACGTACAGTCAGCGGGCTCGGACGACGGACCGAGGTCGATGACGGCGAAGTCGTCCAGGATGAAATCGGCCTGGTCGCCACCGCCGGACAGCTTGCGCAGACCGACCCAGTAGTCGCCACCGCAGCCGGCCACGAATTCCCGGCTGAACGTCGCCTTGGTCCGCTGCTCGCCGATCGGCGTCGACTTGACCTCGACGGACTCGGGCCGGTCGACGCCCTGCACCCAGGCGTACTGTCCGGCGCGGCCACTCGCGTAGTCGAAGCTGACCTTGTACTTGTGACCGGGCCGGAAGTTCACCGTCCACGGTGCGGTGCGGTAGACGAGGCCGGCGTTCTCCTCGTGCGACTTCAGTGACCACTCACCGTCGAGCACGTCGTCGACCAGTTTCCCGTTCCAGCCGGCCTGCGTGTACGGCGCGTGCTTGCGAGCCAGACTGGTTCGCGGATCGGTGACGCCACCGGCGTCGCCCTTCACGAACGGCCCCCAGCCCTGGTCGACGTTCTCGAAGTCCTCGACCAGGCCGGCTCCGGGTCGCTTCGTCTCGACCACCCGGACGTCGTCGATCCGCACCTTCGCGGCTCCCGCCACGGCCCCGATGGTCAAGGCAGCGCTGGTGCCTTTGGCCTCGAACACGACCCGGACCCGCTGGTAGTACGCGTCGTGCTTGTCGTCCGCGGCGACCAGGTTCTGCGCGGTCGAGCGGGTGACTGCATTGCTCACACCGTCGACGGACACCGTGGTCTTGCGGGACTTGCCCGGCTCGACCTCGATCCACGCGGAGGCGCTGTAGGTGCGACCCGCCGTCAGACCGGTGATCCGCTGACGAAGGGCGGACTGCTGGTGGCCGAGCGACGCGACGTGCTGGCCGTTCTCCAGCCTGTCGATCCTCGCCGAACCGCTGACGTTCCAGGCGTCCAGGTTGCCGGCGTTGAAACCGGGATCCTTCAGATGCGTGCCCTCACCCCAGTTGGCGGGCTGCTGAGCCGGCGCCGCGTCGGGGTAGAGCACGTACGGCTGACCGGCCGTCGCGTCGAGGCTGATGGCGCCGTTGCGGACGGGGGCCGTCCCGATCTTCACCCGCCCGGTGTCGGTCAGCTTGTAGACGGCGAACTTCGAGACGCGGCTGAACGCGGACGGGACCTGCCACGTGGTCCGGCCGCCGGCGGGGTTGTAGTGGTAGAGCTTCTTGTGGTCGTCCCACGGCAGCAGGTACTTGTCGCCGTCGAGCACCTTCGCGCTGCCGGCGTACATGGTTCGCTTGCCGTTCTCGACCGTGCCGCGGACACCGCCGGTGAAGGTGATGTCGTTGCTGTTCCAGTCGGTGATCTTCTCCTGCTGGAGGAACTTGGCCGGGAGGTTTTTCTGCCAGATGTTGGCGTAGAACGCGTTCCAGTCCGTCTCACCGGTCCAGCCCTCGAAGTCGACCAGGCTGGTCTGGCCGAGGATCGGGTCGTTGTTCCAGACGTCCTTCTCGTGGTTGCGGACGAACCGGATGATCGTGGAGTTCAGGCCCTTGTTGGTCGCGCCCCCGTAGTCCAGGTCGTTGGCCCAGTGCGACCACAGCGACGTACGCTCGTGCCGGTCGGACCACTCGGTCGCGATCTCCCAGCCCTGGTCGGCGAGCTGCCGGGTCAGGCCGTCGGCGAGCCAGCCGGACTGGTAGTAGACGTCGATGTAGAGCTGCCGCAGGTTCGCGTCGGTCTCGTCCCGCAGCTGCCGGAACCGCTTGATGATGTTGCCCGAGGCAAGGTCAGGGCGCTGCTTGATGTAATAGCTCTGGTTCAGCCAGTTCCAGCCCTTGGCGTTCTTGTCGACCAGGTCCTCGCTGAAGGCGTTCGCTTCCGGGTACGACTCGGTCGCGTTGACGTGTACGCCGAACGCCGCGTTCCACGCCTTGCCCTTCGTCAGCAACGTGTTGAGGTCCGCCAGTCCGCCGGCGCGGGTGTTGTAGTTGCCGCCGTAGTCCGGGTGAGCCGAGTCGTGGCCCTCGGCGCCGTACCCCTTCAGCAGCGCCATCTGGCCGAGGCCGTCGGTGGCCAGCGAGATCCGCTTCACGTCGTCCAGCGTGCGCAGGAACGGGTGCGTGGCCTGGCTGGCGAAGTTGAACGGGATGTGCGTGACGACGCGGTCCTTGACCTGGTCGCCGCCCTTCGGCTCGGTCATGATCGACCGGAACGCGATCGCGCCGTCCTGCCAGTCGACCGTCTTGTCCTGGTTCGCGTCGGGGGTGACCACGACCTTCGCCCAGGGGAGGGGTTCGGTGTACGGCGAGGTGTCGGCCCGGAACGTCCACTGGCCGCTCCACACCCCGACCCGGGTCGTGCCGTCGGCGGCCTTGCGGGCGCGATGCCAGAACCGGGCGCCGTCGTCGACGGACTGGCCGGACGGCTTGTCGTAGACCGAGTTCGACTCGATCCCGGCCGCGAGCCCGCTGGTGTTCACGAACGCGTACGCCGCTCCCGTCGCCGAGGACTCGGCCGGCGTCGCGGCGGTGACCGGCGTGATCTGGTCCGCCGTACGCGTCGAGTTCGGGTCCAGCGTGGTGAACGCGGTCGTCGCGCCGGCGTCGGGGCTGGCGACGGACACCAGGTCGTGGTCCGGGATGTCGATCGTGTGCACTCGGGACGTCTCGGAGTCGCGCACCGCGTCCACTCGGAACGTCGTCACGCGGCCGGTGAGGCTCAGGCTTGCATCCAGTTCCACGTCGGGCAGCGCGTCGAACGCCAGCTTGTACGACGCTGTGCTGCCGGTGACCGTGACCGGCGCGGCCAGGTGTGCGGTGCGCGCCACACCGTTGATCGTGATGGTCGAGATGGTGTCCGGTTGGCCCCCGAGTGCCTGTCCGGATGCGTTGTCCCGGTACTGGATCACCCGCGGGAAATCGGCTCCGACGGTGACCGTCAAGTCGTTCGACCGCAGTGTCAGCTCCTCGGCGGCGTGCGCGCCCACCGGCACGCTCAACACCCCGGCAGCCAGCGCTACAGACAGCACCCCATGCCTCACTGAACGTTTCATGCGGAGAAAGTTCGCACGCAACCGCTAGCAGGTCAAGAGAAACGAACACTTATGAACAGGATTGCGCTGGTCTGATCGTTCCAACGACCTCGCCAAGACCCAGCCGGGTGCCGTTCTCGGTGGTTGCCCAGGCGGTGATGGTGACTTTGTCGTTGTCCTCGAGGAAGGTGTGTTCTTGGCCGTTGACGATGAGGGGGTCGCGGGCGTTCCAGGTGAGTTCTATGAGGGAGCCGCGTTGGTGCTTGTCGGGGCCGGAGATGGTGCCGGAGGCGTAGAGGTCGCCGGTGCGGACGGAGGCGCCGTTGACGGTCAGGTGGGCGAGCATCTGGGCCGGTGACCAGTAGGTGTCCTTGTACTGCGGCATGCTGATCCGGTGCCCGTTGAGCACCACCTCGAAGGTGATGTCGTAGTTCTGCAGGTTCCCGCCGGCCAGGTACGGCAGGACCGGCGGATCCTGAGGTGGCAGGGGTACGGCGGCCGTCGCCAGCGCATCCAGTGACACCACCCACGGAGAGATCGAGGTCGCGAACGACTTGCCGAGGAACGGGCCTAGCGGGACGTACTCCCAGGCCTGCAGGTCCCGTGCGGACCAGTCGTTCACCAGCACCACGCCGTACACGTGGTCCTCGAAGGCGTCGACCGGGATCGGCGTGCCCAGCTGTGACGGCGTCCCGACGACGTACCCGAGCTCGACCTCGATGTCGAGGCGCTGCGACGGCCCGAACGTCGGGGCGGCGGCGTCCGGAGCCTTCCGCTGACCGGACGGCCGGACGATGTCGGTGCCGCTGACAACGATCGTGCCCGCCCGGCCGTGATAGCCGACCGGGAGGTGTTTCCAGTTCGGCAGCAGCGGTTCGGAGTCGGGGCGGAACAGCCGGCCGAGGTTGGTCGCGTGGTGCTCGGAGGCGTAGAAGTCGACGTAGTCGCCGACCTCGAACGGGAGCTGCATCGTGACCGCGGACCGCGGAATCAGGTGTGGCTCGACCACGTCGCGGTCGTTCTCGTTGCGGACCAGGTCGAGCAGCCACTCCCGGGTCGCCCGCCAGGCCGGGCGGCCGAGCGCGAGGAAGTCGTTCAGCGACGGCCGCGCGAACAGTTGCGAACCGTCCAGCATCTGCGCGGAGGCGACCGGGGCGAGATCGATGATCTGGTCACCGATGGCGGCGCCCACCCGCGGCTCCTCGCCGTTGAGCCGGAACACCCCGAGCGGCAGGTTGTCCGGCCCGAACGGGGAGTCGGCGGGAAGGTCGATCCAGGTCGCGGCGCTGCTCACTCGGCCCCCAGCAATTTCAGCGTGGTCAGGTCGTGGCGGGGTTCCTCGATGCTGCACGAGCCGAACGAGGTGAACCACCGGCGGGTGGACGCGGCCTGTTCGTCGGACAGTTCGCTCGCACGCGCCGCGAGCCGCTCGGCGTCCCGCTCGGCCAGTACGGCGGCCAGTTCGTCCTGCGACCCGCCGTCGAGCGACGCTCGGGTGGCCAGCAGCACGTTGAGGAACCCGTGGTGCTCGAAACCGGTATCGGCCGCGGTATGGCGGACGGCGTTGTGCAGACCGGCCGTGCACTTGAAGGCCACTTCGCGGTCCAGGCAGGCGGTGATGAACGCCGCGACCTGGGCCTCCGACGGGAACGACGAGGCGTCCAGGCCGCCGGTCCGCAGCTTGGCGGCGTACCCGGCGTCGGCGATGACGTCGAGCGCGCGCTCCCAGGCACCGTCCAGACCGACCTCGACGAACGCGTTCTCCTCGTCGAGGCAGTCGTCACAGGCACGCACGACCCGGAGCGCGTTGCGGGGCAGGTCGTCCTCGCTCCGCAGCCGGACCTCGACGGCCTTCACCTCGATGTCCTTGGACCGGTCGCCGTACCGGACCGCCGGCTCGATTCCGCCGGCGCCGCCGGTGATGACGACCGCGACCTCGAGCCGGCCGGGGCCGGTCCGGGCCGCCTCGGCGGCGACCTTCATCAGGTCCTCGTCGGTGCACACGAACGGTCCGACCAGGTCGGCGTACGCGGAGTCGCGGTGCGCCCGGTGCGCGGCGACCGCCTCGGCCAGGGGCAGTTCCCCGGGTGGGAACATCGAGGCGTCGTCGACCAGGTGCCGGAACAGGGCAGGGACGGTTGACATGGGTCCGAGCCTAACGGATGCTTTCGGTAAGCGGACACATGCGTTCGATTACCGTACACTGCAGTGAAGTGGAGCAGGAGCAATGGCGTTCTACCGGCAGGTCGGGCAGGTTCCACCGAAGCGGCACACCCAGTTCCGGAAACCGGACGGCGGGCTCTACTACGAGGAGCTGATGGGGGAGGAGGGATTCTCGTCGGATTCGTCGCTGCTGTACCACGCCGGCGTACCCTCCGCGATCGTCGACTCGCAGGTGTGGGAGCTTCCGGACCTGGCCACCGTCCCGAACCACCCGCTCACCCCGCGGCACCTGAAGCTGCACGATCTCTTCACCGACACGTCGAAGAGCAATGCCGTCGAGGACCGCCGGCTGGTGCTGGGCAACGGCGACGTCAGGATCTCGTACGTCGTCGCCGAACAGCCCTCGCCGTACTACCGCAACGCCATCGGTGACGAGTGTGTGTACGTCGAGAAGGGCTCGGCCACCGTGGAGACGGTGTTCGGCGTCCTGAACGCGGTCGAGGGCGACTACGTGATCATCCCCCGGGCGACGACCCACCGCTGGTTGCCCGGCGCGGACGGGGTGCACGCCTACTGCATCGAGGCGAACTCGCACATCGCGCCGCCGAAGCGGTACCTGTCCCGGTACGGCCAGTTCCTGGAGCACTCGCCGTACTGCGAACGGGATCTGCACGCCGCGACCGAGCCGCTGGTTGTGGAGGGCAATGACGTGGAGGTGCTGGTGAAGCACCGCGGCAACGGGCCGGGCGGGATCGTCGGGTCGCGGATGGTGTACGCCACGCACCCGTTCGACGTGGTCGGCTGGGACGGGTGTCTGTACCCGTACACGTTCAACGTCAGCGACTTCGAGCCGATCACCGGGCGGATCCACCAGCCGCCGCCGGTGCACCAGGTGTTCGAGGGGCACAACTTCGTCGTCTGCAACTTCGTGCCGCGCAAGGTGGACTACCACCCGCTGTCGGTCCCGGTGCCGTACTACCACTCGAACGTCGACTCCGACGAGGTGATGTTCTACTGCGGCGGCGACTACGAGGCGCGCAAGGGTTCCGGGATCGGCCTCGGTTCGATCTCGCTGCACCCTGGCGGCTACGCGCACGGTCCGCAGCCGTCCGCCATCGAGGCCTCTCTCGGTGCCGAACGATTCGAGGAGCTGGCCGTGATGGTCGACACCTTCCGCCCGCTCGAACTCGGTGAAGGCGGCCTGGCGGTCGACGACGGCGTCTACGCCTGGACCTGGGCCGGTCGCCGCCGCGACTGACGCCGGTATGCGATTCTTGGCCGGTGAGTGAGGACGGGACGTTTGTCGTGGGCATCGACCGGGCGGCTGTCCTGCAGCGGCGGGAAACCGTCCGGAAGCTGCAGCGGCGCGGCGCCTGGGTGACGCTCACGCTCGGCCTGCTCGGGATCGTTGCCGCGGTCTCAGCGCTGATCGCGTTCCGTGGCGCGGGCCTGTGGCCGTTCGCGGTGCTGCTGATCGCGGCCATGCTTCCGCTTGTGGTCAGCACCGCGCTGGCGCTCCGGCTCGACTCCGAACGGCAGCGCTGGTACGACGCCAACGACCTGCAACCGGTCGCCATGCGGATGACTCCGAAGGCACTCGAGCTGGCGTGCGAGGGCGCCGCGTACCCGGTCGTGCTGCCGTGGCAGACGGTGAAGGGCTTCCGTCAGGCGAAGCTGTTCGGTCAGTACACGCTCGAGCTCGAGCTGGCCCCAGGCGTGGGCGCGACGACTGCCGGCGTACGCGGCCTGGACCAGCCGGCGGTCCGCTCCGTCGTGAAACCGAACCCACTGCTCCGCCCGACCGGGCTCTTCCTGGTCAAGGCCCTCGACCAACCCATCCACGTCATCGACCAAGCCCTGAAGCACTTCTCCGGAGGCCGCGCGGGCGTCGCCGCCTAACAGGGCAGGGCGCGCTAGGTGTACCCCCGGCGGGACAGCTTGGCGAGGGCGCCATCGAGGGACAGGTGAGGCGGAAGCATGAGTGGTGGGATGGTCCGGCTGACCGTGATGGGCACCACCGACCTGCACGGCAACGTCGTCAACTGGAACTACTTCAAGAACGCCGAGTACGACGACGCCGCGCACAACGACATCGGGCTGGCGAAGATCTCCACCCTGGTCACCGCCGTCCGGGAGCGGATCGCCGCGGACCCGCGCGCGCCGCGACCGCTGCTGCTGGACGCCGGCGACACCATCCAGGGCACCCCGCTGGCGTACTACTTCGCAAAGATCGAACCGATCACCGGCGGCCGCCTCCACCCGATGGCCGCGGCGATGAACCAGCTCGGGTACGACGCGGCCGCCCTGGGCAACCACGAATTCAACTACGGTCTCGACGTCCTGCGCGAGTTCCAACGGCAACTCGGCTTCCCACTGCTGGGGGCGAACGCCCAGGACTGGACGACCGGACAGCCGGTGTTCCCGCCGTACGTCCTGAAACGGGTGCACGTGCCGGGAGAGAAGCCGATCACCGTCGGCATCCTCGGCCTGACCAACCCCGGGATCGCGATCTGGGACAAGGCGGTGGTCGAGAACAAGGTCAGGTTCGGCGGCGTCGTCGAGCAGGCGGCGGTCTGGGTGCCGCGGGTCCGCCAGGCCGGCGCCGAGGTGGTGATCGTGTGCGTGCACTCGGGCATGGACCTGTCCTCGTCGTACGGCGACGCACTGCCGGTGCCCGAGAACGCCTCGGCACTGATGGTCGAGACCGTCCCCGGGATCGACGCCGTCCTGGTCGGCCACGCGCATCAGGAGATCCCCGAGCGGCTGGTGGCGAACAAGCAGACCGGCGAGCAGGCCGTGCTGACCGAGCCGCTCAAGTGGGGGATGCGGCTGTCGCTGATCGAGCTCGACCTGCGCAGGGAACGCGGCCGGTGGCAGGTCGTCGGCCGGCATGCCCAGGTGCTGAACGCGAACACCGTCGAGGCCGACCCGGAGGTGGTCGCCGTCCTGCGGCGCGACCACGACACGGTGATCGAGTACGTGAACTCCAGGATCGGCACCTGCACGCAGGCGATGTCGGCCGCGACCGCGCCGTGGGAGGACACCGCCGCGCTGGACTTCGTCAACTTCGTCCAGGCCGACGCGGTCGCCAAGGCCTTGGCCGGTACGCCACAGGCCTCGCTGCCGGTGCTGGCGATCGCCGCGCCGTTCAACCGGGCAGCCGCGATCCCGGCGGGTGAGGTGTCGATCCGCGATGTCGCCGGGCTCTACGTCTTCGACAACACGCTGCTCGCGGTGACGATGACGGGCGCCCAGCTCCGCGAGTACCTGGAGTTCTCGGCGCAGTACTTCCAGCAGGTCAGCGGGACCGGCCCGTTCACCCCCGACCAGGTCACCAACGCGCCGACGCCGACCGCGCCGAACGGGACGCCGGACTACAACTACGACATCGTCGGCGGACTGACCGAGCCGCTCACCTACACGATCGACATCGCCAAGCCGGCCGGCTCCCGCATCACCGACCTCGTGTACGGCGGGACGGCGGTCGGCGCGGACCAGCAGTTCGTTGTCGCCGTCAACAACTATCGCCAGTCCGGCGGCGGCAACTTCCCGCACGTCCCAACCGCACCGGTCGTCTACAACCGCCAGGTCGAGATCCGGCAGCTGATGATCGACTACGTCACCACCACCGGCACCATCGACCCGTCAGCCTTCCACACCGGCCACTGGTCCCTGACCTCCGGCGGCGCCCCGATCGTCGTCACCTGACTTCGGACAGCCGTGGCTCCCCACGCGGCGCTACGCGCTCAGGTGGATGCCGGCGGCGCGGAGTTCGGCCAGGGCCTGTTGGGTGGTTGCGGGGGCGACGCCGGCGGTCAGTTCGGTGAGGACCGTCGTACCGAAGCCGGCCTGCTTGGCGTCGAGGGCGGTGGCGCGGACGCAGTAGTCGGTGGCGATGCCGCACACGTCGACGTCGGTGACGCCCTTGTCGCGCAGCCAGTCGGCGAGTCCGCGGCCGTCCTCGTGGGCCTTCCCCTCGAAGCCCGAGTAGGCGGCCGCGTACTCACCCTTGTCGAAGATCGCGTCGAAGGGCTGCGGGTCCAGGTTCGGGTGGAAGCTGACGCCGTCGGTGCCGGCGACGCAGTGCCGCGGCCAGGAGGTGACGTAGTCGGGGTTGCTGGAGAAGTGGTCGCCCGGGTCGATGTGGTGGTCCCGGGTGGCCACGACGTACTCGTACCGCTTGTCCCCCGGGTCGGCCTCGTGCCACTTGTGCAGCAGTTCGCCGATCCGGAACGCGACGTCCGCTCCACCGCTGACGGCCAGGCTTCCGCCCTCGCAGAAGTCGTTCTGCACGTCGACCACAATCAGTGCCCGGACCATCGTGACGCTCCTTCTCCAGGTGTCCCTGTGTCCACGGTACAAGCGTGACCCCTCAGGTACGCCGAGCGCACGCCGCGGGTGCGCTTTCGACTCGGGCTGAGCTGACAGTTATCGTGTGGTGGCACAATGTCACCGGGTTGGCGCAGTTCGGGGGAAGTTGATGAAGAAGGCTCTTCTGGCGGTGGTCACGGCCGCTGCCGTGGTCGCCGCGGCGCTGGTCCCGTCCGGACGGCCGGTCGAGGCGGCGACGTCCGGGTTCGGCTCGGCGGTGTCCGCGGTCAAGCAGGTCACGTGGCAGACCAACGCCAGCGTGAACGCGCTCGCGGTCGCCGGCGACACCGTGTTCGCCGGTGGCCTGTTCACCAGGATCCGGCAGCCCGGCAAGCCGCTCGGGCAAGGCGACGCGGCCCGGACCTACCTCGCGGCGTTCCACCGCGGCACCGGTGCGCCGACGCGGTTCGCGCCGAAGCTCAACGGCGCGGTGTGGACCATCGCCACCAGCCCGGACGGCAAGCGGGTCGTGGTCGGTGGTGACTTCACCACCGTGAACGGCGTACCCCGGAAGCGGATCGCCATGTTCGACGTTGCCACCGGCAAACTCGTGGACGGGTGGGATCCGGCGGTCAACTACCGGGTGGCGGCGCTGGCGATCTCCGGCAACAGCGTCTACCTGGGCGGCTCCTTCGGCCGGGTGGACAACGTCCGCCGCGGGGGGCTCGCCGCGGTCACCCTGAGTACGGGCACCCTGCTGCCGTGGGACCCGGACGCGGACGACGACGTCCACGCGATCGATCTGTCCGACGACGGCAGCCGCGTTTTCGTCGGCGGCGCCTTCGAGACCCTGCAGGGCGAGCCGCACCACGCGCTGGCGATGGTGAACACCACCACCGGAGCCACCTACCCGATGCCGGCCGCCGCGTTCATTCCCGAGCGGACGCCCGAGTGCGACAGCCGGGTCAAGGACATCGACACGCTCGGCGGCAAGGTCTTCGTCGCGAATGCGGGCAGCGGGAGCGGCTGCTACGACGGAGTGCTCGCCGCCGATGTGAAGACCGGCAAGTTGCTGTGGCAGAGCCGGTGCCTGGGTGCGACCGAGGCGGTCAAGGCGATCGGCAACTGGGTCTACAAGGGTTCGCACGCACACGACTGCAGCCAGGACGGTGGCTTCCCGGAGAAGTCGGGTATGCACCACCTGCTGGTGTACAGCGCGATCACCGGCAAGCTCGGCCCCTGGTTCCCGAACACCACTGCCGGTGGCGAGACCCTGGTCGGTCCGCTGGCGTTCGCGTCCGGTGGCAACGACCTGTGGGTCGGCGGCGACTTCACCCGCGTGAACGGCGTACCTCAGCAGGGCCTCACCCGGTTCACCAACGCGCCGGGTGGGGCTCAGCCGGCCGTGCCCGCGGCGCCGAAGGTGTCCAGCACCCGGGTCCACCGGGCCACCGTCAGCTTCACCACGGTCGTCGACGCGGACAACATCGCGCTGACGTACGTGCTGTACCGGGGGAAGACGAAGGTGGGCACCTGGAAGCGTTCCACCTACTTCTGGCAGAAGCCTGTCGTGACGACGTTCAGCGACACCGGCCTGACGAGCGGCCAAACGGTCTCCTACCGCGTCGTGGTGACCGATGGCCGCAACGCCAGGCAGGGGCCGGCCGCCGCGGTGCGGATCCGCTAGGCGGGCAGCAGATGGCCGCCGGTGACCCGGACGATCTCGCCCTGGATCGCGGTCGTCCGCGGTGAGGTGAGGAACAGGATCGCGTCCGCGACATCGGCGGTGTCCGGCAGTTTGCGGGCGCTGAACGTGGTCGCGATCTGTTCGACCGCAGGTCTCGGGATCACCCGGTGTTCGCCGTTCTCCAGCGTGATACCGGGCATCACGAGGTTGACCAGTACGCCGTCCTTGCCCAGATCGTGCTGGAGACTGGCGACCAGCCCGTGCAGCCCGGCCTTCGCGGCGCCGTACGGCCAGGCACCGGCCAGGCCGCGCTCAGCCAGATCCGTCGAGATCAGCACCAGCCGGCCGTGTGCCGACCGCCGCAGCGCCGGTGCCGCCTGCTGCACGAGGTGGTAGTTGCCCTCGAGGTTGGCCCGCATCACCGGCACCCACCACTCGGCTCGGCCGTCCTCGATCTTCTCCGGCCGCTCGTCGAACCCGGCGTTGCCCCAGTCGACCGCGTTGGCGACCACCACATCGAGCCCGCCCCAGTGCGTCACGGTCGCGTCCACAGCCGCCGCGATCGTCTCCGGCTCGTTCAGATCCATCGGTACGACGTACGCCGTACCGCCCGCCGTCTCGATCTCCTCCGCCACCGCCTCGGCCGCGTCCTTGCGCGAGTTGTACGTGATCGCGACCCGAGCCCCTTCCTGTCCGTACCCGATCGCTGTGGTCCGCCCGATCCCGGACGACCCACCCGTGACCAGCACCGCCGCATCCCGCAACCCCAGATCCATCGAAATCCTCCACATAGTTAGTCGGCTAATCAGAAACTTAGCCGCCTAACCAATCGCAGGCAAGCCGGCCCGGGTAAATCCGCTTGGCCGGGTGGTCGGCGGGTGGCTAGGGTGCGGGGGAGTCGAGTTTCGAGGAGTTGGAGATGCCCGGTCACTCGAGCACGCGCTGACCTGCCCCTGTCATCGCGTGCTGCTTCCGGTGTAAGCGGCGCGGTTTCTCCTGCCCGATTCCGGGCTGACTCGAAGGACTCCTCGTGTCGCTGTCGTCGCGCGCGCCCAGCCTGTGGGCGGATCGTGATTTTCTGAAGCTCTGGATCGGCCAGAGCGCCTCGCTGTTCGCCGTTCACGCCAGTCAGGTGACGTTGCCGCTGGTGGCAGTCGTGTCGCTGGGCGCCGGCGCTGCTCAGCTCGGCGGACTGCGGGCCGCGCAGCAGGTGCCGATCCTGCTGTTCTCGCTGTTCGCCGGCGTACTGGTCGATCGCTGGCGGGCTCGCGCCATGATGGTGTACGCCGACCTCGGCCGGGCCGTGCTGCTCGGGCTCGTGCCGATCGCGTGGACTCTCGGACTGCCGTTCCTGTACGTCGTCGCCTTCGTCGGCGGAGTGTTCAGCGTCTGCTTCGACGTCGCGTACCAGGCGTCGTTCCCGCGGCTGGTCCGGCGTGAGCAGTTGGCACAGGGCAACAGCATCCTCGAGAGCAGCCGCTCCGTCGCGCAGATCTCCGGACCGGCCCTCGGCGGCGGGCTGGTGTCGTTGCTGACAGCACCTTTCGCCGTCCTGGGCAGTGCCTTCTGCTTCGTCGTCTCGGTCGTGTCGATCTGGCGGATCCGCGGTCTCGACACGCCTCCGTCGGGTCGGTCCGGCAGCATCCGGGAAGGCCTGAAAGTTGTGGTCGGCGACAGGTCGCTGCGTGCCGTGGCAGTGGCGACGTGCATCTACCAGTTCTTCTTCACCGCCGTGATGACCGTGTACCTGCTGTTCCTGGTGCGCTCGCTGGAGTTGCCGGGTGCGGTCGTGGGCGTCGTCCTCGCCGCCTTCGGCCCGGGCGCACTGCTCGGCTCCCTGCTGTCCGGCTGGATGCCCCGCCGGTTCGGCTACGGCCGCGTTGTCGTGTTCGCCGCCCTCGTCTCCGATCTGGTGATGCTCTGTACGCCGGTCGTCCACGGCTCGGGCGTCTTCACGATCGGCGCGCTGATCGCGATCAACTTCCTGTACGGCGTGTTCAGCCAGAGCGTCGACGTCGCCGTCACGGCCATCCGGCAGGCGGTCACCCCCGCGCCGCTGCACGGCCGCGTCGTCGGCACGATCAACTTCCTCGGCATGGGCCTGACCCCGGTCGGCGCTCTGCTGGGCGGCCTGGCGGCCGGCATGGTCGGCGCCCGCGCGGCCCTGGCCGTCACCATCGTCGGCCTCTTCCTGTCCCCGCTCGCTCTGAGCCTGTCCCCGCTGGCACGGCTGGGACGTAGCCTGGCGCGGTGAAGCGGATTCTGGTCACCGGGGTGTCAGGGGTGGGGAAGTCGACGGTTGTGGCGCGACTGGCCGAACTCGGTCACCGGGCCGTGGACCTCGATTCTCCCGAGTGGTCGGAGTGGGTGGACAGTCCGGACGGTGAAGGACCGTCGCCGCTACAGCCTGGGAAGGACTGGGTGTGGCGGGAGGACCGGGTGCGGGAGTTGCTGGCGGCGGACGGCGACGGCGTACTGTTCGTCAGCGGCTGTGCGCCGAACCTGGGAGCGTTCCGGGATCGGTTCGACGGAGTCGTGCTGTTGAGTGTGACGGCCGAAGTGATGACCGAACGGCTCGCCCACCGGACGACCAACGACTACGGCAAGCACCCGGAGGAACTCGCTCGCAGTCTCGAGTTCAAGGAGACGGTCGAGCCGTTGCTGCGGGCAACTGCGGATCTGGAGCTGGACGGCGCCGCGCCGCTCGAGCAGGTGGTGACCGAGATCCTCCGGTTCAGCCGTTGATCTCGGCGAGGCGGCCGCGGAGGATGGCCGACCGCGGTGGGGCGAACTCGTCGGTGATGGCCAGGGCCTGTTCGAGATAGTCGATCGCCTTCTGCGGATCGCCGGTCGCGAGGGCGTGGTCGGCCAGGCCCTCCAAGGCCGACACAAGATACATGTGGTCCTTGTCGCCGCTCGCGCCGTTCGCCACCACCTCGAACGACTGGCGGGCGCCGTCGGTGTCACCGGTCGCCAGCAGCGTCTCGCCGAGCGCGAGCCGGATCGTCCACTGGGTCGGGAGCTGGCCGGTCATGTCGGCGGCGATCAGCGCTTCGCGCTGGAGGTCGACGGCCTTCTCCAAGTTGCCGCGGAGACGATGCACCCGGCCCAGCTGCGCCAGCGCGTAAGGAAGGCTGAAGATGCTGTCCAGCTCCACTGCTGTCCGGTGCGCCTCGGTGGCCGTCTCGACGGCGTCGTCGAGACGGTCGATGCCGAGGTAGCAGCTGGTCAGCCCGCTCAGGGCGTCGGCCATCAGGCCCGAGGGGCCGAACCGCCGCAGCAGGTTCAACGACTCCTGGTACGCCTGGATCGCGGCGTCGTAGTCGCGTGCGTTGCCGCGTGCGATGCCGGTGAAGACCAGCGCACGGGCGAGCAGTCGGTCGTCGTTCAGATCGCGGGCGATGTCGATCGCCTTCTGGAGGGTCGGCAGCGCTTCGCCGTACGGGTCCAGCGTCTGCAGGCAGATGCCGAGGGTCGAGTAGAGCTGCGAGCGGACCCGCGGATCCCCATCCTCGGGCAGGCGCTCCAGAGCTCGATGGAGTACGTCGACCGCTGCTCGTGCGCCCTGTTGACCCCGGACCAGGCGTGCCGTCGCATGCAGTATTCGTGCCTCGGCGTTCCGGTCGCCCAGACGGCGGGTCGCTTCGAGGGCGAGCTCGAGGACCCTCGTGTGCTGCTGGATCTTGCCGCGCTGCTGGAGCAGCACACAGCAGCACAGCCCCAGCATCCAGGCGTGATCAAGACGATCGGTCTCGGCTGCCTGCTCGACTGCGGCCGCGAGATTGGTGGCCTCCGCGTCCGCCCACGCCACCGACTCACGGATCGTCGCGATGCTCGGCAGGGGGACGGGAGGGCGCTCGGCGAGTTCGAGGAAGTCCGGGCTTGCCTGCTGCAGGAGCGGGTGCGAGGACGCCTGGAGGTAGTACTCGAGGAGGCGGTCGAGCGCCGCATCGAGGTCCGCCGCAGAGTCCGTGCTGCGGGCCAGGTCCGCGGCGTAGTGGCGGATGAGATCGTGGAACTGGTACCGGCCGGGCGTCGGCTGGAGGAGCAGGTTGGCGTCGACCAGGGACTCGGCGAGGTCGGCGGCCTCGTCCGGACTGCGGTCGAGCAGGGCGGCGGCGCCGTACTCGTCGAGGTCGCGGCCGGGCAGCAGGCCGAGGAGGCGGAACGTGCGCTGCTGGTCGGCGCTCAGCTGCGCGTAGGACAGCTGGAAGGCGGCCGCGATACCGAGGCCGTCGGCGCTGAGCTCGGTCAGGCGGCGGCCGACCCGATCGAGCCGCTGGTTGATATGGGCAACGGTCCAGCCGGGCCGGTGGCGGAGCCGGGCGCCCGCGATCCGGAGCGCGAGCGGAAGGTTTCCGCAGCGCTCGATCAGTCCGTTGCTGGCCGCAACATCGGCGCCGACGCGGTCGGCGCCGACGAGTTGGGCGAGGAGTGCGGCCGCGTCGTCGGCGGCGAGGAGTTCGAGGTGCAGGCGTTCGCGGACGTCGAGGCCGGTGAGCTGGTTGCGGCTGGTGACGAGGACGCCGCACGTCGGTGAGCCGGGGAGCAACGGCTCGACCGTCGCACTGTCGGGGGCGTTGTCCAGTACGACGAGCAGCCGCCGCCCGGCCACCGTCGTACGCCAGAGGGCCTGGGCCTCCTCGAGCGTGTGCGGGATCGCGGGACCCGGCACGCCGACGCCGGTGAGCAGATGCTCGAGGGCGGACTTGACGTCGAGCGGTGCCCGGCCGGGGGTGTGGCCGTGCAGATCGACGAAGAGGAGCCCGTCGGGATACCTGCTGCCGGCCTGGCGGGCGGCGTTGACCGCGAGGGCTGTCTTGCCGACACCGGCCATGCCGTCGATGGCGACGATCGGGGGAGCGGAGGCGCCGGCGTTGCCGAGTGCGGTGGCGAGGCGGGTCAGTTCCGTGGTGCGGCCGACGAAGGTGGCACCGGCGTACGGGAGTTCGTCACGGACCCGCGGCGGGGCCTCGTTGCGGAGGATGGTCTGGTGGATCTCGCGCAGCGCGGGCCCCGGCTCGACGCCCAGTTGGTCGACGAGAGTTGCGCGAGTGCGCGTGTAGACGTCGAGGGCGTCCGCCTGGCGGCCGTCGGCGGAGAGCGCGCGCATCAGTTGTCCGGCCAGGTGCTCGTCGAACGGCCTCGCGGCGACGGCCGGCACGAGTTCGGCGATCAGTTCCGCGTGCCGGCCGCGGTCGAGGTCGACGTCGACGCGGTCGGCGAAGACCTTGTCGCGGCGCTCGGTGAGGCGGAGTCGCTGGGCGGCCAGATACTGACCGGGCAGACCGGCCAGTGGTTCGCCGCGGAAGAGGTCGAGAGCGCGCCGGTACTCGTCCGCGGCGGCATCGAGATCACCGCGGTCACGGTGCCGGCCGGCCGTGCGTACGGCGGTCTCGAACACGGTGATGTCGAGCGCGTCGTCCGGAAGCCGCAGTACGTAGCCGTCCGTCGTCCGGTCGAGGACATCCGTCGGCAGAGTGCGGCGTAGCCGGTAGATGTACGGCGGCAGCACCTTGAGACCCGTCCCCGGTGGCTTGTCGTGCCAGACCAGGTCCAGGAGTTCCTCAGGTGGGCAGATCTGGTTCGCCCGCAGCGCCAGCACCGCCAGCAACGCCTGTTGCCGGTGAGGGCCGGGCGCAATCGTCCGGCCGTGCCATTGAACCCGGAGCGGCCCCAGCAGGTCGATCCGTAGCGGGCGGTTCACTCAGTGCAGTCTGCCCTGCCGAGGGTTCAGGCCTCAATGGACATCTCACGAGCTGAGGCCGGGGGCCCAATAGGCTGGACCGCATGGACTCCTCGGCCCCGCACAGCTGCACATTGCCTGGTCGCGGGCCGTCGTGACCGGGCCGGAGCATCTGGCCGTCGTCGCAGCCGGTCTCGGCGCGGGAGTGCTGACCTCGACGGTCGGCGTCGCGTCCTTGCTCAGCTTCCCGGTCCTGATCGCGCTCGGGATCCCGCCGGTGGTCGCGAACACGTCAAACACCCTCGGGCTGCTGCCCGCCTCGCTGAGCGGCTCGTTCGGGTACCGGCGGGAGTTGCGCGAGATACGGCGGCCGACCACGACCGCGGTCATCCTGACCTGCGCGATCGGCGCGGTCGGTGGTGCCGCGCTGCTGCTGGCCCTGCCGCCCGGGGTGTTCGCCGCGGTGGCGCCGTGGCTGATCCTGTTCACCTGCCTGATCGTCGGCGTCCAGCCGTGGATCACGAAGTGGCTGCGGTCGCGGCACGAGCACCCGCACACCGAGCGGACCACGATGTCGCCGGCGACCACGGTCTTCGCCGCGCTGACCGGTGTGTACGGCGGCTACTTCGGCGCCGGCGCGGGTGTGATGATGATGGCGGTGCTCGGCCTCGGGCTCGATCTCGACCTGCGGATCGTCAACGCGCTCAAGACCCTCGCGTTGCTGGCCGCTAACCTGGTCGCCGGCCTGATCTTCGTCTTCGTCGCCGACCTCGACCTGACCGTCGCGGGTTTGCTGGCGGCCGGCTCGGTCGTCGGCGGGTACGTCGGTTCGCACATCGGCCGCCGCCTCCCGGCCACGCTGTTGCGCGTCCTGATCGTCCTGGCCGGCATCGTCGCCGCCGTACTGATGCTGGGCTAGTGCGTCGAGACGAGCACGCGCCGGCGGGACGTCAGGTGGAGTCGCGACGGACCAAGGTGGTGGGCAGGATCACGGCGGCCGGTTGCTCGCCGTTGATGACGTCGCCGAGGAGCCGGACCATTTCGGAGCTGATCCGTTCGAAGGGCTGGCGCATCGTAGTGAGGGGCGGGGTCAGGGCCGCGGCGAGATAGGAGTCGTCGAACCCGCCGACGGCGACGTCGCCTGGCACCCGCCGACCCTGCGCGGCCAGCGTGGTCAGCGCACCGGCCGCCATCAGGTCGGAGGCCACGAACACCGCGTCGATGTCCGGCCTGCGCTCCAGCAGCTCCGCCATCGCCCGTTGTCCACCGAGTCGCGAATAGTCGCCGTGGGCAACGAGCGACTCGTCGTACGCGTCACTCAGCTCGTCGCGGTAGCCCTGCAGCCGCTGGACGCCGCCGGGGGTGTCGAGCGGTCCGGTGATGGTGGCGATCCGTTGCCGGCCGGTGTCGCGCAGGTGCCGGACCATCTCGCGTGCCCCGGCCACGTCGTCGGCGGCGACGTACCCGATCTTCCCCTCGTACCCGAGCGGCGTACCGCACGCGACCGTCGGGATGCCGTCGCGGAGCAGGGTCCCGACCACGGGGTTCCCGGCGTGGGACGAGATGAGCAGTACGCCGTCGACGTGGCCGGCCGTGACGTAGTCGGTGACGCGGCGCCGTTCCTCCGCTGTACCGGCGACCATCAGCAGCAGCGGCATGTCGCGCTTGGCCAGCGCGTCCGCGGCACCGCGGAGCAGGACCGAGAAGTTCGGGTCCTCGAACAGGAGCTGCTGGGGCTCGGTGAGCAGGAAGGCGACCGAGTTCGCCCGGCCGGTGACCAGGCTGCGGGCGTGCCGGTTGGCGGCGTACCCGGTGGACTTGATGGCGGCCTGGACCGCGGTGAGCGCCTCGGGCGAGACCCAGTGGCCGCCGTTCAGTACCCGGGAGACGGTGCCCCGGGAAACTCCGGCGACGGCGGCCACGTCCTTGATCGTGGGTCGCCTGCGGCCGCCGTTCTGCTCCACAGTGCCCGAGTCTAGTGTCAACTCTTCACCGCACCCGCCGCGAGATCGACCTTCCAGTAGCGCTGCAAGGTGAGGAAGAGGGCCAGCAGCGGGATGATCGACAGCAGTGAGCCGGTGACGACCGAGGTGTAGAGGCTCGGCTGGGACGCGCCCTGGTTGAGCAGCCCGGACAGTCCGACCGTGAGCGGGAACAGGTGGTCGTTGCCGAGCATGATGTACGGGAGCAGGAAGTTGTTCCAGATCGCCACGAACTGGAACAGGAACACCGTCACCAGCCCGGGCGCCATCAACGGAACCGCGATCGACCGGAAGATCAGGAAATCACCGGCCCCGTCGGTCCGGGCGGCCTCCACCAGATCGTCGGGTACGGCGGCCGCCGCGTAGATCCGGGCCAGGTAGATGCCGTACGGACTGATGATGCTCGGCAGCAGCACAGCCCAGTAGGTGTTGGTCAGCCCGACCTTGGCCAGCAGCAGGTACTGCGGAACCGCCAGCACCACGCTCGGTACGAGGACCCCGGCGAGCAGCACGTTGAACGCCGCCTGCTTGCCGGCGAAGGTGTACTTCGCCAACCCGTAGCCGGCGGCCGCCGAGACGAACGTCGACAACAGCCCACCGACACCGGCGTACAGCGCGGTGTTCGCCATCCACCGCCAGAACAGCCCGCCGCGGTAGGCGGTCAGGTCGGCGATGTTGCCGAACAGGTGCGTCGACGGGCTGAACGTGAACGTGGAGAACAGTTCCGCACCGCTCTTCGACGAGGCGATGACCACCCACGCCACTGGCAGCAGGCAGTACACGGCGCCGACCAGCAGGATCCCGGTCGCGACCGGACTGTGGGTCCGAGGCCGGCGTACGGCGGTCTGCACGACCGGGACGGTGCGCTCGGGGGTCATGGTCGTCGTCATCGGTTCTCCTGACCGAACGCGCGGTTCTGGACCAGCCGCAGGAAGCCGAACGACAGCACGAACGTCGCCATCGCGAGGATGACCGAGGTCGCCGCCGCCGAGTGGATGTCGTCGCGGGTGAACGCGTCCCGGTACACCTTCATCAACGGGGTCCAGGTGCTCGAGATGGTGTTGGTCAGCGGCCGCAGCGTCACCGGCTCGGCGAACACCTGCAGGGTCGCGATGATCGAGAAGACGAACGTCATGATCAGCGACGGCAGCACCACCGGGACCTTGATCCGCCAGGCGATCGCGATCTGGCCGCAGCCGTCCAGTTCGGCGGCCTCGTAGATCTCGGTCGGGATCGCCTTGAGCGCGGTGTAGATCACCACCATGTTGAACCCGACGCCACCCCAGACGGCGATGTTGGCGACCGCGAAGATGACCGACCCGGACGACAAGAGGTCGGGAAGCGCCCAGCCCAACCGGTCGGCGGCGTAGTGGAACGGGCTCACCGACGGCAGGTAGAGGAAACCCCACAGCAACGAGGAGATGACGGCCGGTACGGCGTACGGCAGGAAGATCGCCAACCGTGAGAACCTCCGGGCCCGGGCCCGCGGTGTGTCCAGCAGCAACGCGAACAGCAGGGCCAGTCCGAGCATGGCCGGTACGACGATCACGCCGTACGCCGCCACCCGCAGCACGCTCGAGGCGAACTCCGGATCGGTCAGCGCCTTGGTGTAGTTGGAGAACCCGGCCCACACCTGTTCGCGGGATCCCTTGCCGAGCCCGAGCCCGCGCACCTTGACGGTGCGCAGGCTCAGGTACACCGCGTACGCGATCGGCAGGGCGAGGAAGGCCGTGAACAGCACCACCGCCGGGGCGAGGAAGGCGTACGGCGCCAGGGGCCTACGCCGGGGGGTCGTGCTCACTTGACCGAGAACCCGGAGCTCTTGAGGTTGTCGAGTGTGGTCTTCTGCATCGTCTTCACCGCGGCCGTGAAGCCTTCCTTCGACTTCGCCCGGGCGGCCTTGCCGAACTCGTCGGTGTAGGCGGAGTAGGCGACGTTGACGTTCGGGCCGAAGGTGAAGCTGCGGGCGGTCTTGGCGATCTCGGCCGCCTTCGGGTAGAAGTCCGGCTGGTTGGCGAAGAACGGCGGTGCCGCGGACAGCGCCTGAGCCTGGCCCGGCTGGTCGGCCGGGTAGACGCCGCTGGTCTTGGCCAGTGCGCTGACGGCCTCGGGTGAGGTGTTGAGCCATTCGACGAACTCGGCCGCTTCGGCGGGGTGCTTGGACTGCGACGTCACGGAGGTCGCCGAGCCGCCCCAGTTGCCGGTGGCGGGCTGGTCCGGAGTCCACTGCGGCAGCGGAGCCATCGCCCACTTGCCCTTGGTGGCGGCGGCGTTGCCCTCCAGCACGCCTGGCGCCCAGATGGCCGAGAGCCAGCCGACCTGGGTGCCGTTGTTGAGCGCGGCGTTCCACTCCGGCGTGTACATCGGCTTGTTGTCGATCACGCCCTCGGCGACCAGGCCGCCCCAGTAGTCGGCGACCTTCAGCGTCGGCTCGTCGTCGATCGACACGGACCAGGATTCACCGTCGATGCTCCACCAGGACGCACCGGCCTGCTGGGCCAGTCCGGCGAACCAGCCGGGGTCGTTGGCCGAGAAGGTACCGAGGTACTTCTTCGGGTCGGCGGCGCGCAGCTTGCGGGCGACCTGCGCGTACTCGTCCCAGGTGGTCGGCACCTGCAGGCCGTACTGCTTGAAGATGTCCGTGCGGTAGTAGAACATCATCGGCCCGGAGTCCTGCGGTACGCCGTACACCGCGTCCGTGCCGAGAGTGATCGACTTCCAGACGGTCTCCGGGAAGTGGCCCGCGACGCCCGGGTCGAGGTGCTTCGAGATGTCCGCGAGCGCGTCGGCCGACACCAGCGTCGGGATCTTCTGGTACTCGGCCTGCATCAGGTCCGGGGCGCCGCTGCCGGCTTTGATCGCGGTCAGCAGCTTGGTGACCGCCGGGTCGCCACCGTCCTGCTTGTTCACGGTGACCTGGATCTCGGGGTGCGCGGCGTTCCAGGTCGCCACCACCTTGTCCATGTTCGGGGCCCAGGTCCAGAACGTGAGCTTCACGTTCTGCTGCCGCGTCTGCTGGGCGGCCGGCTCGTCGCTCGCGCCGGTGCCGGAGCAGCCCACCAGCAGCAGCGCGGCTCCGGCGGCCAGAGCGGTCAGCCGGCGGCGGGGGTTTCGTCGCATCGCTTGTCTCCTCCTCGGGGAGTGCCCGGTGTCGGGGGCGCCAACTGCGACCCAGCGGGCTGTGCACGTTCACAGTGATATTCGGGTCCAAATCTTGTCAACACTTCGATTCATCCTGTTTCCTTGCTGATACGTCCGGCCGATCGGCTGTGTGCGTGCACAGAAAGTGAGGCGTGTCGATGGGTGCGGGCTGGCTTCCGGGGATTTCGTCGATCAGCTACGGCGGTGACTACAACCCCGAGCAGTGGCCGGAGGAGACCTGGCCCGAGGACATCGAACTGATGCGGCAGGCCGGCGTGAACCTGGTCAGCATCGGGGTCTTCTCCTGGGCCCTGATCGAGCCGCGGCCCGGTGAGTACGACTTCGGCTGGATGGACCGGCTGTTCGCGCTGCTGCACGACGCCGGCATCCGGATCAGCCTCGGTACGCCGACCGCCTCGCCGCCGGCCTGGTTCTTCCACCAGCACCCCGAGGCCCGGGTGGTGACCCGCGACGGAACGGTCCTCGGCTTCGGTTCGCGTGGCATGGCCAGCCCCAGTTCACCGGCGTACCGGGACGCCAGTACGTCGATCGCCCGCCAGCTGGCGCGTCGCTACGGCAAGCACCCGGCACTGGCCGTTTGGCATGTGCACAACGAGTACGGCGCTCCCGTGTCGGAGTGCTACTCGGAGCAGAGCATCCGCGCCTTCCGCCGGTGGCTGCAGGAACGCTACGGCTCGCTCGACGCGCTCAACCAGGCCTGGGGTACGGCGTTCTGGGGCCAGCGCTACGTGGAGTGGGAACACGTCTCCGCGCCGGCCGTGTCGGCGAGCGTGGTGAATCCGGCCCAGCGACTGGACTTCGCCCGGTTCAGTTCCGACGCGCTGCTGCGGTGCTTCGTCGCCGAACGGGACGCGATCCGGGCCGAGTGTCCCGACGTCCCGATCACGACCAACTTCATGGCCGGTACCTGCCCCTCGGTCGACCTGTGGAAGTGGGCCGAGGCGGTGGACATCGTTGCCAACGACCACTACCTGGTCGCCGAGGATCCCCGCAGCCACGTCGGTCTGGCGCTGTCGGCGGACCTGACCCGGTCGATCGCCCGCGGCCGCCCGTGGATCCTGATGGAGCACTCGACCTCAGGGGTGAACTGGCAGCCGCGCAACCTGGCGAAGCGGCCCGGCGAACTGGCCCGCAACGCCCTCACGCATCTGGGCCGCGGCGCCGATGCGGTGATGTTCTTCCAGTGGCGGGCGTCCCGGTCCGGCGCGGAGAAGTTCCACTCGGCGATGCTGCCACACGCCGGCACCGGCAGCCGGATCTGGTCGGAGGTGTGTGCGCTGGGCGACGGACTGGGCCGGCTCGCCGAAGTGCTCGGCTCCGAAGTGCGCGCGGACGTCGCCGTCCTCTGGGACTGGGAGTCGTTCTGGGCGCAGGACCTGGAGTGGCGGCCGAGCGAGGACCTGTCCCACCGCGAGCGGGTCGACACCTTCTACGACCGGCTCTGGCGCGACGGGATCACCGTCGACTTCGCGCATCCGGAGTCCGACCTGTCGGCGTACCGATTGGTCGTCGCGCCGGCGTCGTACCTGCTCACAGAGGTTGCTGCGGGCAACCTTCGGCGGTACGTCGAGAGCGGCGGAACGCTGGTGGTGTCGTACTTCTCGGCGATCGTGGACGAGAACGACGCCGTCCACGCGGGTGGCTACGTGGCACCGCTGCGGGACGTGCTCGGACTGACCGTCGAGGAGTTCCTGCCGTTGCGGGCCGGTGAGACGGTCCGGCTGACCGGTGGGCTGACCGGCGACGTCTGGTCGGACGACGTCGCTCTGGAAGGCGCCGAGGTGATCGCCGCCTTCGAGGACGGGCCGGGGGAAGGGAAGCCGGCCGTCACGCGGAACGTGCTCGGCGCCGGTTCGGCGTACTACATCGCCACCCGGCTCGGCGTGGACGAGTTGGCCGTCGTACTGCGTCAGGCGTACGACGACGCGGGGATCGTGCCGGCGGACGGCCTGCCCGAGGTGGAGCTGATCCGGCGCCACGGCAGCGACGCCGACTACCTGATCGCGGTGAATCACGGCACCCGGCCGGTGGACCTGCCGGCCGGTGGCACCGATCTGCTGACCGGAGAGGCGGGTGACTCGCTGAAGCTCGACGCCGGCGGTGTCCGCGTCGTCCGGGTGGCACGACGCTAGGAGGGTTCAGATGAGACCGATCACCCGAAGGACCGCACTCGGCGGCGCGGCGGCCGTGATGCTCGGCGGTGCCGGGACCCGGCCGGCCATGGCCGCGAGCGGCGTGGTCAACCCAGGCTTCGAGCAAGGACTCGGTGGCTGGCAGGTGCTGGGCGACGTGAGTGCGGCGAAGATCGAGGGTGGCGGCCGGACTGGTGACCGGCTGACGCACTGGGCGGCCGCCGACTACCGCGTCACGACACGCCAGACGGTCGAGTTGCCGGGCCGCGGCTGGTGGACCGTGAGTGGGCCAAGTCCGGTGGCGCGCTCAACGCGAGCACGGTGTCGGTCCACGGCTGCGGACCGGCAGCCCGGATCGTGGTCGCGCAGACCGTGCAGGACGACCAGTGGGTCCGCTCCGCGGTCTCGGTGTACGCCGATCGCCGGAAGCCGTGCACGATCGAGCTGACCACGTCCGGGCCGGGTGGCACCTGGGCGAGCTTCGACGACGTCGGCCTGGCCGCCGGGCGGGTCGAGCGGACGATCCGTGGTGGCGACCTGTCCGGGCTGGCGAAGAACGAGGCGTTCGGTGCCGCCTACTTCGACGCGGACGGACGCCGCGGCGACGCCGTCCGGATCCTGGCCGGGGCCGGGATGAACCTCGGCCGGCTGAAGGTCTGGGTCGATCCGGCGGACGGTTTCAACGACAAGGCCCACGTGGTCGCCACCGGGAAGCGGATCAAGGCAGCCGGGATGAAGCTGCTGGTCGACTTCCACTACTCCGACCGCTGGACCGACCCGGGGGCGCAGGGCATCCCGGCCGCCTGGCGGAACTTCACGCCGGCCCAGTTGGCGGACGCGGTGGCCGCGCACACTCGCGACGTACTCCAGGCCTTGAAAGCGGCCGGCGCAACGGCGGACTACGTCCAGGTCGGCAACGAGATCAACCCCGGGATGCTCTGGCCGTGGGGCCAGACCTGGGACGTCGATCCGTCGGACCAGGTGGTCGGCGCGCAGTGGGACAACCTGGCGTCGTTCCTGACCGCCGGTTCGCGCGCGGTGAAGTCGGTCGACCGGTCGACCAAGGTGCTGCTGCACCTGACCAACATCAACAACGGCATCGGCAGCCTGACCTGGTGGTTCGACGAGGTGGTCGCCCGGAACGTGCCGTTCGACCTGATCGGGCTGTCGTACTACGGGTACTGGCACGGCAGCCTGGCCGACCTGCAGGAGGCGATCACCACGCTGTCCGCCCGGTACGACCGGGACGTGCTGAACGTGGAGACGGCGTACCCGTTCACGCTGGCCGACGACACGCCCGCCTTCGAGAACATCATCCGCGAGCCGGGTCAACTCGTCCCGGGCTACCCCGCGACGCCGGCCGGGCAGTCTGCCGCGTTCCGCGCCGTACAGGACGCGGTGGCCTCGGCCGAAGGCGGCCGCGGCATCGGGACCGTCTACTGGGAACCAGCCTGGACCGCGGTCGCCGGTGCCGGCTGGGATCCGGCGGACCCGTCGTCCGGCAACGCGTGGGAGAACCAGGCACTGTTCGATTTCACCGGCAGGCTGCTCCCCGCCGCCCGAAACCTTTCGCTGCTCGCCAAGGGATAAGACCCCTCGGTCCCGGCCCCGGCCGATGTGCGAGAGTCGGGGCCGAACGCCGTGTGAGAGAAGGGGCCGACGATGACGCAGCTGACCAACTGGGCCGGGAACATCAGCTTCGCGAGTCCGCTGCATCGCCCGCGGTCGGTGGCGGAGTTGCAGGAGATCGTCGCGCGTAGCGAGAAGGTCCGCGTCCTCGGCACCGGGCACTCGTTCAACCGGGTCGCCGACAGCACCGGCGCACTGGTCAGCGTCGCCGACCTGCCGACGGTGATCGAGGTCGGCGACGGCGGCGTGACCGTCTCGGCCGGGCTGAGGTACGGCGAGATCACCGGCGCGCTCCAGTCGCGCGGACTCGCCCTGCACAACCTCGGATCACTGCCGCACATCTCGGTGGCCGGGGCGTGCTCGACCGGGACGCACGGCTCCGGTGACACCAACGGCCCGCTCGCCGACGCGGTCAACGCGATCACGTTCGTCGACGCCGAAGGCGACCTCGTCACACTGACCCGTGACCACCCCGACTTCGCCGGCTCGATCATCTCGCTCGGCGCGCTCGGGGTGACGGTCAGCCTCACACTCGACGTGCAACCGTCGTACGAGATCAGCCAGGTCGTGTACGACGGTCTGCCGGTGGACCGGCTCGGCAGCGACTTCGCCGAGGTGATGGCGAGTGCGTACAGCGTGAGTGCGTTCACCGACTGGGTCGACCCGGATGTGATGGTCTGGCGCAAGCAGCGGGCCGGTGCGCCGATCGAAGCTGCGCCCGATTCCTTCCCCACCCCACCGCCCCGGTCGTGGCTCGGTGCTCACATCGCGGACGGGCCGCGGCACCCGATCAAGTCGATGCCGGCCGAGTACGCGACCCAGCAGGGCGGCGTACCGGGGCCGTGGAACGAGCGCTTGCCGCACTTCCGGCTCGAGTTCACCCCGAGCAACGGTGACGAGTTGCAGTCGGAGTACTTCCTGCCCAGGACCGCGGCGGCCGAGTCGTTCGAGGCGTTGCGGGCCTTGGGCAACCAGTTGGCTCCGGTGCTCCAGGTGTCGGAGGTACGGACGATCGCCGCGGACGAGCTCTGGTTGAGCCCGAGCCAGGGCCGCGACACCGTCGCCCTGCACTTCACCTGGATCCAGGACGAGGCCGCCGTACGCCCGGTCGTCGTCGCGCTCGAGGAGGCGCTCAACCCGCTCGGCGCCCGGCCGCACTGGGGCAAGGTGTTCGCGGCCGACGCGGCGTACCTGCGGTCCTGCTACCCGAAGGTTGCCGACTTCATCGACCTGGCCGCGAAGTACGACCCGACCGGCAAGTTCCGCAACCCGTTCCTCGACACGTACCTGCCCGGTTCGTGAGTTAGGTCGTGTCTGGCAATTCCCCGCCTACTGCGCGGCACTCGGCACGGCACCTCGGCGCACTGGAGCGAAGGCCACGATGCTCCGCATCGCAACCTCCGCTCCAGCACGCCGATGCACCGCACCGAGCACCTGCTCGCTACGGCGCGGAATTGCCAGACACGACCTACTCGGGGGAGATCGGCTCGAGGGTCGTGGTGATGGTCCACAGCAGGTTGCGCAGGACGCGGCGGTCCTCGGGGGTCAGCCGGGCCAGCGCGCGACGGCCGGCCTGGGCGTACACCTCCTGAACGGTACGGGCGAGTTCGGCGCCGCGGTCGGTGAGCTCGATGCTGACCTGCCGGGCGTCGGCCGAGTTCTTCACCCGGCGGACCAGGCCGGCCGCCTCCATCCGCTGGGTGGTCTTGGTCGCGGTCGGCACCTCGACGTCCAGGACCTTCGCGAGCTGGGCGACCGGGAGGGAGCCGTGGTGCAGCAGCTTGGCCAGCACCAACTCCTGACCCGCGTGCAGGCCGGTGCCGGCCAGTTCCTCGCTGATCGCCTTCCGGGTGGCCCGCTCGGCGAACCTCATCACGATCAGTACGTCGGCCTCGCTCGCCGGCGCGTCCGCCGGCCAGTTCACCTTCTTCCCCGCCTCACCGCCCTGGCCGGTCCGCGGTCCGGTGGTCACACGTGACTCCGGGGCAGGAACGGGTTCCGCGCGTCGTAGTCGCCGATGTACTCGGTCGGGATCGCGGGCTCGCCGCGACTCAGCTGGCTGGCGTAGCGGGGGAGCTCGTCGCGGACCTTCAGGTGGTGGGCCTGCGCCTCGGCCGGTGTGGTGCGGCCGATGATCTTGCCGCCCTCGACCAACGGCTTCAGCAGCTCGCGGTCGTCACCGTCGTCCGTCGGCGGCTCGCCGACGCCGATCAGCTCGACCTCGGCAACCCCGGTGTCCGAGCGCCGGCGCAACGCCCACTTGCGGCCGCCGATCGAGATCTTGTCCGGGCTCTTCTTGGCGACCGGGACCAGTTGCCCGTCCGCGTCCTCACGCGCGACCAGCTTGTACACGAAACCGCTCGTCGGGTAGCCGCTACCGGTGACCAGCGAGGTCCCCACGCCGTACCCGTCGACCGGCGCGGGTGCGAGCGCGGCGATCTGGAACTCGTCCAGGTCGCTGGTCACGATGATCCGGGTCTTGGTCGCGCCGAGGGAGTCCAGCTGCTCGCGGACCTGCGCGGCCAGCGACGGCAGGTCGCCGGAGTCGAGCCGGACCGCGCCGAGCTCGGGCCCGGTGATGTCGATCGCGGTCCGGACCGCGTCGGCCACGTCGTAGGTGTCCACCAGCAGGGTGGTGCCCTTGCCGAGGGCATCGACCTGGGAGGTGAACGCGTCCCGCTCCCGGTCGTGCAGCAGCGTGAACGAGTGCGCCGCCGTACCGGTGCTGGGGATGCCGAACCGGCGGGCAGCCTCCAGGTTCGAGGTCGCGGTGAAGCCGCCGATGTACGCCGCCAGCGCGGCGGCGACCGCGGCCCCCTCATGGGTGCGGCGCGACCCCATCTCGATACACGGCCGGCCGCCGGCCCACCAGGTCATCCGGGAGGCGGCGGAGGCGACAGCGGAGTCGTGGTTCAGGATGGACAAGAAAACGGTTTCCAGCAGCACCGCCTCGGCGAAACTGGACTCCACCACCAGCACCGGCGAGCCCGGGAAGTAGATCTCCCCGTCGGCGTACCCGGAGATGTCGCCGCTGAACCGGTAGTCGGCCAGCCAGTCGCGGGTAGCCTGGTCGACGACACCCCGATCGGCCAGGAACGCGATCGCCTGCTCGTCGAAGCGGAACCGGTCGAGCGCGTCGAGCAGCCGGTTGACGCCGGCCACGACGCCGTACCGGCGGCCGTCCGGCAGCCGGCGGGCGAACAGCTCGAAGACCGATCGGCGGTGCGCCGTGCCGTCGGCCAGGCTGGCCTGCAGCATGGTCAGCTCGTAGTGGTCCGTGAGGAGAGCGGTCGAGTCCGTCGCTGCGTGAGTCACAAGGGCAGCCTATTGCGAACCGGGAACCGATGATGGAGAGAATGGACAGGTGAGCACCGCACCCAGCGAACTCGAGAGCCCCGAGGTCGACGAGGCGATCGAGCTGAGCCCACCGTGGGTGACGATCGTCTGGAACGACCCGATCAACCTGATGGACTACGTCACCTATGTGTTCCAGACCTACTTCGGCTACTCCAAGCAGAAGGCGGAGAAGCTGATGCTGCAGGTCCACCAGGAGGGCAAGTCCGTGGTCTCCAACGGCAACCGCGAGGCGATGGAACGCGACGTCGAGGCGATGCACTCCTACGGCCTGTGGGCCACCTGCGAGAAGTCGTGACGCGGTTCCGCAAGCGCCGCAAGACCGTCGTCGTCAGTTTCGCCGAGCACGAGGCCGACATCCTGGCGAACCTGCTCCGCAACCTGGTGGAGCTGCTGTACGACGGGATGCCGCCGCGCGCCACCCAGTCGTCGGACCCGCTGGCCGCGCTGCTGGACAGTGACGGGCCGACGTCGCCGCCGGAGGACGTCGTACTCCAGCGGCTGCTGCCGGACGCGTACTCCGGGGACGACATGGCGTCGGCGGAGTTCCGCCGGTTCACCGAGCGCGGGCTGCGCGAGGGCAAGGTCACCGACGCCAAGCGGGTGCTGTCGGCGCTGGAGGAGTCCGGCGCGGACGAGATCGCGCTCGAACCCGACGAGCAACTGTCCTGGCTCCGCGCGCTCAACGACCTCCGCCTGGCGATCGGCACCCGCCTCGACATCAAGGAGGAGGACGACTACGCCACCTGGGAGAAACTCCCCGACGACGACCCCCGCCGCCTGACGTACGACCTGTACGACTGGCTGGGTTATCTGCAGTCGGCGCTGCTGCATAACATGCGGTGAGTGAGCTACCCGAAGACTCGTGATGTGCGCCTGAGTGCCAGTCCTGACTTTCCCGCGGTCGAGCGGGGGGTGCTCGAGTACTGGGAGAAGGACGGGACGTTTCAGGCGTCGGTCGAGCAGCGGGCGGCGGGGGAGGACGGGGCGAACGAGTTCGTCTTCTACGACGGGCCGCCGTTCGCGAACGGGTTGCCGCATTACGGTCACCTGCTCACCGGGTACGTGAAGGACGTCGTACCGCGGTACCAGACGATGCGCGGGCGCCGGGTCGAGCGCCGGTTCGGGTGGGACACGCACGGGTTGCCGGCCGAGCTGGAGGCGCAGCGGGTGCTCGGCCTCAAGACGAAGGCCGACATCCTCGAGCTCGGGATCGAGAAGTTCAACGAGGCCTGCCGCGCGTCCGTGCTCAAGTACACCGGCGAATGGCGCAGCTACGTCACCCGCCAGGCCCGCTGGGTCGATTTCGACAACGACTACAAGACGCTCAACCGCGACTACATGGAGTCGGTGATCTGGGCGTTCAAGACGCTCCACGACAAAGGCCTGGTGTACGAGGGCCTGCGAGTCCTCCCGTACTGCTGGAACGACGAGACACCGCTGTCCAACCACGAACTGCGGATGGACGACGACGTCTACCAGCCGCGACACGACCCCTCGGTCACCGTCGCGGTCGAGCTGGAGACCGGTGAACGCCTGCTCGCCTGGACCACCACCCCGTGGACCCTGCCGAGCAACCTCGCGATGGCGGTCGCCCCCGACCTCGACTACGCCGTGGTGGACGTCGACGGTCGCCCGACGATCCTGGCCGAGGCTCGTTTGGCCGCGTACGGCTACACCGAGGTGATCCGCAGGCTGAAGGGTTCGGAGCTGATCGGCCTGCGCTACACACCCCTCTTCGACTTCTTCGCCGGTACGGCCAACGCGTTTCAGGTCGTCGCCGCCGAACACGTGACGACCGACGACGGGACGGGCGTCGTCCACCTGGCCCCGGCGTACGGCGAGGAGGACCAGATCGCCTGTGAGGCCGTCGGGATCCCCACGATTCTGACCGTGGACGACGGTGCCCGGTTCACCGGCGTCGTGCCGCCGTACCAGGGCATGCACGTGTTCGACGCGAACCGGCAGATCATCCGCGACCTGCGGGCGGCCGGCGCGCTGGTGCGCGAGGACAGCTACGTGCACAGCTACCCGCACTGCTGGCGGTGCCGGAGCCCGCTGATCTACAAGGCGGTGTCGAGCTGGTTCGTCGAGGTGACCCGGATCCGGGACCGGATGGTCGAGCTGAACGAGCAGATCACCTGGGTCCCGGAGCACGTGAAGCACGGTCAGTTCGGCAAGTGGCTGTCGAACGCGCGGGACTGGTCGATCAGCCGGAACCGGTTCTGGGGGAGTCCGATCCCGGTCTGGCGCTCGGACGATCCGGCGTACCCGCGGATCGACGTGTACGGGTCGATCGAGGAGCTCGAGCGGGACTTCGGTGTCCCGGTGCCGGATCTGCACCGCCCGTACGTCGACCGGCTGACCCGGCCGAACCCGGACGACCCTACCGGGAGGTCGACGATGCGGCGGGTGCCGGACGTGCTGGACGTGTGGTTCGACTCGGGGTCGATGAGTTTCGCCCAGGTGCACTACCCGTTCGAGAACACCGAGTGGTTCGAGCACCACTTCCCGGGCGACTTCATCGTCGAGTACATCGGCCAGACCCGCGGCTGGTTCTACACGCTCCACATTCTGTCGACGGCGCTGTTCGACCGGCCGGCCTTCTCGTCCTGCCTGAGTCACGGCATCGTGCTCGGCAGCGACGGGCAGAAGATGAGCAAGTCGCTGCGCAACTACCCGGACGTCTCCGAGGTGTTCGACCGGGACGGCGCGGACGCGATGCGCTGGTTCCTGATGTCGAGCCCGATCCTGCGCGGCGGAAACCTGATCGTCACCGAGGAGGGCATCCGCGACGGCGTCCGCCAGGTCATGATCCCGCTGTGGAACGCGTGGTACTTCTTCGCCCTCTACACCAACGCTGCCGGGCGTGAGGCCGGTACGTCGATCACCTCGCCGGACCCGCTGGACAAGTACCTGCTGGCCAAGCTCCGGGTGTTCGTCGACGAGGTCCAGACGCGGCTCGACCGGTACGAGGTCGCGGCCGCCTGCGAGGCCGTCGTCGGTTACGTGGAGGTGCTGACCAACTGGTACATCCGCCGGTCGCGGGACCGCTTCTGGGAAGGCTCGCCCGAGGCGATCGACACGCTGTTCACCGCCCTGGAGGTGCTGACCCGCACGGTCGCGCCGCTGCTGCCGTTGACGGCCGAGGAGATCTGGCGAGGTCTCACCGGTGGCCGGTCCGTGCATCTCACCGACTGGCCGGCGGTGGACGAACTGCCGGACGACCCGGAGCTGGTGGCCCGGATGGATCGGGTCCGCGAAGTGTGCTCGGTCGCTTCGTCGATCCGCAAGGCGGCCGGGATCCGCGGCCGGCAGCCGTTGCAGACGCTGACGGTCGCCACGGCCGATGCGGATGCGCTGAAGCCGTTGGTGGCGCTCATCCAGGCCGAGGTCAACGTGCGGGACGTCGTACTCGCGTCGGCGGACGCCGTGGACGCGCCGGTCTCGCAGCGGCTGACGGTGAACGCACGGGCGGCCGGTCCACGGCTCGGACGTGATGTCCAGGCGGTGATCAAGGCGGCCAAGAGCGGCGACTGGTCGGTCTTCCCGGACGGTGTGGTCGTTGCCGGCGGCATCGAGTTGGCCGAGGGTGAGTACACCGTGGAAACCACGCTCGCGGAGGGCGGTACGGCGAGTGGGCTGTTGAGCGGCGGCGGATTCGTCGTGCTCGACACGACGCTGACGCCGGAACTGGAGGCGGAAGGGACGGCGCGCGACGTGATCCGGTCGATCCAGCAGGCGCGGCGGGACGCCGGTCTCGAGGTGACCGACCGCGTGCGGCTGACCCTGACCGCGACTCCGGACGTTCTCGCCGCCGTCAAGGCGCATCGCGACCTGATCATGGCCGAGACGCTGGCCGTGGAACTCGAGCTGTCGGAGGGCGCCGAACTGCGGATCGAGGTCGCTGCCTAGGGTTGTCTCCATGGAGATGCGGAGGCTGGGCCGGACCGGTCGGGACGTTGGTGTGGTCGGGCTCGGGGCCTGGCAACTGGGAGCCGACTGGGGCTCGGTCGACGAGGGCGAGGCGCTCGCCGTACTGCGGACGGCCGTCGAGGGCGGGGTCACCTTCATCGACACCGCGGACGTGTACGGCGACGGGCGCAGTGAGCGCCTGGTCGGGCAGGTGCTGAGGTCGTACGACGGACTGACCGTGGCGACCAAGATGGGCCGCCGGGTCGAGCAGGTCCCGGAGAACTACACGCTCGCGAACTTCCGGGCCTGGAACGACCGCTCCCGGCAGAACCTCGGCGTCGACACGATCGACCTGGTCCAGCTGCACTGCCCGCCGACGCCGGTGTACTCGACCGACGCCGTCTTCGACGCACTCGACACCCTCGTGGACGAGGGCTGGGTCGCGTCGTACGGCGTGAGCGTCGAGACCTGCGCCGAGGCGCTCACCGCGATCGCCCGGCCGAACGTCGCGACCGTCCAGATCATCCTGAACGCCTTCCGGCTCAAGCCGCTCGACCAGGTGCTTCCCGCGGCGCGCGAGGCGGGTGTCGGCATCATCGCCCGGGTCCCGCTGGCGAGCGGGCTGCTGTCCGGCAGGTACGACGAGCACACCACGTTCTCCGCCGACGACCACCGCAGCTACAACCGGCACGGCGAGGCCTTCGACGTCGGCGAGACCTTCTCCGGCGTCGACTTCGCCACCGGCCTGGAGGCCGTCCGCCGGCTGATGCCCTGGCTTCCGGCCGGGGTCACGATGGCCCAGTTCGCGCTCCGCTGGATCCTCGACCAGCCCGGTGTGAGCGTCGTCATCCCCGGCGCACGCAATCCGGCCCAGGTGGCCGGCAACATCACCGCCGCCACGCTGCCCCCGCTGACGGCCGACCAGTTGGCCGCCGTACGGGAGACGTACGACGAGCTGATCCGGCCCCAGGTCCACGACCGCTGGTAACGCTCTGTCCGCATGGTGGACCGACTGCCGGGTTGGCAGGACCGGTCCGGCGGCCCCCGTACCGTGGTCTCGTGCTGATCATCGAGCGTGCGACGTACGACGCGATCGTCGCGCACGCCCGCCGGGACCACCCGGACGAGGCGTGCGGCGTGGTCGCCGGGCCGGCCGGGTCCGACCGTGCGGTGCGGTTCGTCCCGATGCTGAACGCGGCGATGTCGCCGACGTTCTACGAGTTCGACTCGGGCGACCTGCTCCGGCTGTACAAGGAGATGGACGAGCGCGACGAGGAGCCGGTGGTGATCTACCACTCGCACACCGCGACCGAGGCGTATCCGTCCCGCACCGACATCGCCCTGGCCCAGGAGCCCGGCGCCCACTACGTGCTGGTGTCGACCCGGGACGGTGCGGATTCCCCGGCGTACGACGGCCCGGTCGAGTTCCGGTCGTACCGGATCATCGACGGCGAGGTCGTGGAAGAAGAAGTACGCGTGGTTGGTTCCTATGAAGAAAGCGAAGGAGACAGATAGATGGCGATCGAACTGCGCGTACCGACGATCCTGCGCACCTACACCGGCGGCGAGAAGGCCGTGAACGGCGACGGCGCCACCCTGGGCGAGCTGATCGACAACCTCAACGGCGCCCACCCGGGCCTGAAGGAGCGCATCGTCGAGGGTGAGCCGGAGGAACTGCGCCGATTCGTCAACGTGTACGTGAACGACGAGGACGTCCGGTTCACCGGCGGCCTGCAGACCGGTGTCAAGGACGGCGACGTGGTCGTCGTGCTGCCCGCGGTGGCCGGCGGCTGAGCATGCGTTTCGACAGCCTGCTCGACTCGGTCGGGGGCACGCCGCTGGTCGGCCTGCCCCGGCTGTCGCCCTCGGCCGACGTCCGGCTGTGGGCGAAGCTCGAGGACCGCAACCCGACCGGCTCGATCAAGGACCGGGCGGCGCTGCGGATGCTGCTCGACGCCGAGAAGGACGGCCGCCTCAAACCCGGCACCACCATCCTGGAGCCGACCTCGGGCAACACCGGGATCTCGCTGGCGATGGCGGCCAAGCTGCGCGGCTACCGGATGGTCTGCGTGATGCCGGAGAACACCTCCGAGGAGCGCCGGCAGATCCTGCGGATGTGGGGCGTCGAGATCATCTCGTCCCCGGCCGCGGGCGGCTCGAACGAGGCGGTCCGGGTGGCCAAGCAGGTCGCCGAGGAGCACCCGGACTGGGTGATGCTCTACCAGTACGGCAACCCGTCCAACGCGGCCGCGCACTACGACGGCACCGCGCGCGAGATCCTCGCCGACCTGCCGTCGGTGACGCACTTCGTGGCCGGTCTCGGCACCACCGGCACGCTGATGGGTGCCGGCCGGTTCTTCCGCGAGCACAAGCCCGAGGTGACGATCGTCGCCGCCGAGCCCCGGTACGGCGAACTCGTCTACGGGCTGCGCAACCTCGACGAGGGGTTCGTGCCCGAGTTGTACGACGAGACGCTGATCGACGCCCGGTTCTCGGTCGGTCCGCGCGACGCCGTCCGCCGGGTGCGGGAACTGCTCGACAACGAGGGCATCTTCGCCGGCATCTCGACCGGCGCGATCCTGCACGCCGCCCTCGGCCAGGCGGCCAGGTGCGTCCGCGAGGGCGAGTCCGCGGACATCGCGTTCGTGGTCGCCGACGGCGGCTGGAAGTACCTGTCCACCGGCGCGTACGAAGGCACCATCGACGAGGCCGAGGACCGCCTCGAGGGGCAGCTCTGGGCCTGATCCGCGGGCCGCTGTCCTCGTCGGCCTGATTCCTCAGCTGGTGGGACGATCCGTCCCTGGTGGCCGGGACGCCGGGACGGCCAAGGTCGAGACATTCGTTTCGACCTTGGAGGGGAAATGACCACCACGAGGACCAGTGCACCGGCTCCGCCGCTGACCACCGCCGAATGCGACCGGCTCCGCCGGGCCGGTCGGCTGCTGATCGGCGCGTTCGCCGGCTTCGTCGTGTCGGTGGCCACGATGATCGCCACCAACAACGGGTACGACGCCGCCTTGAGCGAGGCCGCCGAACAACGCGGTGTCGCGCTGAACGACCTGCCGGCCGAGGCGATCGCGCCGATCAACCACGAGTACAACGAGATCTGGAGCGGCCTGCTGACGCTGGCCCTGATCATGCTGACGCTCGGCACGTACATCGCCGGGGTCCGGATGACGGCGCGGGTCCGCGACGGCGGCACCCTCGGCAGGGCGGCCGTCGCCTGCGCGGCCGTGATGCCGGTGTGCTGGTTCGCCGTCTACACACTGGAGTACGCGGTCGGGACCGACAACCCCGGCCGGTGGATCGACATCTACGACGCCGCGTACGACCCGGTGATCGCGACCAGCAGCGTGACCGGCTCGCTCGCTCTGCTCGGCGTGGTCGTGCTGATGCGCCGGGCCGGTGTGGCCCGTCGTACCGGCGTCGTCGTCGCGGCCCTCGCCGTCCTGGTGATCGTCGCGGCCGTCGCGTTCGGGGCTCCGCCGATCGTGCCGTTGCTGCTCGGCGCGATTGTCGGCATCGTGATGGTCAGGACGGCACGCTCGGCCGCCATCGACGCGGTCGGCTGAGCAGAGCGGCAGACGGCTGCCGGCGAGGGGGAACCTTGGAGGACTTGAGGATCCGGTTGGCGCGGACCGTCGCCGTGGGCGTCACGCTGGTGGCGCTCACGACGGCGGTCCTCGGCACGCCCGCGGTGCGCCGCCGGATCCTGGTCCCGTGTGAGAGCGGCATCTGTGTGCCGTTCGAGCGGCCGACCGCCCCGTCGCTGGAGGTGCTGGCCGCGCTTCGCCTGTCGGTCGACGCCTATGCGATCGGCATCACGGTCATCAGTTGGGCCCTGCTGTTGCTGGCGCTCGGAGTCAGCCTGGTGCTGGTGTGGCGGCGTCCGTCGCTGCTCGCCGTGGTGACCGGCGTGCAGCTCGGTGGTGTGTTCGTCGGTCCGTTCGCCGACGGACTCGCCGCGGACGGCGGGGCTGCGGAGGTCCTGTACGTCGTCATCATCGGAGCGGTCCAGCTGACCACGCCGTTGCTGATCGGGTTGTTCCCTGACGGTCGCTGGCATCCGCGGTGGTTCCGCTGGGCGTGGCCGGTGGTCGGTCTGCTGGGTGCTGCGCTGGTGGTCGGAAACCGGCTGGACGTCGTACAGCCGGATTCGGCTCCGCAGGGCCTGTACGACCTGTCGTCGGTGATCCTGCTGGCCGGCATCCAGCTCCACCGCTACGTGCGGGTGTCGGACTGGACGGCTCGACAGCAGGCGAAGTGGTTCGTGCTCGGGTTCGTGGTGCTGGCCGGCAACGTCCTGGTGGCCAACGTCCTCTCGATCGTGGATCTGGTCGAACATTGGCAGCTCGGCCTGGTGGCGACGGCGTATTTGGCCTTCGTGGCGATGATCCTCGGTCTCGCGTTCGCCCTGCTGCGCTACCGGTTGTACGACGTGAGCCTGGTGCTGCGCCGCACCGTCCTGTACGCCGGTGCGGTCGTTCTGCTGCTGGCGGCGTACGTCGGTCTTGTTGCCCTCGCGAGCCTGTCGATGGCTCGCGCGTCCGCGTCGGTGGTGGGCGCTGCGGTGGTTGCGGCACTGGCGCTGGGTGGCGGTCTGCTCGTGGCCCGGGCGGGTGGGTGGTTCCGCGACCGGCTGCTGGGACCCGGTGGCCGGCCGGGTGGTGTCGCTGCTGTGCTTGCCCATGGCATCGCCGGCAGTCCGGCGAACCTCGCGGAGACGATCGCGGCCGCGCTGGTCCTGCCGTACGTCGAGGTTCTCGATGCCGATGACCGGACGTTGTGGGTCCACGGCGATCGTCCGGCGCAGGTGAACCGCGAGAGTGTGGTCGACGGTTCCGGTACGACGCTCGGCGCGCTGCTCCTGGGGTCGGCGGACGGCTCCCGACTGTCGCGCCGGGATCGGCGGGCGTTGCGTGAGGTGCTGCCGTTCGTCGTCCTGGTGCTGCGGGCGCAGCGTGAGGCGGGCGAGTTGCGGGCGGCTCGGGCGGTGGCCACGACCGCGCGCGAGGACGAGCGGCGGCGGCTGCGCCGTGACCTCCACGACGGCGTCGGGCCGTTGCTCGCGGGGCAGTTGCTGACGGTGGACTCGCTGCGCCTCGCGGCCGAGCGTGGTGTGCGGCCGGAGGACCTGCTGGCCCATCTGGAGGGGCAGGCGCGGGCCGCGATCACGGAGGTCCGGCGGATCAGCCGTGACCTGCAGCCGGCCGCGCTGGACGCAGGTCTCGGCCCGGCGCTGGAGTCGGAGGTGGACAGGTTCCGGACGGCTGGGCTCGATGTCCGGCTGCGGCTGTCGCTCGGCGATGCGTTGCCCGCGGCGGTGGAGGTCGCCGTACTGCGGATCGTGTCGGAGTCGCTGGCGAACGTCGTACGGCATGCCGAGGCTCGGTCGGCGAGCGTCGAGGTGGAGGTGACCGACGGCCGGCTCGAGGTGCGCGTTGTCGATGACGGCCACGGGATCGCCGACGGGACCGCGGAAGGAGTCGGGCTGGTGTCGATGCGGGAGCGGGCCGAGGCGCTCGGCGGGCGGCTCGAGGTCGAGAGTGGCCCGTCCGGGACGCGGGTGTGCGGGAGGATTCCGCTGTGAGCGCCGAACCGGTCGATGTGGTGCTGGTCGAGGACCATCCGATGTTCCGGCTCGGGTTGCGGACCCGGATCGAGCTGGAACCCGACCTGACCGTGGTCGGCGAGGCCGGGTCGGGACCGGAGGCGGTGGAGGTGGTCGAACGGCTCGCGCCGGACGTGGTCGTCGTCGATCTCAACCTGCCCGGGATGGGCGGGATCGAGGTGATCCGGCGGCTCGGGGTCAGCGCGCCGCGGGTGGCGCCGCTGGTGCTGACCATGGTCGACGACGAGTCGGTGTTCGGGGCGGTCCGGGCCGGGGCCCGCGGGTACCTGCTGAAGGACGCCGAGCCGGAGCGCATCGTGGCGGCGATCCGTGCGGTCGCGGCCGGGGAAGTGGTGTTCTCCGGTGCGGTCGCGGCGCGGTTGATCGCGCTGACAGACCAGCCCCCGTGGCCGAGGACGCCGGTGTTCCCGGAGCTGACCGAGCGGGAGCACGAGATCCTGACCCTGGTCGCGAACGGTCTCGGCAACGCCGCGATCGGTCAGCGGCTCGGGCTGCGACCGAAAACGGTCCGCAACTACGTGTCCAACGTGCTGACCAAGATCCAGGCCGCCGACCGCGCCGAAGCCGTCCTCCGCGCCCGCTCAGCCGGTCTTGGCGACGCCGGGTAGCCGGGCAGCGTCGTACGGCGGCGCTCGGCCGCTGCACTGTGGTGAGCCGGCGGGGGCGAGCCGTCGGGTGAGGGGACCGGCCGGGCTGGCGGAAGGCCCGGACCGGGTCGGGCGCCTTTGTTGCTGTCGGCACCTGGTGCTGCGTTACGTCATGGCCGCCTACGGTTGCTTGAAGAGGACTCTGCGTCCCAGTCGTGGATGGGTGCCGCGACCCTTGCAGCTGGTGCAGGGACGGGTCGCGTAGCTGAACAGCGAACCCCGGTGCCGGCCTGCGCCCTTGCACCGGTAGCACTTGGCGTTCGGGTGCAGGGACAACGAGACGACGTACAAGGCGAACGCCGCCAGGCCGAGCACCAGCAGCATCCCGGTCGGCCCCAGGGCCGCCGCGATGTCCGCCATGGTGCTGTTCGTGTCCGCAGCCTGACCGGCGGCCTGCCCAGCGGCCGTGGCGTTCTCCGGTTGCGGATTCGGTGCGGCGGTGGTGCTCAGCACCACCGCGATGTGCTGCGCCATGTTCAAGTCACAGTTCATGGCGTCACAAGGGGCGGTCGAACAAACATCGGTCCAGAGTGGCGCGCATCACGCGAAAAGGCAATTCCGCAGAGTAAAGATGTGGATAACTCCGGCGTGTCGTTTCCGGGCCCCGGATAAGGCCGGCTCCGGTACTGCCCGATCCCGGACCCGTCCGTACCCGATCCATATCCGATCCAGCCCCGATCCGTGGCCGATCCGTGGCCGATCCACAGCCGCCCGGTGGCCGCGGGCGGCCGCCGGTTAAGCTTTCCGGCGTGGCTGACGCACCGGTGGGGATCTTCGACTCGGGCTTCGGGGGACTCACGGTGGCCCGGGCGGTGCTCGACCAGTTGCCGCACGAGCCGATCCTCTACCTGGGCGACACCGCCCGGCAGCCGTACGGTCCGAAGCCGATCGCCGAGGTCCGCGAGTACGCGCTGGAGTGTCTCGATCACCTGGTCGAGGCCGGCGTCAAGATGCTCGTGATCGCCTGCAACTCGGCCAGTGCCGCGATGCTGCGGGACGCTCGCGAACGGTACGACGTACCGGTCGTGGAAGTGATCCTGCCCGCGGCCCGCCGAGCCGTCGCCGCCACCCGCAACCAGCGCGTCGGCGTCATCTGCACCCGGGCGACCGCCGCCTCGCTGGCGTACGAGGACGGGTTCGCCGCCGCGCCGCAGGTGGAACTGTTCACCCAGGCCTGCCCGAAGTTCGTCGACTTCGTCGAGTCCGGCGTCACGTCCGGTCCCGAGCTGCTCGAGGCCGCGCACGAGTACCTGGACCCGTTGGTCGAGGCCGGCGTCGACACCCTCATCCTCGGCTGCACCCACTACCCGTTGCTCACCGGCGTGATCTCCTACGTGATGGGTGACAACGTCACGCTGGTCAGCAGCGCCGAGGAGTGCGCGAAGGACGTGTACGGCGTCCTGACCAAGACCGGCCTGCTCCGGCCGGACAACCTGCCCGAGCCGCGTCACCGCTTCGTCACCACCGGCAGCCCGGCCGAGTTCGCCGCGATCGGCTCCCGCTTCCTCGGCCCGGTCCTGGGCGACGTCGACCAGTTCGCCTGGCTCCGCTAGGCCTTCAGGTCCAGGTGGTTGGTGCCGGGTGTGACGGGTCTCGCACGGGATGTTGTCCACGGCACCGGATCGGCCGGTGATGGGGCGCGGAATCATTGCCAGACAGCCGGATCAGCCCAGGTCCGACAGCACCGGCTTCCCTGCGAAGCAGACAACCCGCCGGTAATGTTCACGCTATGAAGCTCACCGTGATCGGTTGCTCCGGGTCCGTCCCCGGGCCGGACTCGGCCGCCTCGAGCTACCTGGTCACCGCCGACGGGTTCAACCTGATCCTCGACCTCGGCAGTGGCGCGCTCGGCTCGCTCCAGCGGCACCTCGCCGTACCGGAGATCGGCGCGATCGGCCTGTCCCACTTGCATCCTGACCACTGCATGGACCTGTGCGGACTGTACGTCTCGGCCAAGTACGCGCCCGGCGCACCGATCCCGCGCATCCCCGTGTTCGGTCCACCCGGTACGGCGGAGCGGATGGCGCTGGCGTACGACCTGCCGCTCGATCCGGGGATGGAGGAGGAGCTGGTCTTCCATACCTGGAAGGACGTTCAGCGGATCGGGCCGTTCACGGTCCGGACCGCGCCGATGGTGCACCCGGTGCCGGCGTACGCGATCCGTGTTGAGCATGGCAACAAATCGCTCGTCTACACCGGCGACACCGGTCCGAACGACGCCTTGGTCGAGCTCGCCCGCGGCGCCGACATGCTGCTGTCCGAAGCCGCCTTGCCGGACAACGACCCGCGCAACCCGACCGACCTGCACCTCACCCCGGCCGACGCCGGCGAACACGCCAAGAAGGCCGGCGTCAAACGTCTCGTCATCACCCACGTCCCGCCGTGGTACGACGCCGTCACCCAAGCCGAGAACGCCCGCAAGACCTATCCCGGCCCCGTCGAGCTGGCCACTCCGCACGCCGTCTTCGACATCTGACCCACCGCGGCACTAGGAGGCGGTCTCGGCCGGGTGGAGCGGGGAGTCGCCTGGGCGGAGGTTGAAGTGGGTGGCGGCGGAGGCGTTGCGGACGACGAGTTCCAAGTAGCCGGTGCCGGAGCTGCCCGGGATGAGGCCGGGGGCGTGGCGGGGGACGGCGGTGAGGTGCGGGTAGCAGGTCACGTCGGTGGTGGTGAGGACGCCGTCGGGGGTGCGGTGGGTGACCGGGAGGCTCGCGCCGAGGGTGAAGCCGACGGCGTCGGGGGTGCAGTTGAGTTTGCAGTTGCCGAAGTTGTCGATGACGCCGACGATCGGCGGCTCGTCCGGGATGAGTGGTACGACGGTCGGCGTCGAGGGGACCGGGCGGTCGTCGGCGACCCACCTGGCCAGCAGCGGGAGATACCACAGGCTGCGGAACTGGGTGTCCGCGATGCTGTCCACCTCGGACGGTCGGAGGTTGGACCAGGACGCTGCGGCCAGGACCTCGCGGATGTCGGTGACGAACACCTTCTGGACGTCGAGTTCCCGCCGTACCAGGCCCAAAGCCCTTGGATTGAAGGTGCTTGCGACCAGATGGTTGCCGTACCAGAAGTAGCAGAACGGTACGCCGTTCGGCCACGCGCCGTCGCGGGGCGCGATGTTGAGCAGGGTGATGGTCGGATGTCCGTCCTCACCGAGGGATTCCGTGGATCTCAGACAGTCGAGCAGGGTGAGGGCGGCGAAGGCCTCCGGGTCCGGGCCGTCCGCGGCGACGATGGTCGGCGTCCCGCCGAAGAGCGCGCCGATGCGGGTGCTGAGCCGGGCCCGGGCGTTCCCGTCGGAACAGTCGGTGAGGTAGGTGATCGGGTACATGCTTCTCCAAAGACGTTTGCAACTGGGACGAAAAGAGAGAGGCCCCCGATGACGGGGACCTCTCTCGCTGCAAGCGTCAACGTGCGCGCGCCGCTAGAGTCCTCCGCATCGAGGGCTCATCATTCGCATGGCGGCGTACACGGTCACGAACGGGATCCTAGCACTCCTACCGCTGCTGCCCGTTGTCGAAATACGAGACCAGGGCCGGGTCCAGCGGCGGTACGTCGATCGGTGTGCCGTTGTCGCGCAGGGACGTCGTGGCGGCGTACCCGGCGGCCACTGCGGCGCGTGCGGCGACCGGAGAGGTGAGCGTCGCTCCACCGTCGCGCACGAAGCGGATGTACTCCTCGACCAGCACCGGGTCGGCGCCTCCGTGGTGGTCGGTCTCGCCCGGAATCTCGACGACCTGATCGGCGTCCTCGCGGTACCCGGACCGGCGGCTGTTCCAGACCTTCACCACGCCGCCCGCGGTGTCGCCGAAGTTCTCCAACCGGCCGTGCGTGCCGATCACGGTGTAGTTGCGCCAGTAGTCCGGCGTGTAGTGGCACTGCTGGTAGGTGAGGTAGACGCCGTTGTCCAGCAGGAGATTCGCCATCGACAGGTCCTCGACGTCCATCACCGGCGCCAGGCCCTTCTGCGACAGCGGCGGCCAGTTGTCCGACGAGACGAAGTCGGCGAACCGCTGGTCCGAGCGGTCCATCCGGTCCTCGATCCCGCCGTACAGGGTGAGCCCGCCCATCGCGTTGACCCGGGTGGTGTACCCGCCGGCCAGCCAGTGCATCACATCGATGTCATGGGCACCTTTCTGCAACAGCAGGCCGGTGGTCCGGCGGCGGTCCGCGTGCCAGTCCTTGAAGTAGAAGTCGCCGCCGTGCCCGACGAAGTGCCGGCACCAGATCGCCTTCACCTCGCCGATCGCGCCGGACCGGATCAGGTCGCGCATCGTGAGTACGACGGGCATGTGCCGCATGTTGTGGCCGACGTACAGCCGTGAACCGCTCTCGTACGCCGCCTGCAGCACCCGGTCGCACCCGGTCGTGGTGATCGCCAGCGGCTTCTCCACGAACACCGCCACACCGGCCCGGAGGAAGTCGATCGCCGGGTCCTCGTGCAGGTCGTCCGGCGTGGTCAGGAAGACCCCGTCGAGTTTCTGGTCGAGCAGTTCGGTGTACTCGGCATGAACCGTGGCGTTCGGGTACTGGGCGTGGGCCGCGTCCCGCTGCGCGGCGGCCGGGTCGGCGAGGGCGACGACCTCGGACCCCTCGCCGGGCCGGTGGGCGTATTGCGCGATGCGGCTGCGGGCGCCGAGTCCCACCACACCGAACCGAAGATCAGTCATAACCAGGCAACTCCTGCACATAGTTGTTTGCATCAGCCTAGCTCCGCGCACTTCTGTCCTTCAATCACCCGTCGGGGTCGGCGTGCGGGGGACCCGTAGACGGCGCGGGCCGCTCAGCCCCGCCTGGCGACCGATGCGGAGGTGCGGCGCGCGGAGGCATAGGGTCTATGCCATGGCTCGTATCGATGGACGTACCGCGGATCAGCTTCGGCCGGTGACCCTGACCCGGAAGTGGCTCGACCATGCCGAGGGCTCGGTGCTGGTCGAGTTCGGGCGGACCCGGGTGCTGTGCGCGGCGAGTGTGACCGAGGGTGTGCCGCGGTGGCGCAAGGGTTCCGGACTCGGCTGGGTCAGCGCCGAGTACGCGATGCTGCCGCGGTCGACGAACACCCGGTCCGACCGCGAGTCGGTCAAGGGCCGGATCGGCGGCCGGACGCACGAGATCTCCCGGCTGATCGGGCGGTCGCTGCGGGCCGTGATCGACTACAAGGCGCTCGGCGAGAACACCATCCTGCTCGACTGCGACGTCCTGCAGGCCGACGGTGGCACCCGGACCGCCGCGATCACCGGCGCGTACGTCGCCCTCGCGGACGCGGTCTCGTACCTACGTGACCGCAAGCTGATCAAGAGCGAGCCGCTGACCGGTTCGGTGTCGGCGGTCTCGGTCGGCATCATCGACGGCACCCCGATGCTCGACCTCTGTTACGAGGAGGACGTGCGGGCCGAGACCGACATGAATCTCGTGATGACCGGCGACGGCAAGTTCATCGAGGTGCAGGGCACCGCCGAGGGCGCGCCGTTCGACCGCGCCGAGCTGGACAGCCTGCTCGAGCTCGGTACGGCGGGCTGCGCGGAGCTCACCAAGCTGCAGCAGGAGGCCCTCGCGTGAGTCAGGTACTGCTCGCCTCGAACAACCAGAAGAAACTCGAGGAACTGCGTCGCATCCTGACCCCGATCGTGCCCGGTATCGAGGTGCTCGGGCTGGGCGACGTACCGCCGTACGACGAACCGGCCGAGACCGAGCCGACGTTCGAGGGCAACGCGCTGCTGAAGGCCCACGCGGCGCTGGCGGCCACCGGGCTGCCGTCGATCGCGGACGACAGCGGGATCTGCGTCGACGCGCTGAACGGGATGCCCGGCGTACTGTCCGCGCGCTGGGCCGGGCCGGCGAAGGACAACCACGCGAACAACCTGCTGCTGCTCGGGCAGTTGGCGGACGTACCGGACGAGCGGCGCGGCGCGTCGTTCATCGCCGCGGTCGCGTTCGTCCGGCCGGACGCCGACGACGAGGTCGTGATCGGCGAGATGCGCGGCTCGGTGATCCGCGAGCTGCGCGGCACCGGCGGGTTCGGGTACGACGTACTGTTCCGGGCCGAGGGGTACGACCGGACGACGGCCGAGCTGTCGGTCGAGGAGAAGGACGCGATCAGCCATCGAGGCAAGGCGTTGCGAGCCCTCGCCCCGATCGTCGCGAAGGCGTTGGGAGGCTAGGAACGATGCTGTTCGCCGGATCGGATCGGGACGGGGTCGCGAACGGCCGGATCACCGCGGCGTACCGGCGCTGGGCCGAGCCTCGCGTGGTCGAGGGCCGGATCTATCGGACCAACGCCGGGCGGATCGAGATCGACAGCGTCCGTGAGATCAACCCGGACCTGATCGCCGACAACGACGCCGACGTCGCGGCCGCGGACCGCCGCAACGCCAAGGACGTCCGCCGCCGGCTGCGCGGCAACGAGGACTGGCCGACGTTCCTGATCAAGTTCCACCTGGTCGAGGGCCCGGACCCGCGTGAGCAGCTCGCGTCTCAGTCCACCCTGACTCCGGAGGACCTCGAGGAGCTCAAGTCCCGGCTGGCCCGCTTCGACGAGTTCAGCAACCAGGGTCCGTGGACCACCGCCACGCTCCGCCTGATCCAGTCCAAACCGGCCACCCGGGCCGCCGACCTCGCCGCCGAACTCGGCCGCGAGACCGCCCCCTTCAAACTCGACGTCCGCAAACTCAAGAACCTCGGCCTCACCCACAGCCTCGAAGTCGGCTACGAACTGACCCCCCGAGGCAAGGCCTACCTCGAGTCACTGACCCACTGAACGCGAACCGGGTGCCAGAGGCGGGATTTGAACCCGCACGCCCGGGGGCACCGGCACCTAAAGCCGGCGTGTCTGCCGTTCCACCACTCTGGCTGAAGGGATCCGCTCCCCTCGGGAAGACATCCTAGGGGAGCGGATCAGGTCGTGCCGGTCAGCGGCTCTGGAGGGCGTCGATGAAGACCTGGCGCAGGTCGGAGGGGTTGCGGGCGACGTAGCTCTGCCCGCCGGTGGCCTTGGCCAGGGCGCGGAGTTCGTCGGCGTTCGCCTCCGGGCCCATGCCGAGGGCGATGATCCGGACCGGGCGGGCCGGATCCTTCAGACCCTCGAGGGTGCGGACGGTCTCCTCCAGGGTGGGGCTGCCCGGGTCGTCGTTCTTGCCGTCGGTGAACAGCAGGATCGAGTTCACCGCCTTGGAGTCGTACTGCTGGCGTACGGCGCGCACCGCGGCGATCGCCGTGTCGTACAGCCCGGTGCTGCCGTTCGGGATCGGCCGCTGGATCTTCAGGTTGTCGAGGATCAGTTTGCGCTGCCGGTCCGACAGCGGCGCGATCGGGACGAGCTGTTTGTAGTCGGCGCCGTCCGGTCCGATCTTGGTCGAGAACGTCCACAGACCGAGCGAGGCGCTGTTCGGGAACAGCGACAGGCCGCCGCTGACCGCCTCGATGGTCAACTGCATCCGCGTCTTGCCGCCGACCTTGTCCGCCATCGAGCCGGAGACGTCGATCACCGCGAGCGAGTGGGTCGACAGCGACAACCGGGTCCAGTTCAGCAGCGTCTTGTCGATCGCCTCGTTGTTCACCTTGGGCAGCTGGGTGACGTCGCCGACACCGCGGCCGCCGCTCAGCGGGCTGGACAGCGTGTCCCGGAAGCCGGCCTCGTCACGGGCCTGGCCGGCGCCGTCGGTGAGCAGCTCGGCCGCCAGCGCCTTGGCGGCGTCGGTGGCCTGCTCGACGTCGGTCTTGGCGGTGACCACGATCGGGTAGTCCAGGGTCAGCGTCCCGGTGGCCGGCACGACCGCCTTCAGCTGGGCGTCCGGGTGGTCTTCCTGGTACTTCACGAAACTCTGCTCCGACGCCGCGACGACGACACCGCTGCCGTCCTGGTCGGCCCGGCCGAACAGCGCGTTCGGGTCGGTGTACGGCTTGGCCATCGAGCCGAGCCGCTGCGCCAGCGGCACGATCACCGAGGCGACCTGGGTGTCGGACGCGCTGGTGCGCTGCCGCTCCGACTGGATCGCGAGCAGGGCGAGCGCTCCCGGGGACGTGTTCAGCGGATCCAGCAGGGCCGGCTGGACGTTCGGCGCGCCCAGGGCACGCAGCCACGACGAGGTGTCGGCGAAGTTGGTGTTCCGCCCGACCAGGACCAGCGGGGAGGTGGCGACGGACGGTACGGCGATGGTCGGCACGCTCTCGCCGTCGTCGGCCTGTGCCACCCAGATCGTCGAGTCCGGGATCCACAGGTCGGGCCGGTTGTCGCTGTTGCCGGCGATGTCCTGGGCGACCTTCGCCGAGGGAGCCGCGGTGATGGTGAACTGCAGGCACGGAGTTCCGCCGTCGCCGCCCTTGGTGCCGAGCGACTTGGCCGCCGCCTCCAGCGAGGACTGCAGTTCGGGTGTGGTGCTCAGCGAGATCTGCGTGGGGTCGTCGCACGACTGGCTGTCGCTGCTGAGGAACCCGTCGGCGCCGGCCTCGGATCCGAAGGACCGGACCACGAACACGGCGCCCAGCGAGATCACCAGAAGCCCGATCGCGGTGATGTACACCGAACGACGGTTGTTGTTACTTCGCGTCACCGCAGAGGAATGTTTTCCCATCGCGGCAGGTCCCTCCCTCCCAGAGGCTGACTGCGCGCGCAGATTACCCGGTTTGGGCAGGTCAGGGCGAAGGTCGCAGTGGCTCATGACACACCCGACGTCGCACCGCAACGGAACCGTGGCGGGGCCGGGAGTACTGCTCTTTCGCAGGAACGCTCAAAAAGTCACTGATCGTAGTGACGCGGCTGCGGTCCGGTGAGATGGATGTGTGATCTAAATCACAGTAGTTCGCTTGCTCAAACGACCGTTCCATGGACCGCTTGCATGGAACGGTCGAAGGTTTCCCTCCGCCGCGGCGCCGGGAAGGTAGCTCGGTGACAACCGTTCAGAGGCCGAGGTCGCGCCGAAGTTTGGCGACGTGCCCGGTGGCCTTCACGTTGTACTGCGCCAGCGCGATCGTGCCGTCGGGGTCGATCACGAAGGTGGACCGGATGACCCCGGTGACCTTCTTGCCGTACATCGTCTTCTCGCCGAAGGCGCCGTACGCCGTCAGCACCTCTTTGTCCTGGTCGCTGAGCAGCGGGAACGTCACCCCGTCCCGGTCCCGGAACTTGGCCAGCTTCTCCGGCTTGTCCGGTGAGATCCCCAGTACGGCGTACCCGGCGGCCTGGAGGGCGTCGAGCGAGTCGCGGAAGTCGCACGCCTGCTTGGTGCAGCCGGGCGTCATCGCGGCCGGGTAGAAGTAGACGATCACGTTCTTGCCGCGCAGGTCCTTCAGCGCGACCTCGTTGCCGTCGGCATCGGGGAGGGTGAAGTCGGGTGCGGTGTCGCCGACGGACAGACGTTCGGACATCAGGCCCTCCACGGATCGTTGTGACTGCGGGCAATGTTACGTGGGACCCGGATAGCCTGAACGCATGCGGGCGATGACAGTGACGACGGGGAAAGCTGACTCCGCCGCGGTAGGAGAGGTCGACGAGCCACCGGAGACGGACGGCTCGATCCTGGTCGAGGGACTGCTCACCGGGATCTGCGGCACGGACGTGGAACTCGTCTCCGGAGTCTTCGGCAGCGGCAGACCGGGCTCGGAGCACCTCGTGATCGGCCACGAGTCGCTCGGACGGGTCCTGGAGGCGCCGGAGGGGTCCGGCTTCGCCCCGGGCGACCTGGTGGCCGGTGTGGTCCGCCGCCCCGATCCCGAGCCCTGTCCGGCCTGTGCCCGCGGTGAGTGGGACTTCTGCCGCAACGGCCGCTACACCGAGCGCGGCATCAAGGAGATGGACGGGTACGGCGCCGAACGCTGGCGAGTCGACCCGTACTTCGCCGTACCGGTGCCGAGTGTCCTCGGGCACCTCGGCGTACTCGTCGAGCCGGCCAGTGTGCTGGCCAAGGCGTGGGAGCAGGTGGACCGGGTCGCGTCGCGGTCGTGGTTCGGACCGGAGCACGTGCTTGTCACCGGCGCCGGTCCGATCGGTCTGCTCGCTGCCCTGATCGCGACGCAGCGTGGGTACGCCGTTCATGTCCTGGACCGGGCCAAGGACGGGCCGAAGCCTGAACTGGTGCGGGCGCTCGGCGGGACGTACCTCACGGACCTGGCAGACCTGGCTGTCACGCCGGACGTGGTCATCGAGGCGACCGGTGCGGGGCAGCTGGTGTTCGACTGCGCGAAGCTGCTCGGGCCGGCCGGTGTGATGTGCCTGATCGGCATCTCGCCGGGTCCGGCGACCATCGACGTACCGATGGATGCCCTCAACCGCCAACTGGTCATCCGCAACGCCGCGCTGGTCGGTGCGGTGAACGCGGCCAAGCGGCACTACGCGGACGCGGTCGACATCCTGAGCAGCGCCGACAAGGCCTGGCTGGAGCGGCTGATCACGCGGACCGTGCCGCTGTCGGACTGGCCGTCCGCATTGGTCCGGGAACCGGACGACATCAAGGTGGTCGTCGACTTGCAGGCATGACCTGCGAGGATGGAGTCAGTAGGGCAGGCCCGGCCATCCCGGGCCCGCCCCCGGAACGAAGGGAGTGTCGACAGGTGTCGGACACGCAGGCTCGGACCGCCGAGCAGATCGAGGCGGACATCGCCGCCACCCGCGCGCGACTGGCCTCGACCGTGGACGAACTGGTCGACCGGGCGCACCCGAAGAACGTGGCGAAGCGGCAGGTCGAGCAGGCGAAGGCGCAGGTCTTCGACGAGCGCGGCCAGCTGCGGACTCAGAAGATCGTCGCGGTCGGCGGTGCCGCGGTCGGCGTGCTGGCTGTACTGCTGCTGATCCGTCGCCTGGTGGGTCGCCGGTGACTCCTCGCAAGCGGCTCTCCGACGACAAACTGCCGATCCGGATGCTGCACGACCGGGTTCTGGTCTCCCTCGAGCAGGAGGGCGAGCGGAAGTCCTCGGCCGGCATCCTGATTCCGGCCACCGCGCAGATGGGCCGCCGGCTCGCCTGGGCGAAGGTGGTCGCGATCGGTGCGAACGTGCGCACGGTCGAGGTGGACGACCGCGTCCTGTTCGACCCGGAGGACCGGGCCGAGGTCGAGGTGCGTGGCGACGACTACATCCTGCTGCGTGAACGCGATCTGCACGCGGTCGCGGCCGGCCGCCTCGAGGACGGCCAGACCGGCCTCTACCTGTAAGGGCGGCGGGCACCGGCGACCCCGAGTACGGAGCTAAGCCGGCCGCAGCTGGAACGGGATCTCGCGGTCTCCCTCGATGAACTTGATCTTCAGCACCGCCGCGCGGGTGGTGTCCGGGAGGACGAACAGCACCTCGCCGAGTTTGGTCGAATCGCCGCGGACGAGCTCATTGAGCCCGCCGGACGCGGGATAGGTGTCCGGCCCGGCGATCACACGAAAGTTCGCGTCCCAGAAGTTGGCGTCGTAGCGATCGTGGTTGGTCATCCGAACCGACACGGTGAGGGCGAGCTTGCCGTTCGCGTCCGGCCTCGTCGTGGCGCTCACCAACTCGTACGCGACTTGGCCGACACGAACCTTCTGCCCGAACGGGAGCCCTACGCTGAAGTGGCTGGACGGTGCGGAGGACGACCCAGGGCCGGAACTCGGCGGGTCATCGGTCGCCGTTTCCGAGGGGTGCTGTTGCGAGGCCGCTGGCGGAGGCATTCCTGTCGTCGAGCCACCGATCACGCCGATCTGGTTCAGTCCCACCACGAGGCCCGTCACGGCGGTCAGTAGGGCGGCCACCGCCGTCAGGATCCCGGGCATGGTCGTCCACCAACTCGCCGGCTTGTCATCGGCCATGAGCGCCCCCTACCAGAACTGTTCTTCTCAGTAGAGCAGTAGTCAACGGGTGACCAACAGCGATTGCCGTCCGTCAGTCGAGTTGGTAGAGGCGTATGGCGTTGTCGCGGGCCCACAGCCTCGCCACCCGTTCGGCGTCCTCGGCCGACCAGTCACCCTGCTGCACGAACCCACCGAGCACTGATGTCACCGCACGCCGCCACAGTGTGGCCCCGAGGTAGTGCAGCTCGGCAGGTCCCCACGCGTCGGACGAGTAGAGCAGCTTGGCGAAGGGCGTCAGCTCCAGGCCTTCGGCCAGTACGGCGGCCGCCCGCGCACCGACGTACATGGTGGTGAGGCCGAGGTCGAGGTGCACGTGCGGGAACACGTGAGCGAGGTACCCGGCCTCACGGTGGAACGGGTAGCAGTGCAGCAGCACCACTTGCGTGCCCAGCGGCTCGATCAGCCGCAGCCACTCGGTCAGCAGTAGCGGGTTCGTCCTGTGCAACTGCAGGTCCGTGTCACCGAAGCCGGCGTGCAGCTGAAGCGGCAGACCACGGCGTGCACCGGTCCACAGCAGCCAGCGAAGCAGCACGGGGTCGGTGACACGAGTAGTGCCAGACGCGTACCAGCGATCCAGAGCCGTCAGTATGTCGGGCGCACTCGGCTCAGTCGGGTCGAAGTCGAACCCGTGCCGGTACGCCACGATGCTCTTCAGCCCGACCGCACCCGCGGTCCGCTCCTCGAGCCGCCGTACCAGCGCATCAGGTACGGCGACCACGTTCGACTCCTCTGAGGCGACGTACTCGAGCTCCGACTCCAGCCGCACCACCTCATGTGTGCGAGAACCACTCAGCCGTGCCAGGTCCTCCACACCGGTCACCGCATCACCCAGATGGCCGGTGTCGACCAGGTAGTCACTCACACCGGCAGCACCCAGGAACAGTCGGTTCACAGCCTCCTCGCCTAGTTGAGATCGCGCCGCCAGGTAGTCGTCGGCTGACGCGTGCTCAGGCAATTCGAGGAGCGGAGCGCAGTAGCGGCGTATGGCGAGCCCCAGCTGCGAGTCGAACGTCGACATCCACGGCGGCACAGGCCGATCCGACTCGGTGATCAACTGCTCGAACCCGGCCCGGTCCAGCGGGCCCGTGACCGCGCCGTGCACGTGGTGGTCCACCAGCGACAGACCCGCGACCACCTGTTCGACGGCCATCGCTACCGGCCTGCGTGACTGCTGAGCCGGAACCGCGCCGGCGGCGACGCCTCGCCGGTCACCAGACCCCGGACGTACTCACCGACCAGCGGCACGAACTTGAACCCCTGCCCGCAGAACCCGACCGCCACCGTGATGGGCCCGACTCGGTCGATGACGAAACTGTCCGTCGGCGTGTTGTCGTAGAGGCAGCTGATGGCCGTCGACCGGCTCGTGTCCAGCCCGGGGAACCACTCCTCGACGTACCGCAGCAGCCGCGCGTCCCGCTCGGGTTCGACCGCGAAGTCCCGTGTATCCGGGTCAACCACCACACCGGAGCGGTGCAGGCCGACCTTCACGCCGGACCCCGCCTCCAAGAGCCCATAGCTGTTGAAACCCCAGTGCACGAACGAGGGCCACTCGAGCTCCTGCGACAGCGGTGCGAAGAAGCGCGGTTGCTCCTGCGTCACCTGGAACGGCGGCAGCGGCACCAGCCCGGTCAACAGCTTCGGAGCCCATGACCCGGCCGTCACCACCACGTGCCGCGCCTGGACAGCCCCACCGGGTACGTCGAGCTCGACCACGTCGCCGTGGACCCGCAGTGCCTTCACCGGCGACTGCTCCCGGAACTCCGCGTCTGCCACCCTCTGCAGTGCGCTCACGGTGCGGTCGGCGTACAGACGTCCCGAGCCCGGCTGGTAGAGCACCGGTGTCTCGAACCGCATGCCCTGCCAGCGCTCAGCCGCCTCGTCTGCTGTCAGCACCTCTCCGTCCGGGTGGAGGCTGCGGAACGTCGCGGCGGTCGCCTCGTCGACGCCGTGGTCGATCCCACCGGTCACCTCGAACAGCGTCTCGCCGGACTCTGCCTCCAGCGCGCGCCAGAGTGGACGTGCCTGCTCGGTCAGCCGCGCTACCTCAGGGTTGTCCGCAGACGGCCGGAACAGCCGGGTCCCGCCGTGCGACCCACCCCTCACGTGGCCCAGCTCGTACTGCTCCAGTACGACGACCTCACGCCCGGCAGCTGCCAGTGCCCGCGCAGCCGCCGACCCCATGGCGCCCGCGCCGACCACGGCAACGTCGTACGTCATCTCTCATCACCCGGCCCTGATCGTCGTACCGCGCCCCGCGTCAGGCCTTCATCTTCCCCCTGTTCGACCCATCAGGGTGAACGCCCGCGGCTCGGGCAGCAAGTCCGTCGTCCGATCCGCGGCTTGCCAGGAGGCGAACGGTCGTGCTTTTATCGTGGGGTGGGTAAAGGGGAGCAGACCCGGGCCGCGGTGCTGGACGAGGCCGCGCGGGTGGTGAGCGCGTCGGGGCTGAGCGGGCTGACCATCGGGCTGCTGGCCGACCGGATGCAGCTGTCGAAGAGCGGCCTGTTCGCGCACTTCCGCTCCAAGGAGCAACTGCAGGTCGCCGTGGTCGAGCGCGCGGCCGAGCTCTTCGCCGAGCGCGTCGTCCGGCCGGCGCTGCAAGCTCCGCGCGGCGAGCCCCGCCTGCGCGAGCTGTTCGACCGCAAACTCCGCTGGGACAACGGCGATCTGGCGCTCCCCGGTGGCTGCTTCTTCGCCAGCGTCTCCGCCGAGCTGGACGACGCACCGCCGAGCCCGGTCCGCGACCGCGTGGTCAGCGCCGAGCGCGACTACGCCGACCTGCTCGCCAACGTGTTCCGCACCGGTATCAGCGAGGGCCACTTCCGGCCCGACGCCGATCCCGAGCAGTACGCCTTCGACATCCGCGGCGTCCTGCTGTCGTACCACCACGCCAGCCGCCTGCTGGCCGACCCCAAGGCCGAGGACCGGGCGCGCACCGCCTTCGAGGCGCTGCTCCGGGCGGCCCGCCTCTGACCCGTCGACCGATCTGGAGAACGCACCTATGGCGGCCAAGAAAAGCACGAACGTTCGGTCCTTGAATCTCACCTTCGGCCTGTTCGAGCGCGTTGCACCGGCTGCCGGCGTCGGTGTTCTCAACCGGCTCTGGTTCCGCGTCCCCGCCGTACCCGAGAAGGTCCGGCGGCCGCGTGGCGAACTCCCGGTCGCGACGCCGTTCGAGGTCGGCACCATCCGCGGGCGGTCGTACGGCGACGGGCCGGCGATCTACCTCGTCCACGGCTGGGGCGGCTGGGGCCTGCAACTCGGGGCTCACATCCAGCCGCTGGTCGATGCCGGCTTCCGCGTGATCACGTACGACGCGCCGAGCCACGGCGACTCGGGCCCCGGTCGGGAGGGCAGAAGCGTGTCCACGGTCCTCGAGTCCGCCTCCGCTCTGAAGGCAGTCGTCGCCGCGCAGGGACCGGCGTACGGCGTTGTCGCTCACTCGCTCGGCGCTCCCGCCAGCGCACTCGCGATGCGCGACGGGCTGGACGTCGAGCGCGTCGTCTTCATCGCGGCCGCGACGGACTTCGTCGAGACCCTGGACCAGATGCAGGCTTTCCTCGGCTTCGGTCCGCGCATCCGCGCCGGTTTCCTGCGCCGCTTCGAGACCCGCTTCGGCCCGATGGACTCGTTCCGCATGGATGCGATCGTGCCCGCCATCGCGGCCCGTCGCCCGCTGCCGCCGCTCCTCCTGGTCCACGATCGCAACGACCCCGAAACGTCGTACCAAGGCAGCGTCGACCTCCTTTCTCATTGGCCGGGAGCCGGTCTCGAAACCAGCGAAGGTCTCGGCCACCGCCGGGTCCTTCGCGACCCCGACCTGGTGAAGAAGGCGGTCGAGTTTCTCGCGGAGCGGGCGCCTGCTGATCGGCGAGCGGGCTGACGGGAGACAATGCGGGGGTGATCTTCCAGACTTCGCGGCGGTTGCCGGACTTCCCGTGGGACAAGCTCGCGCCGTACAAGCAGAAGGCGGCGGCGCATCCCGACGGGATCGTGGACCTGTCCATCGGCAGCCCGGTCGACCCGGTGCCGGACCTGATCAAGACGGCGCTCGCGGAGGCGGCCGACGCCCCGGCGTACCCGACCACGATCGGTACGCCGACCGTCCGGCAGGCGGCTGTGGACTGGATGGCGCGCCGGCTCGACGTCGCGGGGGTGGACCCGCAGACCGGCGTCCTGCCGGTGATCGGCACCAAGGAACTGATCATGCTGTTGCCGACGCTGCTCGGGATCGGCCCCGGTGACACCGTACTCATCCCGGACCTCGCCTACCCGACGTACGAGGCCGGCGCCGCGCTGGCCCGCGCCACCAGCGTGCCGGTCGCCGACCCGACGACGTACGACGGACCGGTCCGGCTCGCGTACCTGAACTCCCCGCGCAACCCGTCCGGCGAGATCACCTCGGCGGAGGACCTGCGTCGCGCGGTCGAGTGGGCCCGGGCGAACGACGTGCTGCTGGTCAGCGACGAGTGCTACACCGAGTTCGGCTGGGACGCGCGGCCGGTGTCGGTGGTGCATCCGGACATCTCAGGCGGCAGCTTCGACAACCTGCTCGCGGTGCACTCGCTGTCGAAGCGGTCCAACCTCGCCGGGTACCGCGGTGGGTTCGTGGCCGGTGACGAGACCGTGGTCGCCGAACTGCTCGCGGTCCGCAAACACGCGGGTCTGATGGTGCCGTCGCCGATCCAGGCGGCGATGGCGGCCGGGTTCGCCGACGACGCGCACGTCGACGAGCAGCGGGAGCGGTACCTGCGGCGTCGCGCCGTACTACGCGACGCTCTGACCGACGCCGGATGGGTCATCACCCTGTCCAACGGCGGTCTCTACCTGTGGGCCGAGCACCCCGAGTACGACTCCTACGGCTCGGTGAGCGCCCTCGCGGACCGCGGCATCCTGGTCGCGCCCGGAGCCTTCTACGGTACGGCGGGGGAGCGGCACGTCCGCGTCGCCCTCACCGGAACCGACGAGCGCGTCGACGCCGCGGTGAAAAGACTGCAGGAGTAACCCAACTTCTGGGCAATGTGTGACGTCTTCCTCTTCGACTGCGTCTTCTGTGGGTAGAAGGTAGCGGTGGGGGGACCTTGCCGGTCCCGGTGAGGAAGAGGGGGCGTTCAGATGATCTGGCGAGCTTTCGGGGTGGCGTTGACGGCGGTACTGCTCGCGGCCGGGATGCCGGCGGCCGGGGCGGCGGCGGTCGACGATCCGGCACCGCCGACGAACGGGACGCCCTCGGCGACCCCGTCGGAGACACCGTCCGCCACGGTCGGGGAGCCGACCCCGACGCCCACGCCGAGCCCGAGTCCCACGCCGACGCCGAGCCCCACGCCGACGCCGAGTCCGACGCCCACGCCGAGTCCGACGCCGAGCAGGTCAGCGGCGGCGGAGTGGTCGATCACGCTGGACAAGCCGGCCGCGTCGTGGGAGGACCGGCCGACGGTGTTCACCGGCAGGATCAGCCAGCCGATCACCGGCTCCTACATCACGCTCTGGCAGCGGGTCCCCGGCGCGTGGGTGCTGCGCGCGTCGACCCGCACCACGACCGGCGGCGTCTACAGGTTCGTCTACACCTCGGCCACGCCGGGGACCTGGGCGTTCCGGACCATGATCGGCGTCAAGGCCGAGACCGCGCTGGCGATCTCCGCGTACCAGACCTCGAACATCCAGGACCGCAAGGTCGTGCTCAACACGCCGGCGCCGTGGTACGCGACCCTGACCGGCGTGTCGGTCAGCGGCCGGATGGTCCCGGCCGAGCCGGGCAAGGAACTGGCGCTGCAGGACTACCTCGGCAGCGGCAGGTGGCGGCTGCTCGCGATCGGCACAATGGATGCCGCAGGCAACTTCCGGCTCCGGGTCCCGGACGACGTCCCGGCCACCCGGACCGTCCGCGTGGTGACGCGCTGGGTCACGCAGGCCCAGATGGAGTACTCCGGCCTCGCCACCGTCGTGGTCAAGGCCGCCTTGAATCCCAAGGTGTACGCCGTCACGGCCGCGATGATCCCGTACACGTACCGGGCCGGCTGCCCGGTCAAGCCGTCGTCGTTGCGGCTGCTCGCGCTGAACTACTGGGGTTTCGACGGCAAGGTGCACCGCGGTGAGCTGATCGTGCGGGATGCCGCCGTCCAGAAGATGATCACGGTCTGGACGTCGACGTTCGCGTCCAAGTTCCCGATCCGGCAGATGCGCCGGGTGGACCGGTTCGGCGGCAGCGACATCAAGTCGATGGCGGCCGACAACACCTCGGTCTTCAACTGCCGCCGCGTCACGGGCAACCCGTACGCCCTGTCGCCGCACTCCTACGGCTGGGCCATCGACATCAACACCGTCGAGAACCCGTACCTGGCAGCCAACGGCGTCTGGTACCCGTCCAACGGCCTCGCCTACCGCAACCGCTCGATCTCCCGCCCCGGCATGCTGTTCGCGAGCAGCACGGCCACCAAGGCCCTGATTTCCCAGGGCTACTTCTGGGGTGCCTACTGGCGCAAGCCCGACTACCAGCACTTCCAACCGAAGTGAGAGGCGTCAGCGCTGCGGTGGTCCTCTCGCTGCTGCTGGTCGGCTGCAGCGCCGAGGAGAGCCCGCAGGCAGCACCGACCCCGAGCGAGACTCCCATCCCCAGCACTGTGGGTGGGACGGTGCCCGTACCCACCAACACGTTGAGCACCGAGAAGCCGACGGACGCCGCGGTACCGCCCGAGGTGCCAGAGGAGGCCACCGCACCACCTCCTGCGACAGCCGGCCCGCTCAGCGCCCGGAACCTGCCGGCACCCGAGAAGCTGGGTCCAGGATGGAAGACGTACGTCGACCCCGGCGGCGCGGAGGAGGGCTTCCTCGGCAATCAGACGTGGACCCGTCGACGTGAGCCGCACCAGGCTGCTTATGAGGCACTGCCGCTCGGATGCGCCGGTCAACTCCCGTCCGGATCCTTGCCCGTCCCGCAGTACGCACTGCAAGGCGCCTACCGCACGGCAGACGACAAGCCCGGCACCGCGCTGCTCCTGCGCTTCGCAGATGCCGGCACAGCGTCGGCGTACCGCACCGGCTACCAGGCACGCATGGCAGCCTGCGGCGAAGGCGGAGACCTGAGCGTCAAGCAGCTGTGGACGGAGGACAGCGCTGCAGCCGCCGTACGACGCTACGGGGGCGACGAGGCCGAGCAGTACGTCGACGTGTCGGTGGTGCACGGGGCCACGGTCGCACTGCTCGCTGCCGCCTCCACCCAGCCCGAGACCCAATTCGACTGGGCGCACACCGTCGTGCAGGCTCTGAAGGCCGTGATCGACGCATCCTAGAGAAGCTGTATTACCTTTCAGTATTTCCTGTCCTACACTCGCGTTATGGGTGACTTCGACCGGTATGCCCGGCTGACGGCGGACCTCGACGCGCCGTTCGCGGTGGTCGACCTGGCCGCGTTCCGGCGGAACGCGGACGACCTGGTCCGCCGTGCCGCGGGCACCCCGATCCGGGTCGCGTCGAAGTCGGTCCGCTGCCGCGCGCTGATCGCGGCCGCGCTCGAGCGGCCCGGATTCCATGGCGTGATGAGTTACTCGCTGCCGGAAGCGCTCTGGCTGGCCGGCCATGGCGTCGACGACATCCTGCTCGGCTATCCGACCACCCACCGGGCTGCCCTGCGTTCACTCGCCGCGGATCCCGTGGCCGCCGCCCGGATCACCCTGATGGTCGACTCACCGGAGCACCTGGCGTTCATCAAGTCGGTGACCGCCGGTGGCGCGCGGATCCAGGTCTGCCTCGACGTGGACGCGTCGTTGCGGGTGCTCGGGCAGCACCTCGGCGTACGTCGTTCGCCGCTCAGGACTCCCGCGGACGCCGCCGGACTCGCCCGCGAGGTGGTCGCCGACGAGGCCTTCGACTTGGTCGGTGTGATGTTCTACGAGGCCCAGATCGCCGGGCTGCCGGACACGTCACCTGCGGTCCGTTGGGTCAAGCGCCGCTCGGCCGCCGAGCTCGCCGAACGCCGCGGGGCCGTCGTCGACGCGGTCAAGCAGTTCGCCCCGCTGCGACTCGTCAATAGCGGCGGCACCGGCAGCCTCGAGATCAGCAGCGCGGACCCGATCGTCACCGAGGTCACCGCCGGCTCCGGTCTCTACGGTCCCACGCTCTTCGACAAGTACGACGTCTTCCAGCCGGCGCACGCGGTCGCCTACGCGCTCGACGTCGTACGGCGTCCTGCTGAGCAGATCGTGACACTGTTCGGCGGAGGGTATGTCGCCTCCGGACCGGCGAAGAAGTCGCGGTTGCCGCTGCCGACGTGGCCGGCCGGGCTGAAGCTGCTGAATACGGAAGGTGCCGGAGAAGTGCAGACTCCCGTCCGTGGCAGGTCCGCCGAAGGGCTGCGACTGGGGGACCGGGTCTGGATGCGCTACGCGAAGGCCGGCGAGTTGCTGGAGCGATTCGACGTCGTGTACGCGATCGACGGTGACCAGGTGCGCGAGTTGGCGACGTACCGGGGTGAGGGGAAGAACTTCGGATGAGCACCTGGCGGAACTGGTCGGGCACCGAGTCGGCGACCGGTGTGGAACTGCTCCGGCCGAGCTCGACCGACGAACTCGCAGCCGCGGTGAAGACCGCCGCCGAGCAGGGCAAGAAACTCAAGGCGGTCGGCGCGGGCCACTCGTTCACCGGCTGCTCGGTACCCGAACAGGTGATGATCCGGCTCGACGGCCTGTCCTCGATCACCAACGCCGACAAGGAGTCCGGCACAGTCACCGTCGGCGCCGGGACCGGACTGCGCAAGCTCAACGCCGGGCTGGCCGCGTTCGATCTGGCGATGCCGAACCTCGGTGACATCGACAAACAGACCATCTCCGGCGCGATCTCCACCGGTACGCACGGCACCGGCGCCCGACTCGGCGGCCTCGCGACCCAGGTCGTCGCGCTCGACCTGGTCACCGCCGACGGGTCGGTGCTGCACTGCTCCGCCGAGGAGAACGCGGACGTCTTCAACGCCGCCCGGATCTCGGTCGGGGCGCTCGGCGTGATCTTCTCGGTCACCCTGCAGTGCGTGCCGGCGTTCCTGCTGCGGGCGCAGGAGATGCCGCTGCCGCTGTCCGAGGTGCTGGACGGCTTCGACGAGTTTGCCGACGGCAACGACCACTTCGAGTTCTACTGGTTCCCGCACACCGACGTCGCGTTGACCAAACGGAACAACCGGGTCGCGGCCGGCGTCGGTGCGTCCCCGATCGGCCGGATCCGCGGCTGGGTCGACGACGAACTGCTGTCCAACAAGGTGTTCGAACTGACCAACCGGCTCGCGGTGCAACGCTCCGGCCTGGTGCCACGGATCAACCGGATCGCGTCCCGGGCGCTGTCGGCCCGCGAGTACGTCGACGCGTCGTACAAGGTCTTCTGCTCCGAGCGCAACGTGGTGTTCCGCGAGTCGGAGTACGCCGTACCGCGCGAACACGTGGTCGAGGTCATCCGCCGGCTCCGCGCCTGGATCGACGCCTCGGGGACCCGCATCCCGTTCCCGATCGAGGTCCGGGTCGCCGCCGCGGACGACATCTGGCTGTCCACCGCCTACGGCCGCGAGACGGCGTACGTCGCCGTCCACCAGTACCACCGCCTGCCGCACGACACCTACTTCGAGGCCTTCGAACGGATCGTCGCCGACTACGACGGCCGTCCGCACTGGGGCAAACTCCACACCCTGACAGCTTCGGAGCTGGAGTCCCGCTACCCGCGTTTCAACGACTTCCTGGCCGTCCGGGACCGGCTGGACCCGGCCCGGGCCTTCGCCAACCCCTATACCCGCCAAGTCTTCGGCTGACCACACCTCCCGCGCTGATCCGGTCCGGGCTAGCCTGCGGGAATGACTGGTGTGGAGAAGCTGGAAGCGCTGGCGGAGGACTGGCAGAAGGCGCTGGCGGTCGTGGCCCACCCCGACGATCTGGAGTTCGGGTCGGCGGCCGCGGTGGCGCGGTGGACCGGGCAGGGCAAGGAGATCGTGTACTGCCTGCTGACCTCGGGCGAGGCAGGCATCGACGGCGTCGCCCCGGACGAGTGCGGACCACTCCGCGAGGCCGAGCAGATCGAGTCCGCGCGGATCGTCGGCGTGTCCGCGGTCGAGTTCCTCGGGCAGCCGGACGGCACGATCGAGTACGGCGTCGCGCTCCGCCGCGTCATCACCTCGGTGATCCGGCGGCACCAGCCGGAGATCGTCATCACCAACAACTTCCGCGACACCTGGGACGGCGCGACACTGCTCAACCAGGCCGACCACATCAACACCGGCCGCGCGACCCTGGACGCCGTCCGTGACGCGGCCAACCGCTGGATCTTCCCCGACGCGGGGGAGCGCTGGAACGGCGTACGCCAGGTCTGGGCCGCCGGCTCACCCCAGTCCCGTCACGCGGCCGACACCACTGACACCTTCGACCTCGGCGTCCAGTCCCTCCGTGCGCACAAGGCCTACATCGAGGGCCTCAACCTCTCCGACTTCGAGCCGGCCGAGTTCCTCGAAGGCCTCTCCCGCACCGCCGGCACCCGCCTCGGCACCAAGTACGCCGCCACCTTCGAGGTCTTCACCCCCTGATCCAACACCCGGCCGGCCGCGAACCAGCTGCGCCGTGTGGCGCGACCTAGCTGCCCGCGTGCGACCTGAGGGCGAGTTCGAGGTAGTCGGCGTCGGACAGGAGTCGTTGGGTCTTCGCGCGGGCAACTACTTCGTACCGGGCCATGCCTCGATCATCCGTCGGGCGCAGCACCTTTTCCAGGAAGCCGGATGGCAGGAAGCTGCCCGGGTCGAGGGCTGCCGCGCCGGCCCCCGGCATCACTCCCGCCCGACGCCGGTCGGAACTGGTCGCGGGTCAGCGGTGGTCGCCGGTCAGAGTTGGAGGACCCGGTTGGCCTCGGCGAGGACCGCGGGAGAGGCGAGCGACTGCCAGCGCGGAATCTGCTCCTGGAGGAACGGCTTCAGCTTCGGCTCCAGAGCCGGAGCGTGGTCCAGTACGTCGAGCTCGTTGACGATGGTGAGGTCGACGAAGTCGCGCAGCTCCGCGATCGACAGTTCCTCAGACGTACCGGTGAAGCGGTCGGTGACCGTGTGGTGCTCGGCGAGGTCGCGCCAGGTGGTCTCGCGTTCGCAGGAGCCGTAGCGGTAGACGATCAGCTCGGCCTCCGGGCCGATGACGGCTTCCAGGACCGGGCGTTCCTGCTGCCAGTCGAACAGGTGCGTGGGGAACCCGTCGGTCCCGTACGCCGCGTGCGCGAGCCCGGCCAGGACCAGGGTGTCGGACGCACCGAGCGTGGTCAGGCGCTTGGCGACGCGGTGCAGGTGGACGTACAGGCTGCCGCCCGCGTGTTCGAGCTCGTCGGCACCGCGCACCAGCAGCAGCGATCCCATGTCCTGGAAAGCGCTCATCTGACCCCTTCATCCGGAGTGGCCAGGGCCCAGCAGGAACGGCCCAGGCAATCACGGTAAGGCCTTGCTCACCACCACGCCCAGACATCCGGCGCGGCGGGTTCGTCACATTCTTCGGTTGTCCGCGCCGGTTGCGGGTGCGGACAGCTGCCGTTTGGTGCTTCCCACCCTTGTGCGGGAGGTGCGCACGTGAGGTCGCAGTCAGCGGGTGGGAAGCACCAAACGGCAGCAGCTCTGGAACGCCGGCCAGGACGGGTGGTGGCCGGTCCGGATCAGTTGGCGAGGTCGGCGAGAGCCTTGCGGGCTGCTTCCAGTTCGGCCTCGAGGGCGGCGACCTTGGCTGCCTGCTGCTCCCGGGCGGCTTCGATGACCTCGTCGATCGGGGTGGAGAGGTCCTCGTGCAGCTCCTTGGCGGCGCGGGAGACGGCCGCGGCGGCGACCGCGAGGTTGCGGGCCAGGTAGGTGCTGCCCTGCTTGAGCTCGGCGTGCCACTCGCCGTCCGCGGTGCCGGTGACGGTCAGCGTCAGCTCGAGGGTCTTGGTCTTCTTGGCGGCGGCCTTCTTCGCCGGGGCCTTCTTCGGCTTCTCGGCCGCCGGAGCCGCGTCCGCTGCCGGAGTCACGTCGGCTTGTGCGGCGTCCGACGTCGAGGCACCAGTGGCCGGCACGGCGTCCGCAGGGGCCAGGGTGCCGGGAGTGTCGGCGACGTCAGACGGCGCTTCTACTGCCAGAGTGTCTACAGTCATCGTTGCGGCGATCTCCTTCTGAACATCGCCCGCCGTGAGCGGGCTGGCGCTGAGCGTCTATTAGAACACATGTTCGACCCTCCGGCCAATTCCGCACCTTCTGCACCACCTGTCACAACCAGCGCAACGAAAAGCCGGGCCCGGCGGGGACGCCGGACCCGGCTGAAGACAGCCGTCAGACCTGAGATTCGGTCCGGTCGCCGGACCAGTTGAGGTGGAAGGCGCCGTCACGGTCCGTGCGGCGGTAGGTGTGCGCGCCGAAGAGATCCCGCAGACCCTGGATCAGCGCGGCCGGGAGACGTTCGGCGCGCAGTCCGTCGTAGTACGACAGCGACGCGGAGAAGCCCGGCGCCGGGACGCCGACCGAGGCGGCCGTGGCGACCACGCGGCGCCAGGCCTCCTGCCCGTTCGAGACGGCCTCCTTGAAGTAGTCGTCGACGAGCAGCGACGGCAGGTCCGGGTTCCGGTCGTACGCCTCCTTGATCCGGTCGAGGAACCGGGCCCGGATGATGCAGCCGCCGCGCCAGATCGTCGCCATCGCGCCGAGGTCGATGTTCCAGTCGTACTGCTCGCTGGCCGCCCGGATCGCGTCGAACCCCTGCGCGTACGCGACCAGCTTCGACGCGTACAGCGCGTGCCGTACGTCGTCAATGAACGCGTCCCGGTCCACGTCCGCCTTCGTCTCGGCCGGCCCGGGCAGTACGCCGGCCGCGGCAGTACGCCGTACGACGTCACCCGACAGGGACCGGGCGAAGACGGCCTCGGCCATGCCGCTGACCGGGATGCCGAGGTCGAGCGCGGACTGCACGGTCCACCGGCCGGTGCCCTTCTGCTCGGCCTGGTCCAGGACGACGTCGACGAACGGACCGCCGGTGGCCGGGTCGGTCTGGCTCAGCACCTCGGCGGTGATCTCGATCAGGAACGACTCGAGGTCGCCGCTGTTCCACTCCCGGAACACGTCGGCCAGCTCGGCCGGGGACAGTCCGAGGACGAGCCGGAGCAGGTCGTAGGCCTCCGCGATCAGCTGCATGTCGGCGTACTCGATGCCGTTGTGCAGCATCTTGACGAAGTGGCCGGCGCCGTCCGGGCCGACGTGCACGCAGCACGGCTCGCCGTTCACCTGCGCGGCGATCTTGGTCAGCATCGGCTCCAGGGCGGCGTACGACTCCGGTGAGCCGCCCGGCATGATGCTCGGGCCGTTCAGCGCGCCTTCCTCGCCGCCGGACACGCCGCTGCCGACGAAGTGCAGGCCCTTCTCGCGCAGCGCGGTCTCCCGGCGCCGGGTGTCCTCGAAGTGGGCGTTGCCGGCGTCGACGACGATGTCGCCCTCGTCCAGCAGCGGCACCAGTTCGTCGATGACCGCGTCGGTGGCCTTGCCCGCCTGGACCATCACGATGATCTTCCGCGGCCGCTCCAGCGACTCGACCAGCGCGGGCAGGTCGGCGGCGGGGACGAACTCGCCCTCGTGGCCGAACTCCTCGATCAGCGCGTCCGTGCGGCCCTGCGACCGGTTGTGGACGGCGACACGGAACCCGTTGCGCGCCAGGTTCCGGGCCAGGTTGCGGCCCATCACCGCGAGGCCGGTGACGGCGATCTGGGCTGGAGCAGAACTCATCGAATCTCCCGCAGTCTCGAGTTGTGTGCGGACCCAGTCTGGCCCGCGCGGCAAGCCTTCCCGCGACTGGGCCCGCCCCGTGGACGGTGAAGGAAAAGCCGCTGAGGTCTTCTCAACCACCCCGCGGCGATGGTAGACATCTCAGAAATCGATTTCCCACGAAGTCGGAAGGCCGCCCATGCTCCGTCGTGTCGCCGCGCTCGCCACCAGTTCGCTGCTCGCCCTCGCCGTCCTCATCCATCCCGGTACGGCGTCGGCCGCACCTCCCGACACCAACGGCCCGGTCGGCTGGGACGTGTACCGCAACCTCGACCGGCTGCCCGAGCTGCAGACCGGCGTGCGGACCAAGCAGTTCTCCAGTTTCGGCCGGGACGGGACGAACAACGACGGCTTCGACGGCAAGTACTCGTGCCTGCGGACGTCCGCGGCCGGTTGCGTCATCGCCGAGGACGAGGGTCCCGGTGAGGTGGCGACGATCTGGTTCACCCGCGACGACGGCAACGTCACCAGGACGGGCACGATCACGATCGAGCTCGACGGCAAGCAGGTGATCCACACGTCGCTGCAGGACCTGGCCGACGGCAAGCTCGGCGCGCCGTTCGTCTACCCGCTGGTTGCGAACGCGAAGGAGACCAGCGGCGGCGTCTACATCCGGGTGCCGATGCCGTACCGGCACTCGATGCGCATCACCACCCAGAGCAACCCGTACTTCTACCACGTCGGTTACCGCGAGTTCCCGGACGCGACCGGGATCCGCACGTTCGACCCCGCCGACAAGGCGGAGGACGTGATCGCGCTGCTGAAGGCGGCCGGCACCCGGGACCCCAAGCCCGCGCAGCCCGACGCGCGGACCAAGGCGACGGACCTGAACCTTGCCCCCGGCAAGAAGGTCCCGCTGGCCGACAACGCCGGCCCGGGCGAGATCAGCGCCCTGCGGCTCCGGCTTCCGCAGATCGTCGGCCTGGATCTGAAGTCGCTCGCCGACGACGGCCGGGCATTCACCGGCAGCAGCACGTTCACCCTGAAGGTCGACCCGGCCAACACCGGTGTGAAGCTGATCCGCCGGATGGACCTGCGGATCGGCAACCAGCGGGCGAAGGTGCTCGTGGACGGCGTCGAGGCCGGCGAGTGGGCACCGCTGAGGGCGCAGGGCGCGCAGTGGCACGACCAGACCGTCGACCTGCCCGCTCGGCTCACGGCCGGGAAGTCGCAGATCACCATCACCAACCAGTTCATCTCCTCCGACCTCGACTTCAACGAGTTCACCTACTGGGCCGACTCGATCGTCGGCGGTACGGCGAAGCGCACCGACACCTTCGACCTCGGCCCGAACCACCTCGCCGAGGAGCAGGCGCACGGCTACGCCATCACCAAGCAGAACTGGAGCGGTTCGCACGCGATGACGTACGCCGCGACCGAGGAGGACGCGGCCCGCGTCAAGCCGTCCGACTCACTGCTGGCCGGGGTCCGGGTGCAGGTGACGATCGACGGCCAGAAGCGGGTCGACGCCCCGATCGGCGAGTTCTTCGGCTCCGGCCTCGGTGAGAACCCGGTCCGCTCGCTGTTCTTCGCGATGGACCCCGACGGCTGGTACTCCGCCTGGTGGCCGATGCCGTACGTGGGACGCGCCACGGTCACTCTGGTCAACAATTCGACGTACGCGCTCGAGGGCAAGGCCGAGGTGACCGCGTCCCGGGACGCGCGGAAGGCGGCCGGCCTGCTCACCGGGAAGACCGGATACTTCACCGCGATTTCGCACCGCGGCGAGACCACGCAGGGCCGCGACTGGACGTTCGCCGACGTCACCGGCCGCGGCAAGTTCGTCGGCGTCTCCCAGACGATGGAAGGTTTGCTTGCCGACGGCAACACTCGGGGCTACCTGGAGGGCGACGAGCGGGTGTACGTCGACGGCGAGCGCACCCCGGCGATCCACGGCACCGGGACGGAGGACTACTACGAGTCCGGCTGGTACTTCAACGCCGGCACCTACTCGACGCCGTTCCACGGCAACTCCGCGCACGAGGTCAAGGCCGGGTTCTGCACGTACGAGTGCGACGGCGCCTGGCGGTTGCACATCACCGACGCGATCGGGTTCCACAACCACCTCGGCTTCGGCATCGAGCACGGTCAGCAGAACGACCACCCGGCGATCTACGGTTCGACGTCCTTCCTCTACACCGCGCCGAAGTTCGGTGCGCGTGAGACCGACCGGATCGACACCGGTTCGGCGGCGAGCCGCCAGCAGCACGGGTACGCCGACAGCGGTGCGCAGACGTACGACGTGACCTCGGTGTACGAAGGTGAGCACGATGACATCGCCCTGACCGACCAGGTGAGGGCGACCGCGCAGCCGATCAAGTTCAGCGTGAAGGTCGACCCGGCCAACCGTGGTGTGACGTTGCGCAGGACGAGCGATCAGAACACCGCCGGCCAGTCCGCGAGGGTGATTGTCAACGGCAAGGATGCCGGCACGTGGCTGCAGCCGCTGGGCAACGATCGGCAGCGCTGGCTGGACGACAACTACCAGTTGCCGCCGTCCCTCACCTTCGGCCGCACCAAGCTCGACATCGAATTCCGGCCGACCGGGCCGAGCTGGACGGCTTCGGCGTACGTCGTCCAGTCCCTTGTCCTCCCGTACGACGACAAGCGCGCGCCCGGCCAGGTCACTGCCGTCGCCGCGACCGGGCGGACGAACAACGCGATCGACGTGCGCTGGTCCGACACCGCCGACGAGAGCGGCGTCGCGCGGTACAACATCTACGGCGCGAAGTCCGGCGAGGCAGAGAAGCTGGTCGGCACCAGCCCGCTGCCCGGATTCGTGCACCGCGACCTCGGGCTGCACGAGACGTGGTCGTACCGGGTCGCCGCGGTTGATCTCGCCGGCAACGTCGGGCCCAGGTCGGCGGTCGCGCAGGCGACGACCGGCAACACGCTGCGGGTCGAGGGTGAGTCGATGCTGCCGCCGGTCTCGTCGACGGTGCCGGTCGATCCGCAGGGGAACTGCTGCGGGGTGAGTTGGTCGAACGGTACCCAGGCGTGGATCCACGGCGCCAAGGCCGGTGACAAGGTCGTGCTCGGGTTCACGGTGCCGACCACCGGCACGTACGACTTGTCCGCGGTGCTGACCAAGGCCGTCGACTACGGCATCGCCGACGTACAGGTCGACAACGGCGCCAAGGTGAGCTTCGACGGTTACGTGCCGTCCGGCGTCACCACGCAGCAGGTCGACCTCGGCTCGGCGCAACTCACCGCCGGCAATCATCAGTTGACCATCACCCTGACCGGCAAGAACCCGGCCGCCACCGGCTATCTCGTCGGCCTGGACTTCCTCGACCTGGTGCTCGACTCATGATCCGCAAAGTCCTCGCCGTACTGGCCGGCCTCGCTGTCGTCACGGCACCGCTGCAGGCCGTCGCGTCTCCCGATCCGGTCCGGATCACGCCGTACGTCGAGGTCGACAAGGTCGTTGGGGCCGGCGAGTTCGTCAAGGTGTACGACCCGAGCGTGGGGGAGACCGAGCCGTGGTACTACAACGACCACACCCTGGTGCAGGACCGGGCCACCGGCACCTGGCACGTCTACGCGATCACGCACGCGGAGCCGGCGAACCCCCTCGACGAGAAGAGTTTCGGTCACGCGACCGCGCCGACGCCGAACGGTCCGTGGACGAAGCAGCCGCCGGCGCTGGTCGCCGATCCGGCCGCGGGCGAGAGTCACATCTGGGCGCCGTACGTGCTGTACGACGCGGGCATGTACTACATGTTCTACGCCGCCGGGACCCCGGACCACACGGCGTACCGGATGCATCTGGCCACGTCGACCGATCTCGTGCACTGGACCCGGGATACGGCCAACCCGCTGTTCACCGACGGCTTCGACGGGCGCGACCCGATGGTGCTCAAGGTCGGCGACCGATGGGTGATGTACTACACGGCCAACTCGACGCCGGCCGGCGGCAACCACATCGTTGCCTACCGCACCAGTACCGATCTGCGGCACCGGAGCGACCGGCAGACGGCGTTCCGGCATCCGGCGACCGGCACCTTCGGCGGTCCGACCGAGTCGCCGTACGTCGTCCAGCGCGGCAGCGACTGGTACCTGTTCGTCTGCTGTGACGGCGGCTACGAGTCGACCAAGGTGTACAAGAGCAAGGATCCACTGCATTTCACCATCGATCAGCAGGTCGGGACGATCCGGGCGCACGCGGCCGAGGTCGTCCAGGACGGGCAGGACTGGTACGTCACCGGAGCCGGCTGGGGGAAGGGCGGTCTGTTCCTCGCGCCGCTCGACTTCGCCAAGCTGCAGGTGACGAAGGGTCGCGTGGTGAGTACGGCGCACTACCGGGCGACGGTCGAGACCAGCCCGCGTGCTGCGCTCACCGGTCTGGAGGTCGATCCGGCCGGCCGCCGGGAGTACCGCCCGGCCCTGGACTCGAGCGGACGATCCACTGCGCCGTATCTGGCGGTCGGAAACTTCGGCGCCACCGACATCAGCGGACCCGCCGCCCAGGTCGACACGGGTCGCTCGTCGTTGACGCTGCGCGGTGTCCCGTTCGGTGACGAGCCCGTGTCGGCAGACTGGTCGTTCGACTTCGGCCCGACCACCATCGACCTGCGCCTTGCCTGGACCGTGCAGGCGCCGACGAACGCACCTGTGTGGGAGGTGGCGCTGAACGTCGACTCGGCGCTGCCCGACCAGGGTGATCCCGGCGGTTTCGGGCGTACGGGCGATGTCCCGGGGCTGCCACGCTGGTCGATGGCGACAGGACCCGGCCTCAGTGTCGTGACGGCGTACCGGCCGGGCTCGGCGTGGTCCGCGGACAATCACTGGTACGACCCGTCGAACGGCTCGGTCGCCTGGCAACCGCCCTGGCAGCCGGGTGGACGGCCGCTCCCACCGGGCTCGTACGACGGTGGCCGTTGGCGGCTCGGCTTCTCCGGCACCGAGCGAGACGTGCCCTTCGCCGAAAGGCTGGCGGCCGGCCTGAACTAGGGTCGGAGTATGACCGAGCTCAAGCTGGACCCGCGGAGTACCGCGCTGGTCCTGATCGACCTGATGCCGCGGATCGTGGCGCTGGAAACGGCGCCGCTGTCCGGGCCCGAGGTGCTCGAGCGGTGCATCGCGTTGGCGAAGGCGACGCGGTCCGTAGGTGGGCTGGTCGTCAACGTGCGGGTGGAGCGACCGGGCGTCGAGGTGCAGCCGGAGGGCAGCGGGTTCGCGCCCGGTGCCCAGCCGGAGCCGGGGGACCTGGAGATCGTCAAGCGGACGCTCGGTGCCTTCGGCCGGACCGAGCTCGATCGGGCGTTGCAGACGCGGGGGATCGAGACGGTCGCGCTGGCCGGGATCGCGACCAACTTCGGAGTCGAGTCCACCGGGCGCGCCGCGGACGACCTCGGCTACGACACCGTCTACATCGCCGACGCGATGACCGGGCTCGACGGCCGCGCCCACGAGTTCGCCGTGTCCTCGATCTTCCCCAGGCTCGGCACCGTCTGCTCCGGGACCGAGTACGTCGCCGCGCTGAGCCCGGCCTAGCTGCCGTTTGTCGGTGGGGAGGCCGGGAACCGGACGAGCATGCTTCCCACCGCGACGATCCCGGATGCCGCGCGGACGCTGCGTGACGTGCTGCTGCCGGTGGTCGCGCAGGGCGCGATCCTGCGGCGGACGGCAGCATCCCGGGCCGCCGAACTCGTCCACGCCGACGGCCGCGCACTGCGGCGAGTCCGCGCGCTGCGGCAGAAGTACGGCGAAGGGCCGCTGCTGATCCGCCTCCCCGGCCGGACCATCGCACTGGTCCTCGACCCCGAGCACGTTCACCGCATCCTCCGCGAAACCCCCGAACCGTTCTCGGCGGCAACCGCCGACAAGGTCGCCGCCCTGAACCACTTCCAGCCGCACGCCGTCCTTACCACCGACCCGCCGCTGCGCGCGCCCCGCCGCGCACTGAACGAGGAAGCCCTCGACACCCACCGCCCGGTCCACCGCCACGCCGACTCGATGGTCGCGGCCATCACCGAGGAGCTCACTCCCGACGGCACGCTGGGCTGGACCGACTTCCGGGAGAGCTGGTACCGGATCGTCCGCCGCATCGTGCTCGGCGACAAGGCCCGCGACGACACCGAGCTGACCCGGCTGATCGACGTACTGCGGTCGAACGCCAACTGGGCGGCCGTGCACCCGCGCAACCGGAAGGCCCGGGAACGTCTGGAGCGCAAGCTCGGCGAGTACGTCGAGAACGCCGCACCCGGCACCCTGGTCGAGGCCCTCATGCTGAGCACGATCCAGCGGGACAGCCGAACCGTCGAGCCGGGCGGCGGACTCGATCCGGCCGGTCAGGTGCCGCACTGGTTGTTCGCCTTCGACGCCGCCGGGATCGCGCTCTGGCGTCTGCTCGCGGTACTCGCGACCAGGCCGGACGCGGTGGAACGGATCGCCACCGAGGACTCTCCGCTGCTGGCGTACGCCGGCGCGGCCGCCGAGGAGTCGGTGCGGTTGTGGCCGACGACTCTCGTCGTACTGCGGGAAGCGCGGACCGAGACGTTCTGGGAGGCCGGGAGCGCGCCGGCCGGGACGGAGTTCGCGATCGTCAGCTCGGTGTTCCATCGCGACGACGAGGCGCTGGACTACGCGAACGACTTCGTCCCGGAGATCTGGCTGGACGGGCGATCGGACGGCTCGTGGCCGCTGATCCCGTTCAGCGAAGGTCCGGCGGTGTGTCCCGGGCGCAATGTCACCCTGCTGACGATCAGCGCGGCGACCAGGCACCTGGTGACGCACTACGATCTCGACCTGGACCCGCACACCCGGGCCAAGCTAACCGGCGGCCCGCTGCCGACCACGTTCGACCACACCGCGCCCCGGATGGGGTTCTGGAGGAAGTGATGAACGACAGACCGGCCGAGATCGGCGACCTTCGACTGGCGACGATCGTCGTCAACGCGCTCGACATGGACCGCGCCGCGAACTTCTGGGCTCGCGCGCTCGGGTACGACCGTCGAGATCGCGTCGGTCCGCAGGAGCAGTACACCAAGCTGACGGATCCCGTCGGCAGCGGTCCGGCAGTGCTGATCCAGCGTGCCGAGCGGATCCCGTCCGACCCGGCGCCGGTCCACATCGACCTATACACCAGCAAGCGCGATGAGCACGTCGACCGCATGGTCGCCCTCGGTGCGACCCGTGCCGAGTGGCAGTACCCCGACGAGCACGACTTCATCGTCCTTCGCGACACCGAGGGCAACGAGTTCTGCGTCATCCAGGTCGACTAGACAGCCTGGCGGCCTAGGCGAAGAGCGCGGCGTTCTCGCGGGTCCAGTCCTGCAGCGTGCGCGGGGCGTGGCCGGTGATCTTCTCGACGGTGTTGTTGACGGAGGTTTCGTCGACGGTGCCGTCGCCGAAGAAGCTCTCGATGGCTGCGGCGTACTGCGGCGGCATCGTCGCCTGCAGCTCCGCATGGGTCTCCGCCCGCGTCATCGGGTACGCCGTCAGCGGTCGGCCGATCGCCTGGCCCAGGATCTCCACCTGCTGCGGGGGAGTGAGGGCGACCGGCCCGGTGAGCCGGTGAATGGCGCCGCCGTGGTCCTCGGTGAACGCGCGCACCGCGACCTCGGCGATGTCGAGCGGATGGATCGTCGAGATCGCCACCTCCGGAAACTGCACCCGGACCACGTCGCCCGCCCGCACCTGGTCCAGCCAGCGCAGTGTGTTCGACATGAACGAGTTCGGCCGCAGGAACGTCCACTCGAGACCGGACACCTTCACCGCTTCCTCAGCGGCCTGGTGGTACGCCGCAATCGCGTTCGACGTGTCCGAGCCGTCCAGCGAACTGCTCGACAACAGCACGACCTTGCGAACCCCGGCCCGTACGGCGTTGTCCAGCAACTCCTCGACCCGGTCGTATCCGCTGAGCAAGAAGATCCCCGTCACACCAGTCAGCCCGTCGGCAAACGACTCCGGCCGATTGAGGTCGCCGTACACCGGCTCGATCCCCGCCGGCAGCGCGACCTCCTTTCGCACCAGCGCCCGTCCCGGCAGCCCCGCGGCCGACAGCGCCTGCACCACCGCGCCACCCGCGTTGCCAGTCGCACCCGTCACCAAAACCGTCATGCAGCCCCATTCCTCCAAGCCCGCACGGCTGCCTGAAGCTCCGTGCCTGGGTCGTCCTCATGGTAGATGCGTCGGTGGGCGGCTCCGGGCGGCTGCGGCAAGGAACCTCAGGCCGGCCGCCGGATGCGGTGCCACGTGCGCGGGCCTGACTTGAGTACGACGTCAGCGGTCAACTCCACGCTGTCGAAGGCATCGTTCACCCGGGTGCCGTTGACCGAGACCGCGCCCTGGCGGATCAGGCGGCGGAGTTCGGAGCGTGTGTCGGTGGGGCGGGCAGCCTGGAGGAGATCCAGGACCGTCGCGGTCGGGTTGGCGACGACGACCTCCGGGATGTCGGTTGGCAGACCACCGTCGGAGAAGGTGCGGGTGAAGGTTTCCAGTTCGGCGCGGGCGGTGCCGGCGCCGTGGAAGCGGGTGACGACGGCCGCGGCCAGGCGGAGCTTGGCGTCGCGCGCCGCCGGACCGCCCTCGGCCGCGGCTGATCCCAGCGCGGCGACGGTGTCGAGGGGTAGTTCGGTGTAGACGCGGGCGAAGCTCTCGACCAGGGTGTCGGGGATGCTCATCAGCTTGCCGAACTTGTCCCGCGGGGTGTCGGTGAGCGCGATGTAGTTCTTCAGCGACTTCGACTGCTTGGCCCGTCCGTCGATCCCCGGCGTGATCGTGGTCGTGATCACCACCTGCGGCGGCGCGCCGAGGCGCTGCTGGAAGTGCCGGCCCAGTTGCTCGTTGAACAGCTGATCCGAACCCACGATGGTCAGGTCGCTCCGCATCGCGAAACTGTCGTACCCCTGCAGCACCGGGTACACCAGTTCGTGCACCGCGATCTCGCGCCCGGCCGCGACCCGCTCGCGGAACATGTCCCGGGCCATCAACTGGGCGTGGGTGACCTGGCCGAACAGGCTCAGCAACTCGGCCACCCGCATCCCGTCGTACCACTCCGAGTTCCGCCGTACCTCGAACACCTCGGGCTCGGTGCGCAGGACGATGGACACCTGCTCGAGGAACGACTGCGCGTTCGCCTCGATCTCCTCGGGCGTGAGCAGCGGCCTGGTCTCGGAGCGTCCGGTCGGGTCGCCGACGCGGGTGGTGAGGTCGCCGAGCAGGAACACGACCTGGTGGCCGAGGTCCTGCAGTTGCCGCATCATCCACAGGTTCACCGCGTGGCCGAGGTGGAGGTCCGGTGCCGTGCAGTCGACGCCGTACTTGATCCGCAGCGGCCGCCCGGACGCGAGCCGGTCGAGCAACTCGCTCTCGCCGACGATGGTGTCGGTGGTACGGCGTAACCGTTCGACCACCGTACTCGGTTCGATCATGGGATTCCTCTCAGCACAGGAGGCACCCCGCAGAGGCCTCCGGACAACGGAAAGAGGCAGGAACCGGACGGTTCCTGCCTCGGAGGCTCTGGGTGGAGCGAGTTGTGGGTACTACCGAATACCGGCTCCTCCCAGAGCCGGTCGATACGCCACGCCTCGCTTGATCACGTGGCCAGGTTAGCAAACGGCGGCCGCCGACGATATCGGGTTAGGCTCCAGGGTGTGACGGAGGAGCTTGTGGTGCTGCTGGACGAGGCCGGCCGGGCGATCGGGACCGAGCCGAAGGCGACGGTCCACCACGCGGCGACGCCGTTGCACCTGGCGTTCTCCAGTTATGTCGTCGACGACGCCGGCCGGGTGCTGATCACGCAACGCGCGCCGGACAAGCCGACCTGGCCGGGCGTCTGGACGAACAGTTGCTGTGGGCACCCACTTCCCGGTGAGCCGGTGGCGGACGCGGTACGGCGGCGCCTCGCCGACGAACTCGGGATCGTCACGGACCGGATCGACCTGGTGCTGCCGGAGTTCCGCTATCGCGCCGAGATGCCGAGCGGTGTGGTCGAGAACGAGCTCTGCCCCGTCTACCGAGTCACCTGGACCGGCGACCCCACGCCCGACCCTGCGGAAGTCGCGTCGTACCGCTGGGAGCCCTGGCCCCTGAACGTCCCCGGCCTCTCCCCGTGGTGCGTCCTCCAACTCGACGAACTCGCCCGCCTCGGCCCCACCCCCGCCGACTGGCCCGTCGCCGACCCGGTCACGCTGCCACCGGCAGCGCGCGATCCGGAGAGGGAGAAATGATCGAGATCAGGCAGGCGCTGACCGACGCGGACTACGAGGCCTGGCGCGACGTGAGGATCGCGGTACAGCCCGCCGAGCGCAATCTGAGCGTGGCCGAGCTTCGCGAGCTCGACCGGCCTGAACGCCTGCTCCTGTTGGCGGAGGTCGACGGCGCGGTCGTGGGCAGCGGCCTGTCGGATCGGTCCAGCGAGTCCGGCCGTGCGTTCGTCGTACCGCGGGTGCGGCCGGACGCACGGCGGCGAGGGGTCGGTACCCGGTTGCTCGTCGCACTGACCGAACATGCCGTTGCCGAAGGCTACACATTTGCCGGATCCGTCGTGGAGGACGAGGGTTCACTCGCGTTCGCGCGACGGTTCGGCTTCACCGAGACCGGCCGACAGGTCGAGCAGGTCCGCCGGATCGGCGCCGAGCCGTGGCCGGCCGTGCCCTCGTCGTACCAGGTGATCAGCGTCGCGGACCGACCCGAGCTGTGGGCGAAGGCGTACGAGCAGGTCGCGCTGCCGACGTTCCGCGACATGGATGTACCGACCCCGATGGACGTGTCGGCCGAGGAGTGGGCGACCGAGTGGATCAACGACCCGGCCGCGATGTTCCTGGCCGTCGTCGACGACGACGTGATCGGGGTCGCCGGTCTGATGGTGGACACGGATCGCCCGGAGCGTGCCGAGGTGGCGTACACCGCCGTACGACGGGAGTGGCGCGGCCAGGCGGTCGCGTCCACCCTCAAACGGGCCAGCATGGCCTGGGCGGCCGAGCACGGCATCAGCGAGCTGTACACCTGGACCCAGCAGGGCAACGAGAACATGCGTCGCCTCAACGAGCATCTGGGTTTCACGTACGGCGCCGTCGCGATCAGCGTCCGCGCGAAGCTACCCCTGCAACTCCCGGAGGAGCTCCGGGCCTGACCAGGTACGCCGCTGTGCCTCGGCCGCGCGGAGCAGGGTGACGAGTTTGGTGTTGACCGGGGCCGGGCGGTCGAGGGATTCGGCCAGGCGGACGACCTCGCCGTTCAGGTAGTCGATCTCGGTGGTCCGGCCGGCCTCGAGGTCCTCCCACATGGAGGTCCGGGCCAGTGGGTCGATCGCGAGCATCGAGGCGGCGAGACGGCGGAAGACGAAGTCGGGCAGGCGCAGGATCAACGGGAAGCGGTGCATCGGGACCGGCAGCAGCTTGGCCGGCGTGATGCCGGCAGCGTCGAGGAGTGCGAGGGCTTCGGCCTGCGCTGCGGCCAGGCAGCGGCGGTACGAACGCTGTGACAGCTCCTCCCGCAGCGGTACGCCGGACAGCGCGTTGATCGGATTGTTCAGGTTCAGCAGAAGTTTCGCCCACTGCACCGGCAGGATGTCGTCGTGCTGCGGTTCAGCACGTTGAACGGCACCATCCCGGGCACCACGACCTGGTCCGTCAACCGCGCTCGCAGCAACTCCCCGTTGCGTACGCCGTTCTGGAAGCTGACGACGATCGCACCAGGTTTCAGCACCCCGGCCAGTTCCCCGGCCGCGGTCTCCGTCGCGGCCGACTTCACCGTCACCAGCACCAGATCCGCCTCCGCGGCCGCCGCCGGTGAGGTCTCGTACCGCACCTCCGCGACGCGCAGGTCCCCACCCAGGTAGTCCGTCAGCCGCAGTCCGTGCGCAGCCAACTCGTCCGCCATCCGCTGCCGCCCGACGAACGTCACCGGTGTCCCTGTCGCCGCCAACCGCCCGCCGACGTAACAGCCGATGCCGCCCGCGCCGTACACCACGATCCGCACCGCCACACGGTACCGAATCAGGTCGCTTTGGCCGGGAGTTCGACGGTGAACCGGGCGCCGCCGGTGGGGCGGTCGGAGACCTGGATGGTGCCGTGGTGCCACTGGACGTGCCGGGCGACGATGGCCAGGCCGAGGCCGACACCGCGGCTGCGGTTACTGGTCTCGCCGCGGCCGAAGCGTTCGAAGATGCGCTCGCGGTCCTCGACCGGGATACCGGGACCGGAGTCGTCGACGGTGATGATCACGCCCAGGCCGCCGGCTTCCACACCGACGCCCTTGCAACCGCCGGCGTGGTCCTCGGCGTTCTCGACCAGGTTGGCGATGACCCGTTCCAGCCGCCGCTTGTCCGCCTGCAGGCTGAGGCCCTCGGCGTCCGGCGCCACGGTCGTCACGTCCCGCCCGGCGGTGGTGTTCGCGGCGGCGCGGACCAGGTCGGCGATCCGGACGATCTCACGGCTGCCCTGGTCGCCGCCGTCGTCCCGGGAGATCTCCAGCAGGTCGATGACCAGCCGGCGGAAGCGTTCCAGGTCGTCACCGAGCAACTCGACCGGCTCGCGGACCGGGGCCGGCAACTCGGCCCGGTGGTTCTGGATCAGCTGCATCGAGTTCAGCATCGTCATCAACGGCGTCCGCAACTCGTGGCTCACGTCGCCGGCGAACCGCGCGTCCGCCGCGACCCGGCGTTCCAGGTTCGCCGCGGTCTGGTTGAACGACTGCGCCAGCCCGCCCAGGTCCCGGTCGTTCTCCACCTGCAACCGGGCATCCAGTTGGCCGCGGGCGACCGCGTTCGCCACCCGGGTCAGAGCGGCCAGCGGCCGCAGTGCCAAGGTGCTCGCGAGCCGCCCGACGGCCAGGCCGATCAAGGCGGCGACCATCGCCGCCGAGACCAGCGTGATCTTCAACGTGCGCAAGGTGTTGTCCAGACCGGACAGCGGATGCCACTCGAAGAAGGCCTCGCCGGAACGGCTCATCGGTACGCCGACGGCCAGCACCTGCTGACCACCGACGGTGATGCGGCGATGGGCCGTCTGCCCGTTGCGAACCGTGTCGATCAGGTCCGCGGGCAGGTCGGACGGCTTGCCGGTCAGGGAGTACCACTGGTTGTCGTAGTACACCATCGAGGCGGCGGAGTCGGTGGAGGGCAGGCTGTTCAGCAGATCGATGACGCTGACGTCCGGGTTGGGCGTCGGGCTCCCGCACTCGGCCCGTTCGCGAGCCGGTCGGCACGGCTGGGGTGCGCCGTACAACCCGTAATGGAAGGCTGCGGCGTTGTCGGCCGTCTCGACCATCGCGGACGATTGGCGCTGCTCGGTGAGGTACTCCGAGACGACGCTCCAGGTGACGAGTGCCAGCACCGACGACAGTCCGAGTGCGAGCAGGCCGTATGCCAGCATGACCCGGCCCCGCAGGCTGAGCTGGAATCGTTCCCGGCTCCACCGACCCGATCGCCGCGCCCGCACAGGTCAGCTCACCAGTCGGTAGCCCAGGCCGCGGGCCGTCACCAGGTGTTTCGGGCTGGCCGGGTCGTGCTCGATCTTCAGCCGCAGCCGGCGGATGTGGACGTCGACGATCCGGCTGTCACCGAAGTACCCGTATCCCCACACCTTGGACAGCAACTGTTCGCGGCTCAGCACCTTCCCCTCGGCACCGGCCAGCTCGGCCAGCAGCTTGAACTCGGTGCGGGTCAGCGGCAGCACGGTGTCGCCGCGGCTCACCTCGGCGCCGGCGACGTCGATCCGCAGGTCGCCGACCACGAGCAGGTCCGACTGCCGCGCGTTGTTCGGCTCGACCCGTCGCAGCAGCGCCCGGATCCGCGCCGACAACTCCTTGGCCACCAGCGGTTTGGTGACGTAGTCGTCCGCACCCGCCTCCAGCCCGGCGACCACGTCGTGGCTGTCGGTCCGTGCGGTGACCATGATGACCGGTACGTCGCTGGTACGGCGGATCTCGCGGCAGACCGTGAAGCCGTCGCGATCCGGCAGCATCAGGTCCAGCAGCACCACGTCCGGCGGCTCCCGGCGCAGCGCGGCCAGAGCGTCGTACCCGTTGGCCGCCTCGGCGACCTGGTACCCCTCGTCCTCCAGGGCGAGCCGGAGTACCCGCCGGATGCGCGGCTCGTCATCGACCAACAGCAGGCTGTGTGCCACCGGTCCAGTGTGGCCTACGGAAGGCCCAAACGACGGTGACTTCTGTCATGACTTCGTCATCTTCGCGCAGGGTCGGGGTGACAAGGCTTTGACGGTTCTGTGACCACGCCTCCAGGCGGCTCCGCGAGTCCTAACTTCGGCCCTATCGAGTCCTGGAGGAGGACCAATGGCCAGAAGACGGCTGGCGGCACTATCCCTTGCCGCCGTGGCGACCCTCGTGCTCGCCGCATGCAGCAGTGGTGGCGGATCACCGTCCGGATCCGGCAGTACCGCGGCCACACCGGTCACCGGCGGCACCCTCAACATGCTCGGCGCCGGTGACGTCGACTACATGGATCCCAACCTCACCTACTACTCCGCCGGCTACCTGAACGTGCGGATGTGGGCACGCCAGCTGTTCACCTATCCGGCGGAGCCGGGCGGCGAGAACACCAAGCCGGTGGCCGACCTGGCCACCGAGATCCCGACGAAGGACAACGGCGGGATCAGCGCCGACGGGAAGACGTACACGATCAAGATCCGCCCCGGCGCACAGTGGAACACCACGCCGGCCCGGCAGGTGACCGCGGCCGACCTGGTCCGCGGCGTGAAGCGGACCGCGAACCCGTTCCAGCCGTTCGGCGGCATCCCCGACTTCGCCGACCTGATCGTCGGGTACAACGCGTTCGCCGACGGTTTCGCCAAGGTGGACAAGACCCCGGCCGCGATCCAGGCCTACATCGACAAGACACCGCTGCCCGGCGTGGTCGCCAAGGACCAGACCACGGTCGTGTTCCACCTCACCCAGCCGGCCACGTACTTCGTCGACATGCTCACCCTGCCGGCCTTCTCACCGGCCCCGGTCGAGGTGCTCAAGTACCTGCCGGGCAGCACCGAACTGGGCAACAACTTCCCGTCCGACGGCCCGTACAAGGTCGACTCCTGGGTGCCGACCAAGTCGATCTCGTACTCGCGCAACCCGGCCTGGAACGCCTCCACCGACCCGGTCCGCAAGGCGTACGTCGACAAGATCGTGGTGAACGAGACGGTCAGCCAGGAATCGGTCCAGCAGCAACTGCAGACCGGTACGCCGAGCGCAGACCTCGAGTTCGACGTCGGCCCGCCGCCGTCGCAACTGCCGGCGCTGATCGCGAAGAAGGACCCGAACCTGAACCTCGGCCCGACCGCGTCCAGCAACCCGTACGTCGTCTACAACACCGCCTCGCCGAACAACAACAAGGCGCTGGCCAACGTGAAGGTGCGCCAGGCGATCTCCTACGCGATCAACCGGGACCACGTCCTGCAGGTGCTCGGCGGCCCGACGGTGAACCCGCCGCTGACCCACGTGCTGCCGGAGAACATCCTCGGCTCCAAGCAGATCGACCCGTACCCGTACGACGTGGACAAGGCCAAGCAACTGCTGGCCGAGGCCGGTCACCCGCACCTGACGCTGAAGTTCCTGTACCGCAACGCGTCCGAGGGCAGCAGCAAGGCCTTCCAGACGATCCAGCAGGATCTGTCCAAGGCCGGGATCACGGTGGTCGGCGTACCGTCGCCGAACGCGGACTTCTACGTGAAGTACCTGCAGGTGCCGAGTGTCGCCAAACGCGGCGTCTGGGACCTGTCGCTGGCCGGCTGGGGAGCGGACTGGTACGGCAACGCGGCGCTGTCGTTCTTCAAGCCGCTGTTCTCCGGTGAGCCGTCGTACCCGCCGATCGGCAGCAACTTCGGCCTCTACTCGAACCCGGCCACCAACGCGCTGATCGACGAGGCGGCCAAGGCGACCACCGAGGAGCAGGCGGCGGAGCTGTGGGCGAAGGCCGACGCGCAGGTGATGGCCGACGCGCCGTTCTTCCCGCTCACCAACCCGAAGAACGCGAACTACCACGCGTCGCACGTGCACAACGCGGTCTACATCCCCGCGCTGCAGATGTTCGACCCCACGAACGTCTGGCTCGCCAAGGACAAGCAGGGCGGCTGACCTCATGGCCCTGCTTGAGGTAAGGGACCTCCGGGTCTCCTTCGACACCCCGGACGGCACCGTCCGCGCCGTCCGGGGCCTGTCGTTCGACGTCGAGGCCGGTCAGACGCTGGCCGTGGTCGGCGAGTCCGGCTCGGGCAAAAGCGTCGCCACCCAGACCGTCACCGGTCTGACCAGGGGAGCTCAGGTGTCCGGTACGGCGTACTTCGACGGAACGGACCTGATCAGTGCCGATCAGGCCACCCTGCGCCGGTTGCGCGGGGCCCGGATCGGGATGATCTTCCAGGACCCGCTGTCCAGCCTGCATCCGCACTACCGGATCGGCTGGCAGATCGTGGAGATGATCCGGGCGCACGACCGGGCCATCGGCAAGTCGGCGGCCCGGCAGCGGGCCGCCGACCTGCTCACCCTGGTCGGCATCCCGCGGGCCGCGGAACGGATCGACGACTACCCGCACCAGTTCTCCGGCGGGATGCGGCAACGGGTGATGATCGCGATGGCGATGGCGCTCGACCCGGCGCTGCTGATCGCGGACGAGCCGACCACCGCACTCGACGTGACCGTGCAGGCCCAGGTCCTGAACGTGATGCGCCGGCTGCAGGAGCAGTTCGGCACGGCGATCGTGCTGATCACCCACGACCTCGGTGTGGTCGCGGAGATGGCCGACGAGGTGGTGGTGATGTACGCCGGTTCGGTGATGGAACGCGCACCCCGCCGGGACATCTTCTACCGCAACCATCACCCGTACACCCAAGGGCTGCTGGCATCGTTGCCGGCCCGCAGCGGTGAGCGGCTGACCCCGATCCCGGGCAGTCCGCCGAGTCTGATCAGCCTGCCGCCCGGGTGCCCGTTCGCGTCCCGCTGCCCACATGTGTTCGACAAATGCGCGGAGACGCCGCCACTGACCGATGTCGGTGGTGATCCCCGGCACCAGTCGGCGTGCTGGCTGCCCCACGACGTCAGCGAGGCGATTGCGTCATGAGCGACGTACTGCTGAAGGTGGAGGACGTTCGGAAGGAGTTCCCCACACACTCGCGGGAGGTGGTCCGCGCGGTCGACGGCGTCTCGCTCGAGGTGCACAAGGGCGAGACGCTCGGGCTGGTCGGTGAGACCGGGTGCGGCAAGTCGACACTGGCCCGCTGCATGGCTCACCTGTACGACGTGACGTCCGGATCGGTGTGGTTCGACGGCACCGAGATCAGCACGCTGTCCCGCAAGGCGATGCGGCCGGTCCGGCGGGAGATCCAGGTGATCTTCCAGGACCCGTACGGCTCGCTGAACCCGCGCCGCCGGGTCGGCTCGATCATCGGCGACCCGTTCAGCATCCACGGCATGGCGTCGGGGCAGGAACGGAAGAAGAAGGTCCAGGAACTGATGGAGCTGGTCGGGCTGAACCCCGAGCACTACAACCGGTTCCCGGCCGAGTTCTCCGGCGGCCAGCGGCAGCGGATCGGGGTCGCCCGGGCGCTGGCACTGCGGCCGAAGCTGGTGATCTGCGACGAACCGGTGTCGGCGCTGGACGTGTCGATCCAGGCGCAGATCATCAACCTGCTGGCGGATCTGCAGCGCGAGTTCGACCTGACCTACGTGTTCATCTCGCACGATCTGTCCGTGGTCCGGCACGTCAGCGACCGGATCGCGGTGATGTACCTGGGCAAGATCGCCGAACTGGCGCCGACCGACGAGCTGTTCGGGCAGACCCGGCATCCCTACACGCGGGCGTTGCTGTCGGCGTTGCCGGTGGCGGACCCGGACACCGCCGACAGCCGTGAGCAGATCATCCTGGGTGGCGACATCCCGGCCGCGACGAACCCGCCGGAGGGGTGCAGGTTCCACACGCGGTGCCCGAAAGCCCGGGCCGACTGCGCCGCCGTCGAGCCGCCGCTGGCCGCCGTACTGGACGATGCCGACGCACATCGGACCGCGTGCATCCATCCGCTCCGGCTGGGCGAAGACCTGTCCACCGCCGTACCGGACCTGAGGGCATCATGACAGCTGCGCTCGAGATGGTTGATGTTGTCGACGAGCCGAGGGTGATCGAGGGGCGTAGTCCCTTCGTGCTGGCGTTGCGGCGGTTGCGGCGGGACAAGGTGGCGATGGTCTCGCTCGCGGTCATCGTGCTGATCGTGCTGATGGCGATCTTCGCGCCGGTGTTCGCGCACCTCACCGGGCACCCGCCGAACGAGCAGTACCGCGACATCGGGCTGACCCCGGACGGGTTGCCGCGCGGGCCGAACGCGACGTTCTGGCTCGGCACCGACGACCTCGGCCGCGACATCCTGGTGCGGATCGCATACGGCGCGCGCGTGTCGCTGCTCGTCGGCGTCATCGCGACCGCGATCACCGTCGTGATCGGCGTCGTCCTCGGGCTGGCGGCCGGTTTCCTCGGCGGGATCGTGGACACGGTGCTGGCCCGGCTGATCGACGTCGTCCTCTCGGTGCCGTTCCTGCTGGTGGCGATCGCGCTGGTGTCGGTCACCGGGCCGAGCCTGACCGTCACCGTGCTGGTGATCGGGCTCTTCAGCTGGGCGTCGGTGGCCCGGATCGTCCGCGGTCAGGTGCTGTCATTGCGCGAGCGGGAGTTCGTCGAGGCGGCCCGGTCGCTGGGGGCGGGGGACGCCCGGATCATGTTCGTCGACGTCCTGCCGAACTTGCTGGCTCCGGTGATCGTCTACACCACGCTGCTGGTCCCGACGGTGATCGTCACCCAGGCGACGCTGTCGTTCCTCGGGCTCGGACTGCCGCCGCCGACCGCCGACTGGGGCGGGATGATCAGCGCGTCGCAGAACTACTACACCACCGCCTGGTGGTTCATCCTCTTCCCCGGGCTGGCGCTGCTGATCACCACGCTGGCGTTCAACCTGTTCGGCGACGGCGTCCGGGACGCCTTCGACCCGCGCGCGGATCGGACCTGATGATGGCGCTCTTCGGCTGGGGCAACTACTGGATCGACACCGCCAACGGTACGGCCAGGAGGCGGCGATGGTTCTTTTTCTGATCCGCCGGATCGGGCACGGGATCCTCGTCCTGTGGCTCATCACGGTGGCCGTGTTCGCCCTGTTCTTCGTTGCTCCGAGCAACGTTGCGCAGACGCTGGCCGGCCGGCAGGCGACACCGGAGACGATCGCGCTGATCAAGCACCGGCTCGGGCTGGACCTGCCGGTCTGGAAGCAGTACCTGCAGTTCGTCGAGAACGCGCTGCAGGGCAACCTCGGGTACGACTACTACCACCAGGTGCCGGTGACCACGATCATCGGCCAGGCGTTGCCGATCACGGTCTCGCTCGCGCTCGGCGCCGCCGTACTGTGGTTGCTGCTCGGGGTGTTCAACGGGGTGATCTCGGCGGTGCATCCGCGGTCGGTGGCCGATCGCGGGCTGACGTTGTTCTCGTTGGTCTTCTACTCGTTCCCGTCGTTCCTGCTCGGGTTGCTGCTGCTGTACTTCCTGTACTTCCGGCTCACGCTGGCAGGGTTCCACTGGTTCCCGGCCGGTGGGTACTCGGCGCTGAGTGCCGGGGTCGGGCCGTGGTTCCAGCATCTGTTCCTGCCGTGGATCGCGCTGGCGTTGTTGCTGGCGGCCACCTACACCCGGCTGACCCGCGGATCGATGCTCGACGTGCTGGGCGAGGACTACATCCGTACGGCGCGATCGAAGGGCATCCGGGAGAGCCGCGTCATCGTCCGCCACGGCCTCCGCAGCGCGCTGACGCCGGTCGTCACCCAGTTCGGCATCGACCTCGGGCAGCTGGTCGGCGGCGTCGTGGTCATCGAGACCGTCTTCAGCCTCCCCGGTCTCGGTCAGACCGCCGTCACCGCCATCAACCAGCAGGACCTGCCCGTCATCATCGGCATCGTCCTGTTCGCCTCGGCCGCCGTCGTCGTCGCCAACATCCTCGTCGACCTCGCCTACGCCCTCCTCGACCCCCGAGTCCGTCTCCACTAGCCACCATCCCGGGGGAACCCCCGGAGCAGCCCTCCGGGGGTGGCGCTGCTCCGGGGGCCCGGGGATAAATCAGCTGACGGGACTTTGGGGGATCTCTATTCTTGGGGGCATGGCTACTTGCCTCTGTGTCTAGCTGCGGACCCGCTTCCACGCCAGAAGTGTGTCCACCAGCTATCACGGAGAGTAACCATGATCACCGTTCGCGGTGTAGAGATTCGCGTCGGCGCCCACCTCCTGCTGTCCGACCTGTCGTTCCACATCAGCCCCGGCGACCGCATCGGCCTGGTCGGCCGCAACGGCGCCGGCAAGACCACCTTGCTGAAGACGCTGGCCGGCGAGGACCGTCCGGCCGCCGGTTCCATCACCGTGTCCGGCTCCGTCGGCTACCTGCCCCAGGACCCGCGCGCCGCCGACCCGAACCTCACCGTCACGGCCCGGATCCTGTCGGCCCGCGGCCTGGACGTCGCCGTATGCAACCTGCGCAAGGCCGAGGAGGCGATGAGCACAGCCACCGGCGACGCCCAGCAGCGCGCGATGGCGGCGTACGCCCGCGCGGAGGCGGAGTTCCAGGCCGGTGGTGGCTATGCGGCCGAGGCGGAGGCGGCCCGGCTGGCGGCCGGCGTCGGCCTGCCCGCTCGCGCGCTCGAGCAGCCGGTCGGCGAACTGTCCGGCGGTCAGCGGCGCCGGGTCGAGCTGGCCCGGATCCTGTTCGCACAGCACGACACGCTGCTGCTCGACGAGCCGACCAACCACCTGGACGCCGACTCGGTGCTGTGGTTGCGGCAGTTCCTGCTCGGCTACTCGGGCGGCCTGGTCGTCATCAGCCACGACCGCGAGTTGCTGGCGGCAACGGTCAACCGGGTGTTCCACCTGGATCCGCAGCGGACCACGATCGACGTCCACAACACCGGCTGGGCGAAGTACCTCGAGCAGCTCGAGCTCGACGAGCGCCGCCGTACCCGGGAACGGAACACGGCGGAGCGCAAGGCTGCGGTCCTGCACGCCCAGGCGGCGAAGATGCAGTCCGGCGCCAACACGGCCGTTGCCGCGCGCAACATGGCGCGGCGGGCGGACAAGCTGCTCGCCGATCTGGAGCCGGTACGGCGAGCCGCCCGGGTGGCGCGGATCCGCCTGCCCGAGCCGGCGCCGTCCGGGAAGACCCCGCTCAGCGCGGTCGGTCTCAAGAAGGCGTACGGCGGCCTGCAGGTGCTGGACGGCGTCGACCTGGCCGTGGACCGGGGGAGCCGTGTCGTCATCCTCGGCCTCAACGGTGCCGGGAAGACCACGCTGCTCCGGCTCCTGGCGGGTCGTGAGCAACCGGACGACGGCAAGGTCGTCCACGGTCACGGGCTACGGCTCGGGTACTTCGCCCAGGAACACGACACCCTGGATCTGGCGGGCACCGTCCGGCAGAACCTGGCCTCGGTCGCGCCCGGCCTGACCGACGGTGAGGTCAGGAACGTGCTCGGCTCGTTCCTGTTCAGCGGCGACGACGCGGAGAAACCGGCCCACGTGCTGTCCGGCGGCGAGAAGACCCGCCTGGCGCTCGCCGGGCTGGTCCACTCCGGCGCCAACGTCCTGCTCCTGGACGAGCCGACGAACAACCTGGACCCGGCTTCCCGCGACGAAGTACTCGGTGCGGTCGGCAGCTACCCGGGCGCGATCGTCATGGTCACCCACGACGAGGGCGCCATCGAGGCCCTCCGCCCCGACCGGGTCCTCATCCTCCCCGACGCGACCGAGGACCTCTGGTCCGACGACTACCTCGACCTGGTCTCCCTCGCCTGACTTCGAGGCGAGGGGGCAGGGGCGGGGTGGCGGATCGCGTCGAGGAGGAGGTCGAGGTGACCGCGGTGCTGGGCGGTCTCTTCGATCATGTGCAGGTAGATCCACCGTAGGCTGACCAGCTTGTCTCCGAACGACGGCCGGGCGGCCAGTACGTCGAGTGAGTTGAGCCGCGCCACGACGCGCCGACTGGCGTCACACGCGGTGAGATAGAGCGCCCGGAGTTCGCCGACAGTGTTGTCCGCGGCCGAGTGGAACTCCCAGTCCCGGTCCTCGGCGAACGGCGCCGAGCGCCACGGTTCCGCACTCGGTACGTCGAGCAACTTGTGGCTGAACCACAGGTCCTCCACCGCGGCCAGGTGCTTCACGATCCCGCCGACGGTCAGGTCGGTCGCCGGCAGCACCCGCGCGGCCGCCTGCTCGTCGGTCACCTGGTCGAGCGTGCGCAGCACGCCGGCGCGATGAAAGTCCAGGAACTGCTCCAGCATCAGCCGCTCGCCGGCTGCCACCTCGGGATAATTGGTCACCGGCACAGTCTGCCCGGCCCGACACGCCGGGGACTGGCCGTACGGTGAGTGCCCAGGCTACTCTTCACATATGAAGAGTTCTGCAGATGTGCAGAGCATGGACGCCTGCAACGTGAAGCTGGTCGACCCCGAGCGGGTCGCCGCTGTCTACGCCAGGATGCCTGCCGAGCACGATGTCGTCGACACGGCCGACGTGTTCAGCCTGCTCGGCGACCCGCGCCGGCTGAAGCTGCTGGTCGCCCTGCTCGACGGGGAACTCTGCGTCTGCGATCTCGCCGCCGTCACCGGGATGAGCGAGTCCGCGACCTCGCACGCACTGCGTCTGCTCCGGGCGCACCGGGTCGTCGCCGTACGGCGGGACGGCCGGATGGCGTACTACCGCCTGGACGACGCGCACGTCCGGATGCTCGTCGACCTCGCGGTCGCGCACACAGAGCACACCGACGCCATCCACCCTGAGCGGTCCGACGCATGACTGTACTGATGCCACGCCTCCGGCGCGGCGGGTCATGGGGCTGTTGCTCCCGGCCTTCCCTCGTCGCTCCAGTCGCTTCGCTCCCTCCGCTCCTCAGTCCAGGCCGGGAGGCCCCATGACCGGGGACGCCGGGCAGGGGCATGGACATGGACATGGGCACGGGCACGGGGTCAGTGCGGCGGCGGACCGGAAGCTGCTGAGCGGGGCGCTCGCGCTGATCGTCGGGTTCATGGCGGCCGAGGTGGTCGTCGGTGTCGCGGCCGGTTCGCTGGCGCTGATCACCGACGCCGCGCACATGCTGACCGACGCGATCGCGATCGTGCTCGCCCTGATCGCGATCCGGCTGGCCGCCCGCCCACCGGCCGGCGGGTTCACCTACGGCTTCAAGCGGGTCGAGATCCTCTCCGCCCAGGCGAACGGGATCACCCTGCTGCTGCTCGCGGCGTACTTCGTCTACGAGGCGATCATGCGGATGATCCACCCGCCCGAGGTGAAGGGCGGGCTGGTGCTGATCACCGGTGTGGTCGGCATCGTGGTGAACCTGATCGCCACCTGGCTGATCAGCAAGGCGAACCGGACCAGCCTGAACGTCGAGGGCGCGTTCCAGCACATCCTGAACGACCTGTTCGCGTTCATCGCCACCGCGATCGCGGGCTTCGTCGTCCTGGTCACCGGCTTCGCCCGCGCCGACGCGATCGCCGCGCTGGTCGTGGCCGCGCTGATGCTGAAGGCCGGGGTCTCCCTGGTCCGCGACTCCGGCCGGATCTTCCTGGAGGCCGCGCCCACCGGGCTGGACCCGCAGGCGCTCGGTGCGGAGTTGTGCGCCGTCGGAGGCGTGGTCGAGGTCCACGATCTGCATGTCTGGGAGATCACCTCGGGTGAACCGGCCGCGTCCGCGCATGTCCTGGTCGCGGAGGGCCTCGACTGTCACCGGATCCGCGTGGAGATCGAGACGCTCCTGGCCGACCGTCACCGGCTGACCCACTCGACCCTTCAGGTCGACCATGCCACCGGGGACGAAGTCGAGGCTCACTGTCCCGAGGCCCACGGCACGGTCCACCGGTCGGTCACAGCCGCTGGGAGAGGACCTGACCCAGCCATTCCGAATCCTTGACCGGTACGGCGAACTCGACGTCCCGGGTGAACCCCTGCTTCTCGTAGTACCGGACGAGCGCACCATCTCCGCCCGCGAAGCAGTCCACCCGCAGCAGGCTCACCCCCGCAGAACGCGCCAGTTCGCGGGCGTGGTCGAGCAAGGCGGCACCGATGCCCTGACCGGCCGACGCGCGGTCCGTCACGAGCAGCCGCACGTACAACTCCGGCTCACTGGCCGGCGGCACGTACGGCAACGCCGCGCCCACCGCGAGTGCGCCGACCACCCGCCCGCCGGCCTCGGCCAGCCACAGCCCGCCGTCGTCGGCGAATCCGGTGATCTGCTCCACCCGCCGCGGATTCGTCGAGTGCGGCTCGGTGCCCCACTGGTCGGTCCGGCCCTGCGCCACCAGCCACTCGGTCGCGCGGTCCAGCAGCGCCAGCACATCGGGTACGGCGGAGCGCCCCGCCGGGCGGATCGTGATCACCGGTCAAGAATAGGTGTCAGCAGATGTCGAAATACGGCTGTCGGTCTCTACCTCCTGGGTGAAGGCACCGTTTCGAGAGGAGCTCACCGTGACCAAGAAGACCGGAAAGCTGGACAAGACGTTCACCGCGCCGCTGCTGAAGAGCGACGCGAAGGGCGGCTGGACCTACGTACAGATGCCGGACTCGGCCGAGTACTTCGGCACCCGCGGGCTGGTCAAGGTCCGCGGCACGATGGACGGCCACCCGTTCGAGAGTTCGTTCATGGCCCTCGGCGACGGCACCCACAAACTGCCGGTGAAGGGCGACCTCCGCACCCGGATCGGCAAGGAACCGGGTGAGGAGATCACCGTCCACCTCGAGGAGCGCCTCAGCTGAACACCTCGAGCAGGGCGGGATTGCGCGTGTAGACCGGTACGACGTCGATCGGCACCTCCCGCGTCACCAGGCCACTCGGGACGCGCTCGCCGGTCCAGACGTCGTACCAGGTCCCCTCCGGGAGGTACGTCGTCCACGTCGAGGCGCCCGGGGTCAGGACGGGGTTGACGAGGAGGCCGTCGCCCAGGAGGTACTCGTAGGGGTGGTTCCAGATCTCCGGGTCGTCCGCGTGGTCGAAGAAGAGCGGACGCATCAACGGCCGGTCGGTGGCGACCGTGCGCGCGGCTTGGTCGCTCAGGTACGGGACCAGCTTCTCGCGGAGTACGGCGTACCGGCGGAACACCGGGATGACTCGGTCGTCGCCGGTCGTCTCCGCGACGTGCCACGGAGTGCGGTCGCGGAGGGGGAGTTGGTGGTGGTTGAACTCCGAGTGGTACTGCATGATCGGCATGAAGGCGGACGCGGCGGCCGCCCGCAGGTACAACTCGGCGTCGGGGACCGGACCGGAGAAACCGGCCAGGTCCCAGCCCCAGTAGACGATTCCGCAGGAGGCCGCGGTCAGGCCGGCGGTGACGGACGAGCGGAACGCCTCCCAGGTGGAGTCCTCGTCGCCGGCCCAGAAGATGCCGTGGGCCTGGGAGCCGGTGAAGCCGGCGCGGGAGAACGTCACCGGGGCCTTTCCGGCGGAGCGGAGCAGGTCGCCGAACGCGCGCGCGTAATGGACCGGGAAGAGGTTGTTGCCCTCGTCCCCGCGCCGTCCGTCGGCGTACCGCAGGTCGTGACCCCACGCGTGCTCGCCGCCGTCGGTCTTGAACCCGTCGACGTCGAGGTCCTCGACCAGATAGCGGCGCTTCTCGGTCCACCAGTCACGGGTGCGCTGCACCGACAGGTCCGGCATCAGCGCCTGCGGGAACCACCAGCCGCGGTTGTGGTACGCCGTACCGTCCGCCTCGAGGACGGCGTGCCCGTCCCGGACCATCGCCTCGGCGTCAGCGGCGACCTGGCCGGTGCTGAATTCCGACTTCTGCAACGGGATCTGCCAGAGGACGACCTTGATCCCGCGCCGGTGCAGTTCGTCGATCATCGCCTTGGGCGACGGCCAGGCACCGTCCGGGGGGTAGGTGAAGTCGCTCGCCTTGTGTGCGCTGCCGTCGGGCGTGACGTCGTACTGCGCGTCCCGCCAGATGGTGATGCCTTCCTCGTCGCTCCACGCCTCGATCACCACGGTGCCGACCGGGATGCCGAGGTCGCGGTGCGCATCCATCCGCGCCATCACCAGCTTCTGGGTGTTCCATTCGTTGCCGGAGGCCCACAAGCGGAAGACCCACGAGGGCAACTCCTCGGCGCGGCCGACCTCGTCGAGGAACGCGGTCAGCACCTCCGTCGGCGATCCCTCGTAGATGCCGAGGTCAACCACCGGTTCGTCGCCGAGGGCAATCTCCACCGTCAGCTCACGGTCGTCGGACGAGAACCAGGTACGGCGCGACGTCCGGACATGGAACCCCCAGCCACCCCCTTCGGCGTTCACCACATGCGCGAACGGCATCGGCAGGTACGTCCGCCCGTGCACGCCTTGCGACTTGTACTGCTCGAACACCACCGCATCCAGCGCACGGCCGCGCTGATCCAGTACGTCGTACCGCTCGCCGAAACCCACCAGCCGATCGCCGGGGCGCAGCGGCATCGCGAACCGGCACCGGTGCACGCCATCGGCCGAAACCAGCCACTCGACGTTCCGGACCCGCTCGCCGCTACCGAGCACCTTCCCACCCTCGGGAACCCAGGTCCCGGGCGAGACGCCGAACCACTCGGTCGACGCGGGCGCCCCGCTCGCGCCGTACGCCCGGAATCTGTAGTTCACCGGCTCCGTCACCGGAGGTGTGACCACTGACCACCCGCCGTCGGCACCCAGCGACTTCGCCTGCGCCTCGCTGAGATGGCCCTCGCCGCCGGCCAGGGCCGCGGCGTCGGCAGTCGTGTCGGCCGGTGACAGTTCCAGCTCGGTCGAGCCCCAGTCGCAGACGATCCGGGTGACGTCGGGGGAGGCGACGACGCCGAGGCGGACCGGGGTGCCCGCCAACGGCAGGACCGGGGTGCGCTGGTCGGGGGAGGAGGCGTAGGGGTGCTCGATGCCGTGCGGGCGATGGGTGATCATTCAGACCGCCTTGCGGGTGATGCCGAGTTCGTCGGCGAGGATCAGGTACATACCGTGCGACCAGAGCAGCGGGCTGGCCACGGGTCCCCAGCGCTCGATCCACTCGTCGCGCGATCCGGGGTGCAGCAGGTGGTGCGGCACCTGCTCCGGCAGCTCACCGGCGGGGTCGGCCTGCGCGGCGATCCACCGCAGATGCCGCCAGGCTCCTTCGGTGTCGCCGGCGACCGCCAGGTTCCACCCCAGCAAGGCCGACAACAGGATCCACTGCCCGCCGCCGTAGAACACGTCGGCCGTGAACCGATGCACCCCGCCGTCGACATCCAGGTCCCGCGCCACCGCCTCGAGCGTGCCCGCCGCGACGTCGCCCGAGACCAGTCCGAACGGTACGACGCACGCCGGCAACGAACCGTCGACCTCCGGTGCTCCGAGCCATTTGGTCAGGTGGCCGTCGTGGATGCCCTCGGCATCGACCAGTTCCCGGATGCTCGCGGCGACCTCCGCTACCGGCACCGGGGTATAGGGGCTGATGGCAACCAAACCGCCGTGGATCGCGCCGAGGGTGGACACGTGCCGATGCTCGACGTGCTCCTCCCACCAGTCGTAACACGGCCGGTCCCAGGAAGCGACCAGGTAGTCCACCGCGACGTCGATCCCACCCCGCCAGCGTTCGAGATCGAGCCCGTGCCGCTCCGCATGTGTGACCACCGACCACAGCCACGTCCCGTACCCGTCGGTCTGGAAGTCCCACCACGGGTCCGACCCGTCCGCGCCGTCGAAGGTGAACCGCGTCGGCAGCATCGCGGAGGCGTCCGGCACCTCGCCGCGGGCGACCGCCGCGACGAGGCCGTCCACCTGGGCCCGGCGCCCGCGCAGCACCCGGTCCACCCAGTCGTGAAACCGGTCCGCCGACGCGACATCGCCGTACCGCGAGACGCCCTCCGCGGTGAACGACCCGTCCCGCAACCACGCATACCCCTTGTACGCCGAAAACGTCGGCGCCGCCGGATAAGCCCCACCCACATCCTGATGCCCAACAATCACCGCATAACTACGCTCCACCAACTCCCGCAACCCTTGAAGAGTCTCGGGCGATGCCCCCGGTCCCGCAGTCTCGGGCGATGCTGCTCCCGGTCCCGCAGTCTCGGGCGGTGCTGCTCCCGGATCCGCAACCCCGGGGCGGAGTGCTCCCGATACCTCCCCCGCCCCCGAGCGGAGCGAGGGGGCGGGTTCTGTTTCCTTCACTTCTTCAGCAGTCCGTTCACCTTGGTCTGGGCATCCGCCAGCGCCTTCTCCACCGGCTTCCGCCCGGCGGCCGCTGACGTCAGCTCCTGCGTGACGATGTCCTGCATCTCCTGCTGACGCTCCACGACCGGCGGCAGCACCGGCTCGTCCAGCGCGGCGAACACGGCCTCCCGGTTGGCCGGCTTCGGCTGCTGCAGGTACGGCGCCAGCTTCGCCTCGTCCGCCACCGGCGGCAGCTCCCACGACGTCGCCAGCCGGGTCTTCGTGGTCTCGTCCGACGACGCCAGGAAGGTGATCCACTTCTGCGCGGCCTCGAGGTTCTTCGAGGCGGCATTGACCACCAGCCCGTTCACGAACATCGCCGACGCCTTCCGGGTGTTCCCCGGCTCGACCACCACATCCCAGTCGAACTTCGCGTCGGCCAGGCCGGAGAACATCCAGATCCCGGTGTGCCACATCGCCAGCTTGCCGGACTTGAACAGCTTGGAGTCGAAGTCCGGCGTACCGGCGCCGTCGGCCTCGGTCGGCATCGTCTTGCCGACCTTGCCGATCAGGAACTTCGCCGCCTCCACGCCCTCCGGCGAGTTGAACGTCGCCTCGGTCCGGTCCGCGTTCAGGAACTCACCGCCGTTCTGCGCGAGCACCTTGTAGAACTCGTTGTACGACACCGGCTGGTAGTCGCCCCACACCTTCGCGCCCTTGTTCGTCAGCTTCTCGGCCGCGGCCTGCTCGTCCTTCCAGGTCCAGTCGGCGGTCGGCTCGGCCACGCCGGCCTGCTTGAACAGCGTCCGGTTGTAGAAGAGCACGACGTTCGAGAACGATTCGGGTACGCCGTACTGCTTGCCGTCGGAGGTGAACGCGTCGTACAAGGACTTCTTGTAGACCGACGAGTCGACGTCCTTGAGTTCCGCCAGCGAGCCGTTCTTGGCGTACGTGACGAAGTTCTCGTAGTTGAGCTCGAACGTGTCGGCCGCGGTGCCACCAGCGACCGCGGTCTGCAGCTTGGTGAAGTAGTTGGCGTACGGCACGGTCTCGACCTGGACGGTGATGTCCGGGTTGGCCGCCTGGAAGGCGTTGACGATCGCGGTCAGGTCCTTCTCGTGGCCGTCGTTGGCGGAGAAGTTCATGTACCGCACAACGGCCTTGCCCTCGGGTGCGGCGGCCTCCTTGGTCGCGGACCCCTGCCCGCAGGCGGTCAGCGCGAGCACGCCGGCGAGACCGGCGGCCGCGAACTTCAGTGAGCGCATGGCGTTTTCCCCTCTTACTTGATGCCGGTGTGTGCTACGCCGGCGATGATGTGGCGCTGCGCGAGCAGGTAGACGATCGCGATCGGCACGATCGAGACGACGGAACCCGCCATCACGACGTCCCATTGGGTGGTGAACTGGCCTTGCAGCGTGGCCAGTCCGAGCGGCAGGGTCATGAACTCCGGCGACCGGATCACGACGAGCGGCCAGAGGAAGCTGTTCCAGCTGCCCATGAACGCGAACACCGCGACGGTGGCGAGCGCGGGCCGGATCAGCGGCAGCACGATGGTGGTGAAGATGCGCAGGTGCCCGGCCCCGTCGATGGTGGCCGCCTCGTCCAGTTCGGCGGGTACGGCGGTGACCGCCTGCCGGAGCAGGAACACGCCGAACGCCGACGCGATCGTCGGTGCCAGCAGCGCGAAGTACGTGTCCTGCAGGTTCAGCGTCCTCATCTCGATGAACAGCGGTACGACGAGTACCTGCATCGGCACCATCAGCGTCGCCAGGTAGCAGCCGAAGATGACGTTCTTCAACGGGAACCGCAGCCTGGCGAACCCGTACGCCGCCATCGCCCCGGTGATCAGCTGGAACACCGTCGAGGCGATCGCGATCAGCAGCGAGTTGACCAGGATCCGCCAGATCGGCATCGCGTCCAGCAGCGTGCGGTAGGCGGCGAGCGTCGGATTGTCGACGATCAGCGTCGGCCCGTCGGCCAGCGACCCTTCCGGCGTGATCGAGGTGATGACCGTCCACAGGAACGGGAACAACATGATCGCCGCTCCGGCCAGCACCGCGAGATAGAGGAACGCCCTACGCATAGTGCACCCACTTCCGCTGGCCGCGGATCTGGATCGCCGTGATCACCAGGATCACCGCGAACAGGATCCAGGACAGCGCGGACGCTTCACCGGCACGCCCGTACCGGAAGGTGAGGTCGTAGATCTGCCCGACCACCACCTGGCTCGACCCGGACGGCCCGCCGGCGGTCATCACGTACACCTGGTCGAAGACCTGGAAGCCGTTGATCAGCGAGATCACCACCACGAAGAAGGTGGACGGAGACAGCAGTGGCAGGGTGATCCGCCAGAACCGTTGCCAGGCGCTCGCTCCGTCCACGGTCGCCGCCTCGTACACGTCGGACGGGATCGACTGCAGCCCGGCCAGCAGGATCACCATGACGAAGCCGAGGTCCTTCCACGCCGACGACAGGATCACCGCGGGCAGCGCCCACTGCGGATCGGTCCACCAGCCCGGAGCCGGCAAGCCGATTGCCTCAAGCAACTGGTTGACCAGACCGTTGGACGGGTTGAGCAGCCACTTCCACACCAGCGCGACGACCACCCAGCTGGTCACCACGGGCAGGAAGTACGTCGCCCGTAGGAAGGCCCGGCCTCGTAGCTTCTGGTTGAGTGCCAGCGCCAGACCGAGGCCACCGACGTACACCAGGGGGAGATAACCGGCGACGTAGATCAGCGTGTGCAGAAAGACCTGCCGGGTCATCGGATCGGTGAGCAGGTTCGTGTAGTTGCCGAGCCCGACCCACTCCATCGGCGAGATCAGGTTCCACCTGTGCAGGCTGACCCACAGGCTGGACACCATCGGCACCAGCGTGAAGACGACCAGCGGGATCGCGCTCGGCAGCAGGAAGAACAGTACCCAGCCGAGCTTCTTCCATCCCAGACCCCGCCGCCCTGAGCCTTGCTGCTCAGCAGTTTGCGGCTTCGGCCGGCTGAGCGTCGCCGTACTCATGCCAGCCTGGCCCGGACCAGGCGGCTCTGCTCGCCGCCGTTGCCGGTGGCGTCGAACGGTGACGCCAGCACGAGGGAGGCCGCGCCTCGGGCCCACTGGTCCTCCGTCCACGGTTCGACGGCCAGCGCCACGCCTTTGCGGGCCGGCAGCAACGATCGCCGGAACGACGGCTCGAACCCGGTCTGCCAGAACTCCCATCCGTCCACTCCTTCGCCGAGCAGTACGACGACCTCCGGATCGACGGTGTGAATGACGCCGGCCAGTGCGCGCCCGAGCAGTTCACCCGCCTCCGCGTACACCGCCCGGGCCCGCTCGTCACCGGCCGTTGCCGAACGCAACAGCTCGTCGAGCGATGCGATCTCGCACCGGGCCCGCGCCGTCCGCAACAGGCCTTCGGCGCCGATGTAGGCCTCCAGACAGCCCGTCGATCCACAGGTGCAGGGCGGCTCGTCGCCACCGGACGTCCAGACCGGGATGTGGCCGATCTCGCCGGCGCCGCCGTTGGCGCCGCGGTAGATGCCGCCGTCGACGACGATCGCGCAGCCGATCCCGCGCCCGATCGTCACCACCAGGTACGACGAGTGCTCGCGGCCGATCCCGTACAACCGCTCGGCCGCGGCCAGTGTGTTCACGTCGTTGTCGACCAGGACCGGCGTACCGAGAGCCTGACGCAGGACCGGACCGACCGGAGCGGCCCGCCATGACAGTGTGGGTGCGTCGACGACGCCGGACGCCTGCGAATCAACGGATCCCGGAACGCCGACGCCGACGCCGAGCAACCGGTCGTCGAGCCCGGCGACCTCGGCCGTGAGAATCCGGCCCAACTCGGCGACGGCCTCGCTGCTGTTCGGGTCGTACGGATGTGACCGGGTGGACCGGACCGTGCCGTCCAGTTCGACTGTGACGACGGCGACGTGATCGGCGGTGACCTTGGCGCCGAGGGCGACACCGGACTGGCTGACCAGCCCGAGCAGCCGGGCCGGGCGGCCGCCGTTCGACGGCACCGACTCCAGTTCCTCGACCACGCCGCGGGCGATCAGGTCCTTCGTCACCTGGGTGACGGTCGCCGGGCTGAGTCCGAGACCGCGGGCGATGTCGGTCCGCGATGTCGGCCCGCGGGTTCCCAGCAGCGCGACGATCCCGGACGGCACCAGGTCGCCTCTCGGCCCCTGACCAGTCACGGACACCTCCGATCACGACTTACTTCGGCACTAAATTTAGTGCAAAAGTAAGCACCCCGGTGCTCGGCCTGTCAAGACGCCGGAACCGAGAACCACGAACTGTGGCCGGACGGCCACGCAGGGGCGCGTGATCGGGGCCACAGTGCGCTCTGAGACGATCGTCACGATCGGTCATGTCCTGAGTAAGGACTGTGTGAAGAATCAGTGCTGACCCTGCGCACGGGTGTGGATCATCCGGCGCCGGACCGTAAGTTCGACCAGGGTGGTCAGTCGAGGTCAGGGAGTGAACGAAGTGCAACGGGGCTCACGGGGCGTGCCGTCGGCATGCCCACACTTCGCGGCGCCGGGGTCGTCGTGACGACGCTGAACAAGATTCTCGCGATCGCCGGAGTGATCGTCGTGTTGGTCGGGGTGGCCCTCGGCTTCCGGTCGGTCTCGGCCGGCGGCACGGACTGCGGCTCCGCCTTCGAGCCTGCCGCCGGCATCACCCCGATGGCGTGTGACAACGCCCTGAACGGCGCCGGCACGCTGGTGACGGTCGTGATCAGTGCGGGTGTGCTCTGCCTGATCGCCGCAGCGGCGGTGAAGGTGGTCCACGACAAGGTCAGCGCGTGAAGGCTGTGCTGGTTCCTTCTCCGCCCCACCGCCCCGGCGAGGTGCGGCACGGCGGCCGCCACGGCAGGCTGCCGGTGTGAGTGTCGAACCGTTCCGGCTGGCCGTGCCGGAGAGTGACCTGGCGGATCTGCGCACCCGCCTGGACCTGACCCGCTGGCCGGACGAGCTACCTGACGTCGGCTGGGCGTACGGCGTACCCCTCGGCCATCTCCAGGACCTCGTGACCTACTGGCGTCACGAGTACGACTGGCGCAAGGCCGAGGCCCGGTTGAACGAGTGGCCGCAGTACATGACCGTCATCGACGGCGCGACGGTCCACTTCGCGCACATCCGATCGCCTGAGCCGGACGCGACCCCGCTGATCATCACCCACGGTTGGCCGGGCTCGATCGTCGAGTTCACGCACATCGCCGGACCGCTCTCCGACCCACGCGCGTACGGCGGTGACCCGGCCGACGCCTTCCACCTGGTGATCCCGACCATTCCCGGCTTCACCTTGTCCGGCCCGACGCGGGAGACCGGCTGGGAGTTCAAGCGCGTCGCCCGGGCCTGGTCGGAGCTGATGACGCGGTTGGGCTACCAGCGGTACGGCGTCCAAGGGGGCGACTGGGGTGCGGCGATCTCACGGGAGCTCGGGCGAATCGACGAGCGGGTCATCGGCGTACACCTCAACCTCATCCCCGGCGGCGGTGCGACGTCCGAGCCGACACCCGAAGAGCTGGAGCCGCTCGACTCCTCCGAGCGCGAACGCACCTGGGCGTCCTGGCGGCGGTACCAGGAATGGTCGAAGGAGCGGCAGGGGTACGCCGACCTGCAGTCGACGCGACCGCAGACGTTGGCCTACGCACTTACCGACTCACCGGTCGGCCAGTTGGCCTGGATCGCCGAGAAGTTCGAGGAATGGACCGATCCGGCGAGCACGATCGACCGCGACCTGGTGCTCACCAACGTGATGCTCTACTGGCTCACCCGGACGGCGGGATCCGCGGGCCGGATCTACTACGAGCGAGCGCACGCGCCGCACTGGGGGCAACCACCGGAACCGTCGAGCACCCCGACCGCGCTGCTGGACCTTGCCCACGACAACTTCATTCCGCTGCGCCACGTCGTCGCCGCCACCGACAACATCGTCCGCTGGACAAGTCATCCGCACGGCGGCCATTTCGCGGCCCTGGAACAACCCGCAATCCTGGTCGAGGACATCCGAGCCTTCTTCACCGCCCTCCGCTGATACCAGCCCCGGCCGCCACCAGCCCGCGCTGAGACCGGTTCGTGCGGAGAGTGGGCTGCGGTGAGGCCGATCCGTGCGGGGAGAGCGGGCGGCGGTGAGGCCGGGTGTGTGCTGAGGGTTGGGCTGAAGCGGTGCGCCGGCATGCGCCAGGTGTTGCCGGCGCACCTGCTCAGGGTCAGCTCTGGGCTTCGTTCTCGACCTTCTTCTTCAGCTCGTCCTTGCTCAGCCCCGACGTACCGGAGACGCCGGCGTTGCTCGCCTGCTGGGCGAGCTGTTCCCGGGTCATGTCCCCGGGCTGCTCACCGAGGTGTTGCTTGCGGCTGGCAACGAACGCCTCGCCGAGCTCCATCCGCCGCTCGTCGGACAGGTTGGAGCGCATACCCGGCAGCACCTTGGTCTCCTCCTCCTCGACGTGGTGCGAGACCGCGTCGACGAGGTTCTGCAGCACGGTGTCGAACTCGGCCGACATCGGGTCGGTCTGCGCGAGCTTCGCCAGCAACTGGTCGGCCTCGATGTGCTCCTGCTGGCTGTGCGACACCTCTTCCTTCTCCCCGGCCTCGCTGGCGGCGACCGGGTACACCTCCGCCTCCTCGGCGCGGCTGTGGGCGGTGAGCAGTGTGGTGAGCACCGGCAGCAGGTTCGGCCGCTTCTCCGGGTTCTCCTTCAGCTCGTCGAACAGTCGTTCGACCTCACGGTGGTCCTGCATGATCAGATCGACAACGTCGGCGGGCATTTTGTGTCCTTTCAGGATCGTTCCTGCCTGGTGCTCGCCCCGGTACCCGCGCCCTAATCGCCGACGTGGGACCGAACTATGGTGGACCGCATGAGTTTCACCGGGTTCCCGGTCGCGGCGCTGGACTTCTACGACGACCTCGAGCTGGACAACACCAAGACGTTCTGGACCGCCAACAAACACGTGTACGAGGAGTCGGTGCGGGCGCCGATGGCGGCGTTGCTGGCGGAGCTCGAGGATGAGTTCGGTCCGGCGAAGCTCTTCCGGCCGTACCGCGACGTGCGGTTCGCCCGGGACAAGACGCCGTACAAGACGCACCAGGGCGCGTTCATCGACGTCGCGCCGGCGACCGGGTGGTACGTCCAGGTGTCGGCGCCCGGCGTCCGGGTCGCGGCGGGTTTCTACGAGGCGAGCTCGGAGCGGCTCGGCCGGGTGCGGGCGGCGATCGACGACGACCGGCGCGGCAAACAACTCGAGCGGCTGCTGGCCGACCTGACCTCGACCGGCTGGACCGTCGGCGGTGACCGCCTGAAGACGAGCCCACGCGGCTACGACCCCGACCACCCGCGCATCGACCTGCTGCGGCACAAGTCCCTGACAGTCAGCAAGTCCTACGGCTTCGAACCGATCATCCACACCCCCGCCCTGGTAGACCACATCCGCAACGACTGGCGCGCCACCAAACCCCTGATCACCTGGCTCACCGACAACAGCTGACGTCAGTCGTAGTCGCGGAGGATCTCGAAGAGGATGTCGCGGGTGGCGGCCGGTTGTGCGGCTGCTACGCAGAGGGCTTCCATGGTGGCGGTGTACCGATCGAGCTCCTCGGGCTTGTCGAGGTAGAGCGCACTGGTGAGGTGCTCGATGTAGACGATGTCCGGCAGATCCTGATCAGGAAAACGGAGGATGCTGTAGGCGCCGCCGGTCGCGGCGTGACCACCGGACCTGAACCGCATCACCTGCAGTGTCAGGTTGGGCATGTCGGTCAGCTCCAGCAGATGCTCCAACTGCAGACGCATCGTCTTCACGCCGCCGATCGGCCGGCGCAGTACCGACTCGTCGATGACCGCCCACAGTCGGGCAGGGTTGGGGCGGGTGAGGATCTCCTGCCGGTTCACCCTTAGAGCGACGCGGCGGTCGACTTCCTCGGCCGGGATCAGGCCGCGGCCGAGCTGGACGACGGCGCGCACGTACTCCGGTGTCTGCAGCAGACCCGGGACGAACTGCAGCTCGTAGGTACGAATCAGCTGGGCGGCGCGCTCCAGGTCCAGGTAGGAGTGGAACCAGCTGGGCAGTACGTCGCCGAAGCGGTGCCACCAGCCGGGGTTGTTCGCGTCGCGGGCCAGTGCCAGCAGACGTTCGCGTTCCTCGAGGTCGTCGAGGCCGTAGAGCGTGAGCAGGTCGCTGACGTCGCGCTCCTTGAAGCCGACGCGCCCGAGCTCCATCCGGCTGACCTTGGATTCCGACGAGCGGATCTCCCAGCCCGCGTCGGAGCGGCTGATCCCCGCCGCCTCCCGCATCCGCCGCAGGTGCGCTCCGAGGATGATCCGAAGCGCAGTCGGCCCGCTTTGCGCGCCCGACTCGGTCACACCCACCTCCCACGGCCCCCAGCAGCTCAGCTCAGCGGTGACTACGACCGCAGACAGACATCATCGCACGGACGACCTCCATTCTGCCGAAGTTCTTACATAAGGCGTCGGCTACCGCCGCGCCGATCACGGAGCGTAGCACCAAACCCGGCAGACGATGCGGCTTTGTCAGAACAAAGTTGGCGCGACTCGCCCGGTCGAACGCTGTTCGAGCGGCTTCCCGGGAGGTGGTCCTGAGGCGGAAAACGAGGTTTTCGGGTCACGAAGCGGAAAACGTGCGGATGCACGTGCATCCGACGCTTGCATTCGCAGCGTGCCGACGCCATGATTGCTACATGCACAGAAGGTGAGCTGAATCTCGCGAAAAGTGATCGCGGGATCCGGCAGGCCGGTCCTACAGACCGCCGGTGCGCACGCGCCGGCACGACTGGTTGGGGAACCCGAGTCGATGAACGACGACGACAGTGAGGCAGCCGAGCACACCGCCGATCTGAGCGGCCGCGCGCCCGACGAGCTGACGGAGCGGGAGATCCAGGAACTGGTCGCGCGTTGCCCTGAGCAACAGCGCTGGGCCTTCGAGGGCTGGCTGCGCGGCGTCCGTCAACTCGACGGCGACCCGATCGTGAGCCTGGCCCCATGACCACCGACCGAGCAGCAGGAGGCCGAAAAATGGTGCGGATCTGGTTGGGAGACCACCTGATCGCCGAGTACGTCGCCGAGCCGGACCGCGCCTCGCGGTACCAGCGGGTGATGACGCCGAAGTTCACCGGATTGCGAATCACCGTTGACAACTCGGCCGGCGGGACGGCGTCGGAGCTGCCCAACGAGCAGCTCTGGCCGCTCACAGTCCAGTAGTCCGCACCCGCCCCGAACACCACCAAGGCCGACCCTCGCCAGAGGGTCGGCCTTCGTCGTTCTCGAACAGCTCGTACGGCGTTCTTCAACGGCTCGTACGTCGTACTTCCTGGCTCGTGCGCCCGTTCGGCCTGGCTCGTGCGGCGTTCAGCCTGGCTCGTGCGCCGTACTTCCCTGGCTCGTGCGCGCTCTTCATCGCTCACGCGGCGCCCCCGGCCACATCGGATGGCGTCCCGTCCGGCGCCGTATGGCTGCCGCGTGCGACCGGCCGACGGACGGCGGACCGCAGACATGAAGAGGCCCCTTCGTCACTCGCCTGGCGAAGGGGCCTCTCGCATACCGGTCGATCAGACGAGGTCGTCGAACTCGCCGTCCTGGACGCCGCCGAGGAATGCCTCGATCTCGGCCTTGGTGAACACCAGCGCCGGGCCGTCGGTGTGACGCGAGTTCCGCATCGCCACGCCGCCGCCCGGAAGCTTCGCCACCTCGACGCAGTTGCCGCTCGGGCCACTGCGCTGACTCTTCCGCCAGATCAGCTCGTTGATCGAGTCGCCGGGCATGCCGTTGTAGACAGCAGTCATCAGCTGCACCTTCCGTACGTCTTTGGCATATGCACGTGCATTTGGCATTGCATTTGCATCGTACACGTTTGGGACCGATGTGTCCGCTCCGTTACACGGAGTTGCCAAAACTGTGGTGATCGCTCCCCAGGCCGCCCACAAGACCCCCGTTCGTGACCCTCCGCCTCCTCGACCCCGGGGCTCCGCTTCTGCCGGTGTTCTCTCCGTGTGTCATCGCCGGCCAGGGCCCGCCGTCGTCGCAGCCGTCCCGCGCGGTGAGGGACAACCCGGGAGGTGGTGGGTTAGGACGCGTTTGGTGGTTCGGCCCGAACCGTGGTGGATCAGCCCACGGGGTGGTGGGTTCGCACGGCTGAGCTCGGTTGGTCAACCCGTGCGGTGAGGGTTAACCCGGGTGGTGGTGGGTCGGGCCGTGTGCTGGTGGGTTGGCCTGCATGGTGGTGGGTTGGTGCACGCGTTGGTGGGTCCGCATGGCTGAGTTCGGTTGGTCGACCCACGCGGCGACTGGGAGCGTTGACCCACGGGCTGGTGGGTTGACCCGGGTGGTGGCGGGTAGGTGCCGCCAGTCGGGTGGTGGGGTGAGGGGAGGTTGGAGTGGGGGTGGGTGGGGAAGGGTGGGGTGGAGCCCGGGGAGCGGGTGGTTTGTCAGGACGTGGTGGATCTGAAAAGGCTTGTGTGCTTGACGATTCAGGCAGATTGGCCGACTTTCGGACCGACACACGCGCAGCGCCGAACCAGTGCTCCAAGAGGTCCGGAACTGCCCTACGATGACAACCCCGACAATTCCCGACACGAAGGCTGCGCCGATGGCGACTCCCGACGCTCCGGATGCCACACCGGAGTTCGACACTTCCCAACCGACCATCGCTCGCGTCTACGACGCCCTGCTCGGAGGCAAGGACAACTTCGCCGCCGACCGGGACGGCGCGGCGCTCTACCTGAAGTACGTCCCGGACGCCGGTCGCTGCGCGATCGAGAACCGCGAGGCGCTCGTCAGGGGCGTGCAGTTCCTGGCCCGCCAGGCCGGTATCGACCAGTTCCTCGACATCGGCAGCGGTCTGCCGACGCAGAAGAACACCCACGAGGCGGCCCAGGAGGTCAACCCGACCGCCAGGGTCGCGTACGTCGACAACGACCCGATCGTGCTGGCGCACGGCCGGGCGCTGCTGGCGACCAACAACAGCACCATCGTGGTGACCGCGGACCTGCGCCGGCCGCAGGAGATCCTCGATCACCAGGACATCAAGAACCACCTGGACTTCACCTGTCCGATCGCGCTGATGGTCGTCGGCCTGCACATGCACTTCCACGACGACGAGAAGCCGGACGAGTGGGTCCGCACGATCATGGACGCGCTCGTCCCGGGCAGCTACCTGTTCATCACCGACTTCGTCGACACCGGTGAGCCGCTGCAGAAGGGCATGGAGCGGGCGGGGCTGGAGAGCCTCGGCAACGGCTGGATCCGGACGCCGGAGCGGATCGAGCAGCACTTCCTCGGCATGCCGCTGGTGCCGCCGGGCCTGGACTTCCTGGCCCGCTGGTTCCCGGAGGACCCGGACGCCGACGTCCCGGCGGCGGAGGACCTGGAGCCGTACCAGCGGATCCTGATGGCGGGCATCGCCAAGAAGGTCTGACCTCGGCAATTTCGAAGGCGCGCGTCCCACCTGGGGCGCGCGCCTTTCGCTTCTCCGGAACCGTCAGCCGGACTGCCCTGACTCGAGCTGGCGCTCACTGTGGTGGCGTGAGCGGTTTGGTGGTGGGGCCGTCGAGCACGGCTCCGGTGTGGCTGTAGCGGGAGCCGTGGCAGTTGCAGTCCCAGGTGGTGTCCGCGGCGTTCCAGCGGAGCGGACAGCCCATGTGGGTGCAGACGGGGTTGACCGTGTGCAGCTGCCCGTCCTCGTCGCGGTAGGCGCCCACCGTCTTGCCGTCGTCCAGGGTGAGCAGACCGCCTTGGCCGACCTCGAGATGGTCGAGTCCGCCCTTGAGTCGTTCCAGGTGGCCGGATGCGAACTCCTTGCCGACGTGCAGGTTGTCCTTCACCAGTTTCGCCACGGCCTGGACGTCGCCGATGCGGCCGGCGTCGTACAGACCGGCCCATGGGTTGTCGCGGCCGAGGACGAGGTCGCGCAGGATGCCGGCGGCAACGGTTCCGTTGCTCAGTCCCCATTTGTGCATGCCGGTGGCCACCAGGATCGGCGTTCCGGGCGCCTTGCCGACGAAGGGCAGCATGTCCGGAGTGCTGTAGTCGTGGGCGGACCAGCGGTACTCGGGGACGGCGTCGAAACCCCAGTTCGACCCCACCCAGTCGACGAGGTTCTGGTACGTCGTCTCGGCGTCGGTCTCCTGGTCACTGCCGACGACGATCAGGCCGTTCGGGCCGCCGCCCGGCCACGGACGGGTGGAGCGCACCGATGAGTCGACCGAGATCGCCATCCCGCGGGGTGCCTCGACCGGGAGCCGTACGGCGATGCCGTAGGACTGACCCGGCCGGGTCCGGGCGAAGTAGCCGCCGGTCAGACCGATCGGCAACAGGGTCGCGAGGATCGCGTGGTCGGCGCGGACCAGCGGCCCGTGCGCGGTGACCGCCTGGATGTCGTGATCGGTGTCGACCTCGACCACCCGGCTGTTCTCGAAGATCCGGCCACCGGCCTGGGTGAACGCGGCCGCGAGGCCGGCCAGGTAGCGAACCGGGTGCAGGTAGAGCTGGTCGTCGAAGCGCACGGCCTCGGCGGCCTTCACGGGCAGGCCCATTTCCTCCGGGTCCACGAACTGCGCCGGCAGACCGAGGGCACCCGCGACGTCGGCTTCCCGGCGCAGCGGCGAGTCGGGCTCGCTCGAGTAGACGAAGGCCGGCGTACGGGTCAGCTCGCAGTCGATGCCGAGCCGGTTCACCAGGTCGGCGACCTCCTCGACGGCGGCCTGGTTCGCGGCCGCGTACTGGCCGGCCTTGCCGGGACCGTGCCGGTCGAGCAGGTCCGCGTAGATCGCGCTGTGCTGCGACGTCACCTTGCCGGTGGTGTTGCCACTGGTCCGGGCGCCGAGCCGACCGGCCTCCAGGAGTACGACGTCCGCCCCTTCTTGCTGCAGGTGGAGAGCGGTGGTCAGTCCGATCAGGCCGCCGCCGACCACCACCACGTCGGCATGCTTGTCGGCGCTGACTGCGTCGTACTCGGGAATTGTCGCGGTTTCCAGCCAAACGGAACGATGCGTCGTCATGTCATGCCGGTACCCGCCGTGACGGATCTCAGTGGTTTCGTTCGGCCAGCAAGGCCAGCCGGCGCAGCGTCTCGTGGTTGCGGGCGCGGAGGATCGGGTCGATCAGGGCGTGCGGGATGGTGGCGGCCGGTCCTTTGACGGGCTCCTCGCGCATCACCAGGTGGCAGTGGCCGTCGCGGTCGGTGGCGACGAACTCGACCTGCCCCTCGCCGGTCGGCCAGGCGCGGACCCGGAGCTGGAGGAACCGCAGCGGCTCGTACTGCTGCACTGTCGTGGTGTCGTCGAGCACCAGCGGCCAGACACCGACCGAGTGGTGCAGGCTGGTTCCGGGCTGCGGGAATCCCTCGTCGACGTCGCGGACCCTGGAGGCGCCGACGACCCACGCGGCGTACGTCCATCCGTCGGTCAGAATCGCGAACACGTCGGGCACCGGGGCCTGGATCAACCACTCGTTCTCCGTCATGCCGCCGCCGGTACCCACCTCCGATGCGCTGTCAACGAAATGACGACAGCTTACTTGTCAACGGATCGATGACATGCTATCCAGGTAAGTGCGTGTTGACAGCGGAACTGTCGATGGACCTGGAGGTGGGAAGACGATGTTGATGCGCACCGACCCGTTCCGGGAGTTCGACCGGCTGGCCCAGCAGCTGACCGGCGCGGCGACGCCGGGGACGTGGTCGAGGCCGAGCCCGATGCCGATGGACGCCTACCGGTCGGGTGACGAGTACGTGATCCTGTTCGACCTGCCCGGGGTGACCCCGGACGCCATCGACCTCGACGTCGAGCGGAACGTACTGACCGTGAAGGCCGAGCGCCGTCCGGTGGCCGTGGACGACGGCGTCGAGATGCAGGTGGCCGAGCGGCCGCTCGGGGTGTTCTCCCGGCAGCTGTTTCTCGGCGACACCCTCGACGCGGACGGGATCAGCGCCTCGTACGACAACGGCGTGCTGACCGTGAAGATCCCGATCGCCGCGCAGGCCAAGCCGCGCAAGATCGCCGTCGCCGGCGGCGAATCCGGCCACCGGACCGTGACCGGTGAGACGGTTGACGACACCTTGCAGATCGACGCCTGACACCGGGAGGGCAGATGCCGCAGCCTGACGTGGACGACCGCACACCGGCGGCGGCTCTCGAGTACCTGGTGGATGTGCTGGGGAGGCTGCCCTCCGCCCCGAACGTGCCCGGGGCGGAGGCTGCTTCCTCGGCGGACGAGCTGCTCGAAGCGCTGGTGCGGTTGCGCGAGTTGCGCGAGCAGCTGACCGGCTGGGAACCGCGGCTGATCGAGGCGGCCAGGGCCGCCGGGGCCAGCTGGATCCAGCTCGCCCCGGCGCTCGGGGTGACCAGCCGGCAGGCGGCCGAACGGCGGTACCTCCGGCTCAACCCGCACGCGTCCCGGCCGGACCTGAACGGTGAGCAGCGGGTGCGGGCCGCCCGGGACCAGCGGGCCGGCGATCGCGCGGTCGCGGTCTGGGCCCGGGACAACGCGGCCGACATCCGCCGGTTGGCCGGCCAGGTGGCCGCGCTCGACGGGCTGGACCGCCGGGCCCAGGCGACCGTCGACGCCGTCCACGACGCTCTCGGCAACAACGACTCGGCCGCCCTGCTCGCCCCACTGGCCGCCGCGGCCGAGCAACTCACCAAGGACCACCCGGCTCTGGCCGACCGCATCTCCGAGATCGGCGCCCGCAGCGACGCGGCCCGCCGCTCCGGCCGGAACCGCCACCAGGAACGAGCGGAAGGGAAGGCTGACTGACGATGCGACTGCTGTTCGAACTTCACCCGGTCGAGCACCTCGAAGCCAGCGTCGACTATTACCGGGAGCTCGGCCTGGAGCCGATCGCGTGGCCCGGTGACGACGCCGCCCTGCTCGGCCCGCGCGGCCAGGGGCCGACCATCGCCCTCGTCCGCGACCCCGCCGAGGCCGCCCTCGGGACCGGCGGGGTGTACGACGTGGGAGACGTCGACACGTTCTTCGAGGACCATCGCGAGCTCGACTGGCTGCTCAGCCCGGCGGACAGTGCTTTCGGCCGATACGCCGTCTTCGCCGACCGCACCGGCACCGCGATCCGGCTCCTCGACCCGGCGCCCGGCGACGGTTCGGAGCAGGCCGGGACCACCGAGCGGAAGCTGATGCATGCGTAACGCATGACTTTCGCCCGGATGGGTACGGGCTTTCTCGCAGGCATGACCGTGGTCCAGATACGTGCCACGCCGTGACGGACAGTCGCGAGGTCATACCATGGTTACCAGCATCACTGAACAGGCTCCTGTTCACTGTTCGACCGCGGCCGAGCGGGCCGCGAGGGAAGCAGCCACCCGCGAGTTGATGGAGCGCAGGGCTGCCAGCACCGACGAAGCCGAGCGGCAACGGCTGCTCGAAGAAGTGGTCGAGCTCAACATCGAGATGGCCAGGGGGATCGCGCGCCGGTTTCGTGGCCGCGGGGCCGAGGCCGACGACCTCGAGCAGGTCGCGTACCTGGGCCTGGTGAAGGCCGCCCACCACTACCGGCTCGACGCCGACACCCCGTTCATCGGGTTCGCGATCCCGACCATTCGGGGCGAGGTGAAACGCTACTTCCGCGACTGCGCGTGGACCGTCCGGATCCCGCGCAGGCTGCAGGAGATGCAGGGCACCATCGCCACCAAGCTGCCGCTGCTGGAGCAGCAGCTGAACCGCGAGCCGACCCCGGCCGAGATCGCCGACCACCTGGACGTCGATGTCAGCGAGGTCGAGCAGGCCCTGGCCGCGAAGGGTTGTTTCAACGTCCTCTCGCTGGACCGGCCGTCCGACGTGGACGCCGACCTGACCCTGGCCGACGTGGTCGCCGACGACGAGGACGTCAGCATCGACCAGCTCGAGACGGTGGAGATGCTGCAGCCGGTGCTCGAGGAACTCGGGCCGCGGGAGCGCCGCATCCTGCAGCTGCGGTTCATCGAGGGGTGGACGCAGTCCGAGATCGGCCGCGACATCGGGGTCAGCCAGATGCAGGTGTCCCGGGTTCTGCGCAAGATCCTGGACGACCTGCGGGCCAAGCTGACCACGCCGATGCCGGCCGCCGCGTAGGTCTCGGCCGCCGGAGTCAGAGCGAAAGCACGGCTCCGGCGGCCGCCAGGTCGTCCTGCAGTCGCCGTACGTCAACCTGCTGCACCGTGCGGCCGGTCGACACCGCCTGCGCCGCGGCGATCCCGGCTGCCTGGCCGAGCATCTCGTACTGCACTTCCATTCGCACCGACGCGAACGCCACCTGCGACGCGCTCAGGCAGACCGGCACGAGCAGATTCCGGCAGTCGTCGTACCGCGGCACGATGGAGCGGTACGGGATCTGGTACGGAGCGACCGCAACGGACGCGTAGCCCTCGTTGAACACCGACGCGACCGGGTCCGGATGTTCGTACGCGACCGACCACGTGCGCTGGATCTCGCGGATGTCGATGTGGTACGACCCCATCGCCACGGCGTCGTACTGCGTCACCGGCCGCGGCAGCAGGTCCTTCTGCGTCAGTTCGTACTCGCCGAGCATGCGACGGCCCTCGCGGACGTAGAGCTGGTGCGGGATGCCGCCGGTGTCGGCGAACTCGTCGGCCGGCAGGCCCCACTCCGACAGCCCGTCGCGCACCGCCTTCGGCACGTCCGGATCAGTCGTCATGAACCAGAGGAAGTCGCGGGTGTAGTCCTCGTGCTGCTGCCGGATCCGCTCGCGGTCGTCCGGTGCGGCGTCGGGGTAGGCCCAGTTCGTCCCGTCCAGCAGGCTGAGCGACAGCGGCCCGATGGAGTTGCCGTCGCACTTGGCGTTCGGCAGGTTCGGGACCAGGCCGATCACGTCACCGGCCGCCGGTTCGACGCCGTTCTGACGCAGTACGGCGAACCATCGGCGGGCCAGCTCCCATTCCGCCGGGTCGTAGCCGGGCCGCTGCTCGAACGGGCGCCGGTCGGCGGCCCGGGTGAGGCAGACGCGGTAGCCGTACGCCATCACACCGCCGTCGCCGGCACCGACCTCGACCAGCGGACGGTCGTGGACGAGCGGAAGCACGCCGTCGTCGGTCAACGGCGAGACGAACGGCGGGAACTGGTGCTTGCCCGGGGCAAACTCGCGCCGGCCGGCCAGCGATTCGCCGTACTTCGACCGACTCTCCCGCCCGACGTCGTACGGCACCCCGGCCGCGGCCATCAGATCACCTTCGTACGACGCGTCGACGTACACGCCGGCCCGGTAGTCGCCGGTCGTCGTACTCACGGCCGTGATGATGCCGTCGGCAACCGTTGCCCCGGTCAACCGGCTGCCGAAGATCACGTCGACGCCGTCGAGCCACCCGGTCAGGATGCGCTCGGCGACGTGTGGCTCCGGACCGGCGTAGTGGCCCGGCGGTACGCCGTACCATTCGGCGATCGCGAGCATGAACTCCCGGCCGAGCCCGCCGAGCACCCGGCTGTCGCCCAGATCGGTGTAGCCGAGTCCGCCCGACACCATTCCGCCGAGGTGCTGACCCGGCTCGAGCAGCACGACCTGCGCACCGGCACGGGCCGCCGCCACCGCGGCGCACACGCCACCGGCCGTTCCGCCGTACACAACCACCTCGGCCGTGACGCCGGCCGACTCTGCGTCGTTCATCCCACCGACCCTATGACTCGCCAGCCGGTGGTTGTCACCCAGGGCGCCGGGTACCTGCACAATGGGGGAAACGACGGATGGAGTCGGTGGTTTTGGCGTTCCGGATGTTCAGGACGGTGCCTGCGGACGCGCTGGCCATCGTGCGGGCGTACCCGCCGATGGTGGTGTGCTTCGCGGCCGCGCTGACCGGTACGGCCCTCGTCTTCGACGTCTTCTACCTGGTCGCCAGTCCCGGGCTGACGCTGGCGCTGGTGTACACGGTGCCGGTGCTGGCCGGGCTCATCGCCGGCCTGGTCGCGGCCGCGGACGACGTCGAACTGGAACGACCGGTGCTGTTCCGCACGGTCGGGGTGGCCGTTGCCTTCGGCATCACCAACGTGGTCGTCGTGGCGATGATCGCCGCGATGCGGCGGACCGATCCGTCGAACTGGTCGGCCGGCGGCCGGGCGGTGCTGTTCGCCGGCTGCACGGTGTTCGCGGTCGCCTGGGCGATCGTTGCCTGCCGCAAGCTGATCGACGCCCTCGGCATCGAACTGCGGACCAAGCTGCCGCGCCGGCCGGTCCGCGACCCGTTCGCCGCGGCGCAGCTGACCACCCAGGTGGCGCAGCCGCGGGTGAGCAAGGAATCGGCCGCCCGTGCCAAGCCTGTCCCGGTGCCGGCACCGCCGCCACCGGCGGACGAGGAGGAGACCATCCACATCTTCGTCCCGCCGCCGCCGAAGGTCGTGGACCTCGAAGAGGCCCGCCCGGTCACCACGTCGACCGACTCCACCGGCCACGCCGACCGGCTCGTCCCACGCCAGCGCCGTACCCCTGCCCGCCGGACCCCCAAGCCGGGCAGACGCCCGGGTACCTAGCAGGTCAGGTCCACGCCGGGCAGGTGGCCGCTGAGGAGATACGAGATGACCGCCTTGTCGACGCAGTCGTTGCCGTACTCGCCGAAGATGCCGTGCTTACGGGCGTTCTCCAGCGTCAGCAGACGTGCCGCGGTGAGACCCTTCCGCAATTGGGCGGCGTTCGCGTAGACGGATCTCGGGTCGCCGTCGGCGGCCACGATCAGGGCCGGTTCGGCGTTCGCGATCCGGGTCGGCGGCTCCTGTGGTTCGACCGGCCAGAAGGCGCACGGCGAGACCATCCGGGTGAGCGAGCCGAAGTACGGCTCGTCGCGGCGATGCTGCTGGATGTCGCGCCAGTAGACCTGCTGATCACGCGGCACGGCCCGGTCGCCACACGTGATCGCGGTCATTCCGCTCACGAGCGGCGACAGCGCCGGCGTCAGCAAGGCATCGAGGAACTCCCCGAGCTCCGCCCCCGGCTCCACCGGTCCACTGGTGGCCTTCAGCAACGTCCGGACGAACGTGGTGTAGACGGCCCGGGCCGGATCCCGATCGTCGGCCAACGGGCCGAAGAGCACCATCGGCACGGACCCGTCGTCGAGCGTGTACTTCCCCACGTGGAGGCCCTTGTCGGAGGCCGCCCGGTAGATCCGGTCGATCTTCGCCAGTACGTGGCTGGTCGTCGTACCCAGGTGGTACGTCGAATCGCGCGCGGCGGCCCATGACGCCCAGGCGCGTAACGCCGCCTCGTTCGCCGGGCCGGCCGACCGCAGGAGCCGTGGCCCGGACGTCGCCGGATCCATCGGCCCGTCCAGGACGACACGATCGGTCCGGCCCGGGAACAGTTGCAGGTAGACCGCGCCGAGGTAGGTGCCGTAGGAGTAGCCGAGGTAGGAGATCTTCTTCTCGCCGAGTGCGATCCGGACCTGGTCGATGTCCCGTGCGGTGTTCCTGGTGTTGACGTACCGCAGGACGGAGCCGGCGTTGTCACCACAGCGTCCGGCGATCTCGGCCTGGAGCCGGGTGGAGCGGAGGAACGACGACCGGTCGGTGCCGCCCGACCACGGCCAGCCCGCCATCGGCAGCTTGCAGTCCACCGGTGTACTGCGGCCGACGAACCGGGGATCCAGTCCGATCAGGTCGTAACGCGACCCCGCTTCCCCCATCGCGACGCGGAGCCGCAACGGCATGCTCAGCCCGGGTCCGCCCGGTCCGCCGTCGTTGAGCACCATCGTGCCGATCCGGTCACCGGTCGCTTCCAGCCGCGACATCGCGATGGTGATCTTCGGCCCGTCCGGCCGGCTGTAGTCCAACGGGACCTTCAGCTCGCCGCACTTCACACCGGCCCGATCCAGTCTCGCCCCCTCGGAGTCCTTCTCGTCGAGTTGGCAGTGGTGCCACCGAATGGACGGCGGCGGTTCTTCGGTGGCGACCGCCGTACCCGATAGCAGCGCCAGCACCAGCAACAGTTTCATCGATCCTCCTCGAAGTCACTGTCGACGCTAGGGATCGGCGCAGCCCGGCACAGTGCCCCCGGCACCCGGCCCGCGGCAGCGTGCGCGCTACCGGGCGTCGAGCCTGCACACTGGGCGTGTGTGGGATCTGGTGGTGATCGGGGCCGGGCCGGCTGGGGCTTCTGCTGCGCTCGGGGCGCTGGCGGTGGATCCCAGCCTGTCGGTGTTGCTGCTGGATCGACACGACTTCCCGAGGGACAAGGCGTGCGGGGACGGGATCGCGCCGCACGTGTTCGACCTGCTGGCCGAGGTCGGTGTCACCGGACTCGTGGACGACTGGACACCGGTACGGCGGTTCGCGCTGACCCGGGGTGAGGTCGGAGTCGACCGTGACATGGCCCGGCCGAACTGGGTGGTGCCGCGGACGGTGTTCGACCAGCGCCTCGCGGAGGCGGCCCAGTCCGCGGGGGCCGAGCTCGTCCGCCGTCGCGTCCGCGGCATCGAGGTCGCCCGGCGGTCCGTCACCGTGGACGGCGACCTCGCGGCCCGGTACGTCGTCGGCGCCGACGGGGCGCATTCCGTCGTACGGCGGGATCTCGGGGTGAAGCCGGGTCCGGTGGCGCTCGCGATCCGCGGGTACGCGCCGACACCGCCGGAGCGGGCCGCCAGTCAGGTGATCGCGTATGGTCCGGGGCGGCAGCCGTCGTACGCCTGGTCCTTCGACCGCGGCGACGGCTGGTCGAACGTCGGGTACGGCGAACAGCTGACACCGGACCGGTCACGGCCGACCCGAGCGGAGCTGCTCGAACACCTCGAAGTACTGCTGCCCGGTGCCACCGACGGCGGGAAGTCGTGGTGGGGTCACCACCTGCCGCTGTCGAGCTGGTCCTGGCGCCCGCAGTCCGGTCCGGTGATGCTCGCCGGCGACGCGGCCGGGCTGATCAACCCGATGACGGGCGAAGGCATCTACTACGCCGTCGCGACCGGTCTGCTCGCCGGGCGGGCGGTCGCGGACGCTCTGCGCAAGGACACTTCCGACGCGGGTACGACGTACCGTCGCACAACCACCCGAGTGCTCGGCAGACACCTGCGGCACACTGCTCTGACGGCTCAACTCACCCGTTCCGGCCGGGTCCTCGACGCCGGTATCCGGGCCGCCGCGGCCGACCAGGCGATCTTCGACGATCTGGTCGAGCTGGGCCTGGCCGACGGGCTCATCACCCGCCGCCTGCTGACCGCGCTGGTCCGGTCCTGACGTTTTCCGCACTGGTCGTCGGGTACCCGGGCGGCATGGACATCTCGCGTCTTGCCTCTGTGTACCAGGCCGATGGCCCGTTCGCGACCGTCACACTCGACGTCGGTCACGACACCGAGAACGCGGCGCACGAGCACGAGTTGAAAGTCCGCGACGCCTGCGAACGCCTGACCCGGGCCGGTGCGGGCGACGACGTCGTACGGCAGATTTCCGAACTGCTCGGGGAGACGGTCGACCAGCCGGCTCCGGTGACCCGGACCGTGGTCGCCACCGCCGAGGGTGTGCGGTTCGACGAGGTGTCTCATCAGCGGATCGACCAGCCGGTGGTCAGCTGGGAGCCACTGCCCGACCTGCTCGGGTGGGTGCGGATGGCCGAGCGGAACACCCGGTTCGTGCTGGCGCTGGTCGACCACGAAGGTGGCGACATCGCGGTCTACAACTCCGACGTCCCGGAGCCGGACTTCGAGACGACCGCGGGCGGGGAGACGGTCCACGTGCACAAGACCGGCATGGGCGGCTGGGCGGCGCTCAAGTACGAGCACGAGACCGAGAACGTCTGGAGCCGCAACGCCGAGGCCGTGGCCGACGAACTGGAATCCCTCATCCGCGACGGCATCCGGCTGGTGCTGGTCGGCGGCGACCCCAAGTCGCTCGGTCAGGTGACGGAACGGCTGGAGAAGTCGCAGGCCGAAATCGTGCAGTTGGAGTCCGGCAGCCGCCACCAGGACGGCGGCGAAGAGGCACGCGCCGACGCGATCCGGAAAGCGCTGCTCGACCATTCCGTGTCCCGCCGCCTCGAACTGTCTCACCTGCTGAAGGACCGCCTCGGTCAGAACTTCGCCGTCGCCACCGGGGTCCGTGACGTCGCCGACGCGTTCGTGCAGGGTCAGGTGGAGACACTGATCACCGACCCGGACACGCTGAAGGAGCACGACCTGGCGGTGAAGGACCACCCCGGCCTGTCCATCGGCGTACCGGGCGATGCGCCGGTTCGTGCCGACCTCGGCCTGCTGGCGGCCGCCATACACACCGGAGCGCAGGTCACCACCCTTCCGCAGGCCGCGATCGCTGGTGTCCCGGTCGCGGCCCTGCTCCGGTGGGACCAGGGGAGCAGCGCCTAGCGCGTGTGACATCGTGGCCGGGTGGAGCTTCCGAACACTGCGTGGCAAGGGGTCGAGCTCGAGCAGCGGCTGGCCTGGGCGCGCCGATGGATGCCGCGGACGGCCGCGGCGGGCGGGCGGCTGCCGGACCTCGCGTCCGTCCGGCTTGCGGTCACCGCACACATCGATCTGAAGTCGGCTCTGTTCCTCCGGGCCTTCCGGGAGGCCGGAGCCGCGGTGGTCCTGCATCCGGCCGATCCGGCGACGACGCGGGACGACGTACGTCGCCTGGTCGAGACCTGGGGCATCGAGGTCACCACACCGGCCGGTTGCGTCGAGTGGGGTCCCACGCACACCGTCGAGATGGGCGGGGACATCGTGGTCGAGGCGACCGCTCGCGAGTACGGCGGGGTGGTCGCCGGGATCGAGATGACCCGGACCGGCATCAACCGGGTCGCCGGGCTGGCGTTGACCCACCCGGTGTTCGACCTGGACGCCGTACCGGTGAAGAACCAGTTGCACAACCGGTTCGCGGTCGGCTCGAGTACGTGGCACACGGTCCTCGCCCGCACGCAGTTGTCACTGCACGGTCTCGACGTCGTGGTGGTCGGCTACGGCGAGGTCGGCGGAGGTCTGGCCCGGACGGCGCGGAGCCTCGGGGCGATCGTGCAGGTGGCCGAACTCGACCCGGGACGGGCGCTGGTCGCGTCGTACGATGGCTTCGAGGTGGTGGAACGGATCGGTGACAACGCCGACATCGTCGTCACCGCGACCGGACGGACCGGGACCGTCTCGGCCGAGGTGATCGCCGGGCTGAAGGACGGTTGCCTGCTGGTGAACGCCGGCCATTCCGCCGAGGAGATCGACCTCGATGCCCTCGGCAACGGTGAGGACGTGTTGCCGGCGGTGACGAGTCACCGGGTGGGCGGCCGGGAGATCCTGCTGTTCGCGGGTGGGCACGTGGCGAACCTGGCGGCGGGCGACGGCGACAGCCTGAACGCCTTCGACATCACCGCCGCGCTGATCGTCGACTCGACCGGCTGGCTGGTGGCCCGCGGCAACGAGTATCCGCCGGGCCTGCACCCGTACGCGGGACCTACCTGAGTCCGGCCAACTGCTCCGGGGTGAGACGAGCCGGGGCCGGGATCGCGGTGTAGGTGTCCGGCGCCGGCTGATGGAGTACGACGGGGTCGGTGTAGTCGGCGTACTTCGCGGCGTTCGCGAGGGCGTCGGTGATGCGGGACGGCGTCCAGCCCAGCGCGGTGGCGAGTTCATGGGCGGTGAGCGGGCGGGCCGCGTGCAGGAGTGCGGCCAGCGCGGTGAGGGCGTCGTCGATGACCTCGAAGGCGGGACCGCCGGCCATGTCCTCCCCGAGGCGGTGGAAGAACTCGGCCATCTTCCTCAGGCGCTCGCCGGCGGGCGTGTCCCGGCCGAGCAGTTCGGCACCTTCGCCCGCGGTCTCGGCCCAGTTGAGGTTGGTGCGGGCGCTCACCTTCCAGGCGTGAACCCAGACGTCCTCGGCGATGATGAAGTGCTGCAGCCGGCGGCGCGGGTCGGGCTCCCGGCGGATCATGCCGACCTGCTCGAGGTAGCCGACCGCCTTCGAGACCGACGCCGGGCTGACCTGGAGCGAGCGGACCAGGTCGGCCGCGGTGAGGCTGCCCGCGTCGGCCGTGTACAGCCGCGCGAGCACCCGGGCCGCCATCCGCGGCAGGCCGCCCTCGACCATCATCGCGGCGAACCGCTCGGCGAAGCCCTGGACGGCATCCGGCGTCCGTCCGTCCGCATCGGCGGCCGGCTCACCGTCCGGCGCGGCCGGCTTGCGGCGGCGAGCACGTGAGGTGGTCGCGTAGTGGGCGTGGTCGGCCCGGTAGCCGTGGGCGCCGCCGTTGCGCGCGACCTCGCGGCTGACGGTCGAGGTGGGCCGATCCAGTCGCCGGGCGATCTCGGCGTACCCGAGCCCGGCGGTCAGCCCGGCGGCGATCTCCCGCCGCTCCTGGTGTGTCAGCCTGCCTCCCGGCATCGGCCCTCCTCGGTGCGTTCGTCGTCAGCTCATTGCAACGAGAGATTGCGTTCAGCGTCATCGCATTGCACAGATTGCCATGAATCGGCCCGAAATTCAGCGGGTCGACCGCTCGAGCTGATTGCCGGCTCTGTGAACGCAACGTAGCTTTCAGGCGTTCGTGAACGACTTGAAAGGAGAACTGTCGCATGGTGCTTGCGGTCGACGGCCTGCGGATGCGCTACGGCGACACCGAGGTCCTGCACGACATCTCGTTCCAGGCCCGGCGCGGTGAGGTGGTCGCCCTGCTCGGTCCGAACGGCGCGGGCAAGAGCACGACGATCGAGATCCTCGAAGGATTCCGGCTGCGGTCGGCCGGGACGGTCGAGGTACTCGGGGTCGATCCGGCCTACGGCGACGAGCGGTGGCGGTCGCGGCTCGGCATCGTGCTGCAGTCCTGGCGCGACCACGGCAACTGGCGCGTCCGTGAGCTGCTGCACCACCTCGGCACGTACTACGCGCCGTACTCGACCAGCACGATCGAACGGCCCTGGGACACCGGCGAACTGCTGGCCTCGGTCGGCCTCACCGAGCACGCGAACCAGAAGATCAAGACCCTGTCCGGCGGTCAGCGGCGCCGGCTCGACGTGGCGATCGGCATCGTCGGCCGGCCCGAACTGCTGTTCCTGGACGAGCCGACCACCGGCTTCGATCCGCAGGCGCGGTACGAGTTCCACGACCTGGTCCGACGCCTCGCGGCCGAGGACGAGACCACGATCCTGCTCACCACCCACGACCTCGACGAGGCGAGCAAACTGGCCGATCGCATCCTCATCCTGACCGGCGGGCGGATCGTCGCGGCCGGCTCGCCCGCGGAGCTCACCACGCTGATCGCGGGGGACGACGAGGTCCGCTGGAGTATCGACGGCCGGCGCTTCCGTACGTCGACCGCCGACTCGACCGAGTTCGTCCGTGGTCTCTTCACGCAGTACGGCGCCGCCGTCCGCGAACTCGAAGTACGCCGGGCCTCCCTGGAAGACACGTATCTCGCGCTGGTGCGCGGAGAGGAGCGGGTGGCATGAGAGCCGTTGCCGTGCGGGCCGGCTGGCAGCGCGGCCTGATCGAGCTGCGTCAGTCCTTCACGAACGGGCCCGAGCTGTTCAGCCACTTCCTCTGGCCGGTGCTGATGCTGGTGGCCCTGTTCTTCCTCCGGAACCGCGACTTCGGCTCGACCGGGCTGCTGCTCGGAGCGCTCGCGTTGCCGAGCATCCTCGGGATGAACGCGGCGATGGGAATGGTCAGCATGAGCCAGCAACTGACCGCCGACCGCGAGGACGGCACGCTGCTGCGGGCGAAGGCCACCCCGGACGGGATGCTCGGCTACCTCGTCGGCAAGGTCGTCTCGGTCGCCGGCGGACTGCTCGCCGATCTCGCCATCCTGCTCGTCCCGGGCCTGCTCATCGTGGACGGACTGGCGCTCGGTTCGGCGTCCGGCTGGTTCACGCTGGTCTGGGTCCTGATGCTCGGCATGGTCGCGACGCTGCCGATCGGCGCGATCCTCGGCTCGGTCTTCACCACCGCCCGCTCGCAAGGACTGCTCCAGTTGCCGGTGCTCGGCCTGATCGCGATCTCGGGCATCTTCTATCCGATCACCGCGCTGCCGGACTGGCTGGAGTGGATCGGGCAGGCCGGCCCGATCTACTGGCTGGGCCTCGGCATGCGGTCGGCGTTACTGCCCGACAGCGCGGTCGTGGTCGAGATCGACGGCTCCTGGCGTCAGCTCGAGACGGCCGCCGTACTGGGCACCTGGGCGGTGGTCGGGCTGGTTGCCGCTCCCGTCGTACTCCGGCGAATGGCCCGGCGGGAGTCCGGCTCCAAGGTCGCCGAACGGCGTGAACGTGCTTTGCAACGGGTTGCCTGAGTCGTGCGGCCTCACTGCCAGATCAGGCAGAACTCGTTGCCGGCGGGGTCTCGGAGGACCTGGAACTCGTCGCCCGCGTAGATGTCGTCGGCGCGCGTCGCGCCGAGTGAGAGGGCTCGCTCGACGGCTTCACGCCGTACTTCGGCGGCAACGCGCAGATCCAGGTGCAGCCGGTTCTTGCCGTCCTTGGCGTCGTCCTTCACCTGCTGGAAGTAGAGGTGGATCGGTCCGCCCTGCAGGTCGACGTCGCCGTTCTGGGTGTGGACGAGGTCCCCGCCCAGCAGACGTTGCCAGAAGCGGGCGACCTCCTCCGGGTCCACCGCGTCGATCACCACCGCGTCCAGGACCGGTACCAGAGTGTTCATGACATCACCGCCTTCGGTCACGGTCCTCCGGTGCCCGCAGTGCCCGCAGACATGCGGATTCTGAGATCGTCGAGGCATGGGCGACGAGATGGACGTGTGGGCGGTCGACCGGCCCGCGCCGATCGATGACGGGCCGTTGCGCCGCGTCCGCCGTACTGTCCCCGCACCTGGCCCGGGAGAGGTGCTGGTCGAGGTCGAGGCGTGCGGGATCTGCCGGACCGACCTGCACCTGTGCGAGGGCGACCTCGAGCCGCGCCGGCCGGGCGTCGTCCCCGGGCATCAGGTGGTCGGGTCGGTCGTCGGTCGGGGCGCGGGTGCGGAGCGGTTCGCGACCGGTGAGCGCGTCGGGATCGCCTGGTTGCGCGGAACGTGCGGAGTGTGCGAGTTCTGCCGGGACGGATCCGAGAACCTGTGCCCGCGATCGACGTACACCGGCTGGGACGCGGACGGCGGTTTCGCTCAGTACGCCGTGGTGCCGCAGGACTACGCGTATGCCCTGCCCGCTGACCGGCCGGCCGAACAGCTGGCGCCGTTCCTGTGTGCCGGGATCATCGGCTACCGGTCACTTCTCCGGGCGAATCTGCCACCGGGCGGACTGCTCGGGATCTACGGCTTCGGTTCGAGCGCGCACCTCACCGCACAGCTCGCCGCCGCCCAGGGCGCCGAGCTGTTCGTGATGACTCGGGGTGAACGCAACCGGGAGCTGGCCCGTTCGCTCGGCGCGGTGTTCGTCGGCGAGACCGCCGACCGGCCGCCGGTTCCGCTCGACTCGGCGATCGTGTTCGCCCCGGCCGGCGACGTCGTGCCCTACGCCTTGGAGGCGCTCAAACCCGGCGGCACGGTATCGGTGGCCGGGATCCACCTGCCCGACGTGCCGGTCCTCAACTACGAGCGGCACCTGTTCCACGAGCGCGACCTGCGCAGTGTCACCTCGAACACTCGCCGGGACGGGGAAGAACTCTTCCGGCTGGTTGCGCGGCTGCCGATCCGCGCCCACACCACAGCGGTGCCGTTCGCGGAGATCGGCCGGGCGCTGTCCGACGTGGCGCACGGACGTGCCGCGGGGTCGCTGGTCGCCGTACTGAACGTTTGAACACTTCCCTGGCGGTGATCGTTAGAACTGGGTGAAGATTCAACCCCGGGCCCGGGTCCGGACTTCTGGGGCGGCGACTAGCTACGTTAGATTTGATCAAATGTTGTTGACCTACCAGGGAGGGTGAACGCCATATGCGAGGTCTGGCCAGGCAGGTGTGGTCGGTCCTTGCGGCTGCCTTCCCAGGGTCCTCGCGGCCGCGCGCGCTGCGGGACGGGCAGTGCTGAGCAAGATCCTCGGCGCGGTGGGTGTGGTCCTGCTGATCGCCGGGGTGGTGGTCGCCGTCCGCCCGGTCTCGGTCGACGACCGCAACTGCGGGTCGGTGTTCCAGCCGGACAAGGGCATCACGCCGATGCAGTGCGACCCGCGGCTGGACCGCCGCGGCGACGTGGTCGTCGGGCTCGGCACCGGCGGCGTCGCCCTGATGCTGACCGGTTTCGCCGTGGCCGCCGTCCGCGACCGCCGTACTGGCGTCACCTCCTGAGCTCTCTGCCGGGACGGGTCTCCCCGAAGCAATCGGGGTACCGGCCCGGCGAGGAGAGGAGGAGTGCGATGCCCGGCAGACAGGAACTCCCGTCCACGCTGCGTCGCTCACCCGAACACGCCCAGGACATCTGGATCGAAGCCCACGACGCCGCGGTCGAGACGTACGGCGAGGGCGAACGAGCCCACCGGACCGCGTTCGCCGCGCTGAAACACCAGTACGAGAAGATCGGCGACCACTGGGAAGCGAAGCAGCAGGCCGGTCCGTCGGACGAGCAGGCCCGGAGAACCGCGCCGTCCTCGGTGGAGTCCGACGAGACCGCCGGCGGAGTGGACGCGAACGCGAGCAAGCAGCATCTGTACGACGTCGCCCGCCGGCTCGGCATCCCCGGCCGCTCCACCATGACGAAACCCGAACTGGTCGACGCCATTCAGCGCGAAAACGACCGGCGGACCCGCCGCGCCCGCTGACCCGCTCGGACCGGTTTCATCCACCGGCTCACGGGTACAGCGCCCGTGGGCGGCCGGGCGGCGGTGGGTCACTCCGGAAGGTCCGTCACCCCGGCCGCCCACTGTTCGGCTTCTCCGCGTGGCCGCGACCGGCTCTTCTTGACCGATGGTTGACCTTGACACCGTGTCAAGCAGGAAGGTGGTCGCATGTTCACCATCGGGGACTTCGCGGCGTTCGGGCAGGTGTCTGCCCGGATGCTCCGGCACTACGACGCGATCGGGTTGCTCCGGCCCGCGGTTGTCGACGAATCGACCGGCTACCGCTACTACTCGGCGGACCAGCTCAGCCGCCTGAACCGGATCATCGCGCTGAAGGATCTCGGCTTCAGCCTGCAGCAGGTTCACGAGATCGTCGACGCCAAGCTGTCCGCGGAGGAACTGCGCGGCATGCTGCGGCTGCGGCGGGCGCAGCTCGAGGAGGAGCTGGCGCAGAGCGCTTCCCGGTTGGTCAGTGTCGAGGCGAGGCTCCGGCTGATCGAGAAGGAAGGTCACATGTCCACCGACGACGTCGTCCTGAAACGCATCGCCCCGGCCCGAGTCGCCGAACTCAGTGCGCTCTCCAAGAGCTACGACGGTGAGGACATCGGCCCGGTCATCCAGCCGTTGTTCGGCCAGTTGTTCGAGCGGCTCGGAGTGGCCGGCGTGATGCCGTCCGGCCCGCCGGTCGCGTACTACGAGGACGCCGAGGACGACCAGATCCTCGTGCACGCCGCCGTACCCGTCGAGGCCGACCGGATCGCCGACCTCGACGTGTACGAACTACCCGAGCTCCCGCAGGCCGCGACCATCGTCCATCAGGGCGACATGTACGACGCCGACCGCAGCATGCAGACGCTGGCCCGCTGGATCGAGGACAACGGCTACCGCAGCCAGGGCTACGCCCGGGAGGTGACGTTGCAGTTCGACCCCGACAACCCGGCCAACTGGGTGCACGAGTTCCAGATCCCGGTCACACGTCCAGACTGACGGTCGCGAACGAGTGCGGCGGAAGCGTGACCCGCAGCCCCCGCGGGTCCGCCTCCACCGCGGTCAACGCCACCGGTGCCACCGCGGCCGGATCCGTGGTGGTGTTGTACGCCTGCGGCTTCGGTGCCGTCAGCAACCGTCCGGTGGGGTTGCGGACCTCCGCCCCGCGCAGATCCAGCACGACGTCCGCCGGCGACCTCGGGTCCAGGTTGCTCACCGAGATCAGCGCCTTCCCGTCCTTCACACTGGCCGACGCGGACAGCAACTCCATCGTCTTGCCGTCCAGCTCGTACGGCTCCGGCTGCTCGACCACGTGCACCGGGACCGACGTCGCGTCGTGGTGACCCTTGTTCATCTCGAACACGTGGTACGTCGGAGTGAGCACGAGCCCACCGTCGTCGTCGGTCAGCAGCATCGCCTGCAGCACGTTGACGGTCTGCGCGATGTTCGCCATCACGAGCCGGTCCGCGTGCCGGTGGAACACGTCGAAGTGCAGACTCGCGACCAGCGCGTCCCGCATCGCGTTCTGCTGGAACAGGAACCCTGGGTTGGTGCCGGGCTCGACGTCCCACCAGGTGCCCCACTCGTCGAGCACCAGCCCGACCTTGCGGTCCGGGTCGTACGCGTCCATCACCGCGGAGTGGCCGCGGATCACCCGGTCGATGTCCTGCGCCTTGATGATGGTCCGGTAGTAGTCGTCCAGGTCGAACTCGGTGGCCCGGCCCTTGTTCTCCCAGGTGCCGGCGGCCGTGTAGTAGTGGAACGAGATCGCCTGGAAGATGTTCTTCGGGTCGCGGCCGCACCCCAGACAGCTGATCGCCTTCATCAGCGCCTCGGTCCAGTTCAGGTCGTCGTCGGACGCACCCGCCGCGATCCGGTAGAGCTTGTTGTCCCCGTAGTCCCGGCAGAAGGTGGCGTAGCGCCGGGCCAGGTCGGCGTACGCCTCGGCCCGCAGGCTGCCGCCGCAGCCCCAGGCTTCGTTGCCGATGCCCCAGAACGGCACCTTCCACGGCGCCTCCCGGCCATTGGCCTTGCGCAGCCGGACCATCGGGCTGTCGCCCTCGCGGGTCAGGTACTCGACCCACTCGCTCATCTCCTGCACGGTCCCGCTGCCGACGTTGCCGTTCACGTACGGGTCCGCGCCGAGCAACTCGCACAACGCCATGAACTCGTGGGTGCCGAAGTGGTTGTTCTCCTCGACGTTGCCCCAATGGGTGTTGATCATCGACGGCCGCTCCGCCTTCGGGCCGAGACCGTCCTTCCAGTGGTACTCGTCCGCGAAGCAGCCACCCGGCCAGCGCAGATTCGGGATGTTCAGCGCCCGCAACGCCTCGACCACGTCGAGGCGGATACCGCCCTCGTTCGGCAGGGCGGAGTCCTCGCCGACGTAGAAGCCGCCGTAGATGCACCGCCCGAGGTGCTCGGCGAAGTGGCCGTACAGATGCCGGCTGATGGTCGGACCGGGAACGTCCAGATCGATCACGACCCGCGACGAGCTTGCAGTGGACAAGGCCTATCTCCTCTTGTTCTTTACAGTTGGCGCATGAAGAAGACGTCCACCGTGGTGACGATGGCCGATGTGGCGCGGTCCGCGGGGGTGTCCACGATGACCGTGTCGAACGTAATCAACGGCCGGCCGCGGGTCGGCGCGGCGACCCGGGAACGAGTGCTGGCCGCGATCAGCGAGCTCGGGTACCAGGTGAACCTGGCCGCCCGGCACCTGCGCGCGGGCCGCACCGGCGTCGTCGGCCTGGCCGTTCCGGAACTCGAGCGCCCGTACTTCGCCCAGTTGGCCGGCCGGCTGGCCGACCGGTTCGAGGCGCACGGGCTGCGGATCGTGATGGAACGCACCGGCGCCAGCCGCGAGGGCGAGCTCGACGCGGTCGCCTTCTCCCGGCTGCGGATGTACGACGGCCTGATCCTGAGCGTGGTCGACATCGACCCGGCCGAACTCGCCCAGATCCACACCGACGCACCGGTGGTTCTGGTCGGCGAGCGGGCGCTGCCGTCGCGCTTCGACCACGTGATGATGGACAACGTCGGCGGCGCCCGGCAGGCGACCGCGCACCTGCTCGCCACCGGTGCCCGGCGCGTCGTCCTGCTCGGCGGCAACCCGGAAGGAACCGCGAACATGCCGGCGCTGCGGGCCGAGGGCTACGCGCTCGCCCATACCGAGGCCGGCGTACCGATGGATCCCGAGCTGACGATCCGGTGCAGGTTCACCCTGCGGGAGGGGTACGACGCGATCCGGTCGTTGCTCGATCGCCGGATCTCGTTCGACGCCGTGTTCGCGCTCACCGACGTGGTGGCCATGGGCGCCCTGCGGGCCCTGGCCGACGCCGGGCTGCGGGTGCCGGACGACGTCCAGGTGGTCGGCTTCGACGACATCGACGAGGCGGCCTTCCTGGTCCCGTCGCTGTCGACGGTCAACCCCGGGCACGACGAGATGGCCGACGCGATCACCTCGCTGCTGATCGCCCAGCTCACCGGCGGCCCGACCGGTGACCCGAAGGAGCTGATCGTTCCCGCTCACCTGGTCCGGCGCGGCACGACAAAACTGGCCGGCTGACCGCGGCACAGACATCGAAGACTCCCGGGGGTGGGGTGCTCCGGATAGGTATATCGATAAACATCATGGGTCGGCAAGAGGCAATGGTCGCGGTCCCGGCTGTGGGTGGAGCGCGGCCGTCGTACCCACCGCATTGCTGGTCGCCGGCGGGACGTGGCACAGCCCGGCGCCGCCGCCGGGTGGCGAGAGCGCCGGGCTGGTCTGGTGGGGTCAGTGGTTAGAGTCGGCCCGGTCGGGGGAGCGCCTGGTGCGGCCCTTGCCCTGGAGGGTCGGGACGTCGCCCGGCTCCTCGTGGGTGGTCCATTGGGCGTCCACCTTCTTCACACCGGGGATCCGCTTGATCGCGTGCCGGGCGGCCTTCTCCTCGTCGGCGAGGATGTCGCCGACCAGGGTCACGGTCCCATGATCGACGCGGACCTGTACCGCGTGGGGATGGTCCACGTGCCGGCCCAGCTCGGACCGGACCCGGTCGTGCAGCACGGAGTCGTCGGCCGACCGGCCGGTGACGCGGTAGCGGGCCGCCATCGCCATGCCGCGGCCGCGGTTCGACAGGTCGCGGGACAAGCCGCTCAGGCCGCCGTTCATCTCGTGTGCGGCGTGGGTCGTCTTGTCCCGCATCCGGGCTCGCCGCGCCTTGCCGCGCTCGGGATCCAGCAGGTATTCGGTCACCATCCCGGCGCAGATGCCGGCGACGGCGAGCCCGGCAGACTTGAGAACCGGGTGCCCGGAGTTGTTCTTCACCGCGATGCCGCGGCGCCGGGTACTGCGGTCGACGATCAGTCGCATCGTTTTTCTCACCCTCTCGATGATCACTCACCGTTCGGGTACCCACTCGTTCGTGACCGATTCATCACCGGCCGAGGAGGGTCGCGATCTCCGCCATCTGATCGTCCCGCAGCGGCCCGAACTCCATCGCCCGCGCGTTCTCCTCCGCCTGCGCGACGGTCCGGAAACCAGGGATCGGCACCGTCCGCGGACTGCGGGCCCACAACCACGCGAGCGCACCCTGAGCCAGCGTCCGGCCGTCGCTCTCCAGGATGTCGCGGATCGCCGAGACCTTCTCCCACCATTCCGGCGCCGGTACGCCGCCCTTGTCGAAGTACTGCAGCCACGCCGGCGGCAGGGTGCGGATGTCCGCGCCGGTGGCCGGGCGGTTCGCGTCGCGGCGACCGAGAAGGCCCATCGCCAGCGGCGTCCTGTTGATGCTGGCGAGGTCGGCCCGTTCACAGAGCTCGAAGAACTCGGGCGCGTCGTGCAGCACGCTGGCCTCGTGCTGGACGGCCGCGCAATGCTTGCCCTCGGCGAAGAACTCCGCGCTGCTGACGGTGTCCGTGCTCCACGCGTAGCTGCGGATCAGCCCTTCCCGGACAAGTTCCTCGCAGGCCTCGCGCAGTGGCAGAGCAATCTCGTTGGTGGTGTCGAAGTGCAGTTGATACAGGTCGATGTAGTCGGTCCCGAGCCGCTCGAGGGACGCCCGTACCGCCTTGTGGACGTACTCGGCCGACGAGTCCTGGTGATGCATGACGCCGCTCGACTCGTCGAACGTGTTGCCCCACTTGGTCGCGATGACCACCTGGTCGCGAATCCCCTCCAGTGCCTTGCCCAGTACCCGCTCGCTGTGGCCGGCGCCGTACACGTCGGCGGTGTCGAAGAACGTCACTCCCAGCTCGACGGCCCGCCGGATCGCCCGCACCGACTCGTCGTCGTCGACCTCACCCCAGCCCAGCGGCTCGCCGCTGGGGTTGGTGAACGGCCCTCCGATCGCCCAGCAGCCGAACCCGACCGCGCTGACCTCGATCCCCACTCGTCCCAAACCACGCTTCTCCATACTTCAACCCAACCAGCCCCCGGCGCGGACGTCCAATGCATCTTTCTGGCAGATTCGATGCATGAGAAACATCAACTCACGCCGGTGACCGTTCCGTCGTCGTCGGTGGTGTAGAGCCCTCTGGAGAGGTCCAGCAGCACCAGAACGTTCCCGAAGGGGTCCGCCACCACAGCGCATCGACCGACCGGGATGTCGAAGGGCGCTGTGACCAGCCGGCCACCCTGGCCGGCGATCTGCTCTGCCGCCGCGTCGGCCGAGGTCACGAGCCAACTCGGGGCATAGTCCAGCTCGGTCGCCAGGACGATCTCCGTGTCGCTGTCCGGCAGCCGCAACCCGGCTTGCCCGATCTCGTCGTTCCGCCACACCAGCTCGTGCCCGAGTCCGTCCCGGTAGAACGCCAGCCCGCTGTCCAGGTCAGGCACTCGCACTGTCACCGCGTCCACCGCTCGGAGAAGCCCGCTCATGTTTCCAGCTTGCCATCTGGACGGTTCCGCAACTGTTAGGTAACCTTCCTAACAATTAACTCCGCCCGCCCCCGGAGGTTGTGATGAGAATTCGTTGGCTGACTGTCGCGCTGTCCGTGGTTCTGGTCGGCGCGGTCGGTGGATCGGTCGCGGATGCGCGGACCAGCGCGGATGTCCTGCTGTTGCAGCGGCAACCGGTCGTTGTCTCGAGTATCGAAGACCGGACGCTGACCGGCGACCGTGCTGTCGACGGGAGTACGTCGACCCGCTGGGCCAGCGCCGAAGGTGTCGATCCGCAGTGGGTCAAGGTCGACCTCGGCCAGCCCGCAACGGTCCGCCGGGTGAAACTGAGCTGGGAGGCTGCCTACGCGAAGGCCTACCGGATCGAGATCTCCGACGACGGCAGCACGTTCCGCGCCGTCAAAGAGATTGCCGACGGCAATGGCAACACCGATGACCTGACCGGCCTGGCGGCCCACGGCCGCTACGTCCGCCTGGTCGGCACCAAGCGCGGTACGCCGTACGGGTACTCGCTCTGGGAGCTCCAGGTCTATGGCACCAAGGACTCCACCGGCGACACGCAACCGCCCAGCACGCCGACCGGCGTCAGAACCACCGGTGTCACCGCCACCTCCGTCGCCCTCACCTGGACCGCGTCGACGGACAACGTCGGCATCAGCGGGTACGACGTACTGCGCAACGGCGCCGTGGTCGCGTCCACGACGACGACGCAGTACAACGACAGTGGTCTGACCGCCAACACGTCGTACACCTACACGATCCGGGCACGTGACCTCGCCGGCAATCAGTCGGCGCCCAGCGACCCGGTGACGGTCACGACCAGTCCAGGTGGCACCGGTCAGTTCGTCCTGGCGGCCGCCGGTGACATCGCCGCCCAGTGCACGCCCGACGACTCCGCCTGCGTGCACCCGAAGACCGCCCGCCTGGTCGAGGCGATCAAACCGGCCGCTGTGCTGACCATGGGTGACAACCAGTACGACGACGCGCACCTGTCGGACTTCCGGAACTACTACGACAAGTCCTGGGGCCGGTTCAAGAACATCACCAAGCCGATCCCGGGCAACCACGAGACGTACGACAACGTGCCGTTCGAGGGCTACCGCAAGTACTTCGGCTCGATCGCGACACCGCAGGGCAAGAACTACTACAGCTGGGACCTCGGCAACTGGCACTTCGTCGCCCTCGACTCGAACGACTTCACCACCCACGAGAGCGCGGCCGAGCCGCCGCAACTCACCTGGCTCAAGCAGGACCTCGCGAAGAACACCAAGCGCTGCGTCGCCGCCTACTACCACCATCCACGCTTCAGCTCCGGTGACCACGGCGACAACCCGGACAGCATCCAGCTGTGGGAGACCCTTGTCGACGCGAAGGTCGATCTGGTGCTCAACGGGCACGACCACCACTACGAGCGCTTCCTGCCGCAGAACGCCGACGGCGACCCCGACCCGGACGGCCCGGTCCAGATCATCGGCGGCATGGGCGGAATGACCCTGTACGACGTCCATGCCGCGCACCCGGCGACGGCTAAGTTGCTGCAGGAGCACGGCGTACTGAAGCTGTCGATGACCGATACGACGTTCAGCAGTCAGCTGATCGGTCTGGACAACAGGGTCCTGGACAGCAGCCCGACGTACACCTGTCACTGAAGGGCTGACGGGACATGTATCTCGCCGACACCCGGGCCGCGCGCGTGGGGTCCGCGCGTTCCCCGCTGGCCCGGGTGCCCGGGACGGTTGTCGCCCTGGGCATGGTCAGTCTGGTCACCGACATCTCGGCCGAGATGGTCACCGCGGTCCTGCCGCTGTACCTCGTCCTCGGTCTCGGGCTCAACCCGTTGCAGTTCGGTCTGCTCGACGGCCTGTACGCCGGCGCGACCGCCGTACTGCGGCTGGCCGGCGGTCACCTGGCCGACCGGTGGCGCCGGTTGAAGGCGATCGCGGGAATCGGGTACGGACTGTCGGCGGTGTCGAAACTCGGTCTGCTCGCCGCCGGGTCGTCGGTGCCGGCGATCGGCGCGGTGCTCGCGGTCGACCGGGCCGGCAAGGGCATCCGGACGGCGCCGCGGGACGCGCTGATCTCGTTGAGCAGTTCGCCCGAGACGATGGGCCGTTCGTTCGGTGTGCACCGGGCGCTCGACACCGTCGGCGCGTTCCTCGGTCCGCTGGTCGCGGCCGCGGTCTTGTGGGCGAGTCTCGGCGACTTCAGCGCGGTCTTCGTGAGCAGTTTCTGCTTCGCGGCTTGCGGCGTACTGCTGCTCGTCATACTCGTCCGGGATCAGCCCCGGCCGGTGCCGGGCGAGGTGGTGCCGTTCCGGGCGATGCTCGGGTTGCTGCGGATCGCCGGCTTCCGGCGGTGCTGCGGGTGGGCCGCAGTGCTCGGCCTGTTCACCATCACGGACTCGTTCGTCTATCTGGCGGTGCAACGCCGGTGGGACGTCGACGGCTCGCTGTTTCCCTTGCTGCCGTTGGGTACGGCGGGGACGTTTCTCCTGCTCGCCGTACCTCTCGGACGGTTGGGGGATCGGGTCGGCCGGTGGAAGGTCTTCATCGGTGGGCACCTGGCTCTGGTCCTTGCCCTCGTGCTGGTGTTCGGCCCGGTCGGCAACTGGTGGCTCGCTCTCGTACTCCATGGCGCGTTCTATGCGGCGACTGACGGCGTTCTGCCGGCTGCGGTGGGCCCGCTCTTGCCTGAGCAGTTGCAGGCCAGCGGTCTGGCGGTGCTGCAGACCGGGCAGGCTCTCGCCCGGATGGCGTCGGCGGTGACCGTCGGTCTGCTGTGGACGCTCTGGGACATCCGGCTGGCGTTGCTCGCGACAACGATCGCGCTGCTGGTCGTCACCGTTGCGGCCGCCGTGGTCAAGCCGTGGGAGCCCCGGCGATGAGGAAGATCCTCGTGTGCATGGTCGGCGTATTCACGCTGCTCGCAGGTGCTGGTGCGTACGTCGTCTCGGCTCGCGGTGGCGGCGAGGTTGACAACGCGATGCCGGTGGCCACCGGTCAGGCCTTGGCGCTCGACGGGTCGACGTTGTTCTTCCGGAATCTGGCCGGCGGACCGGAGTTCGGGAAGTTGGCCGCCGTACAGATGGGTGAGTCCGGTGCGGCGCGGCGGGTAGGGGAGTTGCGGTGCGATCGGTTCGCGGCCGCTCGTCGCACGGCGATCTGTCTGCGGCTGAAGGCCGGATCGTTGCCGCCGGTCAGCGAGATGCTGGTGCTCGACGGTGAGTTGAACGTGCGGCACCGGGTGACGGTGCCTGGCACGCCGAGCCGGGCCCGGGTGTCGCCGGACGGACGGATCGTGAGCTGGACGCTGTTCGTCAGCGGGGACTCGTACGCGGCAGCCGGGTTCTCGACCCGGACCGGGCTGTACGAGGTGGACACGGGCCGACTCGTGAAGAGCATCGAGGAGTTGCCGGTGTTCGTGCACGGGCAGCGGTACTTCGCCGCGGACGTGAACTACTGGGGTGTCACGTTCGGTGCCGACGGCAACCGGTTCTACGTGACGATGGCGAGCAAGGGGAAGACGTACCTGATCGAGGCCGACTACCGCCGCTACCGCGGTACGGCGATCGCCGAGAACGTCGAGTGCCCGTCGCTGTCACCGGATGGGAAGCGGATCGCCTACAAACAGAAGGTCGCCGGCGGGACCTGGCGTCTGGCGGTCCTCGACCTCACCACCCGCCGCGTCACACACCCGCCCGACTCCCGCCCCCTCGACGACCAACCCGTCTGGCAGAGCAACACCACCCTCCTCTACCCCCTCCGAAACACCTCAGGAACCACCGACATCTGGTCCAGCGGCCTCACCACCCCGCCCACCCTCCTGATTCCCAACGCCACCAGCCCGTCCGTTGGCTGAGCACCCCCCGGTAGGAATACGGCTGCTTATTGCTGACATGAGTTGGCAGTGTTTGCTGAGAGTGTGGGCTGGTGCTCAGGTCTCATCGGCTGCTGCTGCCCGCAGCCTTCGTCACGTCACTCGGCAACAACATTCAGTTGATCGGTGCCGCCCTGCTGCTCGTGCAGGCCCACGGTTCGATGCTGGATGTCGGCTGGCTGTTCATCGCAGTGGCGGTGCCGCAGGCGGTGTTGTCGCCGTACTTCGGTCGCCTCGCGGACCGGTTCGACCGACGCCGGCTGTGGGTGGGGTGCGATGTGGTGAGCGCGGTCGCCGCGCTGAGCCTCCCGATCGGGCTGACGGTCGGTGCGCCCCAGCAGGCGCTGGTGTATGCGAGCAACTTCGCGCTCGCGGTGGTCGCCGCGTTGTTCGTACCGGCGAGCGCCGCGCTGGTGCGGGAGCGGGTGCCGGCGGCGGAGCTGAGACGGTTCAACGGCCGGTACGAGATCGCCTTGCAGTGCGGGATGTTGCTGTCGGCGGCGGTCGGCGGGTTCGCGTTGCAGTACTTCGGCTCCACGCCACTGTTCGTGTTCAACGGGATAACGTTCGTTGCGTCGGCGCTGCTCGTGCTCGCCGTCGGGCGGGGCACACGTCGTACCAATGCGGTCCAAGACTCGCGTCCGGCAATGAAACCCGTCAGCAGGAAGTTGCCCGTGGGTGCGCTCGCGTTGCTCTACGGCCAGGGTCTCGTCGTGGTCACGGTGTTCAACGCGCTTCTGCCCGTCCTGATCGTCGGTGAGTGGCATCGCGGTCCGGCGGTCGTCGGTGTCGTCGACGCGCTCGGTGGAGCCGGGTTCCTGCTGGCCGCGATGGCCTATCGGCGAACCGCCGGACGGATCGGCGATCTGCGGGTGGCGCTCATCGGGTTCGTCGCCTGTAACGCCCTGCTCGTGCTGCAGCCGCTGTTCGGCGTCGGCGTGCTGATGGGGCTCGTGCTGGTGGGGGCGTTCGTGTTCGGCCAGGCGCGCATCGCGACCCGATCACTGCTGATGCTGTCGGTCGAGGAGTCGAGGGTCGGTCATGCCTTCGGGGTCGCCAACGGCTACGGGCTCGCGGCCACGGTCGTCGTCATGCTGATCGCGTCGGTCGTCACCGGGCGCACCGACAGCCGGTACGGGTTCGCGACGCTCGCCGCCATCAGCCTGGCGGCGGCGGTCCTGACCGCCGGCTGGATCCGCCGGTCGACCCTTCGCCGTCGTACTGCGCCTCACCCGGCCGCCGAACCGAATCCGACAGGGCTTATATAAGTGCTGTTACGATAGCTCCATGGACGATCCGACCGAGCAGAGTCAGTGGCGCGGACTGCATCAGTTGCAGGCGAGGATGGACGCGGACATCGCGCGCATCTACACCGAGCGGCAGATCAAGGGCCTGAAACCGAGCTTCGTGATGGAGCTGCTCCGGCTGCACGCCAAGGGCCCGATGACGATCACCGAGCTGGCCGAGTCGGTGGGGCGGACCCACTCGGCGCTCAGTCAGAAGGTGTCGGCGATGCGCGCCGCGGGCCTGGTCCGGACCGTGCCGGGCACGGACGCGCGCAGCAAGAAGGTGGCCCTGACCGCGATGGCGAAGGGCATCGTCGAGCTGCTGGCGGCCGAGTGGCGAGCGACCGAGGCCGCGATCACCGAGCTCGAGGCCGAGCTGCCGTACCCGATGACGCAGGTGGTCCGTGACGTCGAGGAGGCGCTGGCCCGGAAGAGCTTCCACGACCGGATCGCGGAGAAGCTCGAGCAGCACCAGAAATGAGCGCTCGGCACGCGCTGATCGATCTGGAGCCGTTGCGGGTCTCGCGGCCGTTCCGGCGGTTGTGGATCGGGCAGGTGCTGTCGACGTTCGGCGGGCAGCTCGCGTTCGTCGCGGTGATGTTCCAGATCTGGGACCGGACGTCGAGTGCGGCGTGGACCGGTGCGGTCGGATTGGCGCAGGCGCTGCCGCTGATCGTGCTCGGACTGTTCGCGGGCGCGGTGGTCGACCGGGTCGAGCGGCGGCGCTTCTACCTGATCACGGTCAGCGGGCAGGTGGTCGTCTCCGGGCTGATGGCGAGTCAGTTGGTGATCGGGCCGGTGCCGGTCGGCGTACTGCTGGGGCTCGTCGCCGCCCAGGCGGCGTTCGGCGCGGCGGGTGGACCGGTGGCGCGGACCGTGCTTCCGCAGCTGCTGCCCCGCGAGTTGCTGGCCGGAGGGATCGCGCTGAACCGGATCGGGTACCAAGGAGCGCTGCTGATCGGCCCGGCCCTGGGCGGGTTGATCGTCAACGCCTGGGGTGTCGGCGTGTGTTACCTGATCGACTGCCTCAGCTTCCTCGCCGCGCTGTACGGCGTACTCGGTCTGCCGGCCATGCGGGTCGAGGCCGTCGCCCGGCCGGGGTTGCGCGGGATCGGCGACGGGTTGGCGTTCGTGGCGACCACCCCGGTCATCCGGGGCGCGCTGATCACCGATCTCGCAGCCACGGTGTTGTCGATGCCGGTCAGCCTGTTCCCGGTGATCAACGCCGAGCGGTTCGGCAACGATCCGCGGACGCTGGGCCTGTTCCTGACCGCGATCGCGGTCGGCGGGGTGACGGCGTCCGTCCTGTCCGGTTCGTTCACCCGGTTGCCACGACCCGGGGTGGTCATGCTTGCCGGGTCCGCGGGGTGGGGAGTCGCGCTCGCATTGTTCGCGTTCTCGCCGACGCCGTGGGTCGCGCTCGGCTTTCTGGCGCTCGCCGGTGCGGCCGACACGATCTCCGTCGTCTCTCGCAGCACGATCATCCAGTGGCACACCCCGAACGAGTTGCTCGGCCGCGTCACCGCGGCTGAACAGATCGTCGGTCAGGCGGGTCCGGACCTGGGCAATCTCCGCGGCGGCGTGGTCGCCCAGGTGACGTCGCCGGTCGTCTCGCTCGCGTCGGGCGCGATCCTCTGCGTCGCCGCCGTACTCGCCGTCGCGGCCACCACGCCGGGCCTCCGGCGCGCCACAGTCCCCGCCGGACGGATCACTCCGGACTGAGAGCGACGGTGCGGAAGCCTGCGTTGCCCATCGAGGACTCCGGGGTGTTCGACGAGCGGGCGGCGTTGCGGTAGCGGTTGCAGTAGGAGTCGTGGCACAAGTACGAGCCGCCGCGCATCACCCGGGCCGCGCCGAGCGACGGACCGCGCGGGTCCACGTCGGGGGAGAACTTGTAGTACCGCGGCCCGAACCAGTCCGCGCACCACTCCCAGACGTTGCCGACCGTCTGCCACAGCCCGTAGCTGTTCGGCTGGAAAGTCCGGACGGGCGCGGTGGTGAGGTAGCCGTCTTCCTCGTCGTTGCGCTCCGGGAAGACGCCCTGCCAGATGTTGCAGCGCCACTCGCCGTCTTCGGTCATCAGTTCGTCGCCCCATGGGTACCGCGCGCCTTCGAGCCCACCACGGGACGCGTACTCCCACTCGGCCTCGGTCGGCAGCCGTCGCCCGGCCCACGAGCAGTAGGCGACAGCGTCGTTCCAGCTCACGTGGACGACCGGATGGTCGTCGAGCCCGTCCAGATCGGACCGCCGCCCGCCCGGATGCCGCCAGTCGGCACCACGGACGCCGGCCCACCACGGCGTCCCGGACGCGGGACCCATCAGATCGGCCGGATCGGCCTGCAGCGCCAGGTGGAACACCGCGGAGAACCCGAAGATCTCCGCTTCGGTCCGGTACCCGGTGTCCTCGACGAAGCGGGCGAAGTCTGCGTTCGTCACCGAGGTCGCATCGATGCTGAACGGCCCGACCCGTACCTGGTGAACCGGAACCTCTCCGTCCCCCGGGTTGCCGTCCCCGGATCCGTCACCCATGGCGAACACGCCACCGTCGAGCGCGATCTGCTCGACGTCATGCCGCCCGCTCGCGACGGCAGGCGCCGGCGCCGGGGGCGGCCCGGAGGTGACGCCCACGACCGGCCGAGCCGGCGCACAGCAGGACGGCTGATCCTCACTCATACGCCCAGGATCTCAAACCGGCCGGCGGGTCACAGGGTCGGTGGGCCCTGCTCGATACGGCGGAGGACGGGGTCGAGGCGGTAGAAGTCGTCGCCCCGGATCAGTTGGCGTTCGTCCCACCAGGTGGCGCCGGCCTCGGCCAGTGGCTCGATCACTCCACGGTGATCGGCCGGGTCGGTGACACCGCCGACGATGACGTCGTACGGCGTACCGGCGGCCTCCTCACCGCGAAGCTCGCGCAGGTAGCCGATCAGTTCGCGGAGTTCCTCGATCGGCGGGGCGACGCCGTGGTTGGCGTGGAGGAACAGCGGTACGGCGCCGTCCCAGCGCGCGGCCCGTCGCATCGGGGCCTTCCGGGGCCAGTAACCGGCGATCCACACCGGCGGACGCGGCTGCTGGACCGTTGCCGGGAGCAACGCCACCTCGTCGGCCCGGTAGTGCCGGCCTTGGTGGTTCACGGTCTCACCGGACCAGTACTGCGCGAGCAGGTCGAGACCCTCGTCGAGCCGCTCGGCCAGCACCTTCGGGTCGGTCTCGTCGCCGAAGCTGCCGAACTCGTCCTCGATCGGACCGCCCAGGCCGGCACCGAAGATCACCCGTCCGCCGCTCATCGCGTCCAGCGTCGCGACCTGCCGTGCCAGCTGCTCCGGCCGCCGCCGCGCGACCGGCGTCACCAGCGGACCGAGCTTGATCCGCGACGTCGCCAGCGCGGCCGCGGTCAGCAGCATCCAGGGATCCCCGAACGCCTGCCCCGCCCGTTGCTTCTTGCTGTGGACGACGTGGTCCCAGATGAACAACCCGTCCCAGCCGGCCTGCTCGGCCGCCGTCGCGACCCGCGCGACCGTCCGGGCGTCGGCGAAGTCCCCGAAGTTGGGAATGTTGACCGAGAAGCGCATCACCGCCTCCTCACTCGAGTCGCAGTTCGACGAACGGAATGGTGTCGCCCGGCAGCAGGTAGGTCTCGACCTCAACGAAGCCGTGCGCCTTGGCGAATCTCAGGCCCTCCTCGTTGCTGGCCAGGATGTGGGTCTCGATGCCGTCGCTGCTGAGCTCACGCCCGCGGGCGAGGCTGCGTTCGTAGATGGCCGAGCCGTAGCCCCGCCGCCGATGCTCGGGCAGCACGCGGGCGATCACGGTCGCCGCCGCGGTCTCCTCCGACGGCGGGCGGACCGTCGAACATCCGACCAGGACGTCACCGGCGTACGCGACCTCCAGGATGTGACGCGTGGCGCGCTCGCGGATCTCCTCGGCCGACAACGGTCCGGTCGGGATGATCGCGTTGTGTACGTACTGCCAGTCGCCGATCGTTCGCTCGTCGTCCACCGGCACGATCCGCAGTTCGGTCACCACCCCAGCCAACAGCCGCCGACCCTGGCCGGTCAAACTGATTCCGCCCGCGGTTTCCGCTGGGCATGACCTCTCCGCGTGTGTTCTGGCACGTCGTACAAGGGGTCGGCGGCCGGGCGAAGTAGTAGCGTCCGTGTCGTGCGCATTCTCTTCGTGGGTAACAGCTTCACGGCCCGCAACAATCTGCCCGGGCTGATCAAGGGGCTGGCCGGGGCGCGCGGGATCGACCTGGAGCACAAGCTCATCCAGGCCGGAGGGGCGTCGCTTCGGCAGCACCTCAACGCCGGCAAGGCCCTCGACGCGATCGCGACCGGCGGGTTCGACGTCGTCGTACTGCAGGAGCAGAGCACGTTGCCGATCAAGAACCCGGCGCGGTTCCGGGAAAGCGCCCGCGACTTCGACGCCGCGATCACGGCAGCCGGCGCGCGGACCGCGCTCTACCTGACCTGGGCGCGCCGGAACGCGCCCGAGACCCAGCAGGCCCTGACCTCCGCGTACGCCGGCAGCGCCGCCGAACTCGGCGCGATCCTCGTCCCGGTCGGCCCAGTCTGGGAACGCTTCCTCGCCACCCACGACGAACCCGCGCTGCACGACAAGGACAACAGCCATCCCGCCCTGGCCGGCAGCTACCTCGCCGCCTGCGTCTTCCTCATCGCCCTGCTGGAGCAGGACCCGGTCGGAATCGACGTACCGGTCAAAGGCCTGGACCCGGACACCGCAACCCTCCTCCGCCAATCCGCCTGGAACATCTGCACCTCCTTCTGAAGCACCCGGTCGACATGCAGCTGACGTCGCCCGAAAGGCCACCGCCTCTGGCGGCGACACGTCGTCACTTCGCGTCGTGGAAGACCAGGCCCAGGGTGTGGCGGTGGCCGGTGCGGATTGCGGAGACGCCGTGGCGGACCGGTGCAGCCGACCAGCCGCGGCTCGACTGCACCGGGCGGTCCCGGGTGGTGAAGACCAGGCCGTGGCCCTGGGGGATGAGAGTGGCTGTGCCCCGGGACTGGGCCCGGGGGCGTTGTTCGACGAGGAGAAACTCGCCGCCGGTGTGGTCGACGCCGGGCTCGTTGAGGTTGATGACGACCTGGAGTGGGAAGACCTTGTCGCCGTACAGGTCGCGATGCAGGGCGTTCCAGTCGCCCGGGCCATAGCGGAGCAGGATCGGCGTCGGCCGGGTCTGGCCGGCCCGGTGGCAGATCTCCAGCCACTCGTCGAGCGTGTCCGGCCACTCCGCCTCGCGGCCGAGCTTCCCGTGCCAGTCCCGTGCTATCGGCAACAACCGCGGATAGAGGGCCTGGCGCAACGATTCGACCGCCTCCGGGAACGGCGCGGCGAAGTACCGGTACTCGCCCTCGCCGAACCGGTACCTGGCCATGCTGATCGTGGCCCGGAACCGCTCCTCGTCGTCGTACAGCGCGGCGATCCGGGCCGCCTCGGCCGGCGTCAGCAACTGCGGCAGCAACGCGCACCCGAGGTCGTTCACCTCCGCCGTCACCCGGTCCCAGTCCGCCTTCGCCACTCGTCGCGCGTATCGATCCATGACAGTGGAACGGCCGAGGCTCCCGGCGTGTGAGTCCGCCGCGGGGGACCAGGAGAGTGAGGGGCTGATCGACCGTACGTCGATCCGGGCGCGGCTACGTCTTGACGGGGAGGGCGCTCGGAGTGACGGTTGGGGGAGAGGTGGTTGGGCACCAGATGGGTATGGGGTACGGCGGTTGGGCGGCGTACCAACGCGGCTGGCGGACGGCCGTGGTGGTACTGGTGGTGCTCGGCCTCGTCACGGCGTTCGTGTTCGTCGGCTGGTCGACGATCGTGATCGCGTTCCTGATGGGCGGGACTCTGGTGGCCTCGGTCCATCTGAGTGTCGGCCTGGCGCAGGAGAGACCGACTTCCGAGCTGGTCCGGGACGTCCTGCGATGGGCCACCCGCGCGGGCCTGTGTGTGGTGGCGACCACCGGGTACGCGACGGCGATCGGGACCGGCACGATGTGGTTGCTTCTGCTCGTGGCGGTGACGTCACCGCCGCTCGTCAACTTCTTCCGCCCCCAGCAGTCCGCACCGGCCGTACGGCGGCCCGAGGTCAGCCCTGAACCACGCGAGCCGCGGCCCCAGCAGCCGACGAAGGACGACCGGAAGGCGAAGAAGAAGCAGCCCAAGTTCAAGCCCGAGTCCGAGCCCGAGCCGCCGGCCCTGGAGCCCATGCCGGTCGAGTCGGTCCAGCCGAAGCCGCCAGCACCGATGGACCTGAGCGCTCTCACCGACGAGGAACTCTGCCTGGCCTGGCGACGCAGCTTCACCGAGCTCCAGAGCTGTACGACGGACGAGCAGCGGCTGGCCGTGGTCACCGCCCGCAACGCCTACCTCGACGAACTCGAGCGGCGCGCCCCGGAGGCCTTCGCCCAATGGCTCGACTCCGGCCCCCGCGCAGCCGGCAACCCGGCGAAATTCTTCAGCCCCCGCACCAACCACGGCGGCCCTGAGTAAGCAACTCCGCCATGTCGCGGGCGACCGGTACGTCGAGGCCGTCCACGGGGCGGGCCGACGTGTCCTCACTCCGGAACAACCACGGCCGGAATCCGGCCGCGGCTGCCGCGACGAGGTTCGTCGGCCGATCGTCGACGAGAACCGTTCGGGCCGCCGCGAGCCCGGGATGATCCAGCACGGCCCGATAGGCACGCGGATCCGGCTTCCGAGCACCGATTCGGGAGCTGCCGAACCATCGGTCGACGTACTGGCCACAGTTCGCCGGTCGACAGCAGTCCGAGCGTGCAGCGGCGGTACGCCTTGCGGATTTCGGTCTCGCTCGACGAGCATCCGCGATCGCGGAGATACGGCACGAGAACGCCGCCGACCACGTTGCCGTGGCGGTACAGCACACCCATCGCTTCCGGCACCACGAACCGCATCACTTGATCACCCGGAGGTGGAGGTTCATGGCTTCGGCTCTGAGGAGTTCGAGTTCGGTGCGGTGGGCGCCGGGGCTGTGGTAGAAGGGGATTCCTTCGCCGAGCAGGATCGGCAGGATGTGGACGACGATCTCGTCGACCAGACCTGCGTCGGTGCACAGGCGGGGCACGGTGCCGCCGGTGACGACGAGGTTCTTGCCGCCGGCCGCCTCCAGAGCGGTGGCGACCACGTCGCGGATGTCGCCGGACACGAACCTCATCGACGGGGGCGGTGTGGTGGCCGGGTCCTTGTGGGTGAGGATGAAGATCGGCCCGGTCCAGGCGCCGCCGTACGGCTTCATCGTCTCGAAGTCATAGTCCTCGGTGATCAGCCGCCCGCCGGCCATGAACGCGCCGGTGGTCCGGATGACCTCGGCGGCCAGTTCGGACGGGCCGGTGCCGGCCGAGTACCAGTCCAGGTCGTCGTCCGGTCCGGCGATGAAGCCGTCGAGTGACATGGTCATGTGCCAGAGCACCTTGCCGGTCATCGCTGTTCCCTTCGCCGACGAAAACCTCGTACCAGCAGCCTGCCGTGCGAACGTCGCATGGGTCCAATGCCAATCCCGGCGCGAATCCATAGATACCATCGATTCATGCTCGATCTCGTCCGGCTCCGGGTTCTCGCCGCGGTCGCCGCGCACGGGTCGGTGACCGCCGCGGCGCAGGCCCTGCACTACACCCAGCCCACGGTCAGTCACCACCTCGCGCGGCTCGAGGCGGCGACCGGCGCACGGCTGGTCCAGAAGGTGGGCCGCGGCATCCGGCTCACGCCGGAAGGCGAGGTGCTCGCGCGCCGGGCGGCCGAGATCATCGGTCGCGTCGATGCGGCGGACGCCGAGTTGGCCGCGCTGATCGGACTGGAGGCCGGCCGGGTCCGCCTCGGAGCGTTCACCTCGGCGCTGACCGTGCTGGTCCCGCCGGCCGCCGCGGAGCTCCGCCGGCAGCATCCGAACATCGAGTTGGAGCTCACCGACGTTCATCCGGTCGTCGCGCAGCAGCAACTCCGCGACGGGATTCTCGATCTGGCGATCATCTTCCGGTACGACGACGAGCCGCCGGCCGACGGCATCCGCTGCACCTACTTGCTCGACGACCCGGTGTACCTGCTCAGCCGTCGTACCGGCGACAAACTCACCGACCATCGCGAGTCGGCGTGGATCGCCGGATGTGTGCACTGCCGGCAGGAGTTCCTCGAGCTGTGCGCCGCGGCCGGTTTCACGCCGCGGATCGCGTACACCAGCGACGACATCATGGTGAAGCAGGCCTTCGTGGCGCACGGACTCGGTGTCACCACGATGCCTGGACTGGCGTTGCGTTCACACCAGGCCGAGGGCGTGAAGGCGACCAAGGCGGGCGCCGTACGCCGCATCTACCTCGCGACGTACGGCGAGCCACCCGAGCCGCCGGCCACGGCGGCCTTCATCGACGCGCTCACGCAGGCGCTGCCGCAAAAGTCTCCCGGAGGTCGGCGGCGATGAGGTCGACCGCATGCCTACCGGCTGACAGCACCGCCGGGAAGTTGAGGAACGCGTGCATGGTGTCGGCATACTCGACCAGCCGAGCCGGTACGCCGTCCGCCTCGAGCCGGGCCGCGTAGGTGCGCGCATCGTCGCGCAACGGATCCCGCCCCGCGGCGAGGATCAGGGCCGGCGGAAGACCTCTCAGCGTCTCGGCACGCAGGGGTACGGCGGTCGCCGGGAGCTCGCCGGCGGGGAAGTACTGCGCTGACGACCAGCGACCGGGGGCGATGCTGAGGAACGTGCCGTCGAAGAGGCGATACGACTCGGTGTCCTGGTCGAGATCGAGACAGGGATAACAGAGGATCTGGCGGTCGGGCAGCGGTAGGCCTTCGTCCCGCGCGAGCAGGCAGGCGCCGGCCGCGAGGGCCGCGCCGGCGCTCTGGCCGCCGACCGCGAGCCGGCCGTCACCGTTGAGCTCTGCCTGGTGCTCGCGGATCCAGGCCAGGGTGTCGCGGACGTCGTGAAGCCCTGCTGGATAAGGGTGTTCGGGTGCGAGCCGATAGTTGAGCGAGACAACGATGACGTTGCCTGCGGCAGCTATCCCGGACGTCGCGTACTCGATGTCGCGCAGGTCTCCGCCGATGAAGCCGCCGCCGTGCAGCCACAACACGATCGGCCTCGGCTCGTCGGTCGCGGGGTGGTAGACCCGCGCCTGGAGGCCGCCGTCGGTCGTGATGTCCTTCGGGCGCGTGCTCGGGTCGCAGACGCCGGCCAGCTCAGGGTCGGGAAGTTCCTCGCGATCCAGCAGCAACGCCTCGTACGGATCGAGCTCGGGACCTTCGGGCTCGGAGGCGAAACGGGCGAGCAGAGCGTCGGTTTCCGACTTGAAGGCCGGCTGGTCGACGACGGTCATGCCGGCACCTGCGCGGGGTTGAGGTGGCGAGCCGCGTGGCCGAACAGGGCGCCGTCGGGCGGGGTCGAGGCGTATTCGGCCAGCGCTCCGATGCCACCGTCGTATCCGCCGCCCGTCGCCGGGTCGTTCCAGGCCGTCTCGTCGTACTGCTGGATCTCTGCGACGAGGGCCTCGTGGACACTCTGCAACCGGTGCACGAGCAGCGCGGAGGGGATGTGCCGTCCGGCTTCGACGCCGCCGACGTTGAGTGCACTGCCCGCCTCGGCCGTTTCCCAGCGCGGGTCCAGGCTCCAGTGCAACCGCCCGGCGGCGGCGTCACGCAGTACGTCGAGGGTGATCTCGTCCCACATCAGGATGTGTGCGGTCAGGTCATGGAGCGAGTCGCAGAAGTGCCCGAGCGGCCCGGACACGACCCGGTACGGCGCCCGGAGGTCGGCCTCGGTCAGTCCCTCGATCCGGTCCAGCAGCAACTGATGATCGGCCCGCAGCAACGCAGCCGCCTCGGCGGGCGAAGTGGTCGGTGTACGCATGTCCCGACCCAACCACCCCGCGCCTGACCCCCGGCCCGAATTGACGAAATTCCGCAATCCACTCAGTGGTCGATCCGCGCCCGCAGGCGAGCGCTGCGCTCGGCCGGTGCCTCGGTCGGCCGGGTGTAGACGGCCCAGTAGAGGACGAACAGGCTGGCGCCGTAGACGGCGACGCCCGCGGCCAGGGCACCGGTGAAGCTCACGGCGATCATCACCAACGACCAGAGACCGGCGGCGAGTGGGGCATAGCGGCGCCAGCCGTGCCAGTCGGCAGAGCGCAGGACCGAGACGCCGGCGACGATCAGGCCCACGGCGGTGAGGGCGACTCCGAGGCCGAAGACTGCGCCGACGATCTGCGGCCCGGTGTCGTCCATTCGCTGGTCGGCGAACGGGATCGTCGCAAGCTCGGCGACGAAGAACACGAACGTGCCCACCAGGGCAAGTGCGGTCCCGATCCTGGCCGCTCGGGTGCTCACGGTTCGCGCGAAGCCGAGCATGCCGGCGAACACGAGCAAGTGGAAGACGGCGTACAGGCTGGAGACCGGAACCAGCGCCGCACTGCTCCACGGGTAGCTCCACTGTTCGTCGGAGACGTCGGACGCCGGCTGGACCACCGCGGCGACGAGGACGCCGGACAGCGCGGTCAACGCGGCACCGACCAGGCCGACAGCGGCGAGTTTGCGGATGTCGTTCATGGTTCCACCTCTCGAAGGGTTTCCGTTCCCTCGACGCTAGGAATCGGCGGCTCCCCGCCGCATCGGCGGCACCACGGCAAACCGGCGAGCGAACCGGCGCGACCGGTGTCAGTGCCAGCACTGTTGGCGGGACCATGCGGCGCTGCCACGATGGTGGCGTGGGTGGGAGGAGCCGGCGGCCGGTTCCGGCCGTGCTGTTCGGGGCGACGGTGATCGCGGAGATCGCCGCCGTCGTCCTGTCGTGGCGCCTCGAACCTCTGTACGAGACCCTCCTGTACGCCGTCTTCACGCTCGCCAGCGTCGGCGCCGGGGCCCTGATCGCTCACCGGCGCCCGGAGAACCCGATTGGCTGGCTCTTCTGTGGTTTCGGCGTACTGAACGCGTTCTCGGCGGACCTCGCCGAAGGCTGGGGACTCCGGGCCGCGGCCGAGGGCTGGCCGGGCGGTCCGATCGGCGAATGGATCAGTACGGCGAGCTGGCTGCCGAGCGGCTACGGCTGGACGCTCACGTTCCTGCTCTTCCCGACCGGCCGGCTCCCTGGCCCGCGCTGGCGACCGGTGCCGTTGGTGGGCGCGGTCGGCCTCGTGCTCGCCATGGCCGGCTGGTCACTGAGCCCGGACCGCGACCGGGACTTCGCCGGCGGTCAGAATCCGCTGGCGGTCGAGTCGCTGCCGACCGGCGTACTGTTCGCCGTCGGGATGCCCTTGTTCCTCGGCGCGCTGATCGCCGGTGTGCTGTCACTCGTCGTCCGATTCCGGCGCTCCCGTCCGCTGGAACGCCAGCAACTCAAGTGGTTCGCACTCGCCGCGTCCGTCGCCGGGGTGGCCCTCCCGATGAGCTTCGCGCTCTGGTACGTCACCCCGCTCGCCGATCTCCTGGCCGCCGTCGCGCTGACCGGTCTTCCGCTGGCCGCGGCCGCGGCGATCCTGCGCTACCGCCTCTACGACATCGACCTGTTCATCAGCCGCACGGTCGCCTACGCGACGCTGACCGTCCTGCTCGGCGCGGCGTACGTCGTACTGGTCATTGCCCTCGGCGCCTTCTTCGGCCGGGGCTCGCCGTGGGCCACAGCCGCGGCGACGGTGGTGTGCGCGATCCTGTTCCGTCCGTTGCGCGGCCGGATCCAGGACGCGGTCGACCGCCGGTTCAACCGCTCCAGGTACGACGCCCGGCACCGGATGGCCGCCTTCCTCGACGACGTCCGGGCCGGCCGTCACCCACCCGAGGACGTGCAGGCGGTCCTCCGCGAGATCCTCGCCGACCCTGAGCTCGACCTGCTGGTGTTCCTGCCGGAGAGTCAGCGGTACGTCGATCTGTCCGGGAACCTCCGTGAAGACGACCACCGGCACCGGATCGCGATCGAACGCGGTGACCAGCCGATCGGCGTCGTCCTGCACGACAGCCCGGCCGGACTCGGTCCGGAACTGCTCCGCCGCGTGGTCGAGGACGGTGGACTCGCGATCGAGCTCGCCCGGCTGCGCGCGGAACTCCGGCTCCAGCTGATCGAGGTCAAGGCGTCGCGGGCCCGGATCGTTGCCGCCGGCCACGCCGAACGCCGCCGGATCGAACGCGACCTGCACGACGGCGCCCAGCAGCGCCTGGTGTCCATCGGGCTGGCGCTTCGGCACGCGCAGCACCAACTGGGTTCGTCGCCGGAGGCAGCCGGCGCGACGCTCGAGAGCGCGGTGGCGGAGGTGTCCGTCGCGATCGCCGAGCTGCGGGAACTCGCTCGCGGCCTGCCGCCGACCCAGCTGGACGCGGGACTCGCACCGGCCTTCCACGACCTTGCCCGCCGGGCTCCGTTGCCGGTGTCGGTCGACGTACCGGACGAGCGGTTCGGCTCGGACGTCGAGGCGGCGGCGTACTTCATCTGCTGCGAAGGACTCACCAACGCGGTCAAGCACGCCAACGCCACCCGCGTCGACCTCTCCGCTCGCCGGCGGAATCACAGCCTGCTGATCACGGTGACGGACGACGGCGTCGGCGGTGCGGCGGCTCGGGGCAGCACGGGGCTCACCGGGCTCGCCGACCGGGTCGCGGCGCTCGGCGGCATCTTCCGCATCGACAGCGAGCCCGGTCGCGGTACGACGCTCATCGCGGAGTTGCCATGCGGATCGTGATCGCGGAGGACCAGGTGCTGTTGCGCGAAGGGCTGAAGATGCTCTTCGCCGACGGCGGGCACGAGGTGGTGGCGACTCTGGGCGACGCGGACGGGCTGGTCGCCGCGGTGGCGTCGTACCGGCCGGATCTCGTCGTCGCCGACATCCGGATGCCGCCTTCGTTCAGTGACGAAGGGGCGCGGGCGGCGGAGGTGGTGAAGACGCAGTACCCGGAGGTCGGCGTACTGCTGTTGTCCCAGCACATCGAGACGACGCACGTCGTCGGCCTGGTGTCGCTGGGCGGATTCGGTTACCTGCTGAAGGATCGCGTGCTCGACGTCGGCGAGTTCCTGGCGGCGGCCGAACGGGTCGCCCGGGGCGGGTCGGCCCTGGATCCGCAGGTGGTCGCCGGTCTGGTGGCGCGGCGTGGTGACACCGACCCTCTGGCCGCACTGACCGATCGCGAGCGGGACGTGCTGGAGTTGATGGCCGAAGGGCTGACCAACAGTGGGATCGCCAGGCGGCTGTTCCTGAGCGAACGTACGGTCGAAGCCCACGTCAGGCACGTCTTCACGAAGCTCGGGTTACCCGACTCGGAGGACGGTCACCGGCGCGTTCTCGCCGTACTGACCCACCTCAGCGCGGCCACTCCTGGCCGCGGTCTGCCCGGACTTCTGTGACCCGTCGGCGGCGGACCTGGTCGACCACGATCAGAACAACGCCGACGGCGGCCAGGCCGAAGAAGGAACCGACGGCGCTCAGCGCCGGGACGAGGAACGTACCGGCGGTATGGCGGCGGCCGACGAAGTAGGTGGCGCTCCGGTCCGTGCAGACGACGTCGACCGTCTGCGCCGGGATCTCCTCGACCGAGTGGGCGACCACGTAGTAGACGTCACCGGCGTTGTCGAACTGCTCCGACCGGGACGGTTCCTTCAGGGCGATCGCAGTACCGCTCGCGTCCTTCGCCGTACAGCTCTGGCCGGCCCCCCGCTCCGACGCGAAGATCGTCAGCCCTGGTCCGTCGAGCTGGACCGGCCCGTCGCCGACCGGTGCCGGCTCGCCCGGAAGGTTGCGCATCAGCTGTACGACGAAGAAACCGCTGACCACGAAGGCCAGCACCAGGCAACCGACACCGGTCCAGGTCAATTTCCGCATGCGCGAACACTAGCCTCACGTCCAGATGAATCGGGGGCCTCCCGCAGCCCCTGATGGCTCTCCGCAACCTTCCCGCCCAGGACGGCGGCTTGTAGGTCACGGTTTCGGATTTTGGGCGGCGAGGTCTTGTCAGGGGTTATTCCAATGGTTAGTTTAACCGCCACTTGAACCCGAGGGTGCCGTCCGGAGACGCCCGCCGCAGGGGTTCGCAAGGCTTTGGAGGAACACGATGGACGGGACGCAGCTTTCGCGTCGGGGTTTTCTCGGGATGGGTCTGGCCGCGGGCGTCATCACGCTCACCGCGTGCGGGTCGGACAGTGACAAGAGTTCTTCGTCGGGCAGTTCCACCGCCGCCAGCCTGGTGATGACGGTGTGGGGCGGCGAGAACGACAAGACGACGTACCAGAAGCGGATCGACCTGCTGGTGAAGAAGTTCCCCGAGCTGAAGGTGACGCTGCAGCTGATCCCGAACGACGGGTACGCGCAGAAGGTCCAGACGATGATCGCCGGCGGCAAGGGCCCCGACATCATGCAGGTGGCCGAGAGCGTCAACGTCTACTCGAGCAAGAACCAGATCCAGCCGCTGGACGAGCTGGCCTCGAAGGCCGGGCTCGACCTGGAGAAGCGGTTCGGCTCGATCGGCAAGCTGTACTCGTACCAGGACAAGGTGTACGCGGTCCCGGACCGCTCCGGCGCGATGATCGTCTACTACAACAAGGCGTTGTTCGATGCCAAGGGCATCAAGGCGCCGACCGCCGACTGGACCTGGGACGACGCGCTCAGCGCGTTCAAGGAGCTGACCGTTCCGGGCAAGCAGTGGGGGTACGCCGGCGGCGGCTGGTGGGCCCAGTGGTGGAGCTTCGTCTACCAGAACGGCGGCAAGATCATCGACGACAGCGGCCGGCCCGCGGTCGCCACCGACGAGGTGATCGAGGCGCTGCAGTGGACCGGTGACCTGATCTTCAAGCACGGTGTCGTCCCGACCCAGAAGCAGTACGCCGACATGGGTGCGGACGTCGGCGGTGACCAGGCGTTCGCCAACGGCAAGGTCGCGGTGAACACGACCGGCTTCTGGGGGATCAGCGGCCTGACCAAGAGCAAGATCGAGTGGGACATCGCGCCGCTGTGGCGGGGCAAGCAGCAGGCGGTGACCGCGTTCGGCAGCGGGCTGGCGATCTCCCGCACCGCGAAGAACCCCGAGGCCGCGTTCAAGGCGATCGACTTCCTCACCTCGCCGGAGGCGCAGCAGCAGATCATCGCCACCGGCCAGGACGTGCCGGCCAACATCGAGGTGCAGAAGAGCGACGCGTTCCTCAAGCCGGCCTGGATGACCAAGCCGGTGAACCTGGACGTGTTCGGCGAGTCGAGCGACTTCGTCTACCGGGCGCCGTTCATCCCGGCCTGGAACGAGATGCAGAAGGCGTTCGACGACGGGCTGGCCGACTTCTGGCTGGGCAAGCAGGACGCGCGCACCGCGCTGACCGCCATCCAGAAGCGGCTCGAGACCATCGTCAAGCCGAGCTGATGTCCAGGTTGCGCCGCCGCGAGGCGATGTGGTTCTACCTGTTCGCATCGCCGTGGATCATCGGGTTCGTCGTGTTCCTGCTCGGGCCGATGATCGCGTCGATCTACATCTCGCTGACCGACTGGGACTCGTTCACGCCGCCGAAATGGGTCGGGCTGGAGAACTACACCCGGCTGCTGACCGAGGATCCGGTGTTCTGGAAGGCGTTGTGGAACACGTTCTACTACGCCGCGATCTCGGTGCCGCTCGGGCTCGGGATCGGCCTGTGGCTGGCGAACCTGCTGAACAAGCAGGTTCGCGCCCGCAAGGTCTTCCGGACGCTGATCTACCTGCCCACCCTGGTGCCGCTGGTCGCGACGGCGATGATCTTCAAGATGGTGCTGGCCCCGTCCGGCCCGCTCAACGACGTGCTCGGGGTGTTCGGCATCCCGGGCCCGTCGTGGCTGCTGGAAGCGGTCTGGGTGAAACCGGCGCTGATCCTGCTGTCGGTCTGGGGCGCCGGCGGCGCGACCGTACTGTTGCTGGCGGCAATGAAGGGCATCCCGCGGGAGCTCTACGAGGCGGCCGAGGTGGACGGCGCCGGGCCGGTCCGGCAGTTCTGGAGCATCACCGTCCCGCAGTTGACCCCGATCATCTTCTTCAACCTGATCATGGGCCTGATCGGGGCGTTCCAGGTGTTCTCGCAGGTCTACATCCTGACCAAGGGCGGGCCGAACAACGCCAGCCAGATGATGGTGCCGATGCTGTTCGACGAGGCGTTCTCCTTCTACCACATGGGGTACGCGTCGGCGCTGTCGTGGCTGTTGTTCGCGGTGATCCTGGTGTTCACGCTGCTCGCCTTCCGCACCGCCCGGCGCTGGGTGTTCTACGAGACCGAGGTGAAGTGATGGCGACCGTTCTGACCCCTGCCCCGCCGACTCAGCTTGACCCTGAGCCGGGGCCGCGATCGCAGAGCCGGGACCGGGTGATGGGCGTGTTCCGGGCGACGCCGTTCACCTACGCCACGCTGATGATCGTGTCGGCGGTGCTGTGCGTGCCGCTGGTGTTCGTGGTGTCGATCGCGCTGTCCAGCGACCAGACCGTGAACGCGAACACCTTCACCATCCTTCCGCGCGAGTTCCACTGGGAGAACTTCACCCGGGTGTTCGGCACCGACCTGCCGATGCAGCGGTTCCTGCTGAACTCGGTGATCATCTCGACCGGTGCCGTGATCGGTCAGATGCTGTCCAGCGGACTGGTCGGCTACGCGTTCGCCCGGTTGCGGGCGCCCGGCAAGAACGTGCTGTTCATCATCGTGCTGGCGACGATGATGATCCCGGCGCAGATCACGATGATCCCGCAGTTCATCCTGTTCAAGGAGCTCGGCTGGGTGAACACGTTCCTGCCGCTGATCGTGCCGAACTTCTTCTCCAACGCGTTCAACGTCTTCCTCGTCCGGCAGTTCGTGTCCCGGCTGCCGAGCGAGATCGACGAGGCCGCGATGGTGGACGGACTCGGCTTCTTCGGCATCTACCGGCGGATCATGCTGCCGATGCTCGCGCCGGTACTGATCGCGATCGGCATCTTCACCCTGACCGCGACCTGGGGTGACTTCATGGGCCCGTTGATCTACCTGAACGACGAGACCAAGATGCCGCTCGCACTGGGCGTGCAGTACATCACCAGTACGTCGCAAGCACTGCAGGCGCCACCGTGGAACCTGGTGATGGTCGGGTCGATCCTGCTCACCCTGCCGATGATCCTGGTGTACTACCTGGGTCAGCGCTACCTGTACGAGATGGACATCAGCGGCGGAAGTGCGGGGGTCAAGTGAACGCAGTGGCAATGGATGCTCGTGGGATCCGGATCGACGGGCGGCCGCAGGTGGTGCTGTGCGCGTCGCTGTTCTACTTCCGGTTGCCGCGGGAGCAGTGGCGGGCACGGCTCGATCAGGTGAAGGCCTCGGGCTACACCTGTGTGGACGTGTACCTGCCGTGGAACTTCCACGAGCTCGCGCCCGGTCGCTGGTCGTTCGACGGCCGGCGCGACGTCGCCGCGTTCCTGGACCTCGCGCACGAGGTAGGGCTGTACGTGATCGCGCGGCCCGGTCCGTACATCTGCTCGGAATGGGACGGCGGTGCGCTGCCGGCCTGGCTCGGTCTCGATCCCTCGTTGCAGGTGCGCCAGAACGAGCCACGCTTCCTGGCCTGGGTGTCGGAATGGTTCGACCAGGTGCTGCCGATCATCGCCGCCCGTCAGTACGGCGCGGGCGGCTCGGTCATCATGGTCCAGTTGGAGAACGAGCTCGACTTCTTCGACTGCGCGGACCGCACCGGCTACATCACCGCGCTGCGCGACCAGGCTGTTGCCCACGGCATCACGGTGCCGTTGATCGCCTGCGCCGGCCAGGGTGACCTCTTCGGTGCCACGGGCAACGTGCAGGACGTCGTACCGGCGTGCAACTTCTACCCGAACGACGACTCGCCGGACATCGAGGCAGAGGTACGGCGGTACGCCGAGCTGCTCGCCGATCGGGGGCTGCCGTTGCTGATCACCGAGACCAACCGGCGGCACCGCACGCTACGGCGGCTGCTGGCCAGCGGTGCGTCGTTGATCGCGCCGTACCTGCAGGCGTCGGGGTGGAACTTCGGCTACACCCCGTCGAGCGGGAACTGGGGCAACCCGGGCAACTTCATGAGCCACGGGTACGACTTCGGCGGGTACGTGTCGTCGACGGGTGTCGAGCGGCCGGAGTACGCCGAGGCGCAGGTGTTCGCGCGGGTGCTCGAAGCACTGGGATCGCGGTTGGCACTCGCCAGATCGGGCGGATCCGTCGAGGTGGTGGCCGACTTCCCGACCAGCTCGTCGCCGTCGGTGCTCGATCTCGACGGCGGTGGTCGGCTGGTCGCCGTACCGAACCTGGGTACGACGGACGGCCGGGCGATTGTCAACGGGGTGTCCGTCGCGGTCGCGGCCGACTCCTGTCCGTTGATGCTGGTCGACCTGCCGCTCGGGGACAAGACGCTCACCCTGGCCTCCGCCGACCTGATCGAGTTGTCGGACGAAGGACTGGTGTTCTCCTCGAAGGTGCCGGTGACCGTTGTCGTCGGCAACACGCCGGTCGAGATCGCGGTCGGCGCACGCCTGGTCGTCGACGGTGTGCCGGTCAGCGTGGAGGCCCCGGGTGGCGTCGTACCGCCTGAGAAGGCGGCTGCCCGTGAGGTGACCGTTGTGCGGCGGCGGAAGACTGCGGCTCCGGCCAAGCCGGCCGGTACCCATGACCTTCCGCCGACGCTGGAATCGCTCGGCGTCTACCGAGGCCGAGGGACCTACAGCACCACGGCGAACCTGACCGGTGTGGACGAGTTGCTGCTGGTCGGAGCGGCCGACATCGTCGACCTGTCTGTCGGCGGCCGGGTCCAGACGCTGGCCGGTTTCGGAGCCACTCAGCGGATCGACGTCCGCGGCCTGCAGGGTGAGATCCAAGCGACGGTGGAAATCTGGGGCCACGCGAACTTCGACGACGCGCGGTTGCCGGCGCTCAGGCTCGGTGCGCTGCGGGGGCTCGGCACCGTGTGGGCGGTTGCCGACGTCGAGGACATCTCCGCGCTGTGGACGGTCGAGGGTCACTGGGCCGGCGAGCCGGCGCCGCTGCGGAGCCTCACCGGCTGGAGCAGCACCCGGGTCGGTACGCCGATCACGTACACCCGGCGCATCGAAGCCGAGAACACGAGCGCCCTGCACTTGACGGGTGTCCGTGAGCCGGTCAGCGTGACGGTCGGCGAGGGGGAGCCGATCACGGTGCACGCCGAGGACCCGTGGGTGCTGCTGCCGGGCGGCACGAAGCAGGTTTCGGTGACCGTGGCACACCATCCGAGCGGCGGGGGTCTCCGGGCCGAGCTCCTCGAACTGCAGCCGGTGACCGACTGGACCTGCGCCGTCCAGGACGACGAACTGCTGACCGCCTTCGCCCGCCAGGACGGTACGGCGACCGAGATCGAGCTGCCGCTGACGCTGGAGCCGGGGGAGGAGGCCTGGCTCGACGTGGAGCTTCCATCGTTGCAGAATGGATCGGTTGTCCGGCCCGAGGGAACGCAGCTGCGGGTCACCGGCTGGGCTTCCGGCGAATGCATCGGACGCGTCTGGACCGGCGAGCGTCCGGCCTTCTCCGGCGGCGATCCCGACGTACTGTGGATCCCGCCGGGCTGGTCCGGGCTGACGCTGCTGGTGCGGGGCGCTGGCGGGCCGGCCACTCCGGAGCTGCGAACGCTACGGATCGAGTCACCGAACTGAGGGGGAGAGGTTGCCGAGGCAGACGTCTCGTGATCTGCGCAACGAGAGCCGGTTCGAGGTTCTGCACGCGCTGTTCTCACTCGGCCCGTCGACCCGCCAGGAGATCGCGAAGCACACCGGACTGAGTACAGCGACGGTCGCCACGCTGGTGACCCAGTTCCTGGCCGAGGGCGTACTGCGGATCGCGACGGTGGAGCAGAACACGGTCGGCCGCCCATACGAGCGGCTCAGCATCGACCCCGACCGCGGCCGGATCCTCGGGATCGACGTGGCCGAGACGTACGTCGACGCGACCGTGTACGACGTCACCCTCGGACCGCTCGGCCAGAGCGCGGTCGCCCTCGACGAGCACGAGAACGACCCGGCGTACGTCGTCGACGGCATCGTCCGCGCGATCGAGGCGGCGGTCGAGGCCAGCGGGGTCCGGCGCGACCGGATCATCGGCGCCGGCGTGAGCATGCCCGGCCAGGTCCGCCCGGACGCCGGTGTCTCGGTCTTCGCGCCGAACTGGGACTGGCACGAGGTGAAGATCGAGGCCCTGCTCGAGGAACGTCTCGGCATGCCGGTGTACGTCGACAACCCGCTGAAGGCGGTCGCGCTGTCGGAGCTGTGGTTCGGTGTCGGCCGGGAGACGAAGACGATGGCCGTGGTCAACCTCGGCACCGGGGTCGGCGCGGGGATCGCGATCGACGGTTCGCTGCTGCGGGGCGCGGCCAACAACGCGGGCGAGTGGGGACATACGCTGCTGCAACTGGACGGCCGGCAGTGCCGGTGCGGCCGGCGCGGTTGCGTCGAGGCCTATCTCGGGGTGCACGGGCTCGAGATGTCGCTGGCCGAGATCGACCCCGACCACCCGGCTCTGCGTGAACCGCTGCAGCGGGGGTTCGTCGACGCGGTCGCGGAAGGACTGGCCAACGACGACCCGGCGCTGCTCGAGCTTGCCCGTCGTACGTCGCACTACCTGGCGGCGTCGCTCGGTGACTTGGTGAATCTGCTGAACGTCCCGTACGTCACGCTCACCGGGTGGACGACCAGGGCGTTGGCCGAGTGGCTGCTGCCCGCCGTACGGGAGGAACTGCCCGACCACGTGCTGCCGGGCTCCCGGCCCGGCCTGACGGTCGAGGCGTCCCGCGTCCCGGGCAACCCGGTGGCGCTCGGGATGGCGACATTCACCTTGGAGCAGTTCCTGGGCGCCTTGGGCCTGGCAAGCTCAGCAAGCGCACCCGGCACCCGCCGCCGCCTACGCACCCCTACCGCCAAGGCTTGAGCGCTGGGGGTGTAGAGCTCGACGTCCGGGACCTAACCGGATAGCCCTCGCAGCCTGCTGCGCGCGCTCCTCCGTCGCGTGCTACGCCGGCAGCCCCACCCACCCCTTTTGCGCTCGCGCTGCTCGCTGGTGCGCTCGCGCTGCTCGCGAATGACTGCAGGTGGTCACGGGCTGGCGTGGCGGCGGAGTGGGGTGAGAGGTGCTGTAGTTGTTGTGAGCAACCGGAACGCCGCCCGCTCCTGCAGCACCCGCCGTCGCAGTCGAGCGGGTGGCTCCCCAGCCGCGGCCGCCGCCAACCGATCCAGGGTGGAAGCGTGACAGGTCGACCCGGCGTGCGAGTTCCCCGCCGTTCACGCCCGCGTCGTCCAGCGCCCCGACCAGCACGCCGAGGAACTCGTCGAACGCATCGCTTCCCATCACCCCATCGTGCCCGGCCAAGACCCACCTCGCTTGACCGAACTTGCGCTGTCTGGGGCGTCGGCTTGTGCGCGGGCGTGGGGGGACGGAGGGTTGCCGCATGGATCTTGTCATTGGGGTCGACGTGGGGACGGGGAGTACGAAAGGTGTGTTGACGACGGTCGACGGTGTTGTGAAGGGGGTGGCTCGGCGGGAGCACGGGATGAGTTTGCCGCGGGCGGGGTGGGCGGAGATGGATGCCGAGCGCGACTGGTGGGGCGATGTGGCCGATGTACTGCGGGAGCTGACGTCGACGCATACCGGTGAGCGGATCATGGCCGTCTGCGTCTCGGGTCTCGGGCCGTGCGTCGTACAGACCGACGAGGACCTGCGGCCGCGGCGGCCGGCCATCCTGTACGGCGTCGACACGCGCGCGACGCGGGAGATCGAGGAGATCACCGGCCACCTCGGCGCCGACGCGATCCTCGAGCGATGCGGGAAGGACCTGTCCAGCCAGGCGATCGGGCCCAAGCTGGCGTGGTTGCGGCGCGAGGCCGGTGAGACCTGGCGGCCGCGGGATCGCTGGTTCAGTGCGCACACGTACGTGGTCGCGCGGCTGACCGGGGAGTGGGTGCTCGACCACCACACAGCCAGTCAGTGCGACCCGTTCTACGACATCCGCAAGCAGGACTGGGCGACCGACTGGGTCGAGGAGGTGCTGCCCGGTCTGGCGCTGCCACGACTGGTCTGGCCTTCGCAGCAGGTTGGTCGGGTCCATCGGCGGGCGGCTGAGGCGACCGGGTTGGCCGAGGGTACGCCGGTCGTGGCCGGCACTGTCGACGCCTGGGCCGAGGCATTCAGTGTCGGCGTACGGCGTCCAGGCGATCTGATGCTGATGTACGGCTCGACCATGTTCTTCGTGCAGGTGATGACCGCGCCGACAAGTGTGCGCGGACTGTGGACCACGTCGGGCGTCGAGCCGTCGTCACACACGCTCGCTGCCGGTATGGCGACCTCCGGCACCATCACCACCTGGCTGCAGGACCTGACCGGGGGTGTGCCGTTCGAGACGCTCGTTGCCGAGGCTGCCGCTGTTCCGGCGGGTAGTGAAGGGCTGGTGATGCTGCCGTACTTCAGCGGAGAGCGGACGCCCATCTACGATCCGCTGGCGCGTGGAGTCATCGCCGGACTGACTCTGCGACATCACCGTGGGCATCTGCTGCGAGCGGCGTACGAGGGAATCGCCTGTGGGGTAAGGCAGATCGTCGGTGCGTTCGAGGAGGCGGCCGGGCGGCCCGCGCGGATCGTCGCGGTCGGCGGCGGTACGCAAGGCGGGTTGTGGACGCAGATCGTGAGCGACGTGTGCGGGCTGGAGCAGCAGGTGCCGGCACAGACGATCGGAGCGTCGTACGGCGATGCGCTGCTGGCGGCGATCGGGGTCGGACTGGTGCCACCCGAGACGGACTGGGCCACGCTGGATCACACGGTCACGCCGGATCCGTCGACGTCGGCGGCGTACGCGACCCTCTTCCAAACCTTCACCGAGCTCTACCCGGCAACGCGTCACCAGATCCACCGACTGGCCCGTTCCGTCTGAGCCGGTCGCGTGTGGTCAGGTGAGATCGCGGACGTGGAGGACGGCGCCGTTGGGGACGTCGCGGTCCAGCAGCGACCAGATCTTCCGGGCCACGTCCTCGGGTTTCGCCAGGCCGCCCTTGGCCGCCAACTCCCGGAACCGGGGCGCCTCCGGGAACACGTCCTCGCTGGACTCCCGGAGCAGGGCCTGCATCGCGGTGTCGACCGAACCCGGTGCGATCGAGAGGACCCGGCAGCCGGGATCGCGGCGTTGCTGTTCGAGGCCCACCGCACGTACCCATTGGTCGATCGCCGCCTTGCCGGCGCAGTAGCTGGACTCGCCTTCGTGCGGCCAGCGGCTCGCGCCGGACGACAGCATGATGAGGTGCTTCTCGAGGTCGTGGCCGGCGACCGAGCGCAGGAACGCGTGGCCGAGGACCTGAGCGGCCGCCGAGTTGAGCAACACGTTCCGGGTGTACTCGGCGGTGTCCGTCGTACCGGCCGGGCCCAGCGGCGTCAGCGTCGCCGCGTTGTGGACGAAGATCACCGTGTCACCGTCGAACCCGGCCAGCCGCCGGGTGAAGTCCGCCTCGACCACGGGCCACGAGGTCGGGTCGGACAGATCGACGGCGACGTGATGGGTTCCCGGCGTACCCCCGCGGCGCGACAGGTCGATGATCTCCGCGTCGCCGACCAGCGTCGCCGCGAGCGCGGCTCCGAGACCGGCGGACGCACCGGAGATCCACACCAGCATCCGCCGAACCATCCTCATCGCGGGCTCACCGGCCCATACCGGTTACCCGACGGCATGCCGACGTCACTCATCTGCGGTCCCCCTGCGAAGTGCGCACTACCCCCAACGGCAGCCTACGTCCGTTTGACTGCGAGAATCCCGAGATGCCAGTCGCCGGCCGGAATCGGTGCCTCTGGCACCCATGATGGAGACCGCCTGTGTACACACCGACCGCGCACGTGATCGCCGCCGCCTTCGACCTAAGGGAGCCGGTCGGTGAGCTGGTGCTGGTCCGGCGCGGGGACACCGATACGTGGCGGCTGGAGACGGCGTCGGGCAGTTACTTCGTGAAGGGGTACTGGCCGTCCACCGGTGGGCAGTTCGTTGCCGGGGGGCTGCTCGACCAGCTTGCAGTGGCGATGGAGTTCGAGGAGCGGGCGCATGCGGCCGGAATCGACATGGCCGAGCCCGTGGTGCCGGTCGAGCCGGTGGAACGCTGGGTGACGCGGATCGAGGACCGTCTGTTTCGCGTGCATCGGTGGATCGAGCACCGGGCGATCACACCCGACGACGACATCAGCGAATGGCTCGGCCGGACGATGGCCCAGGTGCACCAGCTGCAGCCGCTGGACGGGGCCGGTCTGCCGGATTGGTGGCGTACGGCGCTCAGACCGCGAAGCGATTGGGAGGAGTGGTTCACCGAGGCCCGCCGGCGGGGTGAGCCGTGGGCGGAGATCGCCTGGGAACGGTTGCCGCGCATCCTCGAACTGACCGCTCGGATCGAGGAGGTGTGCGAGGTCGCTCCGGACCTGGTGACGACGCACGGCGACTTCAAGGCGCACAACATGTTGATGTCACCGCGCGGACCGGTCCTGATCGACTGGGACAGCGTACGTGCCGACAGTGCGGCACTGGAGGCCGGCCGAGCCGCCCACATGTTCGGCCCCAAGACCCTCGACGCGTACGTCGCCGCCGGCGGCGACCTCTCCTGGACCGGCGACAACCTCTACCTCAGCGTCACCCGCAACCGGTTGCAAGCCGTCTTCGAGCGGGTCCAGGTCCTGCTCGGCCGGTTGCCCACGCCGCGGTGGATGGCGGATCGGCAGACAGTCGTCCGCGAGCTCACCGCACTGCTGAACGGGTTTGGCTGAACAACCGGCCGTAGTCGGTCGGCCTGGCCGCGGTGCCGGCGGCGCGGAGCAGGCCCCACAACAGCGCCGAATTGGCAGTGAGGACCGGGCGGCCGAGGTCCTGTTCGAGCGCGGAGATGATTCCGACGCTCCGGAATCCGTTGCCGCCGACGAAGACGGCGTCGGCCTGGTCGGGGGTGTGCCGGACGATCCACGTGAACAACTCGGACGGGTTGATGCTGCGCTGATTGCTCGGCACGCCGCACGGCGCATGGACGACGACGTCCAGACCCTGCGCGGTGAAGTACTCGGCCCCGAGCCGGTTGAGCTCCGCGTCGAACCACGGCGGGTCGAAGAGCGCGATCCGGCGCGCAGTCAGCGCACGCAGCCCGGCCACCGCCGACGCGCAGGTCGACACGACCGGGACACCGGCGCTGTGCCGCATCAGCCGGTCGAGCACCTTCTGCTCGCCGTCCACCCCGACGACGTACGCCGCACTCGTGAACCCGATGCCGATGGCACCCAGCGGCGCGGCCGCCAGCAACGACACCGCCTCGTCGATGTGCGGCGGCTCGACGAACGCCTGGACCGGCGCGAGCGGAATCGTCGGATCCATCACCCCGCCGTGGGTCATCGCCCCGAAGCGAACCCGGGCCGCATGCACGCGCACCCCGTCCGGAGCCATCGCCTGCAACTCCGACTCGGGCCCCACATCACCGTGCGGCGTCAGCACCCCGAGCCGAACCCTGACATCCCACCCGTCCGACTGCCACATGACGCGCTCCTTCCCCCGTTGTCGATTGTGCGTCGACAGCCGCGGCAGGTGAACCCCAAGAGGCCGGCCGGGTGACCGTCTAGCTGACGAGAGCCGCCACGGTCTCCAGGATGCGCCAGTCCTCCTCCGCGGTACGGCGTACGTCCGGGCTGATGTAGGTGTCCAGGACGACGTACTCCGCCCCCAACTCGGCCAGACCGGCCAGGTCCGCCCGGATCTGATCGAGCGACCCTTCGCCGAGCACGCGATCGTCATCGTCCAGCCGGCTCGTCGGATGAGCCCGGATCCGCGGACAGAGCTGCGGAGCGTCCACGCCCGCGTCGGCCGCGGCTTGTCGCAGCATCGGCATCCCCTTGTCGCGCAGCCAGTGCGGATGCGGGTTGATCGGATGCCAGGCGTCGCCGTACCGGATCGCCCGCCGAATCGCGGCCCGGCCCGCGCCGCCGACCCAGACCGGCGGCCGCGGGACGGGCCGCGGCCCGGTGTGGATGTCGTCGTACGGCGCGTGAGGTCCGGGGGACGAGGTGAGGTCGTTGCTCCAGGCATCGACGATCGCGGCCAGGTACTCGTCGGTGATGGCGCCCCGGCGTTCGAACGGTACGCCGAGCGCGGCGTACTCCTGCTCGGACCACCCCGACCCCACACCGAGGATGAACCGCCCGTTGCTGAAGTGGGCGAGATTCGCGCCGACCCGGGCGGTCTGCAACGGATGGCGGTAGGGAAGGACCGCGACTGAGGTGCCGAGCCGGAGCCGCGTGGTGTGCGCGGCGAGCCAGGTGATCGTGGTGAACGGGTCGTAGAACGGGACCGGGTACAGGGCCTGGACCTCGGGGGTGAGGGCGATGTGGTCGGAGATCATCGCCAGCGCGAACCCGGAGTCCTCGGCGAAGCGCGCCCAGCCGAGTAGGGACTCCGGTGTGGTGCCGGGGCCGTAGTTGAGCAGGTTCAGGCCGAGCCTCACCGGCGGGACTCCAGGAAGGCCGTGAACGGCTCCCGGGCCTCGGGCAACTCGAGCTGCTCGATCCGGCCGGGATCGAGTCGCCGGGCGGCGGCCTGGATGTCGACCAGCACCGGGGCGAACGGCGTACCGAGATCGGGCACCCACTCCTTCGGCGCCGCGTACACGATCCGCTCGACCTCGGCCGCGATCGCGACCGTGTGGCAGATCGGGCACGGCTCGCAGCTCGAGTAGAGCGTCGTACCGGCCAAGGTGATCGTCCCCAGCTCCCGGCACGCCGCCCGCACCGCCACCACCTCGCCGTGCGCGCTCGGGTCGTTGTCCCGCAGCGCCGTGTTCACCCCGGTGGCCACGACTCGGTCACCGTTCACGATCACCGCTCCGAACGGGAGCTGGCCCTGCTCACCGTTCACCCGCGCCAACTCGACCGCCTGCCGCAAGAACACAAGATCCATGAGCCGACGCTACCCGGCCGAGGGTTCCGAAACTGGTGGCCCGGAGAAGGTTTGGGCGGTCACCCGCCCGGCAACCTGCGGCTTCTACATTGAAGGGAGCCGTCACATGACGAGCACATCGGATCGGCATCTGACCGAGTCCGCCGACGGCGGGAGGGAAGAGGTCGCCCGGCGCGAGGCCGAGCATCTGAAGGACGTGGGTACGGCGGCCGCCGGAGACGTCGCCGGGACCGCCAAGGAGAAGGCATCCGAGATCACCTCGGACGTTCGCGAGCAGACCCGGCGGCTGGCCGGCGAGACCCGGGAGCAGCTGACCGGGCAGATGTCGGAGCAACGTGACCGTGCGGTCGGGGGACTGCGCGGGATGAGCGAGGAGCTCCGCGGTATGGCGGAGCACGGTCAGTCGGGCTGGGGTGCCCAACTGGCCCGGCAGGGAGCGACCTGGACGGACCAGGTGGCGGAGTTCCTGCAGGACCGGGAGCTCGGCGATGTCCTCGAGGACCTGCGCCAGATGGCGCGGCGCCGGCCAGGCCGGTTCCTGCTGGGCGCAGTCGCCGCCGGGGTCGTCGCCGGACGGATGTCGCGGGCACTGGCCGGCGGCTCGAGCGGAGCGGACCGGGGCACCGGGGACTCGGTGGGTTCGAACGGGTCCGTCGGTGACGTGGGCGTCCCGCCGAGCGCGGTGGGAGACTTCGGCACCCCGGCCGGCGCTGTGGCGACGGGCGAGCCCGGGACACCGACCGGTACGGCGACGGGAGGCATCGGGACACCGACCGGTGCAGCGGCGACGGGGGACTTCGGTACCTCCACGACCACCGGCAGCCAGCCGATGTCGCCAGGTCCGACGCCGACCGACCCCCTGGGTACGCCGCCGCGACCGATGGGGCAGTGAGATGACCGGGCCCTACACAACCGGCGATCCGATGCCGGGGACGAGGTCACCCGACCAGCCGTCTCCCGATCAGTCGCTGGGAGAACTGGTCGCCCGGTTGGGCAACGACCTCAGCACGCTGACGCGGCAGGAACTGGCGCTGGCGAAAAGTGAGCTGACGGACGAGGCCAAGAAGGCGGGAAAGGGCGCCGGGATGCTCGGCGGCGCGGCGGCGGCCGGCTGGCTGCTCGCCCTGTTCCTGTCCCTGACGCTGATGTGGCTGCTCGGTGAGGTCATGCACCTCGCGTGGGCAGCGCTCATCGTCGCCGCGATCTGGGGTGTCGTCACGCTGGTTCTGGCGATGACCGGGCGGAACGAGTTGCAGCGCGTCAGTCCGACCCCGGACCAGACGATCGAGAGCGTGAAGGAGGATGCCCAATGGCTGACACGGAAAGACTGACCCGGGACATCGAACAGACCCGGCGTGATCTCCGCGACGACGTGGACGCGCTGACCGACAAGATGAGCCCGCGGCGCGTGGTGCATCGGAGGATGGACCGTGCCAGGTCCGGTATGGCGAACTTCCGGCACCGGGTGATGGGTGCGGTCGGGGACACCGTCGGCTCGGTCGAGGGTGCCGGCAGTTCCGCGGTCGGCACGGTGCAGGAGACCGGGTCGAAGGTCGGGCAGGCGATCCAGTCCGCGCCGCAGCAGGCCCGGGAGCAGACGCGCGGTGCGCCGCTGGCGGCCGGCGTGGTCGCGTTCGCGGTCGGCTGGGTGATCTCGGCTGCGCTGCCGGCGTCATCCAAGGAGAAGGAACTGGCTCAGCAGGCCAAGGACAAGGCCGGCGGCCCGGTGATGGAACAGGCCGGTGCGGTGGCCGAACAGCTGAAGGAGAACCTCCAGCAGCCGGCCGAGGAGGCCGTCCAGCATGTCAAGGAGACCGCAACGCAGGCAGCCTCCGACGTCGCCGACGAAGGCCGCTCGGCCGCGGACCGCGTCAAAGAGGAGACAAAGGACTCAGCCAGCACAGTCCGGCACCCCCAGTAGGCCCGATCTGGGCAATCCGACCGCGATGATCGCCACCGCCGCGGCCCGCCGCGCGGGCCGCGGGGCGGGCCGGCCGTGTGCTGGGTGTGCGGGTGGCCGAGCCCCACGCCGGTGGGTTGACCGGCGTGGTGAGCCTGGCGCCTGCCGAGCTACGTCGTTCCTCCGGTGCTTTCGCGGATGATCAGGTCGTAGTTGGCGGGGACCTCCTGGGCGGGGGAGTCGTCGCCTTCCAGCCGGCGGAGGAGTTGGGTGACGGCGAACTCGGCGATCTGCGTCTTGTCGGGGCGGATGGTGGTCAGGCTCGGCGTGGAGTAGCGGCCGTCCTCGATGTCGTCGAAGCCGACCAGGGCGATGTCCTCGGGGACGCGGAGACCACGGCTGAGGATCGTCCGCAGGGCGCCCAGCGCGAGCAGATCGTTGTAGCAGAAGACCGCGTCGGGCGGATCGGGCAGGGCGAGCAGATCGGCCATCGCCGCGGCGCCGTCGGCCCGGTGGAAGAACTCGGTCGGACGGATCAGCTCCGGAACGATCTCCAGACCGGCGGCGCGGAGAGCGGTCTGGTATCCCTGGGTCCGCAGCCGGCCGGTCCGGCGACTCTCGTCGGACTGGTCGCCGATCGCCGCGATCCGTTGCCGCCCGAGCTCGATCAGGTGCCGGGTCGCGAGCTCGGCCGCCCCGACGTTGTCGATCATGATGTGGTCGAGCCCGCCCCGGACCACGCGCTCACCCAGCAGCACCACGGGGGTGGACGACGGCCGGTCGCGCAGGTCCGCGTCGCCGAGTGCGAGCGGGTTGAAGATCAGCCCGTCGAACATCGCCGCCCGGTTGCCGCGCATGACCAACTCCCGCTCGCGGACCGGATCGCCGTCGGTCTGGTCGACCACCACCGTGTAGCCGGCGGACACGGCCTGCTCGATCACGGCCCGGGTGAGCTCGGCGAAGTACGGCACGTCGAGCTCCGGCAGCACCAGCGCGATCAGCCCCGACCGACCGCGCCGCAGCGTCCGGGCCACCGCGTTCGGCTGGTACCCGAGCTCGTCGAGGGCGCGCTGCACCCTGGCCCGCGTCTCCGGCGCGACCTGCGGAAAGTCGTTGACGACGTTCGACACCGTGCGGACCGAGACCCCGGCCAGCTCGGCGACTTCGCGCAGTGTGGCGGGCACTGTGCACCTCGTTTCCGGTCGAATCACCTCTTGACACTTGCAACGTTGCAAGCCTAGCGTCTCAGCACAACTTGCAACGTTGCAAGCTTCCGCAGCTGTCATGAGGACGCGACATGACCATTCCCGTCTCGCCGATGAGCGAGAAACTCAGCACGGCAGTCCCGGTTTCCCGCCGTACCGTTCTCCGGGCCGCTGGTGCCGCCCTGGTGGCGGGCGGCCTGAGCGCCTGCGCCCCGGGCAACACGACCGGCAGCAGCCCGCTGCCGACCGGTGCGACCACGCCGCCGTCGGGCGAGATCACCATCTGGGACCGCACCGGCGACCTGTTCAAGGTGTTCGACAAGGCGATCGCGACGTTCACCGCGAAGTACCCGCAGGTGAAGGTCAACCACCTCGCGGTCGACATCAATGCCAAGCTCCCGGCGACGCTGATCAGCGGTGCCGGTGTCCCCGACGGCGCCTTCTACGACGACGCGCTGCTGACCGGCGTCGCGCCGCATCTGCACGACCTGAGTCAGCTGATCGAGCAGTACAAGCCGGACATCGCGCCGTACAAACTCGGCGTCGTCACCGTCGACGGAAAGGTAGTCGCGGTGCCCTGGGACCTGGACCCCGGCCTGCTGTTCTACCGCGAGGACATCGTCACCCAGGCTGGGGTCGACCCGGCCGGTCTGACCACGTACGACGCTCTGCTCGGCGCGGCCAGGACGGTCCGGGAGAAGTTCCCCAAGGCGAGGCCGATCCACCTGGAGAACGACCAGTTCCTGGGCCAGCTCTGGATCGACATGTTCGCCAACCAGCAGGGTGGCGCGATGGTCGATGCCCAGGGCAAGCTCACCCTCGACTCGGACCCGTATCGCAACGCCCTCACCTGGCTGGACCAGGTGCGGGCGGAGGGTCTCGGGACGCTGGCGAAGTACACCCAGCCGACCGATCTGCAGACCCAGGACAACGGCACGCAGGTGTTCGTGCCGTGGGCGCAGTGGTTCGTGTTCGCGCCGCAGCAGTTGCTGAAGGCAAGCAAGGGCAAGTGGCGGGCGACCGCGCTGCCCGCCTGGCAGGCCGGCGGTGCGCGGGCAGGTGTGATGGGTGGCTCGTCGTTCGTCATCCCGGCCAAGGCGAAGAACCCGGAGCTGGCCTGGCGGCTGTACGAACACCTCGTCTTCAGCAAGGAGGGCTACACCGCGGTCTACGGGCCGAACGACGTGTACCCGGGCGGACTGAACACCTCGATCCCGTCGTACCTGCCCGCGCTCGACCCGAACACCCCGCTCTTCAAGCCGATCGAGGCACTCGGCGGCCAGGACCTGTGGAAGGTGGCGGTCGAGGCGGGCAAGCAGGTCCCGGGCGGCTACACGATCCCGACCTGGTGGGGCAAGGCGGTCGACTACTTCGGCGTCAACGTGCAGAAGCTGCTCGCCGGGCAGCTGAGTCCGGACGAGGTGCTCCAGACGTCGGCGACCCAGATCCAGAAGAACCTGATGGGGCCCAGTTGATGGTGACCGTCACCGAGGCGGCCGGCACCCGGCGGGAGGCGCGCCCGGTCCGGCGTCGCCGCCGGGTCAGGGCCGCGCCGTACCTGTTCGTGGCGCCGTTCGTCCTGGTCTTCGCGGCGTTCAGCGCCTATCCGATCTTCTTCGCGCTCCAGCTGAGCTTCACCAACTGGCACGGTGCCGGGGCGCTGGAGTTCATCGGGCTGGCGAACTACCGGTTCCTGCTGGCCAGTCCGGATTTCTGGCAGTCGATGGCGACCTCGGGTGCGCTGTGGTTGCTCGTCGTACCCGGGCAGCTTCTGCTCGCGCTGACGATCGCGGTGGCGTTGCGCAAGGCAAGGTTCCGCGGGCTGTTCAGCGCCGCGCTGATCGCGCCGTTCGTGACACCGCTGGTGGCGATGGCGCAGGTCTGGATCATCCTGTTCGACCAGGACTTCGGCGCGATCAACCACGGTCTGACGTCACTCGGCCTGCCCGCGGTCGGGTGGCTGACGACCTCGATCTGGGCCAAGGTCACCGTGGCCCTGCTGGTGCTGTGGCGGACCACCGGGTACGCCGTGATCCTGCTGATGGCGGGGTTGTCGTCGATTCCGTCGGACGTCTACGAGGCGGCCCGGATCGACGGTGCCGGAGCGTGGCACCAGTTCTGGTCGATCACGGTCCCGCTGGTCACCCGGACGCTCAGCTTCGTCGTGGTGATCGGGACGCTGACCGTGTTCCAGTTGTTCGCCGAGCCGTACGTCGTCACCGGCGGCGGACCGTTCAACGGCACCCGGACCGCCGGGCTCTACCTGTACAAGCACATCACCAACTCCGACCTCGGCCTCGGGGCGGCGAACTCGATGCTGCTGGTGGTGATGGTGCTCGCACTGTCGCTGGCCTCGATCCGGCTGCTGCGTTCGAGGGAGGACGGATGAGACTGTCCGCTGCCGGCCGCTACGGCCTGCTGACCGTGGCCGGCGTGATCAGCCTGGCGCCGCTGCTGTGGATGATGGTCTCGTCGCTGAAGCCGGGTGGCGACATCATCGCCCGGCCGTTCGGCTTCGACCTGGGTCAGCTCACGCTGCACAACTTCCGCGCGATGCTCGACACGATCCCGATCGAGACCGGGTTCCGGAACACCGCGGTCGTCGTGCTGATCAAGGGCGCGCTGACGATGATCTTCTGCCCGATGGCCGGGTTCGCGTTCGCGAAGTACGACTTCCCGGGCAAGCGGCTGCTGTTCGGGACCGTGCTGGCGACCTTGATGCTGCCGACGCTCGTGCTGCTGATCCCGCTGCTGCTGGAGATGAGCCAGCTCGGCTGGGTCAGCACGTTCCAGGCGCTCATCCTGCCCGGCGCGATCGACGCGTTCGGGGTGTTCTGGATGCGGCAGGTGATCATGTCCATCCCGGACGAACTGCTCGACGCCGCCCGCGTCGACGGCGCCGGTGAACTGCGGATCTTCGCGAGCATCGTGGTCCCGGTGATCCGGCCGGGCCTGGCGGCGCTCGGCGTACTGACCTTCATCAACATCTACAACGACTTCGTCTGGCCCGTCGTGGCGGTGAACGACGAACAGCACCAGACCCTGCAGGTGATGCTCTCGGCCCTCGCGCAGAACATCCGGTCGGGGCAGCTGGGTGCCGACTGGACCAGCGTCTGGGGACAGTTGCTTGCCGCCAGCACCATCGCCGCGATCCCGGTGCTCGTCGTCTTCGTCGTCCTGCAACGTCATCTGATCAAGGGCGTCATGGCCGGCAGCCTCAAAGGCTGACGCCCGACTTGGAGAGAACAGCTGTGAACACACCCCGTCCGGAGTACCCGCGTCCGCACTTCGACCGCTCGGACCACTGGCTCAACCTGAACGGCGAGTGGGACTTCGCCCCCGACCCCGGCGACGCCGGCCGCGCCGCCGGCTGGCAGGAGCCCGGCCGCTGGCCGGCCGACGACGGTTCGTCTGCCATCGTCGTCCCGTTCCCCTGGGAGCACCCCGCTTCGGGCGTAGTCGCCCACTGGCTCCCGACCGCCTGGTACCGGCGGTTGATCGAGCGTCCGGCGGAGTGGGCCGACCAGCGGACGATCCTCCACTTCGGCGCCGTACACCACCACGCCACTGTCTGGGTCAACGGTCAGCTCGCGGTCGAGCACGAGGGTGGCTACCTGCCGTTCGAGGCGGACATCACCGAGCTGCTCGACTCCGACGGCGCCGGGCTCCTGGTCGTCCGCGTGCATGCCCCGGTCGACAAGCGGTTCATCCCGCACGGCAAGCAGCGGAGCATGCCGGCCGACGACTACGACGGCTGCGCGTTCACGCCGTCGAGCGGGATCTGGCAGACCGTCTGGCTCGAGCCCCGGCCCGCGTCGTACATCTCCCACCTGTCCCTCCGCCCGACCCCCGAGCTCGACGGCATCGAGGTCACCGTGACGGGCCCGTCGCCGATCCGGATCGAGATCCCGGGCGTGGTGGTTCGCGAGTACGGCGAACTGACCGGCCCGGTCACGCTGCCGATCCCGGAGCCGCGGCTGTGGAGCCCGGAGGATCCTCATCTGTACGACGTGATCGTCACCGCCGGCGAGGACACGGTCCGCGGCTACACCGGGCTGCGAAGGATCGAGTGGCAGGGGACCACCCTGGTGCTCAACGGCGTACCGACGTACGTGCGCGGTGTCCTCGACCAGGGGTTCTGGCCGGCCGGTGGACACACGGCGCCTACCGACGACGCGCCGAGGCAGGACATCGTGCTGGCGCGCGAGGCCGGGTTCAACCTGGTCCGCAAGCACCTCAAACTCGAGGATCCGCGCTGGCTGTACTGGGCCGACCAGCTCGGCATGCTGGTCTGGGCCGAGCCGCCGTCGACCGGGCGATTCACTCCCGAGGCCGTCGCTGCCTTCGAAGCGGTCGCGGCCGGGATGGTCGGGCGCGACGGCAACCACCCGAGCATCGTGATCTGGGGTGCGTACAACGAGGAGTGGGGCCTGGACTGGGATGTCCCCGGTGACCCCGCGAAACAGGACGCCGTACGGCGTGCCTACCGGATCATCCGTGAGGCCGACCCGACCCGGCCGGTCGTGGACAACTCGGGCTGGGCGCACGTCGAGACCGACCTGGTGGACTGGCACTACTACGACGACGACGTCGCGTCCTGGGCCGCGGTGGTGGACCGGCTGGTCAACACCGAGGACGGGAGCTTCCCGGTGCGACTCGGACCGGACTTCGTCGCCACCAAGGCGATCGCGGCTCCGGGCTTCGACGGCTCGGCGCTGATTCAGCTCAACGGGGAGTACGGCGGCGGATCGACCAGCGTCGAGCGTGGATGGCATCTGCGCTGGCAGACCCAGGAACTGCGTCGGCACGCGCGGAACGCGGGCTACATCTACACCGAGCTGTACGACATCGAGCACGAGACCGTCGGGATCTACACCTACGACCGGCGGACCAAGGACCTCGGCGGCACCCGGCCGTCCGACGTCCACGCCGAGACCACGCTCGTCCTCGACGTGACTCCGCAGGCGCCGGGACGCGATCTGGTCGGGACGGGCGAGGTGACGGTGCCGGTCCGGGTGTCGCACCACGGCCGCGATCCGCTGCTCGGTACGTTGCACTGGGCAACCGGTTCCGCACCCGTCGATGCCAAGCCGTTCGTCGTCACCGACCCGATCGAGGTCGTCGCGACGACACCCGGCCGACTCGACCTCTGGCTCACCGACTCGACCGGCGCAGTCGTCGCAAGAAGCTTCGTCGACATCGCCCACGCCTGACCGCAATACCTCTGACGGGGATCAATCCGCCTGTTGTTCCGAGGAGGTTCCATGTTCATCCGTAGGTTGGTGCTTACCCTGGGCATCGTCGCCGCGAGTCTGGTGACGATGCCCGCCGCGACCGCGGCGCCGCCGGGGCAGGTGCTCTACAGTCCGAACCTGTCCACCTATCCGAACGCCGATGCCGGCTACCCGCGGGCGATCCGGCTCGACCACGACGGCAGCGGTGGCCGGACCGTGCTGGCCACGTTTGCCCGGCGCAACGAATCCGGCCCGAGCACGTTCCCGGTCTACCGCAGTACCGACGGCGGCGCCACGTTCGGGGCCGCGCCGATCAGCACGATCAGCTCGCACACGGCCGGGTGGGATCTCGGCGCGCCGGTCGTCTACGAGGTGCCGCGGACCGCGAACGGGCTCAACCAGGGTGACCTGCTCGCCGCCGGTACGGCGTGGGACGAGGGCAACTTCGCCGCGCAGAAGGTCGAGGTGTTCAAGAGCACGGACCACGGCGTGAGCTGGCAGTACCTGTCGAACTGCACCCAGACCAGCGGCCTGCCGAACACCATCGGGCACGGCATCTGGGAGCCGTGGTTCCTGCTCGCGCCGAACAACACACTGGCATGTTTCATCTCCGACGAGCGTCCGGCCGGATCGCCGACCAACAACCAGATCATCGGCCACTACACCTCGACGAACGGCGGCGTGACCTGGAGCAGCACCATCACGCCGGACGTGGCGTTCCCGAACGACAACCTGGCCCGGCCCGGGATGTCCATCATCACCCCGCTGCCGAACGGGCAGTTCATGATGACGTACGAGCTGTGCCGGGACGCGACCAACGCGGACCACGCGTGCGAGGTGTACATCAAGACCAGTCCGGACGGGCTCAACTGGGCTCCGGCCGACAATCGGGGAACTCTGGCTCAGACCAGTGACGCCCGGCATCTGTTGCACACGCCGTACATCGCCTGGGTACCCGGTGGCGGTCCCAACGGGACGCTGTTGTTGTCCGGGCAGCGGGTGGTCACCGGACCGACCGGGAACAAGGCAGTGATGGCGGAGTCGGGATCGGTCGTCTTCGCGAACACCTCGTTGGGGAGCGGTCAGTGGACCGAACTCGAGGCGCCGGTCAACGTGAACCCGACCGGCGGCTACGGTCCAGGTGTCCCGGCCTGCCCTGGATACAGCTCACCGATCGTGCCGTCGGCGAACGGTACGTCGTTCCTCTACCTCGCGGCGACGTGGCTGGGGACCGGCAACCAGTGCCAGGTCCGGTTCGGTACCGGCGTCATCGGAGGACCTGTTGGTGCGATCACGGGCCCGGCCGCGGCCGGGAAGTGTCTCGACGTCGACACGAATACCGCGGTCAACGGCCGAGTCGTCCAGTTGTGGACGTGCACCGGCGTACCAGGTCAGCAGTGGACGATCATGGCCGACGGGACGATCCGTGCCTTCGGCAAGTGTCTCGACATCGTCGGCAACGGTACGGCGAACTTCACCAAGGTCCAGCTATGGGACTGCGGGACCGCGGGCGGACAGCAATGGCGGCCGCAGGCCAACGGCGCGTTGCGGAACCCTCAATCCGGCCGCTGTCTGGACAGTCCCTCCGGTGCGACGGCTGATGGCACCGACCTACAGATCTACGACTGCAACGGGCTGAACTCGCAGAAGTGGAACCTACCCGGATACCCCACCGGACCGATCACGGGACCGGCGAACGCCGGCAAGTGCGTCGACGTCGACACGAACACCCCGACCAGTGGGAACGTCGTCCAGCTGTGGACCTGCAACGGCGTACCGGGACAGCAGTGGACGATGTCCACCGATGGCAGGATCCGTGCCTTCGGCAAGTGTCTCGACATCGTCGGCAACGGTACGGCGAACTTCACCAAGGTGCAGCTGTGGGACTGCGGGACCGCCGGTGGGCAGATCTGGCAGCCGCAGCCGAACGGCGCGTTGCTGAATCCTCAATCGGGCCGCTGCCTGGACAGTCCGGGCGGTGCGACGGCTGACGGCACCGACCTGCAGATCTACGACTGCAACGGTCTCGATCCGCAGAAGTGGAAGGTTCCGGTGTAGACATCCGGCGAGCGGCCGCGGGAGTCCGCGGCCGCTCGGCAGATCGGGTTACTGGATGTCGTCGTCCTGACCGTCGAGGTTGTCCAGCCGGTCCTTGGCGAAATCGCTGCCCTGGTCGATCTTGTCGCCGTGCTCGCCGCCGGTCTTCTCGTTCGCGAATTCGCCGGCGCGGTCCACGCCCTCGCTGACCTTGTCGCCGTGCTCGTCGACGGCGTCGGTGGCCTTGTCCTTCATGTTGTCGAACATGCCCATCGTCTTTCCCCGTTCTGTCGATGGTTGCTGAGGACTACCAACCCTTCGTACCCGATGACGCCGATTTCACACAACCCCGGCACGCTTGTCAGGACAAGAACGGATTCTCGCCGGCGACGAGGGCCGGCAAGACCGCTCCGGCGAGCCTGTCGTACAGGTGCCGCTGGAGCATCGGCCCGAAGGTGATCCGGGCGACGCCCAGGCCGGCGAGCTCGGCCAGTGACCGGTCGCCCTGGCCGAAGCTGACGTTCACCGGGCCGGAGATCTCCTTGACCAGCGACTGGATGACGTCGGGATCGCTGGTGCCGATGGGGTAGACGCAGTCGGCGCCTGCGGCCAGGTAGCGGTTGGCCCGGTCGATGGCGGAGCGGAGTTGTTCCTCCGGTGCGCCGGCCCGGCGGATGAAGGTGTCGACGCGTGCGTTGATCACCAGGTCCGCGCCGGCCGCGGCCCGGACGGCGGCGAGGAACTCCGCCTGCTCGCCGGCCTCGACCATCGCGCCGGTGGCCGGATCGGAGTCCTCCAGGTTCAGCCCGACGGCGCCGGTCGCCACGAAGCGTTCGACGAGTTCGGCCGGGGCGAGCCGGAAACCCCGCTCGAAGTCGACCGTCACCGGTACGGAGACCGTCCGCGCGATCCGGGCGGTCGCGGCCAGGACGTCGTCGACCGGTGCCGACTCGCCGTCGTCGTACCCGAGGATCGTGGCGGTTGCGAAGCTGCTGGTCGCGACGGCCGGGAAGCCTGCCTCTTCGACCATCCGCGCCGACGCGGCGTCCCACGCGTTGGGCAGGACGACCGGTGTACCGGGTACGTGCAGGTCGCGCAGTGTGGTTGCGAGGGTCATGGTGTCTCCTTGGGTCGACGGCTGATCGGCAGGCCGAACGCCGGGAACAGTTCTGGGTTGTGGAACGCCATCACGGCGGCGATTCCGTGCTTGGTGAGGGTCAGGACCTTGATCGAATGAGCGTGGTACTGCGTGTCCGCACCGCGGATGTAGAGGGCGAACGCGGGCTGTCCGTTGGCCGACGTCTCGACCACGATCCGTCGCCCGGCGCCGGAGCCGAGCTTGGCGTCGATCAGCCGCAGTACGTCGCTGCGTCCGCTGAACCAGGTCGGGATCGGTGGCATCTCCCACCGGGCGTCCGCGGTGAACAGACCTTCCAGGGTGGCGAGATCCTTGCTCTCGAACGCGGTCGAGAACTGCTCGAGCAGCTGACGCCTCACCGGCTCGTCCGGCTCGCTGAGGTCGTCCTCGGCCGGCCGCACCCGGGCCAGCTCGGCGCGGGCGCGCTGCAGCGAGCTGTTCACGGCGGCTGTCGTGGTGTCCAGCAGGGTGGCGACTTCGGCCGCCGGCCAGGACAACACCTCACGCAGGATCAGGACGGCGCGCTGTCGCGGCGGAAGGTGCTGCATGGCTGCGACCATGGCCAGGCGCAGACTCTGCCGGTGCCCGACGATGGTGGCGGGGTCGGCGCCGAGCAGATGGTCCGGGAACGGTTCCAGCCAGGGTACCTCGAGCGCCTGCGGATGGAGGTCGTCGGGATCGTTGCCGGGGGCACCGAGTGCGGACGGCACCACCCGGCGGCTGCTGTGCTGCAACAGGGTCAGGCACACGTTCGTCGCGATCCGGTACAGCCACGTCTTGACCGATGAGCGCTGCTCGAAGGCCGCCTGTCCGCGCCAGGCCCGCAGATAGGTGTCCTGCACCGCATCCTCGGCGTCGTGCAGCGAGCCCAGCATCCGGTAGCAGTGTGCAAGCAGCCCGGACCGCTGCTGCGCGAACTCCTCTTCGAGGTTCATCCCACTTCCTCCATGGCCTTGGGGCCGACCAGCCCCCTGGTGCGGCGTCGTGCCGTGATGCCGAGGCCCGCCAGTGCCCCGAGCAACGACAGTACGCCGCAACCCGCGAGTGCCCGGGTGAATCCCTGACCGGCATAACCGCCGGCGGCCACGAAGACGGACCCCAGAACGGCGACACCGGCGGCTCCGCCGAGTTGGCGGTTCATGCTGTAGATGCCGGATGCGATCCCCACCGCCTCGCGGGGCAAGGCGCCCATGCCCGCGCTCTGTGCGGCCGGCATCGCCAGCGAAATGCCGCAGCCGGCGACCACGAGTGGCGCGACGAAGGCGCCGTACCCCTCGGCGCTGTGGCTGATCTCGCTGAGCCAGAACATTCCGAGGGCTTGCAACGTCAATCCGGTCATCACCAGTGGACGCTCGCCGACGCGGTCGACCAGCCGGCCGGCGATCGGGCCGACGACGAAGAGTGTGGCCGTCCAGGGCAGCAGTTGCAGACCGGCCGTGAACGGCGCCGAGCCGAGCACTACCTGCATGTACTGGGACAGGAAGAAGACCGCGCTGAACAGGGCGGCGGTGAGGAGGAAACCCGCCGCATTCGCCGCGGTGAACGTCCGATTGCGGAAGAAGCCGAGCGGCACCATCGGGTGAGCGGATCGTCCCTCCCACAGGACGAACGCGGCGAGCAGTACGACGCCGGCCGCGAACGAGCCGAGGACCTCGGCGCTCGACCAGCCCGCGCTTTCACCGTGGATGACGCCCCAGACCAGTCCGAGCACCGCGAGGCTGCTCAGGACCGCGCCGACCGGGTCGAGTCGCCGGGACGGGCCGGTGCTTTCGCGGACCTTCCGCACTACCAGGGCAATCGCGATCAGGCCGACCGGCACGTTGAGCCAGAAGATCCACTGCCAGGCGAGCCCTTCGGTCACCGCGCCGCCGATCATCGGTCCACCCAGCACCGCGATCCCGGTGACGCCGCTGAAGACGCCGATCGCCTGCCCTCGTCGTTCGGGCGGGAACGCCGCGCCCAGCAGCCCCATCGCCAACGGCATCACCACCGCGGCCCCGGCACCTTGGAGCGCACGGGCCGCGATCAGCCAGGGCAGCGAGGTGGCCAGCGCGCAGCCCACTGACGCAACCGTGAACAGCGCCAGCCCACCAATGTAGGTACGCCGCCGGCCCCAGCGGTCACCGACGGCGGCCGCGGTCATCATCAGGATCGCGAAACTCAGCCCGTAGGCGTTGACCGTCCATTCCAGCTGCTCGGCCGACGCCCCGAGGTCGGATCGGATCGTGGTGAGCGCGGCCGCCACCACCAGCACGTCCAGCGCCACCATGACCGACCCCACCGAGGCCAGACCCAACACCCACCGCTGCTCACCCGTCGTCCGCACAGACCCTCCAGAATTGGTTCTCGTCTGTACAGACCACGAGCGCCCCCGAAACTCATCGCCGCGATGACCGGAATTTCCCGCGGATCACCGATCGGTCCGCCGGGCGGCTCGGCGGATGGATTGGCGGCGGATCTTCTCCCGGACCCCGCAGGTGCCGGTGTCGCACCAGCGGCGGGAGGCGTTGCGGGTCAGGTCGAGGAACAGCCAGCCGCAGGTCGGGCGGCAGACCTTGACCCGGGCGACCTGCGGGGATTCCAGCAACCGTACGGCGTCGTCCGCGAGCAGGTGACGGAGTCGGTCCAGGTCGTCGGCCGGCCAGGTCCAGTGCAACTGGTCGTCCCATCGCGGGAGAGCGTGTGCGACGGCGTCGGCGTACGCGTCGCGGATCGCGGTCAGATCGTCGGCAGCCGGTTCGCCCCCGGTCGCGATCGCGTGGAACGCCCGGTACGTCGCTTCGCGCAGGACGATCGCGCGCTCGTGCGCCGCCGACGCCACGCGGGTGTCCGCCTGCTGCCTGAGTGGGCGTGCGCCGGCGTTCGAGACAAGCCCCGCCTTGACCGACCAGCTGATCAGCGCCGGGTAGTCGGGCAGGTAGTCACTCACCGGAGCCGGCTCGTAGCGGGGCTCGACGGTGTTGGCGAAGTCGAGGCACCAGGCGCCGGCGATGAAGTCCGCGGTCCGCATCCTCTGATTCCATCGAAAGTGGTTTTGCTCGCATCATAGCGGGCACCGAAGTTCCATGATGCAAGCAAAAGGCAAAACGATCGCATCAGAGCTCAGCCGGTACCTGGGCGCGGCGGTGGTGATCCGGGCGGTGAACGACGGCGCCTCGGTCGGCCTGGCACTGCTGGCTCTGTCCGTCCGACCGAGTGTGGCCGGTGCGCTGGTGGCCGCTTTGGTTGCTCCGCATCTGCTCGGACCCTGGCTCAGCCGGTTGCTGTCCTGGACGGACTCGCGCTATGTCCTCGCCGGGTCGTTCGTCCTGTACGGCGTGTCGATCGCCACCGCAGCCGTCTTGATGGACGCCGTGCCGGCAGTCATCACGCTGCTCTTCGTCGCCTTGGCCGGCTGTGCGGGGCCGATGCTCGCCGGCGGCCTCACCAGCAGACTGCCCGGCGGTGACTCGGCGAGGTCCAGAGCGTTCGACAGCGCGACTTGGGGGATCGCGACAGCTTTGGGTCCCGGTCTCGCCGCAGTCACCAATTTGGTGGTCGGTCCGGTGGCGGCCGTACTCCTGATGGCGGTCGGCGCGTTGGCGGCTGCGGGGCTCGTGCTCACGCTGCCGCCGGAAGCCGGCTCACCTGAGCGTGCTGCCGGGATCCGGGAGTGCCTGACACACGCCATCCGGACCAGACCGCTCCGCAACACGCTGATGGCGATCGGCCTCGCCGGCCTCGGCCTCGGCGCCCTGCCGGTGGCGACGCCACTGCTGAGCATCGACCTGGGCAAGCCGCCCGGCAGCGGCGGACTGCTGATCGCCACCTACGGGGTGGCGAGTCTCGTCGGTTCGCTCGTGAACGCCGGCCGGCCGTTCGGAAGGTCGCCGCTGCGGGTGATGGCGGGCAGCCTGGCGGTGATGGGTCTCGCTGTCGGCGTCGCGGCGGCGGCTCCGTCGTACGCGGTTGCTCTCATCGGATTCGCCGTACTCGGTCTCGCGAACGGGACGCTGCTTCCCACTGTGCTGGCTGTCTGCCGCTTGCATGCACCCGCCAACGGCCACGCGCAACTGCTGGTGCTCACCAGCAGCACCAAAATCACCGGCTCTGCGCTGGCCGGCGTCTGGTCCGGTCTGGTCGCGCCCGCCGGAGGCCGGACCGTCGCGGTCGTGGTCTGCTGTGCCCTCCTCGCCGCCGCCGTCGCCGCCGTGATCCGGCTGAGAGGATGGGAGACGCGCTGACTCACCAGAGCGAGACGAGCACCTTGCCGGAGGTGTCGGAGTCCGTGGCGACGGCGAACGCCTGGACGGCCTGGTCGGCGGGGAACTCGTGGGTGATGACCTGCTCGAATTCCGGGGTGGTGTCCAGCAGGACGACGGCCTGGTCGATCTCGTCGTTGAAGCGCAACGTGCCGCGAAGTTGCAGCTCCCGGGAGACCAGCGGTGAAAGGTTCACCGGCAGCGCCTCGTCGGCCGGAATGCCGACGAGCACAACGACACCTGCGCGCCTGGCTGCATCAAGCGCTCCCGTGATGGCAGCCGGGACACCGGTGCACTCCAGTACGACGTCGAAGTAGGCCGACGGGAGCTCCTGCGCGCCGACCTGGATCGTGTCGTGGACACCGAGCTTCCGCGCCCGCCGGAGCGGGCCCGGGAGAACGTCGGTCGACACCACTTCGGTCGCACCCAGAGTCAGCGCGGCCGCGGCGGTCAGCAGGCCGATGGCGCCGGAGCCGGAGACCAGCACCCGCTTGCCCTTGACGCCGCCGGCGATCGTCATGCCGTGCAGCCCGACGGCGAGCGGCTCGGCCAAGGCGGCGCGGCGGAGCGGCAGCGTGGGCGGAAGCACCCGGACCATGTGCTTGCCGACGACAAGGAATTCGCTCATCCCGCCCTGGGTGTGCGGCCAGGTGGAGGCACTGCCCAGGTAGGCGCCGTTCGGCCACAGGTGTGGACGGTCCTCGATCCCGGGCTCGGGTGTGCCGAAGGTCGCCGGGTGGATGGTCACCGGCGTGCCGGAGGCGAGCTCACCCGACGGGTCGAGATCGACCCTGCCGGAGAGCTCGTGGCCGGGGACGAGCGGCTCGCGGACGACGAACTCGCCGTTCGCACCGTCGTGGTAGTAGTGCAGGTCGGATCCACAGATCCCGCCGTATGCGATCCGGAGCCGCACCTGCCCCGGTCGCGGAACCGGCGTGGGGACCTCGACCTCGGCAAGCTCGAGCTTCCCCTGGATGGCGACGGCCTTCATGCCGCCCATCTTCCCCCGCCGCCCCCGGCCGACCGTCAGGTCATCGGGAGATCGCCGGCTAGCGAGTGGTTTCCATCAGGGTCTTGAGGGTCTGGAGGTCGGCTTGTACGGCGTCTGCGTCGCGGGCGAAGTCGTCGTCGGTCATGTCCGGGCGCTGCCGGAGGGTGAAGACGACCTCGCAGCCGGCGCCGTCGGGGATGACGCGCATCGGGTTGTGCACGGTCTCGCCCGACGGCAGCGTCACGTCGTGGTCCAGGACGCCGTACTCGTTGCTGTCGGCAAACTTGACGACGACGCGGCCCATCGGTGACTCGGCGACCCATTCGCCGTCGACCTGCTCGATCGACCCGCCCAGGCCGGCCGCCCACTCGGGGATGTTGGCCGGGTCGGACGCGTACGCGTACACGTCCTGGGCGGGCCGATCGATGTGCGCGCTGAGGTGTCGTGAGGTGCTCATGACCTCGACGTTAACGCGCCGCCGCCGGGGTCGTCTTGAACGAATCGGTCATCACGCGCCGGCGTCGTCCAGGCGTTCCAGCTGCTCCTCGGTGAGCTTGATGTCGCTCGCGGCCAGGGCGGTCTCGAGCTGCTCGGGGGTGCGCGGGCCGATCAGCGTGACCAGCTCGGGATCGGTCCGGTGCAGCAGCCAGCTGATCACGAGCTGGTTCGGCGTGACCCCGAGCTCGGCCGCGACCGCGGTGAGTACGGCGAGGCGCGCGTCGGCGTCCGGTCCGGCGTACGACGACATGATCTGGTGCCCCTCACGCTTCGCCGGGTCGTCGTAGATGCCCTTCAGGATCGGCGAGTACGCGACCAGGGTGAGGTCGTCGTTGGCGCGCAGGTAGTCGAGCTGCTCGTCGTCGACGATCGACAGGGTGTCCGCCCCGGCCTTCGGACGCAGGTACGAGTGCTCCTGCTGTACGGCGACCGGCGCCGGCCACCCGTTCTTCTCGGCCAGGCTGCGGATCCGCTCGAGCCGCCAGGTCCGGACGTTCGACCAGCCGATGTACCGGGCCTTGCCGGCGGCAACGATCCCGGCGAGCGCCTCGAGGGTCTCCTCCAGCGGTGTGGACCGGTCGTCGACATGGACGTAGTACAGGTCGACGTGGTCCGTGCCCAGCCGGCGCAGGCTGTCGTCGATGGCCTGCCGCAACGTGTCGCCGCCGGCGCCGACCCACTGGGCGGCCATCGTCTCGTAGCTGCCGTCACCGGACCGGATCGCCTCGGGGTCGCGCACCCACGCGCTGCCCTTGGTCGCCAGGAAGATCTCGTCGCGCTTCTTGCTCTTGGCAAGCCAGCGGCCGAGCAGCGACTCGCTCTCGCCGCCGGTGAACCCCGGCCCGGGCCACCACGCGTAACAGTCGGCGGTGTCGATGAACGTGCCGCCGGCCTCCAGGTACCGCTCGAGCATGCCGACCGACGTCTGCTCGTCGGTCGACGTACCCATCAGCATCGCCCCCAGCGCCAGCTGACTGACCTGCTCACCGGTCCGTCCCAACGCGACACCACGCATTCCGTCATCTCCTCACTCAGGTTGTCATCGTGAGGTTACGTACGCCTGTCTTCATTCGTCCAATGCCGATATCCACCGCACTTGATGCGCCCGGCGCATCGACCTGCCCCCGTGCTGGTTGCGGGTTCAACGGCGGAGGAGGCTGAGAAGCGTTTCTCCGGGGTACCGGTCCGGTATGAGTGCAGAAGACGAAGGATTGGACCCGGATCCGCGGACGGACCACAAGCCGGACACCCACATTCGGCGCTGGGGTGCGGTCTATGTCCTTCTGGTGTTGTTCCTCGGTTCCTGGCTGGGACAGTTCTTCGCGCAGCTGAGCGAGTTCCGCAGCGAGCAGGAGGAGCACAATCAGGCGTTCGCCTGGGCCGACTTCTTTCCGGCCTTCCTCAACAGCACGTTCGAGAACTGGCAGAGCGAATGGCTGCAGCTGGTCTTCCAGGCGATCCTGCTCCTCGGCGCCAAGCACCTGATCTTCCGCGTCGACGCCGAGGACATGGAACGCCTCGAAGCCAAGGTCGACAAGATCAGCCACCAGCTCGACGGGATCAGGTCAGGTGCTGATCGGGCGGGTGATCCGAGCGGCGGCCGGTGAGAAAGCGGCTCGGGTCGCCGCCCGCGCTCGCGGCGGAAGCCAACCAGGCCCGGATCCCCTCGGGGTCGCGGCGCTCGAGCTCGTCCAGGCAGCGTTGACGCGCCATCACGATGCGGAGCCGGGCGGTGGGTGTGGTTGCCTGGCTGAGCGCGACGTAGCTCTCGTGCCATTCCCGGCACAGCCGGCTGGTGCTGACAAGACCGGGTGACGGAGGGGTCGGCACCACAGGTTCGGCTCGTGTCCGTTGCCTTCGCAGCGGCCGGCTCCACCATTCGACAGCGCGTGGGGAACTCGCGCCCACCAGCAGGAGGAGAGGTACGACGCCGCCGCCGAGGACTGCGCCGATCCCCAGGACAGCGACAACCGCCAGGCAGACGACGAGAGCGCGCCGAAGCGTCCGGGCCAACGCGGAAGCCGCCGCGTCGCTCGTTGTTGCCCGGCCGACGACAGCGGTCAACCCGACCACGACGGCGAACAACATCACCAGGACCCACACCTCGATCGGCAGCACGACGAGGCCGATCACCACACCGACGGTGATGAGCACGCCGCAGAGAGCTCGCCAAATGGATCGGTAGACGTCCACGGTCGGCTCCGGGTGAGTCAGACCCGGTCGCGGGCGGCGGAGGCCCCGGACATCTGGGCGCAGTTGGCACAGCAGTAGATCGTGCTGTCCTGCTGGACCCCGTGGCCGAGCACCCGGCACCCGCAGTGCGCACAGGTCGGAGCGATCGCGTGGGCCGCGCACTCCAGGCTGTCGAAGACGTGCTCCTGGCGGTCGGGCGTGATCACCGTGAACGCCGCGTCGTACTCGTTTCCGCAGACTTCGCAGGCCGGCATCGGGGGCCTCCTCTCCGAATCCTCACAGACCGAGCACAAGTACCCGATCGCCGGGCCGGTAAGCGCTCCGGCCGGTGCGGATCCGCGGCGTCATTCCTCGTCGGTGCGGCGCTTGAGTTCGTCGATGCGGCCTTGGTCCTCGCCGGCATCGAGCAGGTTGTCCGCCGGCGCTCTCGTGTCGCCGTACTCGCGGAGCGCGACGCGGGGACGGTGCAGGTCGAACGCCGGGCTCTCCGACCGGATCCGGGGCAGCTGCTCGAAGTTGTGCCGCGGCGGCGGGGAACTGGTCGCCCACTCCAGCGAGCGGCCCCAGCCCCACGGGTCGTCCACACCCACCAACGGCGCCTTGCGCGACTTGTAGACGTTGTACAGGAACGGCAGCGTCGAGAGCCCGAGCACCATCGCGCCCACGGACGACACCTGGTGCAGGAACGTGAAGCCCTCGTTGGCGCCGTACGTCGCATAACGCCGCGGCATCCCCTCGACACCGAGCCAGTGCTGCACCAGGAACGTGGTGTGGAAGCCGACGAACAGCAGCCAGAAGTGGACCTTCCCGAGTCGTTCGTCGAGCATCCGGCCGGTCATCTTCGGCCACCAGAAGTAGAACCCGGCGAACATCGCGAACACCACGGTCCCGAACACCACGTAGTGGAAGTGCGCGACCACGAAGTAGGTGTCGGAGATCTGGTAGTCCAGGCTCGGCGAGGCCAGGATCACCCCGGTCAAGCCGCCGAAGAGGAACGTCACCAGGAACCCGATACTCCACAGCATCGGGGTGTCGAACGACACCGAGCCGCCCCACATCGTCCCGATCCAGTTGAAGAACTTCACCCCGGTCGGGACCGCGATGATGAAGGTCATCAGCGAGAAGAACGAGCCGCTCACCGCGCCGGTGACGAACATGTGGTGCGCCCACACGGCGATCGAGTACAGCGCGATGGTGATGGTCGCTCCGACCAGGCCGACGTACCCGAAGACCGGCTTGCGGCTGAACACCGGCAGGATCTCGGTGATGATGCCGAAGAACGGCAGCGCGATGATGTACACCTCGGGATGGCCGAAGAACCAGAACAGGTGCTGCCACAAAAGTGGCCCGCCGTTCGCGGCGTCGAAGACGTGAGCCCCCAGGACTCGATCCGCCTCCAGCATCAGCAGCGCGCCGGCCAGGATCGGGAATGCGATCAGCACCAGGATCGAGGTGACCAGGATGTTCCAGGTGAAGATCGGCATCCGGAACATCGTCATACCGGGCGCGCGCATGGTGATGATCGTGGTGATGAAGTTGACCGCACCCAGGATGGTGCCCAGACCGGCCATCCACAGGCCCATGATCCACAGATCCGCACCGACACTCGGTGACCTCGTGTCGTCGGACAGCGGCGTGTACGCGGTCCAGCCGAAGTCGGGCGCACCTTCCGGGGTCAGGAAGCCGGCCGAGGCGATCAGGCCGCCGAACAGGAACAACCAGTAACTGAACATGTTCAGCCGCGGGAAGGCGACGTCGGGGGCGCCGATCTGGACGGGCATGATCACGTTCGCGAACCCGACGAACAGCGGGGTCGCGAACAGCAGCAGCATGATCGTGCCGTGCATGGTGAACATCTGGTTGTAGACCTCTTCGTTCACCATCTGCAGTCCGGGCTGCGCCAGCTCGGCCCGGATCACCAACGCCATGAGCCCGGCGATCAGGAAGAACGCGAACGAGGTGATCAGGTACAGATGGCCGATCAGCTTGTGGTCCGTGGTGGTGAGAATCCGCACCGCCGCGCGCCCCAGTGGCCGGCGCTCGGTCACCGTGGGCTGAGCAGCACCCCTCCGCACGATCGTGACCATGGATCAGCTCCTCTGCCCGGACAGAATCCCGCGTAAGTACCCACTGCCACCCAGTTCATGCATCCGGCCGCCTGTGCGTCGTAGTGGTTTCAGCGACGTAGACTGGAGGCTGCCGCCGGCTTTTCGATATCGCCACCAAGGGCAATGTCGTCGCGGCTCCCGACCGATCCCCGGCGTCGTTGCTCGTAGCCGGTGGAAGGTGATGCCGATGAGCATCGACCGGAATCCCGACGACGCCGCGGCTCGCGCCGCCGTCGAACATGCGGCAGTCGTGTCGATCGGTCAGGCGCAAGGCGTGATCGCGGAACTCTACGACCTGTCTCTCGATTCGGCCCTCGGTGTCCTGGACCGCAAGGCTCACGATGCCGGAATCCCACTGGTCGAGGCCGCCCGGTGGCTGCTGACCACGGAGACCCTGCCGTGAGGTTCAGCCGGCGGATTCTGGGCACCGCGACAGAGAGTACCCGCCCGGTGAGTAGTCTGTGTCGGACCACACAGGGCCGACTGCACCTGGCCGATGGAGAGGTGTTCCGGTGACCGATCGATCGGCGATCCTGGCGAGGCTGGCGCGGTTGACCGCGGCCGAGGCGGACCGCCGGCATCTCGCGGATCGGCTCTGCGAGGCCAGTCGGGTGATCCTCGCTGCCGACGGCGCGTGGATCACCGTTCAGGACACCGGCCCCCAGCACCTACCGCTCAGCACGACCGACGAGACCGCATCCGCGCTGGAGGACCTCCAGGACGTGGTCGGGGAGGGGCCCTGCCGGGACGCGTTCCGCGCGGGTACGCCGGTGACCGCGGTCATCGGGGACAAGTCGGACAGACGGTGGCCCGAATTCAGCCGGGCAGCGTGGCATCGGGTCGGCCGGCTGACCGTCCACGCGTTCCCGGTGCGACCGGGTCGCCAGACCTTCGGGGTCCTCAGCATCTACCTGCGACCGGACACGGCCTGGGTGGAGTCGCCTGAGGTGGCACAGTTCCTCGCCGACACGGTCGGCGCCGCGCTGCTGCGGGACCCGGTCCCGAAACTCGAACGCGAGCCGACGGGCGGGATGTGGTCGGCGCGCGCCGAGGTCCACCAGGCCACCGGCATGGTGATCGCCCAGCTACGGATCCCGCCGGACGACGCGCTGGCCCTGCTGCGGGCGCACGCCTACGCCCACGACACCACTCTCGTCGCGATCGCCCACCAGGTTGTCACCCGACAGCTCGACTTCCGAGGAGAATCATGACCCCCCGCGACACCGCACACCCGGCGCTGCCCGAGCGCGCGGTGCGTGAGCTGGCTGCCGCGACCGCTGCCCTGGTCAGCGACCATGATGTCATCGGTACGACGACGGACCTGCTGGCCGGATGTGCCGAGTGCGTCCAGGCCACCGCCGCGGGAATCGTGGTGTCGGAGCCCGGGCAGGACCGGCTCGAGTTCCTGGCCGCCACGGACCACCGGGCCCAGCACCTCGAGCTGTACCAGCTCCAGGTCGACGAAGGTCCGGGAGTGGACTGCATCGCGACCGGTCGGTCGGTCACTGCCGTCGGCGTCGCGCAGATCGCGGGTCGTTGGCCGACGCTGCGCGAACCGTTCCGGTCGGCGGGGTTCGACGGCGTTCACGCCGCCCCCATGATCTGGCGGGGCGACACCATCGGTGCTCTCAACCTGTTCTTCGCCGAGGACGGACTCGACCCGGACGCGGCCTACGTGGCGCAGGCGTTCGCGGACATGGCCGCCTTGGTGATCGTGCACAGCGCTCCGACGTCACCGGCCGACATCGCCGACCGGACCAAGGCGGCGTTGGAGGAGCGGACGGTGATCGAACGTGCCAAGGGCGTCATCGCCTACACCGAGAATCTCCCGGTCGACGCCGCCTTCGACCGCCTGATCGCACTCGCCCGGGACCGCTCCCAACCGCTGACCCTGGTCGCAGCCACGGTCGTCGATCGAGCCGCCACCCCCGACCACCAGTGACGCGCGGACACCTGAGGACCGCTGAGGCTGGTCCTGGGGCTGATGGCGCATAATGAGCGCACTGGCCAGGCTGCCGCCGGGCCTGGTCGATGGGGGTGGGAGATGGAGCTGCCGGAGCTTGCCGAGCTGATGGCCAAGGTGGCTGATTCGTTGCGGGTGCCGGTGGACGTCGACGAGACGCGGGCAATGATCACCGCCAGCGTCGTGGACACCATCCAGGGTGTCACCCATGCCAGCATTTCGGTGACGAACAAGGACGGCACGATCGAGACCTTCGCTCCGACCGACGCGGTCGCGGCGGCGGCCGATGCGTTGCAGTACGAGCTCGGTGAAGGCCCCTGCATCGCGGCGGCGTTGTCCGAGCCGGTGGTGCAGGTGGATGACCTGAGCAGCGATCCGCGCTGGCCGCTGTACGGACCGAAGGCCGGCGCGCTCGGGCTGTGCTCCCAGTTGTCGTTCCAGTTCCGTGCCGAGCCGCAGGTGCGGGGTGCGCTCAACCTGTACGCCGACGAACCCGCGGTGTTCGACGTCGAGGCCCGCTACATCGGGTCGATGTTCGCCGATTGGGCCGCCGTACTGCTGGGCTGGGGCCGGCAGGAGACGACCCTGCTGCAGGCTCTGGAGAGCCGGGCCAGCATCGGGACCGCGGTAGGGATCCTGATGGAGCGCTACCAGCTCGACCAGCAGCGCGCCTTCGCCTTCCTCGCACGGCTCTCCCAGAGCGGAAACATCAAACTCCGCGACGTCGCCGCCAACATCGTCACCGACACCGCAATCAGGGCCCGCGCCTAGCTCCGGCTTCAGCCGAGCCGGGGACGGCCGGCCGTCAGGCGTCGCTCCCCGGCGGTCCGCACCTCGAGCTCGAACCTTCAGATCCAGCAGTACGCCGGATCAGGTCGTCCGGCCGCGGGCGCGGTTGATCAGCCAGGCGACGACCCCGACCGCGGTGCCGACCAGGGTTCCGGTGACGATGCTGCTGATCACCGCGAAACCGCGGAAGATGAGGGCCTGCACGGATTCGGGAACATCCGCCAGGTTCCCGCCGAGCCGCGGCTCCTCGTCGATGGCCCAGGTCCACAACACCTGATGGCCGATCGCAAGCAGGACGCCGTACGTGAGACCGACGACGGTCAAGGTCCAGATCGGGTTCGGGACCCGTGCGGCGACCGCCACGGCGAGCCAGACCGCCAGCGGGGCGAATACCAAGACCGCGTTGACGGCCGGCCCGACGAGATCGAGGTCGTGGGCGACGACGCGCGGAACGGCGAGCAGTGCCAACAGGAAGATGACCGGGAACGACAATCCCAGTCGACGTGATCTGGTCATGTAGGCAGTCTACATGTAGCTTGCCTATGCGCTCGAAGGCATTTCCCCCAGTAGACCTGGTGCGGGAGGCGACTACTCGTCCGGGTAGTGGAGGCCGATGGTGGCTCGGATGGTGTCCAGGGTCTGCATGATGCCGACTGATTCCTCCGGGGTGATCAGCGGGCTGACCGTTTGGCCCTCGGCGATGAGTCGTTCCAGTTCTGCCGCCTGGTACTGCATTCCCCGGCCGCTGACGGGCTGGTCGAACACGTCGACCACGGTGCCGCTGTTGTCGAGCAGGGTGACGGGTGCGGGTCCGTACCAGACCGCGGCGATCTCGATGCGGCCTTCGGTGCCCAGGATCGAGGCGGTGTTCGAGCCGCGGGTCTGGCTGGAGGAGTAGGTGGTGGAGATGCCGCCGTTCTCGTGCTGGAAGATGGTGGCCACGGAGGCGTCCACCCCCGAGGTCCGGAAGACGGCGCGAGCCTGTACGTCGGCCGGGCGGCCGAGGATGTCCCAGGTGAACGAGATCGGATAGACGCCCAGGTCGAGGAGCGCGCCACCGCCGAGGCGCAGGTTGTTGAGGCGGTGTTCGTCGTGCTGTGGCAGTCGTTGGGTGTGGTCGGCGTGAACGGAGCGCACCTCGCCCAGGCGGCCGGCCTCGATCAGGGCGCGGACGTGCGCCATGTGCGGGAGGAACCGGGTCCACATCGCTTCCAGGACGACGAGATTCTTCCGCCGGCCGAGCTCGGTGATGCGCCGGGCCTGGTCGCCGGTCAGGGTGAAGGCCTTCTCGACCAGCACGTGCTTGCCGTGCTCGAGGGCGAGTTCCGCGTTCGCGGCGTGGAAGTTGTGCGGCGTCGCCACGTAGATCACGTCGATGTCCGGGTCTGCGACCAGTTCCTCGTAGCTCCCGTACGCGCGGGGGAGTCCGAACTCGGCGGCGAACGACTTGGCCGACTCCGCCGTACGGGAGCCGACCGCGAGCACGCGATGCCCGTGCAGCAGGAGGTCGCGGGTGAACGCCCGGGCAACGCCGCCGGTCGCGAGAATGCCCCAGGAGACCGTGCCGGCTGACCGCGGGTACGGCTCGATCGCCGCGCTCATTGGTCGATCCCGTAGTCGAGGACGACCTGAAGGGCCTTGTCCGGTGCGTTGTCGAGCATTTCGAACGCGGCGGGGGCGTCTTCCGCGGGCATGACGTGAGTGATCAGTTCGCGGAGCGGAAGCCGTCCGTCGCGTTCCAGCTCCAGAACTGTTCTGGACATCCGCAACTCGTCCCATCGGTGCATCAGATGTGGCGCCACGCCGGAGATCTGCGAACCGACGATGGCGACCCGGTTGTGGTGAAACTCTTCGCCGAGCCTGACCGCGCGGGCGTCGCCCTGGAAGAACCCGCTCGCCACGACCCGGGAGCTGTAGGCGACAGCACGGACGGCTTCGTGCAGGGCCTGGTAGCTGCCGCTCATCTCGATCACGACATCGGCGCCGCGGTTGCCGGTGGCCGCGCGGATCCGGTCGGCCACGTCGTCGGTCGACGGATCGAGGACCAGAGATGCGCCCAGACGTTCGGCGAGCTCTCGTCGCCCTGCCACCGGGTCGACGACGATCACCCGGCCACCGTTCAACCTGGCCAGCAGTGCGACGATCTGCCCGGGTACGCCGGCTCCGAACACGGCGACCGTCTCACCGACATGGATGTCGGCGTCGAGGATCGCGTTCAGGGCGATGGCCCCGATCTTGGCGAAGATCCCGGCGATCGCCGCGGAACCCTCGGGAAGTACGCGGTCCTGGGCCCAGTCAGCCGGTCGCACCGCCGACGAGCGGTGACCCCAGGCTCCCCAGACCAGCTGCCCGACCAGCGCGGGGTCGACCTCGTCACCGACGGCCTGGACCCGCCCGACCTCCTCGTACCCCCAGCCGTCGAGGGGGTAGGAGTGCGTCGAGTCGCCCGGCACGAACAGTCGCCGGCCGGCGTCCCACTTGCTGTTCAGGTAAGGATTGCTGCCACGGTAGGCGGTGAGCTCGGTTCCGGCCGAGATGCCGGAGTAGAAGGTTTCGAGGCGTACGTCGTGCGGCCCCACCGGCTCGTCGTCGAACTCGACGACCTCGGCCTTACGCGGTGACGTGAAGCGAACGAGATGTCCCACGGGTCAGATCCTGTTCTGAGTGGTGATCGGTGCTGAGCTGGTCGCGGGCTCGGCGACGAGCCGGAAGAGCAGTGCCTGTTCTGGGTACAGCATCGGTGCTTGGAGACCGATCTCGCCGGCCAGGCGCCCGGTGACGGTTGAAGGGCGGCTCCACCAGGAAGGCGGACCGGCGGCGGTTCTGGTGAGTGCGGCGGAGGACAGCTCGATCGGCTCCACCCGGTAGGTGGCGTCCGGGACCAGTCCGGGGATCCGGATCCGCCCCGGTCGCGCCAGCGGCGTGGTGGCCATGGCCACGAAGGCGAAGATCGCCCGGTCGCCCGACGGGCTGACGTAGCCATGCGACCAGTAGCTGTCGTCGGGGTAGTCGCAGTGCACCGCCGTACCGGTGTGGATGAGTGCGCGCTCCTCCTTGTACAGGCGGACCCAGGCGGCGAGCTCTTCCAGTTCCGTGTCCGACGCCGTCCGCAGATCCCACTCGATGCCGAAGTGGCCGAAGAGCGCGGTGGCCGCGCGAAAGGCCAGTGAGTGCGTGCGATGAGTGGTGTGTGCGGTGGGCGCGCCGACATGAGCGCCGACGAGCTCGGGCGGAAGAAGCAAACCGGTCCACCGCTGGATCTGCTGGCGTTCCAGCGGGTCGATGCAGTCGCTCGCCCACACCCGGTCGGTTCGCTGCAGGACCTCCAGATCGACCCGGCCACCACCGGACGAGCAGGACTCGATCTCCAGCCAGGGATGGCGGAGTCGAAGCTCGTCCATCATCGCGTAGACCGCGCGGGTCTGTTCGTGCACGCGCGCTGCTCCGGTGGTGCGGTCGCCTGCTTCCACGAGGTCCCGATTGTGGTCCCACTTGATGTAGTCGATCCGGTGTTCGGAGACGAGCGAGCTGATTGCCTCCAGCACCTGACTGTAGGCGTCCGGGATGGTCAGGTTGAGGACCTGCTGGTGCCGGGCGCGCAACGGCAGCCGGTCGCCCGGTGCCATGATCCACTCCGGGTGGGCACGCGCGAGATCGGAGTCCTCGTTGACCATCTCGGGCTCGAACCACAGTCCGAACTCCATTCCCAGGCCCCGCACCGCGTCGACCAGCGGTTGGAGACCCTTCGGCCAGACGTCGGGATCGACCTGCCAGTCGCCGAGGCCGGCGCGGTCGTCCCGGCGGTGCAGGAACCACCCGTCGTCGAGGACGAATCGTTCCACCCCCACCTGTGCGGCATGTTCGGCCAACTCGATCAGCGACTCGAGATTGTGGTCGAAGTACACGGCTTCCCAGGTGTTGAGCACCACTGGCCGGGGCGACTTCGGGTGTGTCGGACGGTCGCGCAGAGACCGGTGGAACGCCTGTGCGAGCTCGTCCAGGCCCTCGCCGTACGACGCGTACAACCATGGCGTGGTGTACGTGTCGCCGGGAGCCAGAACCAGCTCGCCCGGCAGCAGCAGCTCGCCACCGCCCAGGACCCGGACGCCGGCCAGACCGAGCTCAGCGAAAGTCACGTGATTGCCGCTCCACGCGGTGTGGACGGCCCACACTTCGCCGCTGCGGAAGCCGAACGAGCGCGTTCCGGCGGCAAGGAGGATGCTGGCGTCCGAGCCCGTCCGCCCGCGACGCCCTTCCCGTAGGTGGGTGCCGGCCACGAACGGGTGCCGTTGAGGCGTCCGCTCGCGCAGGTGGCGGCCGGTGAAGTCGAGCAGTTCCTGCGCTTCGGCGGGTACCGGCAGCACGAGCCGAACGGCGTCGACGGTGTACGGCGTGTCCGCAGCGTTCGTGAGGTCGGCGCGCAAGCGCAGTACGCCAGAGGGTTGCAGTTCGATCGTGGTGGTCAGTGCCAAGCCCGCGTCTTCGTCGACTGCCCGCGCACGAAGCTGCTGGGTGTCGTCGTCCGTTCTGCTCAGGTCCCAACCCGTGGCAACGAAACGACTCGAGAAAGTCACGCCGCCGCGGTGGCCTTCCAGCCCCGGCAATCCTCGCCACCCGGCGGACTGCTCAGGCAGCACCGAGGGGAACCCGGCGCCGTGCAGGCCGTCGGCTCCCCACTGTGTCTCGCCGAGCGCTTCGAGGTACGCCGCATCGGACCGGCTCGTGGTGATCCGGCGGCCCCAGTGGAGGACCCGCGGGATCCCGTCAGCGGCGTCGACCACCACCGACACCCTGCCCGCGGAGAGGACAACCGGCGTCACGGGCGGAGCTCCCGTCGATAGTCTCATCCGTTTCATCCTGTCGTTAATATTTTCATCGTGAAACGTGTAGGCTTGAGCATGCCACAAGAGGACGCGCAGCGGAATCCGTGCCACGTCCTTCTTCGGCGGCCGTTGCGGAGTCGGGAGGGTGGTGGTGAGCATGGGCAGAGACGACATCGCGGCAGGCGTGCCGTTCTCGGTGCTGTCCAAGACGGTGGCGATCGACATCCTGGTGCACGGGGCGAGGTCCCGCGCCCAGCTCACCAAGAGCATGGGGCTGTCGGCGGCCACCCTGACCCGGCTGGTCAAGCCGCTGCTCGAGGCCGGTGTCCTGGTCGAGACCGATCCGATCCGCACCCCCGGCCGCGGCCGCGCGTCGCTGGCGCTCGATGTCGTTGCCGACCGCTACCGATTCGCCGGCGTGAAGCTGACCACCGACTCGATCTACGCGGTGGTCACCGACCTTCGGTCGCAGGTCCTGGACACCTGTGTCCAACCCGTGCGGTCGCTGGAGGTCTCGGACGTGGTCGAAGAGGTCAGCGAGATCGTCGCCGAACTCCGGTCCCGCGCCGGCCGGCCGCTCGACGCGGTCGGAGTCACTGTCGGCGGTGTGGTCGACGCCGGTGAGATCGTTGCCGACTCACCGTTCATGCACTGGCGTGACGTCGCGTTGAAAGCCCTGCTCAGCAAGCGACTGGACGTTCCGGTCCACCTCGACAACGACGTCGTCGGCTTGACCCAGGCTCAGCACTGGTTCGGCCACGGCAGGGGTTACACCGACTTCGCCTTGTTCACGGTCGGTGCCGGTATCGGCTACGGACTGGTGCTCAACAACGAGGTGATCCCGACCGGTGTGACACCCGTCAGCCATCTGCCGATCGATCCGTCGGGGCCGTTGTGTCACCTCGGCCACCGCGGCTGCACGACCGCCTATCTCACCTCGGCTGCCGTCACCTCGGCGGTTTCCGCAGTACTCGGCCGGAGGGTCGGGTACGACGAGGTGCTCGGGCTGGCGGCGGCCGGTGAACCGGTCGCCAGGCGGGTCGTGGACGAGGCGGCCGGCGCCCTCGGCCAGGTCGCCGCCGCGATCAGTTCGCTGACCGGTGTGGAGCGCATCATCCTGTCCGGCGAGGGAGTCCATCTCGCCGAGACGGCCCGGGCGTCGCTCGACGAAGGACTGGCCCGGTACGCCGGTCCGCGGGGTCCGCACACCGAACTGGTGATCCGGCCGATGGACTTCCTGGAGTGGGCGCGAGGCGCTGCCACGATCGCGATCCAGGGCGAGTTTCCCTGTCGCCCAGCGGTCGACCAATCGTAAACCGGCGTACTCTTGACATCTTTTCTTTTCACCGAGAAAGTAGATCGACCGGGGACGCTGCTCCAACCGGGAGATGTGGGACCTGCCATGACGCACGGCCGGCTGCCGCCGGTCCGTCCTGGGCGCGGGCCGCGTAAGCGTCACATCGAAACGGAGACTTGGCAATGAAACACCGTTCAGCGGGGACCGCGGCCTTGGCGATGGTTGCCATCGGCCTGGTGGCCACGGCCTGCACAGGGACCGGCGGTCAGACCACCTCGGGTGAGGGCCAGACACAGACGGTCCGCTACCTGATCGAACAACCCGAAGACGCCGCCGCCCTGAAGAAACTCGAGACCCATCTCGCCGAGTTCGAGAAGACGTCGGGTGTCGACGTGAAGCTCGAGGCGATGCCGACCGAGAACATGCGGACCGTGTTGCAGACCCAACTGCGGTCCGGCGAGGGCCCGGACGTCTTCAGTTGGGGTTCAGGGCCCGGGTACGCCGGCGCACTCGCGAAGGCCGGTCTGCTGTACGACCTGACCGATGCCTATCAGAAGTACAAGTGGCCGATCTACCAGTTCGCGAAGGAGCGCGTCACCTTCGACGGGAAGACGGTCGGCGTCCCGGGTGAGATGGAGACGATCGGGCTCTTCTACAACCAGGACTTGTTCACGAAGTTCAACGTCGAGGTTCCGCGGAACCTGGACGAGCTGAAGGCGGCCGCCGAGACGTTCCGGGCGAAGAACGTCGTACCGATCGCCGCCAGCGACAAGGAAGGCTGGCAGGGCGGACACCTGCTCAGCATGGCGCTGTCCAGCGCGACCGGCTCGGACGGGATGGACGCTCTGCTGAAGGGCGAGAAGTCCTGGACCTCGCCCGAGGTGGTCTCGGCGCTCAAGCTGTGGGAGGACTTCGGCAAGTCCGGGTATCTGCCGAAGTTCCCGACATCGCTCAGCTACGACAACGCGAACGCGCTCTTCTACTCCGGTAAGGCGGCCATGCTGCCCACCGGAAGCTGGCTGATCGACGGGATCGAGCAGAACGCGAAGTTCAAGGTCGGCTACATTCCGTTCCCCGCTCCGTCCGGGCCGGGGATCTTCACCGGCGGACTCGGATCCGGTCCGTTCATCTCCGCGGGCAGCAAGAACACCGACGCGGCCCTCAAGCTGGTCGACTTCCTGGCCTCGCCGGCCCATGCCCGCTGGATCGTCGAGAACCTCGGCACGATCCCGCCGCAGCCGGTCGACGTCACCGGCATGAAACTGTCGCCGCTGCTGAGCCAGACTCTGCAGGACACCTCCAAGTTGGCTGCCGGCACCGGGGACTTCGGCTACAACATCGACGTACTGACCACCGACGTGTTCAACAAGGCGATGTGGGACGGCGTTCAGGGGATCCTCTCGGGTCAGCGCACCGCCGAGCAGGTTGCCCGCGATCTCGAAACCGCATTCAAGAAGTCATGAGAACGGAGCCACTGACAGCGGCGCGACCCGTCGGCGAACCGAGGACGGCCTCCCCGAGTCGCAAGGCACACTCAGGACCGCCTCGGGTGACGCGCGGTGCCCAGACCCGGTTGGGGCTGGTGCTGGTCGCGCCGCTGATGGTGATGGTCGTGGTGTTCTTCCTGTTTCCGTTGGCCAACGCCGTGTACTACGCGTTCGTCGACTTCAACGGGATCAACCCGCGGCCGCCGTTCGTGGGTCTGGACAACTTCGTCGAGATCTTCAACGACCCCAGCGTCTGGGCGGCACTGAAGAACAACGTGATCTGGATCGTGCTCGGCACGGCCGCGCCCTTGGTCATCGGTCTCGGGCTCGCCTTGCTGGTCTGGGGCGTCGGGCGGACCAGCATCTTCTACCGGATCGCGTTCTTCGTTCCGTACGTGCTTCCGCAGGTCGCGATCGGCGTGGTGTGGGGTTGGATCTACGACCCCGCCCGCGGCTGGCTCAATCGGGCATTGGAAGCGGTCGGGCTGGGTTCCCTGTCCACGGGCTGGCTCGGCAACCCGAACACCGCGCTGTACGCGGTGCTGGGGACCGCGGTCTGGGCAACCTGCGGCTTCGTCTTCGTCATCCTGCTGTCCGCGCTCCGGAACGTCGACAGCGAGTTGGTGGACGCGGCCCGCATCGACGGTGCGGGGACATTCGGCCGCCTCTGGTACGTCATCCTTCCGCAGATCATGCCGGTGTTCCTGATGGTCACCACGATCACGCTTGTCGGCGGCTTCAGCGTGTTCGACATCGTCTTCATCATGACCGGCGGCGGACCCGCGGGTGCCACCGAAGTGCTCGGAACGTATGCCTACGGCAACGCCTTCCAGCTCAACCGGATCAGCTACGGTACGGCGCTCGCCTTGGTGATCACGTTGATGGCGATCCCGTTCGCCATCTGGCTGAACCGCCTGCAGCGGCGGCTTTCACTGCAGGGGAGCGGAGCATGACGACACTGCAGGGGAGCGGAGCATGACTACGCGCGCAGACCGACGTCCGCTGCGTCGGCAGGCCGCCCTCGGAGGTAAGCACCTGGTCCTGCTCGGGCTTTCCGTCCTGATGCTGTTCCCGCTCGTCCTGATCCTGTCCACGGCGCTGAAGACGGACGAGGACGTGCGATCGAACCCGTTCGGGCTCTTCTCGTCGGTGTCCTCGGAGAACCTGGTGACGGCGTGGACGGTAGGAGACTTCGGCGACTACGTGCTGAACAGCTTCCTGTTGTCCGTGCCCAGCACTCTGATCGTCGTGGTGCTGGCGACGCTGGGAGGCTACGCCTTCGCCCGGCTGCCGTTCCCCGGGCGGACCCTGGCCTTCTACCTGGTTGTCCTCGGACTGCTCGTCCCGTTCTTCACCTACATGATCCCGCTGTACTTCCAGTTGCGCGGTATGGGGCTGCTGAACACGCTGCTGGGAGCCAATCTCGTGCTGGCCAGTACGGGACTGTCGTTCGGCACGTTCTTCATCCGGGCCTTCTTCACCGACCTGCCCACCGAGATCGAGGAGGCGGCGCGGATCGACGGCGCCTCGGAATGGCAGATCTTCGTCAGGGTGATGCTGCCACTGGTCACCTCCGGCGCCGGCGCACTGGCCGTCTTCACCTTCCTGCAGAACTGGAACAACTTCCTGGTACCGCTGCTCTATCTGCCCGGCGGCCGCTACCGGCCGCTGACGACCGGTCTCTACCTTTTCCTGGGTGGGCGTTCCGTCGACATCGGTCCGCTGGCGGCGGGAGCCTTGATCACGATCCTGCCGGTGATGGTGCTGTTCGTCGTCATGCAACGTCAGGTGACGCAGGGATTTCTGTCCGGCGCTGTCAAAGGCTGATCCTTTCCGGCCTCTGAGATTCAAGGAGCACTGTGCACGACGTACTCGACCTGCGCGATCTGATTCCCGACGAGGCGGAGCAACTGCTCCACAGCGGCTATCCGGCGGGGGAGTTGCAAACGGAGGCTCGGGAGGCCGCGGCGGGCAACGATCTGGCGCGACTCGAGGAGACCGAGCGGCGGCTCGGCGATCTGGAACGCAACCCGGACTGGCCTTTCGACGAGCCGGACGATGCGGCGACCTTGCTCGACCTCGCGGCCGCAGCGCCCGAGCTCCCTGTCGACCGAGCGCGTCTGGACGACCGGATTCGCGGGGCCTGGCTGGGACGGACGGTCGGCAACACGCTCGGCAAGCCGGTGGAGGGCCTGACCAGGACCGAGCTCGAGATCTACCTGCGGGCGGCGGATCAGTGGCCGCAACGCGGTTATCTTCCACTGCTCGACCCGCTGCCCGACGGTGTGTCGGCGCTGCACCCGTCGGCCCGGACCGCCTCGGCCGGACGGTTCGTCGACGTTCCGCGCGACGACGACATCGACTGGACGATCATGGGGCTCCATCTGCTCGAGACGTACGGGCGTGAGCTGACGACGGAGCAGATCGCCGCCGAGTGGCTGGACCGGGTGCCGTTCACTCAGACCTACACGGCCGAGCGAGCGGCGTACCGCAATCTGGTTCACGGCCTGCGGCCGCCCGTCACGGCCACCTACCGGAACCCGTACCGCGAGTGGATCGGCGCATTGATCAGGGGAGACGCGTTCGGACTGGTCAGCCCGGGGCGTCCCGGCGAGGCTGCCCGGCTGGCGCTCACCGACGCCAGGCTCACCCACAGTGCCAACGGTGTGTACGGCGAACTGTGGGCCGCGGGTCTGGTGTCCGCTGCGCTGGCCACCGGTTCCGTCCGCGACGCGATGCGGGCCGCGAAGTCGCTCGTGCCGGCCCGGTCACGGCTCGTCGCCGCGTTGGAGGCCGTCGAGCACCTGTACGACGCGGGCGCCGGTCACACCGAGGCGCTCGACTGGGTCGACCGCGAGCTGGGTCACCTGCCGTGGGTGCACACGGTCAACAACGTGGCCCTGATCGCGACCGGGCTGTTGTGGGGCGAGGGTTTCATGGACGCCGTCGGCATCACGATTTCGGGCGGGCGGGACACCGATTCGAACGCGGCCACGGTCGGCAGCGTGTACGGCGCGGCGCACGGCGCGGGCGGCGTACCGGAAGACCTCGTCGGAACGACGCACGTCAAGGTGCGCAGTGCGGTGCGCGACTTCGACCGGATCACGATCGACGAACTCGTCCAGCGGACGCTCAGCCTGGTACCGCCGGCCGATGAGGGGAACCGCTGAGATGGAGCGTGTGTTCTCTCGCACCGCGACGCTGATCGGTCATCGCGGTCTCGGGATGGGGACGGTGCTCGGGCGGGCGGAGAACACGCTGGCATCATTCCTGACCGCCGTGGAGCAGGGCATCGACTGGATCGAGGTCGACGTACGGCGCACCGCCGACGACGAACTGTTCGTCGCGCACGACGCCGCCCTGCCGAGCGGGGACATCCTGGCCCAGATATCAGGCGCTCGGGCGTCCCGCCAGGGTGTACTGCGGGTGCAGGAACTGCTGGACGCGCTGCCGGTCGAGTGTGGGGTCGCCTTCGACATCAAGTCCTCCTTGGAGGACGCCGGCCGTTCGCCGGACCGGACCACCGCAGCCCTTCTCGGCCGTGCGGCCCGGGACTTCGACGCCGGCCGGCCGGCGATCGCGCTGTCGTTCGATCCCGCCGCGCTGGGGCATGTCCGAGCACAGTCGCCCCACCTGCCGCTGGGATTGCTGACCTGGTTGCACTTCCCGATCGGCCACGCGGTCGCCGCGGCCGCACACCTGGACGTCCAGGTCCTGGCCGTCCACGCCGGCTCCCTCTGGCCGAACCCGTCCACGGCACAGATCGACCTGCCCTCGGTGCAACGCACCCTCGATCTGGTACATCGGTCGCACCGGCAACTACTCGTCTGGTGCCCGACCCCCGACCAAGCGACGTACCTGATCGACACAGGCGTCGACGCCCTCGTCGTCGACGACGTACCGACCCACCTGGCCCGCACATGCGACCCGGCCCGAGCTTGATGCCGGCTTGACCCCGGACCCAGGTACGGGGCGCACGCTGACGGCGTAGAAGGGTCGGGTGAGTTTCATGGGTGTATCAGTGGGTTGCGGTCCGGTCGTTGGTGCGGGTGTGCGCGGGCGGCGGGGCATCGGACCGGTTGGGACCGGCGCCCGGGTGGTGGTGGGTGGGTATCTGCTGTGGGAGGTGTGGGGGCCGCCGGTGCGGGATTATGTCGACGGGTCGTTGTTGCTCGGGGTCGTCGGGTTTCCGGTGATGCTGCTGGTGTGGCAATGGTTGCGGGCGCGGTGGTGGCCGGAGCCGCTGCGGTTGACCGGCCCGGTGGCGAGTGTCGTGAATCTGGCGGTGGTGGCCGCGCTGTATGCGACGCCGTGGTACCTGCCGTCGTTGTCGGTGACCAGCGACGCGGCGATGATCTTCTACGGGGCGTCGATGCTGCTGGCCGCGGCGCGCGGGTACGCCGGCTGCGAGGTGCTGGCCGTGTCGAACTGGGTGCTGCGCCGCGACGACCAGATCGGTTGCCTGGTGTTCGCGCCGGTCGACGCCCTGGAACGTCGGTATGCCCGGCGGAGGACCGGGTCGCGGGTGTGACCTTGACTCTGTAGTCAGGTCCGGGGTTGACGATAGGGTCATGAGGACCAGTGAGCTGGCCGACCGGGCCGGGGTGAACGCCGAAACCCTGCGTTACTACGAGCGTCGTGGGCTCCTGACCGAGCCGCCCCGTACGCCGGGCGGTTACCGCGACTACCCACCGACCGCCGTGGAGTTGCTGCGCTTCATCAAGCGCGCTCAGGAACTTGGATTCACCCTCGACGAGATCGAAGAACTGATTCACCTCGACACCGGGGGACCGGACAGCTGTGACGCCGCCCGCGCGCTGGCCGAACACCGCCGCGCCGACCTCGAGGCCCGGATCCGCGACCTGCAACGGATGCACGACTCCCTTGCCGAGTTGGTCGGGACCTGCGACCTGCCTCGCGCAGACCGGCGCTGCGCCTTGCTCGACGCGATCGGTCAGGGCGCCGGCGATCACCCAGCAGAGGTAAGCCGATGAAGCTCGAGGTCCTGCACGTTCCCGACTGCCCGAACCTGGGCCCGATGCTCGACCGGCTCGGGCAGGTCACCGACCTGCCGGTCAGCACGCGCGTCATCGACAGCGACGCGGACGCCGCCAGGTTCGGCATGGCCGGATCGCCGACGCTGCTGATCGACGGCCGCGACCCCTTCTCCGCAATGGAAGGCGGCTGGTCGGTGTCGTGCCGCCTGTACCGCGACGAGGCCGGCCGGATCGTCTCCGCGCCCTCGGTCGAGCAGTTGCGCGCCGCGATCGCCGGCCGGGGGGAGCCGGCCACGCCCGCAGGAGTGCTGAGCGCCTGGCGGGCTCGCGCCTTGCCGCTGGATCCGGTCGAGAAGGCCGTGCACCAGGCCATCCTCAGGGCTTTCGCAACCACGGGCCGCCCACCCTCCGCCGGTGAACTCGACACCGTCATCGTGGCCGGTGGCGCCGGTCCCAGCGTCGCCGCCACCTTGGACGCACTGCACGCGGCAGACGCGATCCGCTTGGCTCCGGATGGCCAAATCGCGGTTGCCTACCCGTTCTCCGCCGTACCGACGCGGCATCGGGTGCACATCGGCGACCAGGCCACCGGCGTCGACGTCTACGCGATGTGCGCCATCGACGCGCTCGGCATCGGACCGATGCTCGGCGAGGACACCCTGATCGAGTCCGTCGACACGACCACCAACCAGGCCATCACCGTCACCACCACCGGCGGTCATAGCCGGTGGGAGCCCGACACGGCGGTGGTGTTCGTGGGAGCCGACGGCCGTGGTGGACCGTCGGCCGACTGCTGCTGCGACTACCTCAACTTCTTCACCGACCTCCGAACCGCGAACGCGTGGACCACGACGCACCCGGACATCCCCGGCCACGTCCTCGACCAAGCCGCCGCCGAAGCCCTCGCCACCCGCCTCTTCGGACACCTGCTGGTCGACCAGCAGGTCTAGGTGGCGGGTGATGCGATGGTGGTGACTGCGCCGGCGATGATGCGGTTGATGGTGTCGGGCGCGGTCTCGGGATCCGGGCGGCCGGCGTCGAGCCAGGCGATGACTGCTTCGACGACGATCGTCGGAATGAGATCCGCGGCCCACTGCAGCCGTGCCTCGTCGGGGATCACTTCCTTCAGGTAGGGCTCGGCGGTGGCCTTCATGGCGGCGCGCAGTTCGTCGGCGTGCCGCCGGAACTCAGGTTCCTGGCCCGATTGGCGGAAGAACAACCGGAAGCCGTCGGGGTTGGCCTGCGCCGCGGCGACCAGGCCCTCGAGGCTGGTCGGGCTCATGTGCTCGGGGTGACCCGTGGCGGCTCTGAGCTGCTCGCTCACGTCGGCGAGGACCGCCTCGTACAGGTCGGTCTTGGACTCGAAGTGGCGATAGATCAGGACCCGGCTGACGCCTGCCTCGGCGGCGACGTCGTCGAGGCTGGTAGCCGCGAAGCCGGCGCGGCCGAAGGCGCGCGCGGCCGCCTCGATCAGGGCGCGGCGCCGTTCGGGTCGCTTGAGCAGCTTGCCTCCGCCTTCGGTGGTCACCGGTCACGTCCTCCAAAGTGTTTACAGCGGTGTTGACACTTTCCTGTTAACACTTCATCGTAGTGGCATGAGCAGGCACTTGTCGCCGCGCCACCCGGCCGGCGATCTCATCAGCGGTACGGCGATCGAGGTGCGCGGGCTGTCGAAGTCGTTCGGTTCGTTCCGGGCGGTCGACGACCTGACGTTCAGCGTGACCCCGGGCACGATCACCGGGTTCCTGGGCCCGAACGGGGCGGGCAAGACCACCACTCTGCGGATGCTGCTCGGCCTGGTCCGTCCCGACCGGGGCGTCGCCACGATCGGCGGTCACGTCTTCCGCGACATCCCTGCCCCGGCGACCGTGGTCGGGGCCGCCCTGGACGCCTCCGGGTTCCATCCCGCCCGATCCGGTCTCGCGCATCTGCGGATCTACTGCACCGTGAACGGCTTCCAGCCGGGACGGGCCGACGAGGTTCTCGAACTGGTCGGGCTGACCACCGCCGGCCGGCGCCGCATCGGCGGCTACTCACTCGGCATGCGGCAGCGGCTCGCGCTGGCCGTCGCGATGCTGGGCGATCCGCACGTCCTGGTGCTGGACGAGCCGGCCAACGGGCTCGACCCGGAGGGCATCGTGTGGATGCGGAGGCTGCTGCGCGGTCTGGCCGCGGAAGGCCGGACGGTGCTGGTGTCCAGCCATGTCCTGACCGAGATGCAGCAACTGGTGGATCGCGTCGTCATCATCGACGGCGGCCGCTTGCGCTACGAGGGTCCGGTCGGCGAGCTGGCGGGCCGGCAGGGCGCCCTGGTTGAGGTGCGCACGCGTCACGCAGACCGGTTGCGTGCGGCTCTGGATCGCCACGACGGCGTCACCGTTGACGAGGACGGCGCCGGCCGGCTCATGGTCAGCGGTACCGATGCGGCCACCGTTGGGCGGGCGGCGTTCGTCGCCGGGGTGGAACTGGAATGGCTGTCGCAACGCGACGGTGACCTCGAACGGCTGTTCTTCGATCTCACCTCGGACGCCTCGACTCCGCGCCCGAACATCTCGGAGGTGGGTGTCCGATGACCGGGCTGGTCCGCGGCGAGTTCGCCAAACTCCGGTCCACCCGGCTCTGGCTCTGGTTGCTCCTGGCAACGATGGCCCTGACCGCACTGTTCGCGAGCCTGAACATCGCCTTCAACGACGATCCTGCGACCCTCGCACCCCCGTTGGCGACCGCTGCCGGCCAGCGGCTGCTGTTCGGCACCGCCGCCGGCGGCGCGCAGACGCTCGTCGCGGTGCTGGCAGCCATCGGCATGACGAGCGAGTACCGGCATCGTACGGCGACGACCACTTTTCTGACGACGCCGTACCGGGCCAAGGTTGTCGCGGCCAAGCTGATCACCTACGCCGTGGTCGGCGTCTTCTACGCTCTCGCCTGCATCGCGGTCGTCACCGCCATTGCCTGGCCCTGGCTGACCGCCCGTGGCATCGACCCCACGCTCACCGGCAACGGCATTCCTGCGACTCTGGCCGGAGTCATCGCCGCGGTCACCGCGTTCGCGCTGCTCGGCGTCGGGCTCGGCGCGCTCCTGCGCGACCAAGTCGCTGCCGTGGTGGGCCTGCTGGTCTACCTGTTCGTCGCGGAACCGATCGTCACGCGCATCCCCGCGCTGCAGGACTGGACGATCTACCTGCCTGGTCCATCGTCCAGTGCGTTGACCCAGATCACCCTGACCGACCAGACCTTCCTCGAGCCCTGGCAGGGAGGCGTCATGCTCGCCGCCTACTCGACGCTCGTCGCGACAGGTGCTCTGTGGCGTACCAGTCACCTCGACCTGACCTGATCTCCGGCGGGACCCCGTCTGCCGTGAAGGACCGGTCAATCAGCAGATTCCGTGCTGCCTCCGGCGGTGCGAGTCTGCAGAGCACGCCGCCGTACATCCGGAGCTCTTCTCTCGGTACGTCGGCAGCAGCCGGGGCACGACGCGGAGAACTGGGTGGTGACGATGGGACTCGAGGAAATGCTGCCGAATGGGGTTCTGCTCACGACGGTGGAGTGGGCGGCTGCCCAGGCGCGGCGCGCGTCGGTCTGGCCCGCCGCGATGGGCCTGGCGTGCTGCGCGATGGAGCTGATGGCAGCAGGTGCCCCGCGCAACGACTTCGCGCGGTTCGGGATGGAGGTCTACCGGCCCAGCCCGCGCCAGGCCGACCTGCTCTGCGTCGCGGGCAGACTCAGCCAGAAGATGGCGCCGGTACTGCGCCAGTGCTACGACCAGATGGCGAACCCGAAGTGGGTCATCGCGATGGGTGCGTGCGCGAGCTCGGGCGGGATGTTCAACAACTACGCCATCGTGCAGGGCGTCGACCACATCATCCCGGTCGACATCTACCTGCCAGGCTGTCCGCCCCGACCCCAGGCCCTGCTGGACGCCTTCATCATGCTCCACCACAAGATCAGGGACGAGAAGCTGGGCGACAACCGCGACCAGATCATCCGAGAGGTCGAAGCCGCGGCCCTGCAGGCCACACCCACCCACGAAATGCCCCGCTGAGAAAGTCTGGTAGTTGAAGGCCAGGCCACCGCGGAAGCAGAACCCGATCAACCCGATCCGGCCGGCGGCCGCGTCCAGCTTCCTCAGTGCGTCCGCTGCCGCGCGGCCATCGCCGACCGCGCGCTGAACCTAGGCGTCTGGGCCGCGCACCGAATCCGTCGTCTGACCGGTCGAATCCGTCAGCTCGCCGGCGTGGCAGTGCGGGGGTCGTCGATGCCGCACGGACACGATTGTTTCGACGACGGCGTCGTACGCCCTGCCGAGCAAGCGCATGGCCTCGGCCGCGGTCGACGGGTCTGTCTTCGCCGACGAGTTCATCAGTGCCTCGGTCAGTGCCAGCGCCGCGCGTTCGCGGTGGTCGTAGAGATCCACGCCACGCCAGGCGGCGAGCAGGTATCGCCGGGGCTGATCGGTGCCCAGTGTTGGAGACCGGCGCGTGGAGGCGTCCAGGCAGCGGACGCAGCCGCTGAGCTGAAGCGCCCGCAGGCGAACGAGGTCGAGGAGGTCCGGACGCGTTGGCCCGCGGTCGCTACACCACCGTCTGGCAGAGAAGCTCACGAAGCCTCGCAGAAGTTGCTGTCCCAGGGGGTCAGGCGTGGGCTGCGGATGCCGCCGGCGACTCGGCGTCGCGGTGGCGGGTGCGGTTGCGGGCGGCGCCGAGGAGGCACAGGAGAAGGCCTCCGATGATCCAGGCACTCAGCGCGGTGAAGGCTCCGGACGATCCGGCGCCGTCGAAGAACGCCACCGACCGAAGCGCGGTCCCGGCGGCTCCTGGTGGTAGCGCCTGACCGAAGTCTCCCCATCCGCTCGGCAGCATCTCGGGAGCACTTGTCAGGCCGGACAGCGGATTGCCGAGCAGCAGCATGACGGCGGCGCCAAGCCCGAGACCGGGAAGACCGAACAACCAGTCGAGTCCCAGCAAGGTCAACGTGACGGAGGAGACGGCCAAGGTGATGACCGCCGAGTTCGCCCAATAGCTGCCACTCAACGCTCCGAGCCAGTACTGGTTGAATGCGGCCAGGATCAGGCCACTCGCGATGCCGAAGACCAGAGCGCCGACGACGCGCTGCGTTCCGGAACGAACTAGCCGCGCGAATCCGGCCCCGCCGGCGATCCCGCCGAGCACGAGCGGCAACGCTCCGGCCGCCAGTCCGGCTCCCCGCGGATCGTCGGCAGGTGCGGGCACCACGTCGACGATCTTCGGCGGCGGACCGCCATCGGGGGAGATGCGCGTGCCGAGGTGGGTCAGGGTGTCGGCGATCGCGGCGCTCGCCGCGGAGGCGGTCAGGATCTCGACACCGCTCGGCCCCGGGACGATCGCGCCGTACACGGTCCGGTCCTCGATCGCCTCGACGGCGGTCGCCCGGTCCGGCATCGCCATGGCGTCGAAGGCGCCGGGTACCTGCGTCTCGAGCCTCTCGATGAGTTGCGAGGTCACCGGCGACGGCCCGGCCACGGCGATCGGGACGTCCCGCGGTTCCGATCGGACCGCCGGCCACGCGAAGGCGATGAGCAGGATGCCGAGCACCACGACGAGCAAGGTCGCGACGCCCGCGGCCGGAGGCTGGTGCGGAGCGCCGGTCGCAGGCCGCTGGTCTTCGGATCTCATGGTTCCTCCAAGAAACGGACAACCGTTCGTTGTTGATGGCAGACGCCTCCAGCGCGCCGGAAGAACAGGGCGCCCGCCCGCGACCCCTCATGAACCCTGCGCGGACGGACGCCGGCCCGAACCGGAGTGAGCACCTCCCCAGCCGGACGATCGCAGCTTATGCAGCCGAAGCCGGCGCTCAGATCCGTCAGGTGACCAGTTCATGCACCCGTCTGCGAACAGCGTCAGGCGTCGGCCTCGTCGACCACCAGGACGATCTTCCCGGTCGTCGTACCGCCGGCGATCAGCTCGTGCGCCTGGGCCGCGGCGGCCAGTGGGAAGGTGTGGCCGACCTCTACCCGCAGGGTGCCCACTGCCACCATCCCTGCCAGTGCTTCCAAGCCGCGGCCGTCCGGTTCGACCAGGAATGCGCAGGCCTGGACACCCAGTTCGGAGGCGCGCCGCTGCATGCCCGGTGTCCAGGCCGCCTGCGAGTTGACCATGATCCCTCCCGGCCGCAGGCACTCGAGCGACCTGAGGGCGGGTGCGCCTCCCACCAACTGGATCACGACGTCGACGTCGCGGACGACTCCCGGCAGGTCGGTGGTCGTGTAGTCCACAACCTGGTCCGCTCCGAGGGCCCGCAGGAAGTCGTGTTTGGCGGCTCTTGCGGACGCGATGACCTCGGCCCCGAGTGCTTTGGCGGCCTGTACGGCGAGATGACCGACGCCACCCGCGGCCGCCGTCACGAGAACCCGATGACCGGGTTGGAGGCGGGCCGTCTCGACGAGCATCTGCCAGGCGGTCAGCCCGGCGAGCGGCAGACCGGCCGCTTCGACGAAACTCAGCTCGGCCGGCATCCGGGCGAACTGACGCGACGGGGCGGCGACGTACTCGGCATAGGCACCGGCGGCCCGCGGGAAGCACGGCATACCGAAGACCCGGTCGCCGGGCCGGAACCGGGTCACGCCGTAGCCGACGTCCTCGACCGTGCCCGCGACGTCCCAGCCGTTGACGAACGGCAACTCCAGGACGCGGTTGTAGGCGACGCCGAGCCGCGTGAAGTGGTCCACCGGGTTGACACCCGCTGCCTTGACCTTGACCAGGAGTTCGGTCGGAGCGGCTTGGGGCGGGTCGATGTGGACCAGTTGCATCGTCTCCGGAGGCCCCCACTCCTGCTGCCGGACCGCCCTCACCGCCGGCACCTCCGCACTGTGCGCACCATGGTCGCAAGGTAGGCCGGGAGGGACCTGGCCGGATCTGCCGAACGACCGGACCGGCACGCGAACGAGCCTGGTCGAATGACGGATGCCACCGGCAACCGGGGTACCTAGGCTCGGAAGCCCCGACGTCATGGAAGGGAGACCGGTGGCTGACTTGCCGAGCGCGCAGCTTCGCGACCTCGATCCCGCCTTCGAGCGGATCGCCCTCGGAACCGGGGAATTCACCTACGGTCTGCCAGGACTCAGCGTGCGGGAGAAGCTGTTGCTGTGCCTGGCGAACGACGTCTGCCGAGGTCACCTCGGGCTCGCCTTCCGCATGCATGTGACCGCGGCGCGCCAGTACGACGTCACGGTGGAGACCCTGTACGCCGTCGTCCGCTTCATCGCGCCGTACGCCGGTTACCCCGCTGCCGCGGACGCGCTGGAGCGACTCGCCGAGGTGCTCGGGCAGGGACCCAACCAGGTCCGGCCGGCGGCCTTGTCCAGCGACGCCGAGCCGAACTATGTGACGGAGACGGCCGACGAGTGGTTTGAGCGGTACCTCCGATCGCGCACCGCCGATGCCTGGGCAGAGACACTGCTGAGCAGGCGTGAACGGGCGTTTCTGGCCATCGCAGCCGATGTCGCGAACCAGACGTTGGGCCAGTCACTGAGGTCTCACGTGTTCTCCGCCCTCGATGCCGGCGTCGGCCCAGAGGCGGTCCGTGACATGGTCCGATTCCTGAGCGAGTTCGCCGCCTTCAAGGCCGAGGCCGCACTACGACGGTTGGACGAGATCCTCGCCGACGCCGGAAGCGGTCCGTGATGAGTACGACGGGTTCACCGGGCTGCCGGATGGCTCATGCGTTGGTCACGGACGCCTCGACGGACATCGGCCGGGCGACGGCGATCCGGTTGGCCGCTCGCGGCTCTCATGTGTTCGGCGCAGTACGGGACGACGACGCTGCCCAGGCACTCCGGTCGATCGGACTGCCCCGATTGACGCCGCTACTCGTCGATCTTGGCGCGGTCGAGAACGTCATCCGGGCAGTGGAACGGATCTCCTCGCATGCCAGGGCACTGGATGCGCTCGTCCACACCACCCAGCCGCGCGGCAGGATTCCGCTCGAGGTTGTGGAACTCGCGGACCTTCGCCGGCAGTTCGAGCTGGCTGTCGTTGCCCAACTCGCTGTCACGCAGGCGATGTTGCCGCTGCTCCGTGCCGCGAACGGCCGGGTGATCACGGTCGGGTCGATGGCCGGCCGACTCCCGGTGCCGTATCGCGGCGTGCACTCGATCGCCGCGCATTCGCAGCACGCGTTGAGCGACGTACTGCGCCAGGAGTTGCGGGGGAGTGGCGTCGACGTCGTACTGATCGAGCCGGTCATCGAGCGGACCGACCGCTGTAGTTCACCGTGGGTGGTGGCAGACACCGTCGTCCCCGCATTCGAGAGTCGGCGGCCTCGCGCCAGCTACGTCTGTGGCCGGCACGGCCGCGCGTTGGCGACGCTGGCAGCCCTTCCACCCCGGCTCCGGGACCGTCTCGCGCTCGGTGTGCTCGGACTGGGACCGATGTCTGGGATGCGCCCGGTGAGGAGCCGTCAACGAGCCGCGGTACCGATTCCAGCTGCGGACGGGGCGTAACGTTCACCTATGTTGTACGGCAGGCAGGCCGAGCAGCGGGCGATCGAGAGCCTCATCGCCGCGACGCGAGCAGGCCATGGCGGATCTCTGCAGTTTCGTGGTGAGCCGGGGGTCGGCAAGTCGGCTCTGCTCGACTTCGCGGCGGAACAGGCACGCGGAATGTTGGTGCTGCGCGGCAACGGTGTTCAGAGTGAGGCGGAGCTGCCTTTCGCCGCCCTCCACCAGTTGCTTCGGCCGTTGCTCACCCGCGCCGACTGCCTCCCCAGTCCGCAGGCGACAGCGATCCGTGGCGCGTTCGGCCTGATGCCTCTGCGGTCGCCCGAACGCCTCCAGGTTGCGCTCGGAGCGCTCACCTTGCTGTCCGAAGCATCGGACGAGCAGCCGGTGCTGTGCCTGGTCGACGACTGTCAATGGCTCGACCGGCCGTCGGTCGAGGTGCTCTCGCTGGTGGCCAACCGGTTGCGCGACGAGTCGATCATGTTGCTGGTGGCAACGCGTGCGGACGAGCCGTCGCCCCTCCCGGGAGTGGCCGAGTGGCCCCTGCAGGGCCTGGATGCCGAGTCCGCGAGTCAGCTCTTGTCAGAGCGGCACCCTGCGCTCTCTCGTGACGTCACCGGACAGGTGATCCGCGAGACCGGGGGCAACCCCTTGGCGCTGTGCGAACTGCCCGCAGAGCTGTCCGAACAACAGCGAGCGGGAATCGATCCGCTGGTCGGCCCACTTCCACTGCCCGAGTACATCCAGCGTCACTACGCGAAGCAGCTGGCGTTGGTCCCGGAGTCCACGCGCCGGCTGTTGCTGGCGGTCGCGGCGGACGATGTCGGCGACCTGGCTGTGGCGCTCCGCGCCGTACGGACGCTGGGAATCGGCATCGAAGCGCTGGGCGACGCCGAGGCAGCCGGCCTCGTACGGACGGAGGAGACGTTGGCCGGGTCGAGGGTGGTCTTCCGGCATCCGCTCCTGCGCGCAGCGGCGTACCGGACGGCATCGGTGAGCGAGCGTGTCGCAACTCATCGGGCCCTCGCCAAGGCTCTCGATCCCGAACTCGAACCTGACCGGCGAGCTTGGCAGTTGGCTGCCGCCGCTACCGGCCTCGACGAAGTGGCCGCGGAGGAACTGGAGCGTAGCGGCCTTCGCGCCCTCCAGCGTGGCGCACCTTCATCCGCCGCCACGGCGTTGGAGAGGTCTGCGCGTCTGACCTCCTCGGTCGACGTCAGGGCCCGTCGCCTGGTCGCGGCGGCGAGTGCCGCGAACAGGGCGGGGCAGCAGGCGAGGGCCGAGGCGCTCGCCGGCGAAGCCGACAAGCTGACCGACGATGTCGTCGTCGAGGCGCGAATTCGCCAGCTTCGGGCAGCCATGGCGTTCGACAACGGAGCACCGGGGACCGTTCATCGGCTGTTGATGACGGACTGGCGCGACGTCATGGCGGCTGACCCCGATCTGGCGGCGGGCATGCTGGTCGACGCGGCGAAGAACGCCTGGTTCGCCAATGATCTGGAGCGAGCGGCGGAGGCGTCGCAGGCACTCTCGGCCGTTGTCCTTCCTCCGCACAGCGGCCGCCGCTCGCTGGTGCGGAGGGTGCTGCAACTCACGGAGCGACTGGAGATGCTGTCCGGAGGTAGTGCGCACCGCAGTCACGACAACGACACCGTTGACGAACGTGGCCTGGTCGGCGGTGAGCCGCAGGACCCGTCGGAACTCGTGCTTCAAGCGGTGGCGTCGATCGCGTCGGCCGACGACGTGGTCGGCATCGGCGCGGCCGAAACGGCCGTGCAGACCTGCCGGAACGAGGGCCGGCTGGATCTGCTCGTGCTCGCGCTACAGGTGTTGGCGACTCTGGAGGTGCTGGTCGGACGGCACCAGTTCGCCAGGGCGAATGCGGTGGAAGGGCTGGAGTTGGCCACGACTCTTGGACTCAGCAACCGCAGCTGTCATTTCCAAGCTCTGCTGGCGTGGCTGGACGCGGTGGCCGGTCGGACGGAGTCATGTCGCCAACTCGCATCTCTGGCACTGGGACACGCAGAGGCCAGAGGGATCGCACCGGTCATCGCGTTCGGACGATGGGCCCTCAGTCTTCTGGACCTGGGACTCGGACGACCGGCGGACACCTTGGATCAGTCACGCTCGAGTCTGACCGGATCGGGTGAGCATCCGCTGGTCCTTGTCATGCGTACGCCGGACCTGGTCGAGGCCGCCGTACGGCTCGGGCGAACCGAGGAGGTGACGGAGAGCCTGGACCAGTTGAGCGCATGGGCGGCGAGCAGCAGACACCCGAGGGCGAGGGCGGTCGAGGCCCGATGCCGTGCGCTTGTGGCGACTGACGATGCCGAGGCCGACAAGCTCTACAACGAAGCGCTCGCCCTGCACGGTGACGCGGACAAGACCGGGCAGTCCCGGCCCTTCGATCGGGCCCGAACTCAGTTGCTCTACGGGGAGTGGCTCCGCAGACAACGTCGCCGGGTCGAAGCGCGGATCCCCCTGCGGGCCGCGCTCAACACCTTCGAACAACTTCAGGCCACTCCCTGGATGCGGCGCGCCGAGAGCGAACTCCGGGCGGCGGGTAGCGCCGGCCGGAGCAGCACGCCGCTGCCGGTGGCGGAACTGACCCCGCAGGAGCTGCAAGTCGTTCGCCTGGCCCGGGAAGGCGCAAGCAACCGAGAGATCGGTGCGCAACTCTTCCTGAGCCCGAGGACGGTGGGATATCACCTCCAGAACACCTTCCGAAAGCTCGGCATCCGGTCTCGCGTCGAACTCGCCCAGGTGAGAATCGACGAGGACCATCAATGACCGGTCAGCGCAGATGCTCGAAGTGAACGGGCTGGGCGACCGCGCCCTCGGCCCGGTGGATCAGCACCGGTCCTTCCTGGATGTCCGTCTGCTCGACCCCGAACTCGGCATCCAGAGCGACCCGAACCTCCACAGCCGCGGCGGCCGCCAGCTCGGCCGCAGCCTGATCGGCGAAGTAGGTGATTGTCAGCGCTGTGTCCTCGCCGGTACGGACGGCTGTGTACATCAACGCTCCCGCGTCCCGCGGAATGATGTCCGCCATGTCGGACTCAACCCTGCCCATCATCGCGTCGAACACGGTCACATCAGTCCTGTAATGACGAATCACGGCATACATGTCTTCTCCCATCCGATGACACGGAACTAGAGTTCGAGGTTTCGCTCCTGTTCAGCGGCCGGCGGGCCACTCGCACAACGGTGGCGGCCACGAGCAGAAGCGCGAATACGCCGGCCACAGCAACGCCCAGAGACCGAGAACCGAGAAGACCACCGCGCCCAGCAGGACCGTCCAGACGACGATCGTCTGCGCCCGCTCCGGAACGACGTCGATCCTCTGCATCATGCGATCGACGATAGAAAGGGGACCACGGCAACGGAATCCGTCATCTGACCGGCGCCGCCCGGCAGCAGATCGCCGTGGAGCTCCTCGCCCGGACAGCCCCGAGAGCCGAGCACTGCTCGCTCTGCAGGCTCGTCAGGATGGCGTCATCTGGGTGGTTTGCTGGGCGGCCCAGCGGGCGGCTGCGTCGGCGACGGGGATCGTCGGGTCGACCAGCCACGCGGCCTCGATGCCGTAGCAGAAGGCGATGATCTCCATTGCCTTGAGCCGCGGGTCGATGTCGTCTCGTATCTCGCCGCGTGCCTGTGCGGAGCGAAGGGTCGCCGTCACCCGGTCGATCGTCGTCCGGTAGCCCTCGACCAGGCGCGGATGGAGGTCGGTGTCGGGGCTGACGTTCTCCCCGAGCACGACGGTGTTCATGCCGAGCATGCTGTACACCTTGTCGTCGTGCTGACTCGGCCAACTGGCCATGTGCCTGGCGATGATGTCCACGATCTCGAGGCCGGGGTCAGGGCCGTCACCCCACAGCCATTCCTCGGTGAATGCCAGGTGGCGATCCATGACGGCGTTGAGCAGTGCCTCCTTGCTGCGGAAGTGGTACAGCAGGCCGGTCTGTGACACACCTGCCTCGGCGGCGATGTCGGCGAGGCTCGTGCCGCGGGCCCCGTGGCGGGCGATGAATCGTACGGCGACGTCGACGATGCGCTCCCGCGTTTCGAGGCCCTTGGCCGAGGTCTTGGGCTTCTGAGCAGCAGGCACAGTCTGTCTCCTCGTCATGGTCGGGGCGGTCGCCGCCAAGCATAGACAACCGACTGAGTACTCGGTAGCTTTTGCAAAACAGACTGAGTACTCAGTCTGGAATCACAGGGAGAAGGGCCATCCATGAGTCCAGCTTTCCGGCCGGAGCGCCCGGTCGTTCGCACCGAGGATGCTCCTCCGCGCCCGCACGAGCAGGTCCAGGCGTTCCTGGACAGCGCCGGCTCGTCGCCTGACCCCTGGAGCGCCGACATCGCGGCTGTGCGGGCGGACGCGCGGGCGAAGGTCCTGGACGTGACCGGCGAACCCTCCCCGGTGTCGTCCATCGAGTCGGTCGACGCGGACGGCGTACCGGGCCGGCTCTACCGGCCCATCGGCGCGGAACGAGACGTGCTGGTCTGGGCGCACGGCGGCGGCTGGATCCACGGCGACCTCGACACCGCGGACGGGGTTGCTCGCGCCCTGGCGAACCGGGCCGCGTGCGCGGTCTTGTCGATCGACTACCGGCTCGCGCCCGAGCATCCCTTTCCGGCCGGCTTCGACGACACCTGGACCGCGGTCACGTGGGCCCGGCGCAACTTCGCGAGTGTCGCCGTCGGTGGCGACAGCTCAGGCGGCAATCTCGCCGCGGCCGCCGCACTGAGAGCGCGCGATGAAGGCCTCGAGCTGGCGGCCCAACTGCTTGTCTACCCGGCTCTGGACAGCGTCGAGGACACCGACTACAAGGTCGCGTTTCGGCGGCGGTACGAGCACTTCGCCGGCCGGCCAGGTTTCGGTTCCAACACCGACCGGCGGCTCCGATACATCTGGGAGACCTACGTTCCCGACCCGGCGCTCCGCAGGACGTCGTACGCGTCTCCTCTCCATGCCGAATCCGTGGACGGCGTCGCGCCGGTGACCATCATCACTGCCGAACACGACTTTCTCCGCGGCGAGGCCGAGGACTACGCCCGGCGCCTGAAGTCAGCCGGCGTACCGGTCGAGCTGACCGAGTACGCAGGCCAGATTCATGGCTTCTTCGAGATGTTCGCCGTCATGACCGACGCGTACGACGCCGTCGGCGTGGGCGGCGACGCCGTTCGTCGCGCCTTCCAGTCCCCGCACCCCGAGCCATCGAAGGAGTTCTCGTGCGACCGCTGACCCAGTACCGCGGAACCCTCGGACTGGCCGCCGCCGCGGCCGCCGTACTCGTCCTCGTCGCCTGCGCCCCCGGCGGGAACTCCGAAGCCGGCCCCGCGCCGTCCACGCCGGTGGCCACCGGCGTCGGCGGCGAGCCCGTCACGCTGAAGCTGCTCGTGAACAGCGGCGTCGATGTCGCCTTCTACACCGCCCTCGGTGAACGGTTCCACGCCGAGCACGGCAACGTCACCGTCAAGGTGGAGAACCAGGACTACGCCACCCTGACGACGAACATCGCGCACATTCTCGCCGGCACCAACGTGCCCGACCTCGTTCGCGTCTCGCAGCTCGGCAACCTGATCGAGAACCAGCTGCTGACCAACCTCGACCCATATGCCGAGGCGTACGGGTGGGACAAGTGGCCCCAGTCGCAGTTCGCCTCCACCCGCGTCGGGACGGACGGCAAGCAGCGCGGGACAGGCTCGCTCTACGCCGCCGGCGCCGGATTCGGCCTGACCGGGGTGTATTACAACAAGACGCTCGCGCAGCGGATCGGCATGACGCGGCCACCGGCGACAGTCGCCGAATTCGAGCAGTTGCTCGCCAAGGCGAGGGATGCCGGGTTGCAGCCGATCATGATCAACGGCAAGGACGGCGGCAGTGTCTATCCACTGCAGAGCCTGGCGATGTCTTCCGCCGAGGACGCGCAGGCCGTCCAGGACTGGAACTACGCCAAGCCCGGCGCGAGTATCGACAACCCGGCGACGGTGAAGGCCGCCACAACGCTGCAGCGCTGGGGGCAAGCGGGCTACCTGCCGTCCGACGTCAACGACATCGACCAGACCCGGGCGCCGGCCGAGTTCGTCAAGGGCAACGGCGTGTTCTTCCCGAGCGGCAACTGGCAGGCGCCGGCGCTGGACAAGGCCGGGGCGGGGCAGTTCGGGTTCTTCCTCTTCCCGCCCGGCGACGCCGGTGGGCCGTCGTACGCGATGACCGCCGCCGCCAACCTGGGAATTCCGGCGAAGTCACCCAACGCCGATGTCGCGGCCGCGTTCCTCGACTTCGTCCAGACGGACCAGCGGGCGCGGCAGGACACGGTGACTCTCGGCGGGCTGGTCCCGGCGGGCCCTTCGGACGCACCCGCTCCGACCGCGCCCGCGGGATCGGCCGTCGCGGCCACGGTCAGTGCGTTCCAGGAGTTGCTGAAGAGCAATGGGTTGGTCGGGTTCATGGCTGACGCAACCGCGTCGATCCACGTCAACAGTCTCATCCCGCAAACGCAACTGCTACTGGCCGGCAAGACGACGCCCGAGGTGTTCGCGGCCAAGGTGCAGTCCGACTACGAGCGCGACCTCGGACGATGATCCCGGCGAACCGAACCGGAGGTGATGCAGTGCCGAGCATGTCGAGCCCGCAGCTGATCCGGCAGGCTTCGCCGGTGACGGACGTGGGAAAGCAAGGCGTCGTACGGCGCCGGACTCCACCCCGGCCACGGCGCTGGAGCGCGCTGCTCTGGGTTGCGCCTGCCTTCAGCATGTACGCCGTGTTCGTGCTCTTCCCGATGCTCCAGTCCGTTCAGTACTCCTTCTACGACTGGGACGGCATCGGCCCGGCGACGCCGGCCGGCCTGGACAACTGGAAGGCGATCTTCACCCAGCCGGAGCTGCTGCACTCCGTGGAGCACGCGTTCATCCTCGTCGTCTTCTACACGGTCCTGCCGGTCGGGCTCGGGCTGATCGCGGCCTCACTCATCCGCGAACTCCGGCCCGGCGCCTTCAGCACCACGGCGCGGGTGATGCTGTTCATCCCGCAGGTGTTGCCACTGGTCGCGGCCGGTATCGCCTGGACCTGGATGTACTCCTCGGACGGTCTGGTCAACCAGGTCCTACGGGCGGTCGGCCTCGATCGGCACACCCGGGCATGGCTCGGTGACTTCACCTTCGCCCTGCCCGCGGTCGGGGTCATCGGGGTCTGGGTCATGCTCGGTTTCTGCACGGTCCTCTTGCTCGCGGGGATCGGCAAGATCGATCCGGCTTTGTACGAGGCGGCCCGGCTGGACGGCGCCGGGCGGATCAGCGAGTTCTTCGCCGTGACACTGCCCGGCCTGCGGCGGGAACTCGTCGTATGCACGACGTTCACGATGATCGCTGCGCTGGCGAGCTTCGACGTCGTCCAGATCGCGACGCAAGGCGGTCCCGGCTACCAGACGATGGTGCCCGGCGTGGAGATCTATCGGCTGACGTTCCTGCAGCAGCACGTCGGTCAGGCCTCGGCGCTCGCGGTCTTCCTGGCTGCCCTGGTGCTGGTGCTCATCTGGCCGATCCAGCGTCTTGGGAGGGAGAAATGACGACGTCCGGAATCGCTCACCGGGTCACTCGCACCGGCATCCTGCTCGCGCTGATGCTGTTCGCCGTCGTACCGCTGCTGAGTATGTTCACCACAGCGCTGGCGCCACCGGGCAGCACCCCTCAAGGGCTCAGCTGGCCGAGCGATCCGCACTGGAACAACTTCGTGGACGCGTGGAGCGCCGCGAACTTCCTCGCTCTGTTCCGCTCGAGCACCCTGATCGTTCTGGGTGTCGTTCCGGCCACGGTCGCCATGGCCACCGCCGCCGGCTACGCACTCGCCCAGCTGAACGTGCCCTTCGGCAAGGCGATCTACGGTCTTCTGCTCGTCGGCCTCACGCTGCCGTTCGAGGCCCTCATCACCCCGCTGTACTACGACCTACGCAGCATGGGACTGCTCGGAACGCGGCTGGCGATCATCCTGCCGCTCATCGGACTGCTCATGCCGTTCGGTGTCTTCTGGATGCGCGCGCACTTCCTCGGGGCCGAGCCGGCGCTCACCGAGGCGGCGAAGGTCGACGGCGCCAATGCCTGGCAGACCTTCCGCCGCATCCACCTGCCGCTCGCGACCTCCGCGTGGTCCGCGTTGGCTGTGCTCTTCTTCCTCGCCAGCTGGAATCAGTACCTGTTGCCCCTTGTCCTCGTCGACGATCCGACGAAGCGAACCGTGGCCGGCGGGCTGGGCGCCTTCCAGGGTCAGTACGGAACCGACATCGTGCTGCTGTGCGCCGGGTCGCTCCTGATCATCCTGCCCTCGTTGGTGATCTTCTTGATCTTCCAACGCAACTTCGTCAAGGCGTTGATGCAAGGAGCCGTGAAGTGACGTATGAACGAGCGCACCAACCAGAGGTGGGGACCCGGGCCCGCCGGTAGCTCGGCCAGGCCCGGGTGTGGGGTTGGTTCAGTTGCAGCAGGTGGATTGGGTGGGTGGTTTGGTGTCGACGACGGTGAGGAGGCCGCCGGGGATGCCGGTTGCCAGGCCGCGGGTGGTGGGGGGCTCGAGGGCTTGGGGGGCCGGGCCGCAGCAGCCGGCGGCGGTTTCGGCGGATGAGTCGCCGTACGCGCGGTTCGACGAGCAGACGCCGGTTTCGGGGAGGTTCAGCTGGACGGCGCGGGCGGCCTCCCAGTCACCGGCGAGCGCGGCGACGACCGAGCGGGCCTGTTCGTAGCCGGTCGCCAGCAGGAACGTCGGTGCGCGGCCGTACGACTTTGCGCCGATCGCGTAGTAGCTCGGTTCCGGGTGTGTCAGCTCGTCGACGCCGTGCGGGGGAACGGTTCCACAGGAGTGCTGATTCGGGTCGATCAGCGGCGCGAGGGCGCGGGTCGATCCGAGGATCGGGTCGAGGTCGAGCCGCAGTTCGGAGACCATGTCGTGGTCGGGGCGGAATCCGGTCGAGTTGACCACCGTGTCCACGACGACCCGCCGGTCGCCCGCGACCAGCTCCACCCGGCCGTCCGCCGTACGGGAGATCGACTCGATGCGGAAGCTGCTCACCAGCTCGACGCGACTGGACTGCACGAGTCGCTTGAGCCGGGTGCCCAGAGCGCCGCGGGCCGGAAGCTCGTCGGCCTCGCCGCCTCCATAGGTGCGGGCCTGGTCCGTGCCCCGAACCACCCAGAGAACCTCGGTGCCGGGCTCCTGCGCGGCGAGGTCCCCGAGCTCGAGGAGGGTCGTGGCCGCGGAATGGCCGGCGCCGACAACCGCCGTACGGCGACCGGCGAAGCGCTGACGGTCACGCATCAGGACGTCCGGCAGGGCCGGTGAAATCGCGTCCGCCACCTCGGCCTCACCCCGAGCCGGGATCCCGGATCCGCCGAGGACGTTCGGCCGACGCCACGTACCTGCCGCGTCGATCACCGCGGTGGCGCGCACCTCCTCACCATCGGCCAGGCGAACGAGGAACGGCGCGTCCTCGCGACCCGCGGTACGGACCCGGTCGAACCCGACCCGTGTCACCGCGGTCACCTGGGCGCCGTACTGGATCCGGTCGGCAAGTTGCGGCGTCTTGGCGAGCGGAGCCAGGTAGGCGTCGATCAGGTCGCCGCCGGTGGGCAGTTCGTCCAGGTCGGGCTCGATCCAGGCGGTCTGCTCCAGCAGGCGGCGGGCAGCACCGTCCATGTCGTAGCGCCACGGGCTGAACAGCCGCACGTGCCGCCATTCGTCGATCGCCGCCGCAACACTCGGCCCTGACTCGAGTACGACGAACTCCAGCCCCCGCTCGGCCAGATGCGCCGCGGCGGCCAGTCCGATCGGCCCGGCACCGATGACGACGACCGGCAGGTCCTTCGATGGAAAGCTCATTGCTTGTCTCCACAATCCGCGAGTGGCTCAGCGGTGCTTGGACGCCGCACCGGCCGCTGAGTTGATGTTCATCTAATCAACGATCCCACCTTGCCTCCTGATTAGACGTAAGTCAAGATAGACGCATGTCAAAACAGCAGCTGTCCATCGAACCCGTCGGCGGTTGCTGCGCCCCGATCATGGACGCCCCTCTCGACAGCGCCGGTGCGGTCGAGGGCGCGGCGGTGTTCAAGGCGCTCGCCGATCCGGTCCGGCTGCGGCTGATGTCGATCATCGCCTCGGCCGGCAAGGAGGTCTGCGTCTGCGACATCACCCCGCAGTTCGACGTCTCCGGTCCGACGATCTCGCACCACCTGAAGGTTCTTCGCGAAGCGGGCCTGGTGGACTGCGAGCGTCGCGGCACCTGGGTGTACTACTGGCCGCTGCCCGAGCGTCTGACCTGGCTCTCGACCCTCCTGTCCGTTCCCGCACCCGCGTGACGAGCTGCTGGGTGGGTCAGCTCGCGGGGCGTACGAGAGCGGGTGTGCCTGAGAGTAGGGCCGCCGGAGCGTCTCGCATGACGAGGTCGACGAGGTCGCGGCCGAGGCGGCGTTCGAGGCGGGGCAGGAAGACTCGGCCGAGTACGTCCATGCCGGGGCCGCCGCCGTACGCCCGGAGCATGGAGCGGCGGCCGACGTCCGTGCCGAGGCAGACCTGGCCGGCCAGCCCGGCCTCGGCCATGCCGTCGATGAGGTCGAGGATGCGCGAGTCGGGACCGTACTTGATCCGCCCCACCGTGTCGTACACGAGATAGGCACCACGGGAGGCCAGCTCACGGTGCAGGTCGAGGTCGGCGTTGCGGTCGGTGTGGCACAGCAGAACCCGGTGGGCCGCAACGCCCAGCTGGTCCAGGGTGTCGAGGATCTCGTGGGCCGCGGTCCCGGTCTCGCAGTGCACGGCCACCGGCACACCGGTCCGCAGGGCAGCCTCCGCGCCGGCGCGGAACCACCGGAGCTCGTCGCCCGTGATGCGCTGGTAGGAGGCGCCGAGCTTCACGATGCCGGCCCTGATCGTCGACGGCACAGGGCGCGGGCCGGCCCAGTCGCGATCGTCCATACCGACGGTGAGGTCCGTGAGCAGGACGTCAAGAAGTTCGTCCTCGGAGACCTCGCGGGCCCAGTGCCAGGCAGGGTAGTGCGCCGAGCGGTGGTAGCCGGTAGCGGCGACGACATGCAGGCCCGCGTCGGCGGCCAGCTCGGCCAGCGCACTCGGCCGACGGCCCAGTCCGACGGGGGTCAGGTCGATGACAGCACCGATCCCGCTGGACCGGACCGCCGTCGCCTCGGTCGTGGACCTCTCGAGGTCCCAGAATTCGTCGCCGGGCAGAGCCGAGGAGCGCAGGAAGAGATGCTCGTGCGCGTCGACGTATCCGAGCTCGGCTGCTCCCACCGGCCCGAGTACCGTCATCACTTCGGTCAAGATCGGACTCCGATCGTCATCGCGCCAATGACACGTGGAACACGAACTCGTCGCCCGCGTACCGCGTCTGCGTCTTCTCCAGGGGCCGGCCGTCCTGGTTGAGGATGAGGCGCTCTTCGACCAGCAGCGCGGCGCGCGGCTCGACGGCGAGCAGTTGCACGTCCTCGTCGCCGGCGTTGGCGGCGACAAGAGTTCCGGTGGCACTGGTGGGAATCTCGCCGAGTGCTCGCAGCGCGTCGTGCAGGGAACCGTGTTCGAGATCCTCGTTCAGTACGGCGCTACACGACATCGGGAGTACGACGTTCTCGATCGCGACCGGTCTGCCGTCGGCGAGGCGGAGCCGGCGCACGTGCGTCACCTTGGTTCCCGGTGCCAAGTGGAGCGCGGCCAGTTCGTCGGCGGTGCCGGCGCGGAGTTCCGCCACCAGGATTCTCGAGCCGGCCACCGCTCCGCGCCGCGCCATCTCCTCGGTGAACGACCGGAGCCGGCCGATGTCGCGATGAACCCGCGGCTCGGCCACGAACGTACCGACTCCCGGCACGCGGTAGATCACGCCCTCGTCGACGAGGCGTTGGGTGGCTTGACGCACGGTCATCCGGCTGACGTTGAACAGGGCGGCCAGCTCCGAGTCCGACTCCACCGTGTCACCGGGGCGCGAACTGGCGATGCGGCTGCGCAGGTGGCGCTCGACGGCCTGGTGGCGCGGGATCGGCGGAGTCGTCACGGTGCCACCTCGATCTGGGAACGTCGGGCAGGTTGCATGGCAGGCAGTCTAGACAGGTTGGAGGTCCGCCTCCAGTAGCGGTCCCCGGGCCTTGACGGCCTCATTCAGCCACAGCTACCGTCCACCTGTCTAGACAGGCTGGACTGGCCGTCGTGTGTGTGGAGGTGAGGCGTGGACGACGCGGTGCTCGGCATCGACATCGGCGGAACCCGGATCAAGTGGGTGCGGTGGTCGCCCACCTCAGGAGTGCTGGACGAAGGTGAGCGGGCGACACCCCGGTCCGGTGCTCCGGCCGTGCTGGCTGTGGTCGCCGACCTGATCGGCAACGGATCCGTAGCGGCCGCGGGAGTGGCCGTCCCGGGTCACCTGTCGGACGACCTGAGCGCCGTCCGGCTGCTGCCGAACCTGCCGGGGGATTGGTCGGGGCTGCACTTGGCCGACGAACTGCGGCCCGGACCGGAGGGCGCCTGCGACTCGTCAACGACGCGCGCGCCTTCGCTCTCGCGGAGCTCCGGCTCGGGGCGGCCGCGGGGTACGACGACGTCGTGTTCGTGACGATGGGCACGGGGATCGGTGGTGCCCTCGCGCTGAACGGCCGGATCCTGCGCGCCCGGGGCGACGTCGTCGGCGAGTTGGGTCACATGATCTGCCGCCCCGCCGGTCTGCCGTGCGGCTGTGGCGCGTACGGCTGTCTGGAAACTGTGGCCGGCGGACTGGCGCTGGTGGCTCGGGTCCGGGCTGGTGGCGGCCGAGCCGATACGCCGCAGGACGTGGTCCGCGCCGCCGACCGGGGGAGCGGTTCGGCGCGTGCTGTGCTCGGAGATGCCGGCCAGGCGCTCGGCCTCGTGCTCGGCAATGTCATCGCCTACTCCGGCGCGACGACTGTCGTCATCGGGGGCGGCGTCGCCCCCGCCTTCGCGTTCATGAGACCGGCCGTCGAAGCCGAGTTGGCCGGGCGTGCCCGGCTGGTGGGGCCGGTCGAGGTCCGACTTGGCCGACTGGGCTCGGGAGCCGGCGCCCTCGGGGCGGCCCTGCTGGTGTCGTCCACATCGCAATCGCACAGAGATGGAGAGACCCGATATGACCATGAGCTGGATCTCGGCAGCGCTGACGACCCTGGAGGAGGTCAGGCGATCCCAGGAGACCGCGATCGAGCAGGCCGCCGTAGTGGCCGCGCGGTCGATCGCCCGTGACGGTGTCGTGTACGCGTTCGGCACCGGGCACTCCAGGATGCCGGTCGAGGAGATCTTCCCGCGCTACGGATCGTTTCCCGGCTTCCATCCCATCGTCGAGTTGTCGATGACCTTCCACAACCAGGTGGTCGGCGCGAACGGGCAGCGCCAGGCGATGTTCATCGAACGCATGCCGGGGCTCGCCGATCAGATCCTGGCCAACTTCCGGCTCCGGCCGGAGGACAGCCTGATGGTCTTCAGCGTCAGCGGGCTGAACGCCGTCCCGATCGAGATGGCGATCGGGGCCAGGAAGGCCGGTCTGCCCGTCATCGCCGTCACCTCGCTGGCCGAAACGAAGGCAGGCGAGGCTCGGCACCCGAGCGGCACTCGCCTGGCCGACCACGCGGACGTCGTCATCGACCTGTGCTCGCCGGTCGGCGACGCGCTGTGCCACGTGGAAGGAGTGGACGAGCCGATCGGGCCGGTCAGCACACTGACGGCTGTGGCCGTCGTCAACGAGATCAAGGTCCGGACGGCGCGTTTGCTGGCCGCCGAAGGGATCGTCCCACCGGTCATCACCAGCTCCCGCCTGGTGGGCGACGAACGCAGCTCGGAGTTGTTCGAGGCGGCGTACCTGGACTTCGCCCGGCGCGCGGCCGGAACGCTGCGCTCGGCTCCGGCGGGGAGGTGAGTGATGCGGGTTCTGGTGGCCGGTTCCGAGGGCGGCATCGGCGGCGCGTGCGCCGACTCGATCCGGGCATCCGGCGGTCAGGTGTACGGCGTCGACGTCGGGTCGGCGGACATCACACTGCCCGGTGGTGCCGAGGCGGCGATCGGCCAGGCACACGCCGTTCTCGGCGGCCTGGACGGAGTCGTGCACGCGATCGGCATGTCGGGCCGCAGGCTGGGCGACGGTCCTGTTGCCGAATGCACCGACGAGGCCTGGTCGGAGGTGCATCGGGTGAACCACGAATCCGTCTTCCGCCTGCTACGGGCCTCGATACCGAAGCTGGCGCAGGGCGGATCCGTCGTGATCGTCGGCTCGGCTCTGGCCACCTCGCTGGACCGGGACTTCCGCACCGTGGCGTACGCCAGCGCGAAGGGCGCTTTGATCCCGCTGGTCCGTTCGGCTGCCTACGACGCCGCTCCTCGGGGTGTTCGGGTGAACCTGGTGGCCGCCGGCCTGGTGGACACCCCGATGGCCCGGCGCGCGTTGGAGTCGCCGCGGATCGCGGCGCGGATGACGGAGCTGATGCCGCTCGGTGGCACGGCCTGTACGCCGCAAGAGGTCGCCGAGGTCGTGGTGTGGCTGCTGTCCGCCGCGGCCCGGCGCACGACCGGGGCGGTCATCCCCGTCGACGGAGGCTGGCACCTGCGGTGAGCCACGGACCCGCGCGCTAATTCGCATTACCACGGCAGCGAACTCTTGACGACGATCGGGGCACTGACTAGTTTCTCGGCAACGAAGTTCGCAAATGCGTATTACCACTGAAGATCTGGAAGGGCATCGATGCCGGACAAGGGCAGCACGCGGTTGACGCAGCGGGACATCGCCCGGCTGGCGAAGGTCAGCCAGACGACGGTGTCACTGGTGCTGAACAACCGCAGCGACGCGACCGCCCGGATCCCGGCCGAGACCCGGGACCGGGTGCTGAAGGTGATCCGGGAGACCGGGTACCAGGCCGATCCGCTGGCGCGCCGGATGCTCAAGCAGCGCAACCAGATCCTCGGCGTGTTCACCTACGAGTCGGTGTTCCCGAGTGCGAGTGGCGACTTCTACCATCCGTTCCTGGCCGGCATCGAGGACTGCGCCGAGCGGCTCGGCTGGGACCTGCTGCTGTTCACCAGCGCTCCGGTGACGAAGGGCCGGCGGCGGATCTTCCACGAGAACAACCGGCTCCGCATCGCCGACGGCTGCCTGCTCCTCGGTCGCCGGATCCCGTCCGACGAGTTGGCCCGGCTGATCGCCGAGGAGTACCCGTTCGTCTCGGTCGGCCGCCGCGACGACGCCGGCGGCCCGGTCCCGTGCGTCGGCGCCGACTACGCCTCGGCGACGACGACCGTGGTCGAGCGGGCCTTCGCCCTCGGTCACCGGCGGATCGCGTTCGTCGGCCCGGGCACCGGCGCGGAGTCGTCCGCGGATCGCCTGCGCGGCTTTCGTCGTACGGCGGGAAACCGGGCGCCGCACGTGCCGACCGCCGACCGGCCGCCGGCCGAGGTGCTGGACGCCCTGCTGGACCAGCGGATCACTGCCGCCTTCGTGGAGGAACGGGCCGACGCGGTCGCCCTGGCCGACGCGGCGGCCGAGCGCGGCCTGGACATCCCGGGCGACCTGTCCGTGGTCGCCCTCGGCGACGCGACCCGGCCGGCCGCGACCGGAATCGACTTCAGCGGCTTCCACGTCCCGCGCCAGGAGATGGGCCGCCAGGCCACCGAGCTGCTCGAGGCCATCCTCAGCGGCCGCGCCGAGGCCGGCACGCAACGGCTGTTGCCGTGCGAGCTGGCCGAAGGCACCACGTTGATCGCACCGAAGGGTTTGTGATGCAGACAGATGTCCTCATTGTCGGCGGTGGGCTCGGCGGCGTTGCCGCCGCGTTGGCAGCCCTGCGTGCCGGTCGCTCGGTCGTCCTGACCGAGGAATTCGACTGGCTCGGCGGGCAGCTGACCAGCCAGGCCGTGCCGCCGGATGAGCACACCTGGGTGGAGCAGTTCGGGATCACCGCGTCGTACCGGGCGCTGCGCGAAGGGATCCGCGACTACTACCGGCGCCACTACCCGCTCACCTCGGCGTCGCGTGCGGCCACCCACCTCAATCCTGGTGCCGGATACGTGTCGAAGCTCTGCCACGAGCCGAGGGTCGCGCTGGCGGTGATCGAGGAGATGCTCGCGCCGTACCGGTCCAGCCGGCGGCTGCAGGTGCTCCAGCCGTTCCTGCCGGTGGCCGCCGACACCGATGGCGACCGGGTCACCGCGGTCACCGTGCAGCACCGCGACACCGGCGATCAGCTCACGATCACCGCGCCGTACATCCTCGATGCGACCGAGACCGGCGAACTGCTGCCGCTCACCGGAACCGAGTACGTCACGGGCTTCGAGGCGCAGAGCGAGACCGGTGAGCCGAGCGCGCCGGCCGAGGCGCAGCCGCTGAACATGCAGGCCGTGTCCTACTGCTTCGCGATCGACCACGTCGACGGCAACCATGTCGGGGACAAGCCGGCCAACTACGCCTTCTGGCGGAACTACGAGCCCTCGTTCTGGGGTGACCGCCTGCTGTCCTGGACCGCACCCGATCCGCGGACCCTGGCCGCCTCGCGCCGGACCTTCACGCCGAACCCGGACGACGATCCGCTCGCGGTCGTCGCGGACCAGCGGCGGACCGGCGGGGACACGAACCTGTGGACGTTCCGCCGGATCGCGGCCCGCCGCCACTTCGAGCCGGGTGCGTACGACAGCGACATCTGCCTGGTCAACTGGCCGATGATCGACTACTTCGAGGGCCCGGTCATCGACGTACCGGACAAGGCCTCGCACCTGGCCGCAGCCAAGGAACTGTCCCAGGCGGTCCTCTACTGGCTGCAGACCGAGGCGCCGCGTCCCGACGGCGGCGCCGGGTTCCCCGGGCTGCGGCTGCGCGGTGACCTGCTCGGTACGGCGGACGGCCTGGCGCAGGCGCCGTACATCCGGGAGTCCCGCCGGATCAAGGCGGAGTACACGATCGTCGAGCAGGACCTGTCGGTCGCGATCCGCGGCGACCGGGGCGCGGTCGAGTACGACGACAGCGTCGGCATCGGGATGTACCGCATCGACCTGCACCCGTCGACCGGAGGGGACAACTACATCGACGTGGCCAGCAGCCCGTTCCGGATCCCGCTCGGGGCGCTGATCCCGCGCCGGGTGGAGAACCTGCTGCCGGCGAACAAGAACCTCGGCACCACCCACATCACCAACGGCTGCTACCGGCTGCACCCGGTCGAGTGGAACATCGGCGAGGCTGCCGGCGCGCTCGCGGCGTTCTGCCTGGACCGCGCCGTCAGCCCGCGCGCGGTGCGCAACACCCCGGCCCTGCTCGGCGAGTTCCAGTCCCGGCTGGTTGCCCAGGGCATCGAGCTCGGCTGGCCGGACGTCACCGGCTACTGATGGAGGACCGACCTGTGAAGCTCCTGTGGCGCGGTGACGTACTGGTCGTCGGAGGCGGCTCGGCCGGCTGCGCCGCCGCGATCGCCGCGGCCCGCTCCGGCGCGCGAACGCTGCTCGTCGAGGCGGCGGGTTTCCTCGGTGGGACCGGTGCCGCGGTGCTCGACACCTTTTACGGCTTCTACGCGCCGGGACGGTCCGACCGCGTGGTCGGCGGGATCGGCTGGGAACTGTGCGAGCGGCTCCTGGCACGGGAGCAGGCGTTCGAGCGGCCCAACACCTATGGCGCGGGGACCGGCGTGACCTACGAGCCGGAGGCGCTGAAGCTGGTCTGGGACGAGCTCACCGAGGAAGCAGGGGTCGTGACGCTCCTGCACGCCACAGTCGGTCGTGTCGTGATGGACGGCGACCGGATCACCGAGGTCGTCGCCGAGACCAAGGCGGGCAGCGGGCGGCTCGTGGCGACCGTGGTCGTGGACGCCAGCGGTGACGCGGATGTCGCGTGGCGGGCCGGTGCCGCAATGGAGCGGCCGGACGACGAGCAGCGGGTGCAGCCGCTGACCGCGACGTTTCGGCTGGGCAATGTGGACGTCGCTTCAACGCCGACGGCGGAGTTGCACAGACTGATGTGGGAAGCAGTCGCGTCGGGGGAGTTCGCGCTGCCTCGCACGGAAGGCTCGGCCCACCGCACCGTGCTCCCGCGTGTTGTCCACACGAACATGACCCGCGTGAGCGACGTCAACCCGCTGGACCCGTGGGAGCTGTCCGCCGCCGAGCGAGAAGGCCGCCGGCAGGTGCACGAATACCTGCGCTTCCTGAAGGCGCGCGTTCCCGGGTACGCGGACGCCCACCTCCTGGGCGTCTCCACCCGCATCGGCGTACGGGAGAGCCGCCGCCTGATCGGCAGGTACGTGCTGACCCGCGACGACGTCCTGTCCGCCCGCCGGTTTCCTGATGAGATCACCCAGTGCGGTGCGCCCATCGAGGACCACGCCGCCGGATCGTCGACGATCTGGCAGTACGTCGGTGGCGACGCCGGTCCGACCGGTTCGACGTACGGCGTTCCGTACCGCTGCCTGTTGCCGCAGGGCGTGGCCGGTCTCCTCGTCGCCGGACGGTGCCTGTCGGCCACCCACGACGCGCATGCGTCCGTTCGTTCGATGGCGCAGTGCATGGCGATGGGACAGGCGGCGGGAACGGCCGCTGCCATCGCGGCCTCGTCCGGCCGGCCACCCGCCGACGTGGACATCGCCGACCTCCGCGGCGCGCTCGAGGACGGCGGCGCGCTGCTCGACCAGACCTGTTCCGTAAGCGTCGACGGGAGAGTTCCGCAGTGATCGTCACCTGTTCCGATCGGGTCGCGCGATGCTGACCCTCGTCGTCCGGCGCCTGCTCGCCGGAGTGTTCGTGCTGTGGGGCGCGTGCACGCTGATCTTCCTGATCGTGCGCGTGGCACCCGGTGACCCGGCCATGGTGATGCTGGGGCCGGACGCGGAGCCGGACCAGATCGCCGCCATGCGTATCAGGCTCGGGCTGGACCAGTCGATTCTGGTGCAGTACTGGGACTACCTGGGCCGGAGTGTCCGGCTCGACTTCGGCGACTCCTACCGGCTCGCGACGTCCGCGTTCGACGCGGTCCTGTCCCGTCTGCCCGCCACTGTCGACCTGACCCTCACCGCGGCGGTGATCTCGGTCGGCGCCGGGTTGCTGCTGGGATCGGCCGCCGGCATCCGGGCCGGCTCGCGCCAGGACCGGCTCGTGACGACACTGACCATCGTCCTGCAGTCGTTCCCGACGTTCTGGGTCGGCATCATGCTGATTCTCGTCTTCGCCCTCGGGTTGCGGCTGCTGCCCAGCTCGGGCGCGCAGAGCCTGAGCAGTCTCATCCTGCCCGCGGTGACCCTGTCCTTTCCCTTCACAGCAATCGTGGCCCGGGTGACGCGCAGCGGCATCGCCGAGGCGATGGGGGAGCCGTACGTGCAGACGGCGCTGTCCAAGGGGTTGACCCGGCGCCAGGTCCTGACCGGGCACGCGCTGCGCAACGCGCTGATCCCGGTAGCCACCGTGGTCGGGCTGCAGATCGGCGCGCTGCTGGGCGGCGCGGTCGTGGTGGAGAACGTCTTCGCCTGGCCGGGTCTGGGCACTCTCATCGTGGAGTCTGTGGGCAACCGCGACTACGCGGTCGTCCAGGCCGCGACGCTGACGATCGCCGCGATCATCGTCGTCCTCAACCTGCTGGCGGATCTGCTCTACGCCCAGCTGGATCCCCGCATCCGGACGGCGGCGACGCGATGACGGGCATCGCCGATCTCGTCGCCTCCCGGGCCGGCCGGCGCAGTCGCCGCGGTACCGGGCGGGTGCCCGCCGTGATCATCGGTGTCTACCTGCTCGTGGCCGTCTTCGGTCCGATGCTCATCGACTACGACCCGGTCCGCACACCGCTGGAGGACCGGCTGCTGGCGCCGGGCTCGCAAACCTCGACCGGCGGCACCGCTCTGCTCGGCACGGACGCGCTCGGCCGCGACGTGTTCGCCCAGATCGTGTACGGCGCTCGTACGTCGGTCGTCATCGGGCTGGCGACGGTCGCGGTGTGTGTGGTCGTCGGCCTGCTGGTCGGGTTCGCCGCGGGCTACTACCGGGGCGTGGCGGATTCGGTGCTGAGCCGGCTGATCGACATCCTGCAGGCGTTCCCGGGGATCCTGCTGGCCATCGTCATCGCCGGGGTCTTCACACCGAGCCTGTGGGTGATCGTGCTGGCCCTGTCGGTCACCGGCTGGATCTCGTTCGCTCGAGTGGCAAGGAGCGTCGTGCTCGGCGTCCGCGAGCGTTACTGGCTCGACGCGGCCAGGCTCCTCGGCGTCCGCACCCGGCGCGTGCTCGGCCGGCACGTCCTGCCGTTCACGGTGGGCCCGATCGTGGCGATGGCCACTCTCGAGTTCGCCCTCGTCGTCCTGGCCGAGGCCGGCCTGAGCTTCCTCGGCATCGGACTGCCGTCGTCCTCGGTCTCCTGGGGCCAGACCGTTGCCAACGGCAAGGAGTACCTCAGCTCGGCGTGGTGGATCTCGGCGGTGCCGGGGTCGGCCCTGGCCGTGCTGGTCGTCAGTGTCGGTCTGCTCGGTGACAACCTGACCGCCCGGTACGGCCGCGCCCGGTCGCGATAAGCACAGCATGCCCATCCAGCCCTTCGCTCGTGGAGTGTGAGTAATGCGTATTACTGGAGCAATCAAGGTCACCGGACTCCTGGTGCTCGCGGTGGCCTTGCCGGCCTGCTCGGTCGGCGACGGAGCGGCCGCGGACGGTGCTGCCGGCAAGGGAGTCGTGGCGAGTGGAACGTTCGTCATCGACAACATCGACCCGGGCTCGAGCCAGGGCGGGTCCGCCGGGAAGGATCTCGCCGGGCAGCAGATCTACGGACGGCTGGTCAAGCCGGATGCCACCGGCAAACTGGTGCCGGACCTCGCCGAGTCGTGGCAGCCGTCGCCGGACGCGAAGAGCTGGGACTTCACCCTGCGCGGCGGGCTGAAGTTCTCCGACGGCAGCCCGCTCACCGCCGCCGACGTCGTCGACACCTTCAACCGGCTGATCGAACTGAAGGGCACGACCGCGGCGAACTTCAAGGGCGTCACCGCGAAGGCCGGCTCCGACACCACCGTCACGTTCACCGGACAGACCCCCGACCCGGCACTGCCCAGCAAGGTGACCACGCTGTACATCCTCCCGTCGGGCGTACCGGACGACGCGGCGTCGTACTTCAGCAAACCGGTCGCCTCGGGACCGTTCATGGTGGAGTCGTTCAAGCCGAGTGCCGAGCTCAAGCTGGTGCCGAACCCGAACTACTGGGGCGGTGCCCCGAAGCTCCCGTCCCTGACGATCCGCAGCATTCCGGACACCGCCGCCAAACTGGCCGCGCTCAGGACCGGCGAGGTCGACGTGGTGTGGGGCCTGCCCGACGACCAGATCCCGGCCCTGCAGTCCGACGCGAACCTCAAGGTCGAAGCCGTGCCGAGCAACGGCAACTTCACCATGTGGTTCAACTCGGGTATCCCCGCCTTGGCCGATGCGTCGGTACGCCGGGCGCTGTGGCAGGCGGTCGACTTCGAGACGATCATCAAGCAGCTGTACCCGGTCACCGGGCAGCCCGCCGACGCGCCGCTGGCGCCGACGGTGTTCGGCTACGCGCCGCAGACGCCGGTGAAGTACGACCCGGACGCGGCGAAGAAGGCGTTGCAGGCCGCGGGCTACCCGTTCGACAAGCCGCTGCGGCTGCAGTTCGGCCAGGCCCAGTTCAAGCCGTTCCTGCAGGCCGTCGTCTCCTCGTGGGCGAAGATCGGGGTGAAGGCTGATCTGCTGCAGAAGGAGCAGGCCGTTTTCATCGAGGACCTGCTGGCCCTCAAGTGGGACGTCAACTTCCAGCTGCTCGGCACGGCCGGCTACGACGCCGCGACGAACCTGGGCCGGTTGTACCCCTGTGCCGCCAAGCGCAACGGGTATTGCAACCCGGCCCTCGACAAGCTCCTCGCGCAGGCCGGATCGACCACCGATCGCGAGGAGCGGGCCAAGCTGTACGCCGGGGCGTCGAAGATCATCTGGGACGACGCGGTGGGCATGTTCCCGATGACGGCGAAGGTCGCGTACGTCTCGAACAAGAACCTGTCCGGCTTCACCCTCGACGGCCTGGGGTATCCGGACTTCTCACGAGCAGCCGTGACGGGCAGCTGACCGTGATGGACACACTTGTCAGGATCACCGGGCTGTCGGTGGACCTGCCCGGCACCGACGGTCCCGTCCGGGTGATCGACGACGTCTCCTTCGACATCCCGGCCGGCACCACGGTGGGGCTGATCGGCGAGACGGGTAGCGGGAAGACGATCACCGCGATGTCGATCATCGGCCTGCTGCCGGAGGGCGCAGGCGTGACCGGTTCGATCAGGTTCGGCGACACCGAACTGGTCGGCTGCGACGAGGCGCGGTTGCGCGCGCTGCGCCGGAACGAGTTGTCGATGATCTTCCAGGACCCGATGTCGTCGCTGAACCCGACCCAGCGAATCGGTCGCCAGGTGGGTGAGGTGCTGCGCCGTTCGGGCCGGCCACGGGCCGAGGTGCGCGAACGGGTGATCGACATGCTCGATCGGGTCGGCATCCCCGAGCCGGCCCGGCGCGCACGCGACTATCCGCACGAGTTCTCCGGCGGGCTTCGCCAGCGGGCCATGATCGCGATGGCCATGATCGCGGGCCCGTCGCTCGTCCTCGCCGATGAGCCGACGACGGCGCTGGACGTGACCGTTCAGGCGCGCGTGCTGGCCCTGCTGCGCAAGTTGCAGTTGGAGGAGGGCTCGGCGATGCTCCTGGTGAGCCATGACCTGCGGGTGATGTCGCACGTCGCGCAGGACCTCGTCGTCATGTACGCCGGCCGCGTCGCCGAACGTGGTACGGCATCGGCGGTGCTCGGGCGGCCGGCTCATCCCTACACCAGGGCGCTGGTCCGCAGCGTGCCCGCGATCCGCACGAAGACCGCGATAGCCGACCCGCTGCCCGGCACGTCGGCGTCGCCCGCGCAACGGCCGGTCGGGTGTGCCTTCCACCCTCGGTGCCCCTTGGCGACCAGTCGCTGCCGTGCCGAGGTTCCCCGGCTGCGGGAGGTCGCTGCGGGCCGATGGAGCGCCTGCCACGAGGCCGAGAAGGTGCTGACATGACAGAGCACGTTGCCGCGCCGGCACGCCTCATGACCGAGACCCCCGTGCTGGCAGTGGATGGGTTGCGGGTGACCTTCCCGATCAGGGGATCCCTGCGCAGGTCGCGGTTCACCGCGGTCGAGAACGCGAGCCTCACCGTCGCCGAGAACGAGATCGTCGCCGTCGTCGGCGAGTCGGGGTCGGGCAAGACCACGGTCGCGCGGTGCGTGGTCGGGTTGCAGCGTCCCGACGCAGGCGTTCTGACGTTCGACGGTACGCCGATCCCGGCCCGCCGCCCACCGGAGCTGAGGCGGGCGATCCAGATGGTGTTCCAGGACCCTCGATCGTCGCTGAACCCACGAATGCGGGCCGGCGCGATCATCGAGGAGGCCTGGCTGACTCACCCCTCCACTGCGCCGGCCGGACCGCGGCGCAGTGCCGTCGCGGCCGCACTCGCCGACGTCGGCCTGGACGCCGAGGTCGCCGACCGCTATCCGGCCCAGCTGTCGGGCGGCCAGTGCCAGCGCGTCAGTCTGGCCCGTGCTCTGGCGGTGTCGCCTCGGCTCCTCGTGTGCGACGAGGCCGTGTCCGCGCTGGATGTGTCGGTGCAGGCACAGGTGTTACGGCTCCTGCTCGAGCTTCGGGCGACGCGCCGGTTGTCGATGTTGTTCATCAGCCACGATCTCGGCGTCGTCCACCAGATCGCCGACCGTCTGGTGGTCATGCGGGCCGGACGGATCGTCGAGCAGGGCGCCGCGGACGCGGTGTTCTCCAATCCCAGCCACGAGTACACCCGGGCGCTCCTCGACGCGGCCCTGGAACTCAACGACCTGAGCACCTGAAGGAACCGATGACGAACGAGAGCGAAGCGGCGTACCGCGACATCCAGAAGGCCCTCGCACGGGGCTGGAACACGTGGGACACGCGCAGCGTGCTCACCCAGGTGCTCCTGCCGGACGCGCTGGGCGTGTCCTTCGGACTGAAGGAGTACTACCGGGGCACCTCGCTGCGCACCGCCCAGATCGGGCGGCGTACCGACGGCGCGGAGACCATGACGCTCGGCCGACACGCGTACGACGGCAGCTACACCGAGACGATCGTGCGCTGGGCGGGCATCACGATCCGCGTGCAGACCGCGCACGCCGGCAACGACCTGGTGGCGTTGGTGACGCCGACCGCCAACCAGCACAAGAGCGCGCTGCTGACGGTTGCCGTCGGGTACCTGTGGAACCGGCCGGGCTCCGTCAGTCGTGAGGGCGACCGGATCACGGCCGTGGGCCCGGACGGCAAGGCCGTGCACGTCTTCTCCACCGCGGCGCACGTCGACGACCCGTACGCCGACATCGACGGGCCGTACCTCGCGCTGGACCTGAGTGCCGCCGTCGGCGTCAGCACCGGACGTGCTCGTGGCCTGGGGGAGATCGCGGCGATCGTCGCGAGTGCCTCGGCCGCGATCGGGGAGGCCGGGTCGGACCCGCTCGCGCAGCATCGCGAGATCGTCCGCGACGCCATCTCCTGGAACACGATCTACGAACCGGCGAAGTCCCGGGTGGTGACCACCGTCAGCCGGCTGTGGAACGTCGGCAAGCGCGGCGGGTACGCGTTGTTCTGCTGGGACGCCTTCTTCAACGCGCTGCTGGCGGCTGTGTCGAGCAAGGAACTCGCCTACGTCAACACGGTCGAGATGCTCCGGGCGCTGACGCCGGACGGTTTCGTGCCGAACGTCGAGCAGGGCACGGGCCGCAAGACGTACGACGGGTCGCAGCCGCCGGTCGGATCGCTGGTGACCCGCGAGCTCTACCGCAGGTTCGGTGACAGGTGGTTCCTCGAGGAGACCTTCGGCCCGTTGCTGTCCTGGAACCGCTGGTGGTGGCGGGTGCGCCGAGACGGCGAGCTGCTCTGCCTGGGATCGACGTACTTCGATCCGGAGTTCCCGTCACCGCAGGACATCCCGCGGATCCACCAGCACTTCGGTGCGACCTGCGAGTCCGGCTGGGACGGCCATCCGGTCTTCGACGATGTGCCGTTCGACAAGTCCAAGAGCCTGCTCGCCGCGCACGACGTCGGACTGAACAGCCTGTACGCCGCCGACTGCGAGGCGCTCGCCGACATCGCGGACATCCTGGGGGAGTCGGAAGCCGCCGCGGAGCTGCGCGGGCGGCAGGCGGCTGTCGTGACGGCGATGGAGTCCCTGTGGGACGAGCCGAGTGGCATTTACCGGAGCAGGCGGACCGACTCCGGGCTGCCCACCGAACGCCTGTCCACGATGAGCTTCTACCCGCTCCTGGCCGGTGTCGGCCTGGGGGAGCGGGCCCGGACCATGGTGGACCGCCATCTGCTCGCCGATGACGGCTTCGGTGGCGAATGGGTGTTGCCGACCTCGCCCCGCAGCGAGCCGGTCGACCTGAGCGACGGCAGCTACTGGTCGGGGCGGGCCTGGCCGCCGGTGAACTTCCTCGTCTACCTGGGGCTGCTGCGTGCGGAGGAGAAGGACGCCGCCCGATGGCTGGCCGAAGGTAGTTCGAGGCTCGTGCTGAAGGAGTGGAACGAGCACCGCCACGTGCACGAGAACTACTCCAGCATCCACGGCGGCGCGTGCGACAAACCCAACAGCGAGCCCTTCCAGACCTGGGGAGCGCTGCTCAGCCTCATCGTCCTGATGGACCGCGGCGAGGTCGGCTTCTTCGACGCCGAGGGGCACTGATGGTCGACGGAAGGCAACTCCTGTCCGGCGTCATGATCCCGCTGGTCACCCCGATGTCCGCGCCGGGCCGGCCGACCGACGTCGACGGCCTGCTGCAGGCACTGGCCACGGCAGGTGCGCGGAGCCTGATGTTGTTTGGTAGCAACGGCGAAGGGCCGTTGCTACCGACCTCGGCGCTTGCCGATTTCGCCGTACGGGCGGCTGCGCGATGGCGTGAGCTGACCGGTGGACCGGTGCTGTGCAACGTGACCGCCGCCGGCACTGCCGAGGCGCTCGAGCGGGCGGCCGCTGTGGCAGCTGCCCGGCCGGACGCGCTCGTGCTGAGTCCGCCCATCTATTTCCATCATCGGGAGGACGAGGTGGCCGCGCATTACGCGGCGATGGCCGATCTCGACGTCCCGGTGGTCGCGTACAACGCACCCCGCTACAGCAATCCCCTCAATCCGGCGCTGATCGACGTACTGGTGACCATGCCGCATGTCGTCGGGATCAAGGACAGCTCCGGCGACCTGGAGCTGTTGGACTACATCGTGTCCGCGGCCCGGCGACGGCCTGACTTCGGGGTGAGCCAGGGTGCGGAGAAACAACTGCTGGCCGCCTTGCGCCTCGGCGTCGACGGCATCGTCCCCGGCATTGCGAACCTGGCGCCTGGGCCGGCGGTGGATCTCGTCGCCGCGTACGAGTCGGGACGCGTCGCCGATGCCGAGGAGGCACAGCGTGTCCTCGACCGGCTCCTCGCACTGCATTCGATCCGGCCGGGGGTGCCCGCGATCAAAGCGGTGCTCGCCGACCGTGGGCTCTGCCCGCCGTACGTCGCCGCGCCGCTCCTGGCGTGCACCGAGACCGAGCGGCGCGACCTGATCGCCCTGCTCGGAGCCGAAGAAGCACATCTCTTGACCCGGAGGTAACTCGTGACCCAGCCGGAATCCCGACCCGCCCGTATCCGTCGCAGAACCTTCGGCCTCGGCGTCGCCGCCGTGACAGCCGCTGCCGCGCTGGACACCGCCGGCGGCTTGCCCGCGAACGCGACCGCCGCGCGCTCGACTCGTACCTTCGACGAAACCACCTTGTGGGACAACACCGTCGACCCGCTGAACAGCTACCACGTCCACGGCCTGACCGTCCTGCCGGACGACACCATCCTCGTCGCCACCGAGGGCCGGCACGAGGTGTGCGACGCCGGCCCACGCGACCTGGTGCTCCGTCGCAGCGAGGACGGCGGGGACACCTGGGAGCCGACGCAGACGTTGGTCGCGTCGGTCGAGGGCCAGTCGTGGGGGAACCCGGCCTTCGTCGTCGACCGGACCACGGGCGGGATCTTCCTGTTCTACATGCTGTCCATCCGGCTGCCGGAGAACACCACCTGCTCCGGCGACATCGGTGACCTCTACATGATCTCGAGCGCCGACGGCGGCCGTACGTGGACCGCACCGCGGGCCATGTCCGGCCTGTTCGACCACTTCCCCTACGACTGGGCACTGCACGGACCCGGGCCGGGTCACGGCATCCAGCTCGACACCGGACGGCTGCTGCTCAACTGCTCGCACCGGCGAGTGATCATCGGCAACACCGTCGATCAGCGGTTCTACGGCGTGGCGTCGATCTACAGCGACGACCACGGCGCGAACTGGCAGGCCACGGCCGAGGTGCCGGTCTCCGTCGCCTACCCGATCAACGAGGCCAGGCTGGTTCAGCGGTCCGACGGCACGGTGCTGGTCAACGGACGAGCCGCGGCAGGCGGCAACCGGCAGCGGATCGTTGCCGTCAGCACCGACCGCGGGCTGACCTGGTCGCCGCCGCGCCTGGACGGATCGACGGGCACGTTCAACGCCGTGGACGCGAGCATGCTGCGGTACTCCGGCGGCCCGGGGGCATCCGATCGACCCGGCCGGCCCGAAGTGGATCGGGTGCTGTTCAGCAGGCCCGACTCGCCCGTGCGGACCAACATGACGGTCTCGGTCAGCTACGACGAGGCACACTCGTTCCGGTACAGCCGGGTCATCAACGAGGGCCGGTCCTATTACTCGGAACTCGGACGACTCTCGGACGGCACGATCCTGCTCGTGTACGGCTGCGACGGCGACAACCCCAGCTTCCCGCGCCGGGTGGCGATCTGCCGGTTCTCGTTGGAGTGGCTCACCTCGGGCCGGGACAGCCTGCAGGCGGGGCCGCGCCTCGATGAGCGGATCGTCGACCTCGCCACCGGTGCCCGCGCGCACGACGGGACCTTGGCGGACGTCGCCGATCCGGTAGCCCGTCACGGCAGCCGCGTCGTCTTCACACCGAACCAGACCGGCGCCTACGTCGAGTACACCGTGGACGTCCGGCGATCGGCGTCGTACCAACTGTTGCTGAGGTACTTCCGGTCAGCCGACGGCGGCCTGGTCACGGTCACGATCAACGGAAAACGCCCACGCACCGCGGTGCTGGACACCACCGCGGACCGGGCGGACGGCTACGACGTCGCACACCTCGGAGCGGTGGAACTCGAGCCAGGGGAATGCAAGATCAGGTTCGCCGCTTCCGGCCCGGGGCGAGGCGGCGGCTCGCTGGTCTCGCTCGACTCGCTGAGCCTTGTCAACGCGCCGTGGCCCGCCGATGTCCGTGACGAGGTGGTCGTGGACAACGACGAGCTCGGCTACGGAACGATCCGAGGCGCCGCCTGGTCGGCAGGGACCGGCGTCCCCGGGTACCGAGGCGGCAACTACCGCTCGGCGCCGGCCGGTGCCGGCGAGCGGGCCGTCCAGTGGCGCCTGGTGGTGCCCCGCGACGGCGAGTACGAAGTACAGGTTTCTCATACCGCGCACGAGAACCGGGCGAGCAATGCGCCGTACACGATCACGCACACCGGCGGAACGAGTGTGGTGCGCGTCGACCAGCGAGTCGCCGGAGTACCGGAGCCACGCGGCGGCTCCTGGGTATCGCTCGGCAGATACCGTCTCGCGGAAGGGCTGACCACCATCGAGCTGAGCAACGACGCAGACGGAGTGGTCGTCGCCGACGCCGTCCGGCTGCTGCGTTGACCGCCGTCAGTTGAGAGTGAGGACCGCAATGCGCCCTGTCCTGACGCACAGCCCACCACGATCGATCCTCGCCCCGGCCTTGACCGTGCTGGCCGTCACCGCGTCGGCCCTCGTCGTACCCCAGGCCACACCGGCGTCGGCGGCCGGCGACGACGGCCTGCGACTGGCGGCGGTGTCGGCCCGGCCGGAATTCGTCACGGCGGACGACGTGCTCGTCACCGCGTCGTTGCCGCGCGACCAGCCGTTGGATGACCTGCGGCTCACGCTCAACGGCGCGGATGTCACCAGCTCCTTCCGGCCCGACCCGAAGGCGCACGCCCTCACCGGCCTGGTCGACCGGCTCCGCCCCGGACACAACCAACTCGTCGCGACCGCCGGCACACTGCGCGACCAACTGGTCCTGACGAACCATCCGGCCACCGGGCCGGTGATCAGTGGCCCCCACGAGACGCCGTACGTCTGCACCACCCGGCGGTTCCGCCTGGTCGGCGGCGGCACGCTCGGCGCTCCGCTCGACGCCGACTGCTCGGCGGCCACCCGCGTCGAGTACGCGTACCGATCGACCGCCGGCACGACGAAGCCACTGCCGGATCCGGCGGTCAGACCCGACGATCTCGCCCGGACGACGACCATCACCGGTGAGACCGTACCGTTCCTGATCCGGATCGAGACCGGCACGCTCAACCGGGCGATCTACCAGATCTCCATGCTGCACGACCCGGCGACGGACGAACCCACGTTCCACCGGCACGGCCCCGGCTGGAACGAACGGCTCGTCTACACCTTCGGCGGCGGCTGCCGGCGCGGCTGGTACACCCAGGGCGCGAACACCGGCGGCGTCCTCGACCCCGAGCTGCTCGGTCGCGGCTACGCGGTCGCGTCGGCGTCGCTGAACGTCTTCGGCAACAACTGCAACGACCTGCTCGCGGCCGAGACGATGATGATGGTCAAGGAGCACTTCGTCGAGCGGTACGGCGTTCCGTTGTTCACGATCGGCTGGGGATCTTCGGGAGGTTCGTACCAGGGTCACCAGATCGCGGACAACTACCCGGGGTTGCTCGACGGCATCGTGGTCGGCCAGAGCTTCCCGGACGTCACCTCCGCGACGAACTTCACGCTGTTCGACAGCCGGCTGCTCGAGCACTACTTCACCGAGGTCGCGCCGGGGACGTTCAGCCAGGAGCAGCAGCGCCAGGTCGCCGGCTTCCTGCGATGGGAGAGCATCCCCAATCTCAGCGAGGGAGCGAAACGGCTGGACCCCATCGCCGAGTTTCCCACCGACCTGCCCGCGGAACTGCGCTATCACCCGCAGACCAACCCCGGTGGAGCGCGCGCGGACGTCTACGACCACACGGCCAACGTTTACGGACGTGATCCGGTCACGGGGTTCGCCCGGCGTCCGCTGGACAACACCGGCGTGCAGTACGGGTTGTCCGCACTGAACTCGGGTGCCATCACCCCAGAGCAGTTCCTCGATCTCAACGAGGGCATCGGAGGCCTCGACCTTGACGCCAAGCCGGTACCGCGGCGTACCGCAGCGGACCCGATCGCGCGGAACGCCGCCTACCGCACCGGCCGGATCCTCTTCGGCGGGGCCGGCCTCGCCGGTACGCCGATCATCGACTACCGCGCGTACTCCGAGGACGGCGCGAACGGCGACATCCACATGTCGACGCACGGTCACGCCACCCGGGCCCGGCTCGAGGCGGCGAACGGCGACGCGGACAACCAGGTCTTCCTCGTGGAGGACAACCGGTTCGGCGGGTTCAGCCTGACCAGCCCGACGCTGCAGTACGCCCTGACGAGCATGGACAACTGGCTGACTGCGCTCGTGAGCGACGACTCCTCGCTGCCCCTGCGCCAGAAGGTGGTACGGAACAAGCCGGCTGAGCTCACCGATGCCTGCTGGAGCCGCGACGCCGTGCCTCGCAAGATCATTCAACCAATCACTGCGGACAACGCCGGCGAGTGCGGGCGGCTGTACCCGGTCTACTCCACCCCACGACTGGTAGCCGGCGCTCCGCTGACCGACGACGTTGTGACCTGCCACCGCAAGGCCATCACCTGGAGCGATTACTCGGTCAGCTTCAGCCCGGCCGAGCGCCGCCGGCTGTCGGACATCTTCCCATCGGGCGTCTGCGACTGGACAAAGCCCGGCCCCGGCCAACAACCCCTGCCCGCCACCTGGCAGGCCCTCAGGTGACCACGGTGAGCGCCGGACTGATTGGCTTCCGGCGTGGTCTGCGGCTCCACACCGCGACCGACCCTGCGGCATGATCAACACGAGAAAGCCGTCGACGACAAACGCAGTCGCCGTCATACGCGGTCCTGGAAGAGAAGGTCTTCATGAAACTTCTTCTCACGTCCTCAGGCATCAGTAACCCGAGCATCTCCGACGCACTCGTCGACCTGCTGGGCAAGCCGATCGCCGAGTCCAGCGCCCTCTTCGTTCCGACCGCTATCTACCCCTTTCCCGGCGGTGCCGGCATGACCTGGCAGGCGATCACCGGAAGGGCTCAGAGCCCCTTGTGCGAACTGGGTTGGAAGTCCTTGGGAGTGCTGGAACTCACGGCGCTGCCGACCATCCGGGAAGAGAACTGGGTCCCCATGGTCCGGGACGCTGACGCCCTCCTCGTCTGGGGTGGGGATGTGCTGTATCTGTGCCACTGGATGCGTCAGTCGGGCCTGGCAGACCTCTTGCCGTCACTGAGCGAGTCGGTCTACGTCGGCGTGAGCGCCGGGAGCATCGTCGTGACCCCCTACAACTGCGACGCGGAGTTCGACCTGGAGTACGTGCCCGCGGGCAGCGATATGGTGCTGGGAGCCGACAGAGCGCTAGGACTGGTGGATTTCACGCTGTATCCGCACCTCGATCGCCCGGACATGCCGGACACTTCCCTGGCCAACATAGAGAGCTGGGCGTCCGGGATCCCGGTCCCGACGTACGCGATAGACGACGAGACCGCCATCAAAGTGATCGACGGCACCGTCGAGGTGGTCTCCGAAGGAAACTGGAAGTTGTTCAACCCCTGACCCGCAGAGCACCGATGGTGAGGATCACGGCAGTGAGGACGAAGGCGGCTGCGGCCAGGAAGGCGGCGCTGTAGCCGTCTCGGAGTGCGGCGACCTCGGCGATCCCCTCGCCGAGCCGGGTCGCGGTCTGCGAGGCCGCGATGGTCGCCAGTACGGCGGTACCGAGAGCAGCGCCGGCTTGCTGGGCGGTGTTGTTGAGACCTGAGGCCAGTCCCGCGTCGGCCGCGTCGGCGCCGGACATCGCCAACATGATCGCGGCCGGGATGCCCACGCCGGTACCGGCGCCGATCATAAGCAGCGCCGGCGCCACGTTCAGGAGGTATGAACCGCCGGTTGGCGCCTGACTCATGACCAGCAGCGCGCCCATCAAGGTGAGCAGACCGGCAGTGAGGATGACCCGCGGACCGAACCGCACCATCAGCCGCGGCCCGATGAACAACGACATCACCGCACCGATCAGCGGTGCCGGAAGAAAGGCGACGCCGGTCTGCAGCGAGTCGAAGCCGAGCACGCGCTGGAGGTAGAGCGCGGTGGTGAACTGGAACCCGAACCCGCCCGCGAAGAGCAGGACCGCGACGAGGTTGGTCACGCTCACCTGACGGCGACGGAAGATGTGCAGTGAGACCAGCGGCTGGGCGGCGAGGGCTTGGCGCAGGACGAAGCCGCCGAGCAGGGCCAGGGTCATGCCGGTCAGGACGAGGGTTCGGGGTAGCTCGGCCGTCGGCTCCGCTGTCTGGACGATCGTGTAGACGCCCAGCGAGAGGCCGGTCGTGACCAGGACGGCGCCGATCAGGTCCGCGCCCTTGCCGAGACCGATGCCTCGCACCGGCGCGACCAGCTTGACGGCGAGCAGCAGAGCGACCACGCCGATCGGAAGGTTGATCAGAAACGACCAGTGCCAACCGATGGTCTGCGTGATCACGCCGCCGAGGATGAGCCCGATCGACGCTCCGCCGGCCGAGGTGAAGCCGTACACGCCCATCGCCCGCGCCTGCTCTCCCGGCTCCGGGTAGAGCCCGACGATCAGACCGAGGATGACTGCCGACGCGAGCGCGCCGCCGACGCCCTGCAGGAACCGGCCGGCGATCAGTACCTCGGCGCTGGTGGCGACTCCGCAGATCAGCGAGGCGAGGGTGAAGAGGCCCAGCCCGGCGACGAAGACCCGCTTGCTCCCGATCAGGTCACCGAGCCGTCCGGCCAGCAGGAGCAGCCCGGCGAAGGCGATCAGGTAGCTGTTCATCACCCAGGCCAGGCCGGCCTGGGAGAAGCCGAGATCGGCCTGGATCGTCGGCAGCGCAACGGTGACGACGGTCCCGTCGAGAATGATCATCAGCTGCATCGCGCAGAGCACAGCGAGCACCTGCGCTCGCCGGCGGGATGCCTTCGCGGCTTGTCGTTCCGTCCCCGGGGCCGGGTCGTCCGGGTTGTTCCCCTGAGCGGGATCCGTGAAGGTCGAGGCCACTGGTCGTCTCCTTGTCGATGCACGTCGAGCAGGACAAGAAGGACCTTAACAGATAGTTCCGTAGCAGACGATCTTTTTCTGGATCAACTTGCGCGTTGCCGAGGGCGGCGTACCGGCTGGGCTTCGACCGGAGTGGCGAGGTGGTGGCCGACGAGCTCGACGAGTGCGTCGACGAACGGGCCGCGCTGTGAGGCGGCGAGCGCGGCGAGCGCATCGGCGTGCACCTTGTCGACGATCCGCTGGCCCTCCTCGGCCGCTTTGGCGCCGGCCTCCGTGACGGCCACGATCCGCGCCCGCCGGTCGGTCGCGGACGGTTTCCTCTCGGCATAGCCAGCCTTCTCCAAGGCGTCGACGGTGCCGACCATCGTGGTCTTGTCGAGGTAGGCGAGCTCGGCCAACTGGACCTGGGTGCGCTCCTCCTCGAGCGCATAGCCCAGCACGCATTGCATCCGCGGCGTCATCCCGACCTCGGCCAGTGCCGCGGTCAGCTGGGTCTCGAGCACGTGCCCGGCGTGCTTGAGCAGGCCGGTCAGATCCGGAACGGTCCGTAGAGGTGTCTGCGCCACCACTTGATCCTAGCGCGGGATCATCTCGTAAAAGACGATCCACCAATGAACTACTCCGCGCACGCGGGAATGCGCCGAACTTGCTGCCGAGTGACGGCCTCCTCTGGCGGCCTGCCTTGACACATTGACTGAGTGCACTCATTCTTGAGTCAACTCAGATCAGCTGGTCCGAGTCGTCAGAACGAGAAGGAACTCCATGCGAGCGTTCGTCATCACTCGATACAAGGGGCCGTTACGGCAAGCGGATGTCCCCGAGCCCGTGGTCGGAGAGCATGACGTGCTCGTACAGGTTCAGGCTGCCGGGCTCAATATGCTCGACGAGAAGATCCGGTCGGGCGAGTTCAAGCAGATCCTCCCGTACAAGCTGCCGCAGATCCTCGGCAACGACGTCGCCGGAACGGTGATCGGCGTCGGCGCGAAGGTGCAGGGATTCCAGCCCGGCGACGAGGTGTATGCCCGGCCCGACAAGGACCGCATCGGAACGTTCGCGGAGCGCATCGCGGTCGCCGAGGCAGACCTCGCGCTGAAGCCGGCATCGGTCAGCCTCGAGGAAGCGGCATCGCTACCGCTGGTGGCCTTGACCGCATGGCAGGCACTCGTCGAGCGGGGCAACCTGCAGCCGGGGCAACGGGTCCTCATCCACGCCGGCGCCGGCGGAGTGGGAACGATCGCAATCCAGCTCGCCAAGTATCTCGGCGCCACGGTCGCCACCACGGTCAGCACCGGCAACGTCGACTTCGTGCGCGAGCTCGGGGCGGACTACGTCATCGACTACCGCAGGCAGGACTTCGAACAGCTCCTCGACGGGTACGACCTGGCGCTGGACAGCCTCGGCGGGAAGAACCTCGAGAAGTCGCTCCGCGTACTGCGCCCCGGCGGCAAGGCGATCGGGATCGCCGGGCCGCCCGACGCGGCGTTCGCCCGCGAGCTCGGCGTGAACCCGGTGCTCCGGCTGGTGATGGCCGCCCTCAGCAGCGGCATCCGACGCCAGGCCCGGCGCCTCGGCGTGACGTACGAGTTCCTCTTCATGCGCGCCAGCGGTGACCAGCTTCGCCAGATCGCTGGACTCGTCGACAGCGGCGCGCTGCGCCCCGTCGTCGGACGTGTCTTCGACTTCGACCAGACCGTGCAGGCAGTGCAGTCGCTGGAAAAGGGCGGCATTCGCGGCAAGACCGTCATCAGCATCTGACAACACATCTCGTCACGCACGCACCAGAAACCAGGAGAACATCATGAGCGCGAACACAGACGCACAGGACGAAGTCATCACCGCCTACAAGGACGCGCCCGCCCGCACCGTCCACGCCGACGGCGTCACCTACGCATACCGCGAGCTGGGACCGAAGAGCGGGATCCCCGTCGTGTTCTTCGTCCACCTCGCCGCGAACCTCGACAACTGGGACCCCCGCATCGTCGATCCCATCGCGAAGGGCCGTCACGTCATCGCCTTCGATCAGCGCGGTGTCGGGGCGTCCACCGGCCAGGTGCCGGACAGTATCGAGGCGATGGCCGACGACGCCTACACGTTCATCACGGCGCTCGGGTTCGACAAGATCGACGTGTTCACCTTCTCCCTCGGTGGCATGGTCGCGCAGGCCCTCGTGGTGAAGCACCCCGAGCTCGTCCTCACCGGCACCGGGCCGAAGGGCGGCAAGGACATCGACAAGGTCGCCCGTACCACGTATTGGGACATACTGCGCGCCACCCTGACCCGGTCCGACCCCAAGGAGTTCCTGTTCTTCAACCGGAACGCCACCGGCAAGCCCGCCGCGCGCGCGTTCGTCGACCGGCTCGAGGAGCGCACCGCCGACCGCGACGCACCGATCGGGGTCAAGGCGTTCCGGGCGCAGCTGAGGGCGATCAAGAAGTGGGGCCGCTCCGCCCCCGACGACCTGTCGATGATCACCCAGCCCACCTTGATCGCCAACGGCGACAACGACCGCATGGTGCCCTCGATCCTCTCCGAGGACCTGCACCGACGCCTCAAGCACAGTGAGCTGATCATCTACCCCGACTCCGGCCACGGCGGCATCTTCCAGTTCCACGAGAAGTTCGCCCCCGTCGCGGTGGAGTTCCTCGCCCGCTGACAACTTGGAATCGCACGTCCTGACCAGGAAGCTCCGCCGCGGAGGTGGGGTCGGCGCTGGTGCTCTCTTCGTGGCTCCGCGACACGAGGGCCCTCTCGTCGCCATGGAAGAATGAACGCCGGCACATTCAAGCCTGCACATCAGGAGCCCACAGAGCAAGAAGGACGGCACCCATGCCACTCGACTCCCGACCAGTCGGACGGCGTGAGCGGAACAAGCAACAGAAGCTCGACCGCATCACTGCCGCCGCCCGTGAGCTCTTCGCCGAGCGCGGCGTCGACGAGGTCACCACCCAGGAGATCGCCGACAAGGCCGACATCGGTGCGGGCACGCTGTTCCTCTACGCCAAGACCAAGGGCGAACTTCTCCTGCTCGTGCAGAACTCCGCCTACGCCGATGCGCTCACACACGGCAGGTCGGCGGCCGAGAGCGTCCCCGACGTGCTCGACGCCGTGATGGCGATCGTCCGCCCGGTCGTGGAATGCAACCGCAAACAAGTCGACAACGGGCGGACCTACCTGCGGGAAATCGTCTTCGGCGACCCCGAGGAGCCCCACCACCGCGACGCGCTCATGCTGACCGTGCAGACCGAAAAGGCGATCGCCGACGTACTACGTCGAGACGAGCGCATCAGCGCCGGCGACGCGGCAACGCTCGCGCACATCGTCTCCGCGATCATGTTCGTCAGCATGGCGGCGACAATCAACATCGCCAACCCCGTGGACGACATCGTCCAGGAGATCAGAAACCAGGTCCGCGTTCTACTGCCGGGGTGACGCCGACCGTCTCGACGGTCGGCGTGACCAACGGGGGCTCAAGCGACATCCTGCCGCCGCGCTGCCTCCCGTCCCGCCAGGTAGCCGAACACCAGCCCCAGCGAGATCGTCCCTCCGGCACCTCCGTAGAACCCCTTCGTGGGTGCACCTCCTGCGTTGCCGGCGGCGTACAGGCCCGGAATGACCTTGCCCTGGGTGTTCAGCGCGCGCCCGAGTGAGTCGGTCCTCGGACCACCCACGGTGCCGAGCGCGCTGGCCTCGACCTCGAGCGCGTAGTACGGCGCGGTGTCGACCGGCCCCAGCACGCTCGACTTCGGGCTCTTCAGCACGGGCCGGATGATCTTCGCAAGGGGTCCGACCACGATGGAACGCACGCGTTCGGGATCGTCCTTCCTCGCCACCCGTCCCGCGAGCTTGCTCACAACCGGTCCGATTGCCGCGGCGATGCCCATCCGGACCTTCGCGGTGGCAGCGGGGAACCGTGCGTCGGGTGAGTACTTGCCCAGCCGGGGATAGAAGGCGCCGAAGTAACGGTCGAACACCGTGTCACCGCGGTTGAACTGCGGGTCGCGAGCGCGTGCGGCCTCGGGGTTGAACCGGTCGACGGTGCGCAGCAGCCCCGCCTCATCGACTCCGATCTTGGCCGCCAGTTCGGACAGGGTGTCGGCGCGGTGGAGATAGTCGGGCACCTCTCCGCCCGGTGGGATGCCGAAGATCCCGAACTTCGTCCAGTAGTCGTGGTCGAAGATCAGCCAGGCCGTGGCATTCGGCATGGTGCCGGTCTCCGGGTCGACCTCTCGCATGATCTTGCCGAGTTGGTCGTACGGGAGGGCCTCGTTCGCGAAGCGCTCACCCTTGCTGTTCACGATGATGCTGTGCGGTAGCGCACGCTCACCGAGGAAGACCCGACTGAGGGGGCGCCCCTCGAGTTGCTCACCGGGCAATTGCACCCCGGGCATCCACCAAGCGTCCTCCATGCCGGTCAGATCAGCGCCTACCTCCTTGGCCAACTGCACCGCGATGCCGTTATGGCCCTCGGGCGAAACCTGCACGCCGAAGGGTGCGCCGAGAAAGGTGGTGGTGACTTCCGCCGAGCTCTCGAATCCGCCGCTGGCCAGCAGGACTCCCTTCGTGGCACGCACGGTGTGGTCGACGCCATCAGCCCGGACGACGACGCCTTGCACTCCCGACTCGTCCGTGACGAGCCGGACCGCGGGCGCCTCGACGCGTACGTCGACGCCGTTGCGCAGGCCGGCCTCGAGCAACGCCCCGACCAATGCCGGGCCGGCGAGCCAGACGTCATCGATGCCGATCCCACCCAGCAACCAGAACGGCAGCGGATTCTTGGCCATGCCGGTCGTCAGGGCCGGCCGCACGTACTTGGCGGCCTCGCCCAATCCCTCGGGGGAGTACGGGCCGGGAAAGAGCGCACGGCCGACCGACGCGCCGTCGATGTCGGAACGGTAGTCCGGCCAGATCGTCGGGATCCACCCGAAGGAAGTGTGCTCTTCGATGAACCGGGCGACACGAGGCCCGGTGTGCAGGAACTGCTCGACCAGGTCGTGGTCGAGAATCTTGTCCCGACCTTCGCCGTAGATGTAGCGCCGGGCCTGGTCCAGGTCGTCGCTCACCTTCAGAGCCCTGGTCGAGAAGCCGTGGTTGGGGATCCAAGCTGCACCCGCAGAGATCCCGGTGGCGCCACCGACGATCTCCCGGGACTCCGTGACAAGGACGCGCGCACCCTCCTTCGCGGCGGTCAGTGCCGCCATCAGCCCGGCCCCGCCTGAGCCGACGATTGCCACGTCCACCTCGTCGGGGATGCCGCGCTCTGCCACGCTCCCGATGGAGCCGCGATGCTGAGTCGAACTGCTGACCATGATGTCCTCCTACGATCCGTTTCGGTCCGGCCCTCCCCTCGAGAAGGGACCAGCTGCCTGACCTCGGGCGTCGCCGCTCCGAGACTTTTCGCTACGCATGCTGTAGCGTAAATGGATGGCGATCTATTCCCGGGCAGACTGACCCCATGTCCCACAGCACCACCGGTCGCGGCCGGCCGCGGCTCGAGTCGACCGACCAGCGCATCATTCAGTCGGCGCTCGAGCTGCTGCGCGAGAAGGGTCCGGCGGCGGTGAACATCGATTCGGTCGCGGCCCGATCCGGCGTGGCCCGTACGACGATCTACCGCCGCTATCGCAGCCGGGACCAGCTGATGAGCACGATCCTCGAGCGCCTCATCGATCCGGCGCCCCCGGCGCCGGATCTGCCGGTCCGCGAGAAGCTGCGATGGGTTCTCGACAGGATCGGCGACATCCTGGAGAACCGGCTCGGCCCCGGTGCCACCGCCGCCATCATCGCCAACAGCGATCCCGCGTTCGCCACCGCCGTACGCGCCCGACTGGCCACCCGGTTGAGCGCCCTCGCCGACCTGATGAACCTGGACATCAAGACGGGCAGACTCCACGCGAACGTCGATCCCGACACGGTGCTCGGCCTATTGGTCGGCGCCTACCTCGCCGAGGTCCTCAGATTCGGCAGCCCACGCAAGGGATGGACCGACCGCGCCCTCGAGTTCCTGACTCCCGCAGTGACACCACCGCAACCCCCGCGCTGACGCAGGCGCTCCAGCTGGGAATAGATCCGCACGTAATTACGCTACAGAGACTGTAGCGATAAATCGAGGCGTCTTGGCGCAGATGAGGAGGAAGCGATGAGTACGGCGACGTTCGACGTGATCGACATGGCACTGCTGGCCGTGATCGGGGTGGCCACGCCCCTGATCTGCTTCGGAGGCATCGGGTTGGCCTACCGGGCGGAGCAACGTGCTTCAGCCAAGAAGGCGCCCGGCGTGCAGCGGACCAAGGACGAGCCGCTGTGATGGACGTGCCGGGGTGGGTGTGGAGTCTGACGGTCCTGGGGATCGTCGGCCTGCTGGTCTTCGACTTCTTCTTCCATGTCCGTAAGGCCCACGTCCCGACGTTGCGAGAAGCCGCCGTCTGGTCATCGGTGTACGTGGGACTGGCGCTCGCGTTCGGCGTCGGCGTCCTGATCTTCGGAGGGCCCGAGCTGGGCGCGGAGTACTTCGCCGGCTACGTGACCGAGAAGGCGCTGTCGGTCGACAACCTGTTCGTGTTCCTGGTCATCTTCACCAGCTTCCGGGTTCCCCGCGAGGACCAGCAGAAGGCGCTGCTGTTCGGGATCACCTTCTCGCTGGTCGCGCGCACCGGGCTGGTGTTCCTCGGCTCCGCGGCGATCAACGCGTTCTCGTGGGTGTTCTACGCCTTCGGGCTGATCCTGCTGATCACCGCCGGCAACATGCTGAAACCACGAGGCGGCGAGGACGAGACGGCCGACAACATCATGGTGCGGGCCGCCAAGCGGCTCATTCACACCACCGACCGGTACGACGGCGACAAACTGTTCACCATCCAGAACGGCAAACGGGCGATGACGCCGATGCTGCTCGTTATGGTCGCGATCGCCGGCACGGACCTGTTGTTCGCGCTGGACTCGATCCCGGCGATCTTCGGCCTGACCCAGAACGTGTACCTCGTGGTCACCGCGATCGCGTTCTCGCTCCTCGGCCTGCGCCAGCTGTACTTCCTGATCGACGGTCTGCTGGACCGTCTGATCTACCTGGCCTACGGCCTGGCGGCCATCTTGGGTTTCATCGGCGTCAAGCTGATCCTGCACGCCCTGCACGAGAACAACCTGCCGTTCGTGAACAACGGCGAACCGGTCGACGTCGTCGAGATCAGCACCGGGCTGTCGTTGACCGTGATCCTTGGTGTCCTGGTCGTGACTGTCGTCGCCTCGCTGGTCAGCCCCAAAGGCAAGGCACAGACCGCGATCGCGAACGCTCGCCGGCACGCGGCGGCCTACCTGGACTCGGAGTACACCGCCGACGCGGCCGAACGCGAACGGATCTACCGGCGCCTGCTGGACGAGCGTGATCAGATCATCCGGCTCGGTCCGCAGTACCGGCTGATGGCCCGGAGCGAGCAGGACCTGATGAACCTCGTCGACCGCGCCCGCGCCAGCCACGCCGCGGCCGTCGTACGCGGCGAAGCAGCCGCCGACACATGGCCGCCGCCACCCGCACCCACCACCTGACGGGCCTGAAGCCCTTTCATGCGCGCCGGCGACCGGCATCGAATGCCGCGCCCGCGCCGTGGCCACGAACGGCTGAAACCACACCCGCCTGACAGCGCGAAGGATCATCATCGGAGGAGAAAAGAATGGAGAAGATCGTCGTCGGCATCGACGGCAGCCAGACCGCACAGCAAGCACTCCAGTGGGCAGTGACCGAGGCCAGGCTGCGCGGTGCACGACTCGTCGTCGTCCACACGTGGCAGCAACCCACAGCAGCCCTGATGTCGCCGTACGCCCCACTCTTGGCCGACCCCGCCACGCTCGCGCAGGCGGCACGACAAACGCTGACCGACAGCCTGGCGGCAGCAGACCTCTCAGAGCTCGCATGCGAGCCCGAACAACTGCTCGTCGAGGGTCCCGCTGCACCGGCTTTGGTCAGCGCCGCACGGGACAGCTCCCTGCTCGTCGTCGGCTCGCGCGGACGCGGCGGCTTCGCCGGGCTGCTGCTCGGGTCCGTCAGCCGGCAGGTAGCCCACGACGCCGCCGTCCCGGTCGTCATCATCCCGGCGTCCGCCACGACGGTGGAGGAACACAGCAGCGAGCGGAACGGCTGACGGATGGTTGGCCCAGACACGCGACCGTTACCTGCCCACGAGTTGGCCGGCCTAAGAATCAGGCTGCAGGAACACTGGGCCTTCCGTCAGAACCAACTGCTCGACCTCGCGTCAAGATCAGCCCGCCCAGGGGATCGCTGCACCATAGGGCGGATCGAGGTTCACTTCCGGCTCAGCGCTGCCGCAACGAAGGTGCTCGGCGACATCGAGACAGCACTGATGCGGATGGACACCGGGCAGTACGGCACGTGCCGGCGGTGCGGTACGGCCATCAGCCTTCAGCGCCTGCGAATCGTCCCGCACGCTCCCTGCTGTGCCCGCTGTCACCGTGCCGAGGAAGTCGGAGCCTGACAACCGTGAGGCGACCCGCCGGTGCCGCGATTCTGCCGACCGGTCGACGGAGCGTCGTACGACGTCATCGATCCGGGTCGTAGCGCTGGTAGAGCGCGGCCATGGAACCGCCGGGGTCCAGGGTCCTCAGGATCGAGTCGGTTATCGCGGTCAACTGGGTGACCTGCTCAGGGGTCAACGCGTCGATCACGTGCTGTCTGACGGTGGCGACGTGACCCGGCGCTGTCTCCCGCACCTTGTCCCAGCCGTCCGGAGTCAGTCTGGCGTTCGTGGCGCGGGCATCCTCCGGACACGGGAAGCGCTCGACCAGACCGCGGTCCTCGAGCCTTCTGACGACGTGCGACAGCCGGGGGAGGGTGGCGTTCGTCTGGAGCGCCAGGGCGGTCATTCGCAGGGTGTGGTCCGGAGCTTCCGACAGCATGGCGAGGACGTAGTACTCGAAGTGCGTCAGTCCGGCGTCCCGCCGAAGTTGCGCATCGAGGACTCCGGGCAGCAGTTCGAGTACGGCGGCCAGCCGCACCCAAGCACTCAGTTGAGTCTTGTCCAGCCATCCTCCGGTCATGAGGACCATTCTTGCAGCGATTGGTTGTCGCTACAACTTTTCGGTGCTACAGTGTTAGTTGTAGCGACAACTATTCAGCGTTCATCAAGGAGAGGTCATGACACACGTCAGCATCATCGGCACCGGAAACATGGGACAGGCGATCGCAAGCGTCGTCTCCAAGGGCGGCAACACGGTCGAGCTCTTCGGCTCCGCCGACAAGGATCAGCGGATCACCGGTGAGATCGTCGTCCTGGCCGTGCCGTACCCGGCCGTGGCGCAGGTCATCGCCGAGCGCGGTGACCAGCTCGCCGGCAAGATCGTGGTCGACATCACCAACCCGCTGAACTTCGAGACCTTCGACTCCCTCGTCGTTCCTGCCGACAGTTCGGCGGCCGCCGAGATCGCTGCGGCGCTGCCGCAGTCGCGGGTTCTCAAGGCCTTCAACACCAACTTCGCCGCCACCTTGGCCTCGACTGCCGTCGGTGACGTTCCGACCACAGTGTCCATCGCCGGTGACGACGCCGAGGCGAAGGCGTTGCTGGCCGGTGTGGTCTCCGCGGGCGGCCTGCGCGCAGTCGATGCGGGTCCCCTCAGCCGCGCTCGTGAACTCGAGGCGCTCGGTTTCCTCCAGCTCACCCTCGCGGTCGGCGAGAAGATCTCCTGGACCGGCGGCTTCGCCCTCGTCTGACAGATCCGCGCGCCGCGGGCCATCGGTGTAGGTCCAGCTGCGCTGGACGCGACCACGGACGGTGAGGTGAGCAGTGGGAAGATTGCGACGTGACCGAGAGAACCGATGACATCGCGAAGGCCGCTGGTGTGCTGCGGGCGGGAGGCCTGGTCGCTTTCCCCACCGAGACTGTCTATGGTCTGGGTGCCAACGCCGAAGACTCGGCCGCCGTGGCGAGAGTCTTCCAGGCCAAAGGCCGCCCGCCCACACACCCTCTGATCGTCCACCTCGGTGGCGCGGAGCAGTTGGGTGACTGGGTGGACGACGTACCAGCGACGGCGCGCCTGTTGGCCGAACAGTTCTGGCCGGGGCCGCTCACGCTGGTCCTGCGGCGCGGTCGCCGGGTTCCCCTGGAAGCGACCGGTGGGCTGGAGACGGTGGCGGTGCGGGTGCCCGACCACCCGGTCGCGCTCGCGCTGCTCTCGGCCTTCGGCGGTGGCGTCGCGGCTCCGTCCGCCAACCGCTTCGGCTCGGTGAGTCCCACAACGGCCGAGCACGTCCGTGCGGAGCTCGGTGACGCCGTCGACTTCGTGCTGGACGGCGGCCCCTGCCAGGTTGGCGTCGAGTCGACCATCGTGGACGCCACGGGTGAGAAGCCGAGCGTACTGCGGCCCGGTGGGGTGACACGCGAGGACCTCGAAGGCGTGTTGGGCTACCGCCTCACGGTCCCCTCGACGAGCCGCATTCGGGTGCCGGGCCAGCACCCGTCCCACTACGCACCGCGGGCGCGGGTCGTCCTCGTCGACCCGGAAAAGGTCGTCGCTGAGGCTGAGCTCGCGCAGGAACTGGGCCACAAGGTGGGCGTGTTCCTTCCGCCGTCGTTGGCCGACGATCCGGTGAAGGCGCATGCCGTGGTGGCGGTCCCCGGTTCGATGGACGCCTACGCGCGCGAGCTGTACGGCTTTCTCCGCGAACTCGACGAGCGCGGGTGCGACCTCATCGTCGCGTCACTGCCTCCCGAGCAGGGGCTGGGACTCGCGATCGCGAACCGTCTCCGCCGCGCCGCGGGGCCGCGCTGACATCGAGGCCGCGCGCGGCCACGACCTGGGCGCTGCCGTCGGCGAGCCGGTAGCACAGGCCGACGACCGCGGCCTGGCCGGCGTCGACCCGCTCGGCGAGCACTCGAGAGCGGTCCAGGAGCAGGTCGACTGTGTGCTTGATGTGCTCGGCCAGGATCTCGTCGGGTTCGACGCGACCTGCGGCACGCGCGGCAAGCACGCTCGGCGTGACCCGCTCGACAACGTCCCGGACGTAGCCGGCCGGCGCCATCCCGTTCTCCAGGGCGGCGCTCGCGGCGGCCACCGCGCCGCAGGAGTCGTGGCCGAGGACCACGACCAGCGGGGAGCCCAGGACTTCCACGCCGTACTCGATGCTGCCCACCACCTCCGGCCCCGTCACGTGACCCGCGGTCCGCACCACGAACAGGTCACCCAGGCCACGATCGAAGATGATCTCCGCGGCCAGCCGGGAGTCCGAGCACCCGAACAGCACTGCGAAGGGCCGCTGGGCCGGTGCGATCTCGGCCCGGCGCGTCGCGTCCTGGTTCGGATGCTCCGGCGCACCGGCCACAAAGCGGTCATTACCGGCGAGCAACAACTCGAAGGCTTCCTGCGGGGTCGGGGACTTGATCTCGGCCATGGCCGCAGCCTAGCCAAAGCCGTCCCGTCCGCCGGATCAGGTCATGGCTATGAGCGCCGCGGCAGGCAGGGTGGGTTCGGAGGACCCGCCGGCGGGTTCGACGGTGACGCCGAACAGGATCTTGTCCTGCAGTTCTTGCCCGGCCAGGGTGGTGACGGTGTCGTCTGCGCCGGCAGTGGCGAGGCCGACCGAGTGGGCGACCTGGTTGCGGTCGATCAACCACAGCTGGTAGGCGCGGTCGGCCGGCAGCCGGTGAAGGTCGCGCAGGACGACGACGGCGGTGTCGGTACGACGCGACATGACCACGATGGCCTGTCCGCCGCCGGAGATGTTGCCGCGAAGGGTGCGGGCGTCGGGCTGGGCGAGGACGGTCGCGAGAGCGTCGTTCTGGCGGTCGGCTTGTTGCCGTTCGCCGTACTGATCGACGGCAATGCCGGCGGAGACGGCGGCCGCAACGCCGGCGGCGGCGAGGCCGAGAACGAGGCGTCTGCTGACGGTTCTGCGCCGGCGGGCCTGCCGCGCGGCGTCGATGTCGTCGTGGGGGAGCGGGGCGGGCACCAGTGGGGGCAGTTGGCGGGTGTCGGCTGCAGCGGCGAGGACACGGTCGCGCAGGCCGGACGGTGGGGGCGTGGAGACGGCCGCGCCGAGGCGAGTCGCGACCGCCTGGAGCTCCGCGACCTCACGGGTGCAGTCTTGGCAGTCGGCCAGATGAACCTCGAAGGCGGCGCGTTCGTCGTCGGGGAGCGCGTTGAGGACGTACGGCCCGGTCAGGGCGTGGACGTCAGGAGTGGGCATGCTGATCACCTCACTGTACGCCGAGGCAGTCGCGGAGCCGGGTCAGTCCGTCGCGCATCCTGGCTTTGATCGTCGAAAGGCTGGCGCCGAGCAGTTCGGAGACTTCCCGGTAGGAGTAGCCGCCGTAGTACGCCGTCGTCACGGCCTCACGTTGCAGGTCGGTGAGCGCGCGCAAACAGTGCCGGACCTGTTCTGCCTCGAGGTTGCCGATGACCGATTCGGTGACCGAGTCGTAGTCGGTGACGCTCGAGGCTGCGGCGGCCCGCTCCTCACGAGTCGCGCCGGCTTGTTCGGAGCGGACGCGGTCGACGGCGCGACGGTGCGCCATGGTGAGGACCCAGGCGAGCACCGTTCCGCGCGCGGGTTCGTAGCGGGTGGCGGTGCGCCAGAGCTCGACGAGGACCTCCTGGGTCACTTCTTCGGACTGGGCGGGATCACGCAACACCCGCCGGACGAGGCCGTAGATCCGCGGCGCGAGATGGTCGTACAACCGAGCGAACGCGTCGCTGTCACCGCGGGCAACCTGCGCCATCAGCGTCTCCACGGTGTCACCGCCGATGCGGCGTGGCACCGCGCGGAACGGCGGCTGCTGCGGGTCGCGGTTCACTCCCGCTCCTTTTCACGTGCTCCAGTGTCGCAAGGTGGCTGAGTCGGCTCTTCGTGGTGGGCGGCCCGGTCGCTGCCACCCACCGCTGCGATGTGGGTGCCGGCTGATGTGGTCAGGCCGCCGGCGGCATCAAGACGCTGTCGATCAGGTAGACCGTGGCGTTCGCGGTCTTCACGCCACCGCAGATGACGCTGGCGTTGTTGACCTTCAGATTGTCGCCGGAGCCGGCGACGGTGACTTCCTGCTTCTCGACCGTCGGGTGCTTGCCGACCACCGCGGACGGATCGAGCTGACCCGGCACGACGTGGTAGGTGAGGATCTTGGTGAGCAGCGCGTCGTCGGTCTTGAGGGTGTTGAGCGTGGCGGCAGGGATCTTCGCGAACGCGGTGTCGACCGGGGCGAAGACGGTGAACTCGCCGCCGTTGAGAGTGGAGACCAGGTCGACCTTCGGGTTCAGCTTGCCGGAGACCGCGGCCACCAGGGTCTTGAGCAGCGGGTTACCGGAGGCCGCCGTGGCCAGCGGCGCGGCCGCCATACTGTCGATGGACCCGGCGCCGGTGGCGTTCGCCTGCGCGTAGCCGGCGCATCCCGGGCCGACCAGGCCCGCCATCGCATCGGGGGTCGAAGCCGACGCGCTCGGGGTCTGCGATGTGGTGCCGGTCGACGGCGAGGACGAGCCGGAGCCGGCGCTGTCGTCATTATTGCCGCAGGCAACCGTGACGAACAGCAGCGAGACGGCCGATGCTGCCACAGCAGCGCTTTTCAGGGTGTTCATGGGATGGGTTGCTCCTTTGGATGGGATCGTTCGGTTGCTGCGGCCTTCGACAACACGGTGGCCGGTCACTCGGCCGTCACCACCGTGTTGTGGAGGCCGCTCGATCCGTTCGGCCGCGGTGCGGCGCGATCGGTCGTCTGCACCTGTCCGGAGCCGTCGGTGGCCCGGACGGTGAGCTTGTGGTTGCCAGGGGTGGCGATCCAGCGGAACGACCACTGCCGCCAGGTGTCGATGGTGTCCTCGGCGGCGAGCGTCGCTTCCTGCCATGGCCCGTCGTCGACCTGGACCTCGACCTTGGCGACGCCGCGGCGCTGGGCCCAGGCGACGCCGGCGGCGACCGCGGGACCTGCCTTGATGGTCGCGAAACCTTTCGGTACGTCGATCCTGGAGGCGGTCTTGATCGGGGCCTCCACAGCCCAGCCGCGGTCGGTCCAGTACGCGCTGAAGTCCTCGAACCGGGTGACTTCGAAGTCGACGATCCACTTCGTCGCCGACACGTAGCCGTACAGGCCGGGGACGACCATCCGGACCGGGAAGCCGTGGTCGAACGGCAACGGTTCGCCGTTCATCGCGATGGCGAAGATGGCGTCGCGGCCGTCGTCGAGCGCGCTGAGCGGGGTACCGATGGTGAGGCCGTCGATACTGGTCGACTTCACGGCGTCCGCGCCCGGCCGTACGCCGACCTCGTCGAGGATGTCCCCGATCGGGACGCCGATCCACCGTGCGTTGCCGACGTACGGGCCGCCGACCTCGTTGGACACGCAGGTCAAGGTGATGTCCCGCTCGATCAGCCGCCGGTTCACCAGGTCGCCGAGCGACAGCCGAAGCTCCCTGTCCACCATCCCGTGGATGCGCAGTTCCCAGTCGTCCGGGTCGATCCGCGGAACCTGGAGCAATGTGTCGACCCGGTAGAACTTCGGGTTCGGCGTGACGAATCGGGACACGCCCGGCACATCGACACTGACTCCGGCCCGCAATGGTCCGGCAGGGTCGCTGGGGCGGGGGACACGAAACTTTGTCCGGGCAGCCTCTCCGGTGCCGGTGGATATCACCGTCGAGATCGCCGCGCTGCCGGCACTCGCGGCGGCCAGGGCAGCCGCGGTCACCAGGAAGCGCCGCCGGTCGAATCCGGCGGGCTGCGCGGCCGGCGGCGGTGTACCGCTGCGGCGGTGGAGGGAACGAAGGACGAGGTCCATGGCGACGATCGCGGCGGCAAACGTCACGAGGGCGGGCAGCAGCCTGATCGCTGGGCTGGTCGTCGCGGAGCGGCTGACGGTCGCGAAAAAGATGCCGACGGCCCCTAACAGTGCGGTGACAGCGATCGCCGTACGGCGCGGACGGGGTCCGGGCTTGCTGCCGATCAGCCCGGCCAGTGCGGCAGCCAGGCCGAGCGTGACGCAGATCCCCACACGCAGCAGCGGACGATCCGCAGTACCGAGTTCCCGAACGGCCCAGTCCTTGATGGGTCCGGGTGTCCGGTCGATGACCTGTACGCCGACCGCGTCGACCGGCCACAGCCCCCCGGACAAATCTGCAGTCAAGTAGCCGAGGCCAAGGGCGGCTGCTGCGGCGGTCACGCCCCCGATTGCCCCGGCGGCGCGGCGAGCTGCGATCTCGGTCATGCCAGTACTTCGGCGCCGTACAAGCCCCGGATAGGTGTCGGACGTCACCGTTTCATCACGACACTCGGCTACGGCTCGGCTGAGCAGCCATCACACCTGCAGTTGTGGCGGACACCCCGCGTATCGTTGGCACGAGCTACGACGGACGGAGACGGGTGTGACGATCACGCGAGTGCTCGCTCAGTCCACGGTGAGCGATCTGACAGTCGCCGAGGACTGGTACACACGGCTGTTCGGCCGCGCGCCGGACGCTCGACCGATGCCAGGTCTCCTCGAATGGCACCTGGCCGATACCTTCGGCGTCCAGGTCTGGCACGAGCCTGACCGCGCCGGGCACTCGTCGATCGTGCTTGACGAGTCCGACCTCGACGTCCTCGCGGAACGCCTGAAGGAGGTCGGCATCGCGCACGACGGGCCGCAGGACGCGACAACGTCGCGCATCCTGTCCCTGGTCGACCCCGACGGCAATCGCGTCGTGTTCACGGGCACCTTCTCCTGACCCTGCACCGCCGCGGCCAGAAGTGTGCGACCGATACGCATGCCGCGGCGTTTGGTCCCTCGTTCGGCGGGCACCTGCCGAAGCGGGTTCCCGGGGTTCCCGCACTTGAGAAGCCAGGTGCCTTCAGCTGCAACCAGAAGGGGTACCGCATGGCTCGCCGAGCCGCTCGCGGTCACATGCTCCCCGGACTCGATCTACCTGAGGCGGCATTCGTCTTCCATGCCGACTGCGGCATGCCGATCCCGAACGGGCGGACCGATGTTCTTTTTCTTCAGTAACCGGCTGGGCTGTGGCTTGTCGCTCCTGCTGTCGCTCGCGGTGACCGGAGTTCTGCTGCTGATCTTCGCTCGCTGAATCGACCGGGGCTGCCGGCCCGAGGTTCAGCGGTACTGATCGATCAGGTTGGCCGCCATGGCCTGTGCGCGTCGCGCGGCGTCGAGGTCGCCTTCTGCCGCGGAGACGATGGAGCCCTTCATGAGGATGTGCCAGGAACGGGCGAATTCCTCGGGCTCGCGCAGGCCGGCTTCGGTGGCCAGGTCGGCGATCACGGTGCGGATGTTGTTCAGATGGCGGATGCTGGCCTCGCCCAGTACGTGATCGGCGCCCATCTCCAGCAGCACGTTCACGAACGTGCAGGTGTCGAATCCGTCACTGCGGAACCACTCGTCGAAGACGTCGAAGACGGCCAGGAGCCGGTGCTCGGGGGTGGCGCCACGTCGCCGCGCCTCGGCCTCCACCAGGCCCAGCGTCCACACTTGCTCCCGCTGCTCGAGCACCGCCAGGACGAGATCGGTCTTGGACGGAAAGTGACGGTACAGCGTCGCCTTGGCGATGCCCGCCTTGGCGATCACCTCTTCGACGCCGACGTCACGAACACCCCGACGCGACATCAGCTGGTATGCGGTGTCGAGAATGCGTTCCCGGGGCGCCTGTTTGCGCTCCACTGTCCCGTCGACCGTCATGCCACGACACCCTACGCCCTCGACATCGGGCCGAACAGCGGGTAGAAAGAGTTGTCTTCCTACCACGATCCGAGTGGTAGCAGTCGGAGCCTCCCGGCCTCGTCTGATCCGGGCACGTCAAGCAGTGGTGTGGCCGGCCAGGGTATCGAGTGCAGTGGAACCACCTCGGTTCCAACTCGGAGGAACCAATGACCTTCCCCGCAGCCGACCAAGAGCCTCAGCCGACAGACCCGACGCAGCTCGACCGCACCGCACGATCACTTCCCCGGCCGGGGCCTGTCCTCGACGAGGACCGCCTGGAAAACCTGGTCGTGGAGCTGCACGAGGCACCCGACGCGCAGCAGACGATGGACCGGTTGCTGGACTTCGCCCTCGATTTCCTGGCCTGCGACCATGCGACCATCGCGCTGCGCCATCGCGCCAGGATCACGGCAGGAGCCGCCACCGACGACGCATCACGCGCCGCACTGCTCGCGCAGCTGGACTGCGGCGAGGGCCCCTGTCTGACCGCGATCTCGACCGGCTTGAGCGTCCTGGTCCCCGACACCGCCCGCGAAACCCGCTGGCCACTGTGGATCAGCCGCGTGGCACCCCGCGGCCGCTCGATCTTCGCCATTCCACTCACGGCCTCCAACTCCACCTTCGGCGTTTTGACGCTGATCGGTGAACAGCCGCACAGCTTCGACGCCGAGGACGCCAAAGCACCGCGCGTGGCCACCTACGGCGCAGTCGCGATCGCGACGGCCAGAGAGCGCGATTCCCTCGTCGAAGCTGTGGACGCCGGCCAACGCGTCGGCCAGGCTGTGGGCATCCTGCGGGAGCGCTTCAGCATCGACGAGAGCCGCGCCTTCGCCATCCTGAAACGCTACTCACAAGACTCGAACACCAAGCTGCGCGACGTAGCCCAGCACCTCCTCGACACGGGCAGGCTCCCCACCATCAGCCCGAGGGGTTGAGGTGGGCGCCCGCGGGTTACCGGGCGACTGCGGGGTTCAGAGGGGAGCCTCGGGAAGGCCGGGACGGCCGCTGCGCCCGGGCACGGACAGGAGACTTGCTTGACCCACGCCAAGTCCGTCCACCCCGAGATGGGGGCGGGACCGAGCCGTCCGCTGCTGGGCGCGTCCGTGATCGATCGGAGCGGGTTCCAAGGACCGCTCGGGCCCGCGCCAGCTGATCAGCGGGCCGGCACGCCCCTCGATGCTCCTTCGCTTCGGTCACTGTTTTCCAGCACCGTCGCCGGAACCGTGGGGTTCGAAGAGGAGCTCCTGGTGGTGCACCGGCGGAGCTGGCTGCCCGCGGAGGCCGCCACTGTCGTCGCCGGCATTGGCGACCCCCGAGTGAAGCCCGAGCTGCCGGCATGCCAGCTCGAGATTGCGACGTCCGTTCACGAGGACGTGGCGGACGCCGTTGAGGAGCTGCGCTCGTGCCGAGCGCTGGTCGCCACCGCCTGCGGTCCCGACCTGGCCGCGATCGCCGCACCCGTTCACCCGCTCTTGGACGGGCCCACCGAACTGGCGCCCACGACACGGGCCGTCGGGCTCGGGGCACGCTACCGCGAGGTGATCGGCCGGCAGCTGGTCTCGTCTTTGCAAGTGCACCTGGCGTTCGGCGATGCAGACTGCACGCTGGGTGTCTATCACGGGCTGCGAGACCTGCTTCCTGAGCTGGCGGCGTTGGCCGGGGCCGCCCCCTTCGCCGGCGGTCGGGACACCGGCCTGTGCTCTGTGCGTCCGGTGATCGCCTCCGAGCTGCCCCGCCAGGGCGTCCCGCCGATCATCGCCTCCTGGGAGCAGTTCGCCGAGGACCTCGCCTGGGCCGTCCGAGGCGGCGCCGTGACCGACGCTTCGGAGTGGTGGTGGGAGCTCCGACCGCATGTCCGCTACGGCACGCTCGAGCTCCGGGTCCTCGACGTACAGGCGACCGTGAATCTGACCAGTGCCGTGGCCCGGCTCGTCCACGCGCTCGCTGCCAGGCTTGCCGAGCGGCACCACCTCGGCGAGCTCCCACCGCCGGCGCCAACCTGGCGGATCGCGGAGAACCGGTGGGCCGCGCTCCGCGACGGCGTCCGCGGAGAGCTCCTCGACCTCCGCACCGGTGAGGCCCGACCCACCCGCCGCTGCCTTCACGACCTCATCGACGCCGCCGAGCCCTACGCGCCGAGCGGCCTGGACGACGTACGAGCCATGGTGGAGGACCCACCCGTGGAGCACCTCCGGGCGCTCGGTCCTGAGCGCGTCGTTCCATGGCTCGCGGAGGTGTTCACCGCATGAAGCTGCTGACCCTTCCGGGCGTCTTCGCCCCGATCTCCGACTCGTGGATGCTGGCCGACGCCATCCGCCAGGAGGGCTTCGGCCCAGGCTCGCAGGCGCTCGACGTCTGCACCGGGAGCGGGGTTCTCGCCCTCACCGCCGCGGAGTGCGGCGCGACCACGACCGCGATCGACGTCTCTCGGCGAGCGCTGCTGACGGTCCGGCTGAACGCGCTCCGCCTGGGTGTGCGCGTCCGGACACTCCGGGGCCGGACGTTCGGTCCCGTGGCCGGCGAGCGGTTCGACTTGATCGTGAGTAACCCGCCGTACGTGCCGTCGCCGAGGCCCGACGTACCCCGTCGTGGGGCGAGCCGCGCCTGGGAGGCGGGCCAGGACGGGAGAATCGTTCTCGACACGCTATGTGACGAGGCCCCGGCTCACCTGCAGCCGGGTGGGGTGCTGCTCCTCGTGCACTCGTCCCTCATCGGCATCGACGTCACCTTGCGGCGGCTGCGCCGGGTCGGTCTGGTGGACGTCGAGGTGCGAGAGCGCCGGCGGGGTCCGCTGGGCCCGCTGATGCGAGCGCAGCAGGCTGCAGGCACGATCCCCGCCGATGTCGACGAGGAGGACGTGGTGATCATCCGGGCGACCGCCCGAACGCCCCGCTGGTGACGGCGGTTCCCTAGCCTGCCGCCGGGTGCCGGGGCAGGGTGTGGGTCCCGTCGCAGAAGGGCGGGATGGCGGTGCGGCCGCAGCGGCACAGCGCGATCGTACGGCGTGAGGCCGGAATCGGATCGCCGTCCTCGTCCAGGAGCTGGAAGTCGCCGCGGACCAGAATCGGACCGTCCGGGTAGGCGCGGATCTGGGTCGCGCTGTCGTCCTTCGAGGTCATGAACAGGAAGTACCCACCTGCGGACGATTCACGACGGTTTTCCGGCGGGTACCGGAGCGTCGCCCGATGCCTCGAGGAGACATGCATGCAGCTACCACCCCCACGCGGGCCGCTCAGCGCCTGGTTGAACGACCGGCTCACGGGAGGCAGCGACGAAGACCTCACCACCGCGGTCGAGGCATCCGATCGGCCGTTCGCCGACGATGATCTGCAACTGGCGCTGTGGGTCGCCTACGAGCTGCAGTACCGCGGCTTCGACGGGGTGGACCCAGATTTCCAATGGGATCCGGGCATCGTTGCCTTCCGCGCCCGGTTGGAGCGGCCCTGGGTCGACTGGCTGGAAGCGAACTGCCGGATCCCCCCGACCGACCAACCCGTCGCGGAGCAACTTGTGGCACTGATCGACGCCGATGACGGTCCCCGGCTGGCGCCGTACCTCCGTCGGCACGCCACCAGGGAGCAGTTCCGCCAGTTCGTGCTGAACCGGTCTGTCTACCAACTCAAGGAGGCAGACCCGCACAGCTTCGGCATCCCGCGCCTCGACGGCGCTGCCAAGGCGGCGTTGGTCGAGATCGAAGCCGACGAGTACGGCGGAGGCCGCCCGGAACGGATGCATTCCGAACTGTTCCGTACGACGATGCGCTGGCTCGGCCTCGACGACAGCTACGGCTTCTACGTGCCCGCGGTGCCGGCCGTCACCTTGGCCGTGTCGAACGTGATGTCGCTGTTCGCGATCCACCGCCGCTGGACGGCCGCGCTCCTCGGTCACCTGGCAGCACTCGAGATGACCTCCACTCTCCCCAATCGCCAGTACGCCGCCGGAGCCGCCAGACTCGGCGCGTCCGAAGAACAGGCACGCTACTTCACCGAGCACGTCGAAGCGGACGCGGTTCACGAGCAGATCGCGGCGCACGACCTCTGCGGCAGCTACGTGCAACAGCACCCCGGCGCGATCGGCGACGTACTGTTCGGGGCACGCTGCTCCCTTGCCGTCGACAACCTCTTCGCGGAGCACCTGCTCACCGACTGGAAGGTTTCGACCCGCCCACGCCGGGCCGAGACTGCCACAGGCTGAGCCGACCCGGGTCGGCCTCCCGGCACCCAGTGCCTCTCAGCGGTGGGTCATATGGCGCTTGCGCAGTCTCACCAGGACCAGGGCGACCGCGGCGACGGCGACAAGTGCCAAAGGTCCCACGGTGAGAAGCCGGCTTGCCGTCGCAAGCGAATCGGCGAGGCCGTACCCCAGGAGCACGCATGCGGTACCCCAGGCCACTGCGCCCGCGATGTTCCACGGCAGGAAGGTGTGCAGATAACGCATCCGGGCCATGCCCGCCATGCCGGGGACGAGTGCCCGCAGGCCGGCGGTGAACCGGCCGAGCAGGACGGCCCGTCCGCCGTACCGGTGCAGGAGGGCGTCGGCACGGTACCAGCGGCGGTCGCCGACGAGGCGGCCCCATCGTGAGGCCCGTAGTGCGGGCCCGAACCGGCGACCGATCTCGTAGCCGGCGCTGTCTCCGAGAACGGCGGCGGCGATCGCGATCCCGATCATCGGCCACAAGGCGATCCAGCCTTGCCGAGCAGCGAATCCGGCCACGATCAAGGCGGTCTCGCCGGGTACGACGAATCCGGCCATGACTCCCGCCTCGGCGAAAACCACGCCCGCGGCGACCAGATAGAACCACGCACCCGTCTGCTCGCCGACCTGCTGCAGGAATCCAAGCATGCCGAAACTCCTTCCCACGACGATGGTTACACGGGCACCAAGTGCGGACTGGGCGAGGAGAGCGCCGCCCAGCGGCTCTGCACCACACATTTTCGATGCCGCAGGCAAGTTCCCCGTCGCGCCGTACCAAGCCCTGGCACGAGGCCTTCCAGCTAGCAGGTACGTCGACATTCCGGCAGGCACGACCAGACCACCGGTGCTGGCCGTGACGACAGGTGTCGCCGGGGGAGCGACGCTGGGTCGCGAGGAGACCTTCTCGGAAGGAGTGCGATGGCCATGCTGAGTTCCGCAACTGGCCGACCGGTGTCGAATGTGGCGACGCTGTCGAACTGGCGGTCGGGTGGCGCATGTGTCGAGGAGGATCCGGACCTGTTCTTCCCCGTCGGGTCCACGGGACCGGCGCAGTTGCAGGCCGAGGCGGCGAAACGCATCTGCCGCAGGTGCGATGTGGTCGACGCGTGTCTGCGGTGGGCTATGGAGACGGGTCAGGACGCGGGTGTGTGGGGTGGCCTGTCCGAGGACGAGCGCCGCAGCCTCAGGGGCCGGTCAAGGCGACGCGCCAAGCCGTAGTGCGTCGCCGGGCGGCCGTGGGTGCGCCTTCGGTACCGGCCAGCAGGTAGTCCGAGTTCTGGCTGTCCTGCCACCAGGAAGGCCGCTGGCAGGGGCGACGGCGGCTCGGTTCGAGGCCAGCATGAAAGTACCGAAGCCCATTGACTCCCTCGAGTGGGTCCGCATAGTCAGCAGGTGGCCGGCATGGAAAGTGCAGATTGGCTCAACGGTGGTTTCGATTCCACCCAGGCTCGATTCCTCATGATCACAGCGATCACTCATCACCGGTTCAGTTCACCGACCTGGGGCGAGGACGAGGTCCGCAAGCTGCATGCCGAGCTCACCGACATCGAACTCTCCTCGCTGGGCCTCGTCGCGGCCCTCCGGGGCCGGGCCGCCGCCGGGCCGGCGAACGCGTAGGTCGTCAGCGTGTGCCGGCACGAGGTTGTCAGGGTGTGGTGAAGAGGCCGCCTTGCTGCAGGCGGTTGAGGATGGATTGGCGGGTGGCTGGGTTGCTGAGGAGGGCGGCGGAGGAGTTGGCGCGCTTCTCGGCCTCGGCGTGCCAGGTGGCTTCTTCGGCGCTGGTGAAGGTCGGCGTGCGGCTCGAGACGAGCTTGACGATGAGGTCAGCCACGGCGGTCTGCTCGATGGCGAGCGGGTGGTAGCTGGCGGCTTTCATGAGGTCGAGGTCCTTGCCCTGGACCCAGGCTTTCGTCTTCTTGCAGATGTCGTGTCCCGCGGATGCCTTGAACACGTCCAGGTACCGGGCGCCGGCCGCCTTGGCCGCGGCGGTGAGCGCAGTGTTGAGCGTCGTCTGGATCGCGTTCACATAGGCGTAGTCGCCTTTGGCCAACGGCAGCTCGGGACAGGTCCCCTGCGGAGGGGCCAGCTGCGGGTACCCGATCAGGACGATCGTGGCCTTCGGGGCGACCAGTGCCTTGATGTCCTTGAGCGTCTGCGTCAGCCGAGTCTGCATCCTGGCGATGCTCTCCTTCAGGACGTCCTTGCCGCCGACGGTGAAGTGCTTCGCGCACGGCGCACCGGTGGGCTCCGACTTCTGCAGGGTCGGGCAGACCCCCAGCAACGACGGGAAGACAGCGAAGTCGTTGGCCCCGATGCCGATCGTCACGAGGTCGGTCTGCTTGGTCAGCACCCCGGCCTGCGGCGGCACGAATCCGACGGGGGTCGCTTGAGCCGCCTTCACATGCGTCGTGTCCGCTCCCGCGCAGCTGACGTCGGTGACCTTGGGCACCTTCAGCTTCGGGCCGAGCAGCGCCGGGTAGTTGCCGCCCGACCGCATACATCCCAGTGCGGACAGATCCAATGGAGGCACCAGCGGCGCGGCGGTGTAATTGTCGCCCAGCGCGACGTAGTTCTTGAACGTCGGCGGCGCGGCCGGTCCGGCTCCCGCTGTGCTCGTCGCATCGGCGCCTGTCGCGGTCACCATCGTCAGCAGGGCCAGCGCAGCCAGGCCGGCCGAGCCGACCGCCCGAACAGATCTGCTCATCATCCCTCCAAGACGTCTGTGGCGGGGGTGTGGCCCGCCGCACCTGTCCTGGCACGATAGAAAAGACGATGACACTTCCGCCCGTCGGCCGCCGCACAATTGCGTAAATATCGCCCTGGATTCCGGCACCCAGTTACAGCTGCAAAACGACCACGACAACGACGTTTGAATCCGCCATTCCGGGACACCGATTGGAGTTCGTCTCCCGTTGTCCACCGGCAAAACCGTTACACCAGTTGAGCCGAAGTGCGTTGTTCATCCTGGTCTATCCGTTGGACATAGGCAGGCGGCACGGCGCTGCAATCGGGCGTGTCGAGGTCCAGGGTTGGTCCAGAGCTGATCCAGGGGTAATCCAGGATCGGGTCTATCCGGTTCGCGCCGCTCCGTAGCGGTGGTGGGCGAACCCCGGGCGCCGCGAGAATCGAATTCTGGGGCACGAGCGATTGCGGGGTGGCGAGTGAGGCGAGCAGGCTGGGAGCCAGGCTGGTGACGGAGGTGATCACCGGCGAACTACGGGCGCTCGCCGGTCCGGAACTCTATCGGCGCAACGCGTTCCGGATCAGCGGGCTGACGGCGACCGTCGACCGGCGGACGACCAGGCAGGTGCTGCAGCGACTGCGTGCGGCGTTGCAGGTCGGCGCCGACGTGGACCTCGGTCCGAACGCTTCCAGCGACCCTGCCGAAGTCCAGGCCGCCTGCGACCTGATTCTCGGTGATCCGCGTCGCCGGCTGGTGCACGAGGTGTTCGCGCCGTGGGGTGACGACGTGAGCAAGTGCGGTTGCCCACCCGAGATCCACCGGCGCCACGACGCCGCCGTACAAGCGCACGCGACGGCGATCGAGGCGGAGCTGAGGGACGACGACGGCCGGAAGGCCGCACTCACGGTGCGGGACAAGCACTGGTCCAGCGCCGGCCGCGACTGGGGCAAGTTGCTGGACGCCCACGAGTTCTGGGATCACTTGGATCACCGGGTACGGGAGCTGGACGATCGGCAACTCGACCGGTCCGCCCTGGATCTGATCGACGACGAATTGCAGCGGACACTCCTGAAGCCGCTGACTGACCTGGCCGCGACGACGAAGACAAAGCCGTCCCGGCTGCTGCACGACGCGAGGCGCTGGCCGGCACCGGCGGGCCTGGTCGACCAGCTGATCGAGGCGGCGGTGTCGCCCCTGTACGAAGACCTCGAGCAACGCCGGAGCGCGCTCAACCGCCGGTCCCGGCAGGAGAGCCCGAACGCGATCGCCGCCGAGATCGAGCGCAACGTCGTACCCGCGCTGCGCAAGCTGGATACCCTCGTGCCTCCCGATCGGCATCACCGTACGGCGATCTTGCACGACCAGTTCGCCATCCTGCTGAACAACTGCGCGGTTCAGTTGCTCGACCGCGATGAGGTTGCCGACGGCCGGGCGGCGAGGTGGCTCGACACCGCGGCCAGCCTGGTGATCGACCCTCGCGACCAGGATCTGATCGAGGCGAACCAGGAGACGCTTCGGGCCAGCCGCACCGCGATGCAGGACTTCGAGGAGCAGGTCGGTCTGCTGCTCGATGTCCACGGCCGGTCCGCGGCGATCGCCCTCCTCCGGGAGGCCCGAAATGAGACCGACTCGCCGACGTTGCGGGCGGAGATCGACCGGATCCTGCGGGAGATCGCCGACGGATCCTTCGAGACGCGCAGATTGCTCAAGAGCTTCAACAGTCGCGGCGGATCGCCGACCCGGTCACCCAGCTACCCGACGTACCCGAGCTACTTGCCGACGTACTACCGGCCGCCGCGACGGTGGCCGCGGGTCCTCTTCTGGCTGCTGGTGATCGCGGCGATCGGGTACGGTCTGTCCCGCTGCGATGCGTTCGACAGTACGACGGTGAGCGTGTTCTCGGCCAGGATCGCCGACAACCCCAAGCCCGGCACCTGTTTGGGCCAGCAGAAGGACGACTGGAGATCCAGACCCACCGCGCTTCGGCTCGGCGACTGCGACGAACCACATTGGGGCGAGGTGCTGGCGTACGCACCGCTCACCAAGGTGCCGGCGGAGTACCCGGGTGACGTGCAGGCGAGTGCGCTGGGCACGTTCCGGTGCGGCGAGGAGTTGGTGCAGCAGGGCTTGTCGCCGGACGAGTACGACACCGCGGCGATCTTCGCCCGGGCGGAGTACTGGAACACCGGCAAGGATGCCGGGAACAAGTACGAGAACTACGCGGCCTGCATCGTCCGTCGCCGGGACGGTGCGGAGATCCCGGCGGGCCAGAAGGTCAAAGAGGACGCTCCGTCCGATCCGAAGGCGGTCGCGATGGACCTGTACGGCGGCAACGTGGCCGTCAGCGCCCCGGTCGGCACCTGCATCCAGGCGAAGGGGTCGATCGGCACGGCTGCGATCGGGAAGGTGCCGGTGGTGCGGTGCGAGGTGAAGCACTGGGCGCAGGTCTTCGGCTACCCGACGATCTTCGAGCCGGGGGAGAAGTGGCCCGGCGACGACGCCGTCCTCGCGAAGGCGAAGAAGGCCTGCTCGAAGGTGGTCCCGAACCTGCCCGGGTACACGACCGCCGTCGGCTGGCCGGACCGAAGCTGGTGGACCGACCCGTCGCGGGAGATCTACACGTACTGCCTGGTGCATCGGGTGGACGGCAAGCCGTTCGAAGGGCGGTTGGGATGAGTTTGGTGAAGACCCGGCAATGGCTGCAGCACAAGGCGTTCCGGATCCCGGAGCCGCGCTGGTCCGCGGACCAGCGCGCCGAGATCGAGCGCTACCTCGACGAGCTCGCCGCGGCGGCTTCCGTCGCCGTGCCCCAGGACCCGCCATCGGACGACAAGGCGCTCGCGGAGGCGGCCACGAACCTGTGGCGGGCGCAGCGAAAACTTGCTCAAGGCAAGCAAGAGGCGCAGGGCAGGCAGGCCGCACGCTACCTGCGCACGTGTGTCGAGGCCCTGGCCGAGGCGGGTCTCACCCTCCAGGACCACGACGGCGAGCCCTTTCACTCCGGCCGATCGGTCGAGGTCCTGTTGTACTCCGAGGATCCCGGGGTCACCGCCGAGACCGTGACCGAGACAGTCCGCCCCGCGGTCTACCACCACGACCGTCGGATCCAGATCGCTCAGGTGATCGTCGCCGTACCCATCGCCCCCGTCGCCGACCCCAAGGACAGCCATGCGTGACACGATCGACTTCGGCATCGACCTCGGTACCACCAACAGCGCGATCGCGCTGGCCGAGGGCGACACGCTCAGGGTGATCAAGAGCACCGACGACGGCCGCGACATCACCCCCTCGGCGGTCTGGCTGCCGCGGCCCGGGCTGACCCGGGTCGGCACGAAGGCCCGGGAGCGGGCGGAGCTGGACCCGGACAACACCGCGGTGGAGTTCAAGCAGGAGATGGGTCTGGCCGACGCCGGCAAGACCTTCGCGCGGGCCGGCGTACGGCTCACACCGCCGCAGCTGTCCGCCGAGGTGCTGAAGGCACTGCGTGCGGATGCTGCGCTGCACCTCAACGGGGAGGCGCCGACTGCCGCGGTGATCACGGTCCCGGCCGCCTTCTCGCTGAACCAGAACAAGGCGACCGTCGAGGCGGCCGTACTGGCCGGATTCGTGCCCGGCTGCCCGCTGGTCCAGGAGCCGACGGCGGCGGCGTTCGCGTATGGCTTGCACGACACCTCCGACAGGGCGTACTGGATGGTGTTCGACTTCGGTGGCGGGACCTTCGACGCGGCTGTGGTGAGCAAGCGCGACGGCGACCTGCGAGTGCTGAACCACGCAGGCGATCCGTATCTCGGCGGCAAGCTGATCGACTGGGCCCTGGTCGATCGCGTCCTGGCCCCGGCCGCGGCCCGCGAGCTCGGCCTGGCCGACTTCCACCGCGACGCGCCGAACTGGCGAGTCAGCTTTGCGCGGCTCAAGACGGCGGCCGAAGAGGCCAAGATCGCGTTGTCGCGCTCGGATTCGGCTGCGGTGATGGTCGAGCTGGACGCCGGCGGCGGCCTGACCGAGCTGTTCGAGTACACGCTGACCCGCGACGAGGTCGACCGGGTCGCCGAGCCGTACTACGTCCGCTCGATCAACCTCTGCCGGGAGGCGATGCGGGACAGCGGGCTGTCGCCGGACGCGATCGACAAGCTCCTGCTGGTCGGCGGCGTCACGCTCTCCCCGGGCCTGCGGGAACGACTTGCCGATCCGGCCGAGGGCCTTGGCATCGAGCTGGACACCCGACTCGATCCCACCACGGTGGTAGCCCGCGGCGCGGCTGTGTTCGCGAGTACGGTCAGGCATCCGGCGCCGAGGTCGACGACGCCCGCAGCCGGTGAGTACGCCGTCGAGTTGGCTTACGAGCCGAGTGTCACGACCACCACTCCGACGGTGGCCGGACGGTTGCGGGCGGGGCGGGACCTCGACTGGACCGGGTACTCGGTGGTGCTCGCGAACCCTGACGGCCGGCCGCCGTTCCGATCCGGCAACATCGCGCTGAACCGCGTCGGTGCGTTCGCCACCGAGGTCGACATCGACGAGCGCCGTACGTCGCGGTTCACCATCGAGCTGTTCGACCCGACCGGCGCACCGCAGAAGCTGTCCCCGAACACCTTGTCGATCACGCATCGCGAGGTGGAGTTCGGCGGCGCCCGGCTGACACATTCGCTCGGCATCCAGCTGGCCGACCGGGCGTTCTCGCCGCTGCTGCGCAAGGGTGCCGGCGTCCCTACGCGGGTCCGGGAGACGTTCCGGACCGCACAGGCCCTGCACCGCCGCGACGACGACGCGGTGATCCGGATCCCGGTGGTGCAAGGCGAGCGGGCACGCGCGGATCGGAACCGGCTGGTCGGCACGCTGGAGATTCGGCCGGTCGACGTACAGCTCGATCTGCCGGCCGGGACGGAGGTCGAGGTGACCTTCGAGGTGGATGCGTCCAACCTGGTGACCGTGGTCGCCGACGTACCTCTGATCCAGGCACAGTTCGAGGCCGAGATCGACCTGGACTCGATCCGTACGCCGAGCAGCGAAACGCTGCACACGTTGTTGTCCGACGCCGAACGCCGGGTCGAGGACGCGCGGACGGCGGACGACAATCCGGAGGTCCGGGAGCGGCTGGACCGGCTCGAGGCGGAAGGGACGTTGACGACGGCGCGCGAGCAGGTTCGCGCGGCGTCCACCGATGCCGGTGCGGCCGCGACAGCGGAGGACCGGCTGCGCGATCTGCACGCCGAGCTGGACGGCGTCGAGGCCGCGGCCGGTCTTCCTCCGCTGGTCCGGCAACTGCTGGAGCTGCTGGCCGAGGCCGGTGAACTCGCCGCTCGATCTCCGTCCGCGCGCGACGACCAGGAGCTCGCCGCCCTGCGGGAGCAGGCTCAGCGGGCAATCGACGACCAGGACATCGAGGCGGTGCGCACTCAGATCGACCGGACCGGCGAGTTCCTGGTCCGGCTCGAGAGCCGCCAGCCCGGCTGGCCGATCCGGCTGTTCTACGGACTGACCGAGCAGCCGGGTCTGCTGCCGCCGACCCGGGAGGCCGACAACCTGGTCCGCGAAGGGCAGCGGGCCATCTCCGCCGGCGACGAACGCGCGCTCGATAGCGTCAACCAGCGCCTGATCCGGATGATCCCCCGCGACGAGCAGAGCAAGGTCATCGGGTTGATCAAACCATGACCGTCGCCGGCGAACTCCATCAGCAACTCGCCCTCAGCCGGGCCGCCGAGCTCGCTCGGCAGGGTCACCTCGACCGGGCCGCCGCGCTGCTGACCGAGGTCGACAAGCCTGGACCGGACGTACTGGACCTGCTCGCCCGGATCGCGGCCCAGCAGAGGCGATGGGCCGATGCTGACGAGTACTGGACGCGCGTGCAGGAGATCAGGCCGGATGACCCGGCCGCCGCGGCCGGGCGCAAGACGGTGGCGGGGATTTTGGCCGGTCGCCGCCGGGCTCGGCCGGCGCTGCCGATCGTCGGTGCGGCGGCCGGTGTTGTGGCGGTCGCGGTACTGGCGGTGTTCACGGTTCAGCTTGAAGAAGACCGGCCGGTCGCGGCGGAGCCGACGCCCGCCCCGACGACTGCTGTGCCGACGGTCGACACGGGTGCGCAGGAGCGTGCGGATCGGTTGGCTCGGCAGTTGGCCGCGATCGAGGCGCGACGGCGGGCGGCCGCGGCCGCGTTGGATGCCGAGCTGGACGCGATCGAGGCCGCGGTCGCAGGCCCGGGGCTCATCGTCCAGCGGCGGCCCGACGCTGTCCGCGTTCTCTTCGAGCAGGGCTTGTTCTCCCGGGGCGCGGAACTCACTCCAGCCGGCCGGGACGTTTTGGTTGCCCTCGGCAAGCAGGTGGCCGGTCTCGATGCTGCGATCACGGTCACCGGCCACTCGGTCGCCGTACCTGGGAGCAGCTCGTCGGGCGGCTCCGGTACGGCGCTGCTCCGCGCCCGGACCGCCACCCAGCAGCTCAGCCGGGCATCCGGACTTCCACTGACGACCTTCACACTGCAGTCCGGCGATCAGCGGATGGCCCCGTTCGGTACGCCGACACAGAACCGCACCATCAGCCTCCTGCTCACCCCGCATCGGCCCCCCTTGCGATGAGTCATGTGGTCTCGTCCTCGAGTGGTGAAGCCTGCTCCCACACGAAGCCGTCCGGGTCGGTGAAGGGCCCGGTATCGCTCCCGATCACCAGTCGATGCGAGCCCGTGCCGTCGGCGGGGACGCCCGCGACCTTGGCGAGGGCGCGACGCCGATACAGCGTCAGCTTCACCGGACTCGACGCAGTACCGAACTCGACGTACCTGCGGCCATAGCTCTTCGCCACGTCGAAGCCGCGGTCACTGTAGAACTGCTTGCTAGAGGCCACATCCGCGACTCCCAGCTGCAGCACGAGGTCGTCGATCTGCCGGGTGACCGGTCCGGTGTCCTTCTTCGCCGAAGACGCGACTGTCCAGATCGTCCCGTCCGGGGCTTGTACGACGCCGCCGTACCCCCACAGTGATCGCGCGGCCGGCTTCAGCGACGTCGCGCCGGCGCCGAGTGCCCTGTCGATGAGACTGTTGACCGTGCCTGGCTGCGACACGACGAGCGACAGCGTGAACCCGCGGAAGCCGGTCGTCGGTGCCTCCGAGGGCCTCAAGCGCACGCGAGCACCCAGATCGAACGCGGCGCTGTAGAAGCGGTTGGCAGCCGTGGTGTCGGCCACCTCGATGGTGACAAATTCGATGGTTGCCATGGCGGTGACGCTAGTAGCGCGACCCGACCCCCGCTTCTCGATTCCTGATCAGTTGCCCCGCGCCACCTCCCGGCAGTTCAACGCTTCATGTCGGAGGCCTTGATCCGGTCGCGCTCGGGAGCTTTCGCCGCGTCCTTCTTGACGGTGCGCCACTTCGTCTGCGGGGGCTCCGGCGGGCCGGGGATGAGCTGACGGACGGTGGTGGCGCCGGGGGCCCATGCGGCGTCGGGCAGCTTCCCCATGACGTCGGCGTACACCGACCGGATGACCTCGGCCTGTGCGGCCCAGGAGAACCGGTGCTGCAGCTCGGGGTCGTCGGCGATTCGCTTGGCGATGCGGTCGCGGTCGGCGAGCACCGTCCAGACCGCCTGCACGAGGCTTTCCACATCGCCCGCGGTGTAGACCGCGCCGAGGTCGAGCTCGTTGACCAGGTCGGCCTGGGCCGGGGTGTCGCTGGTGATGATGGGCAGGCCCGCGGCGATGTACTCGCAGAACTTGTTCGTCACCGCGATGTCGTGGTTGGGCGCGTGCAGCAGCGGGCTGAGGCCGATGCTGGCCGAGCGCAGGTACAGCGGCACGACCTCGGCATCGACGAACGGCGCCAGGTGGACGCGGTCGCCGACGCCCAGTTCGACGGCGCGGGCCTGCAACTCCGCGGTGACGGAGTTGGCCCGCGCGACGATCGCGAGGTGGACCTCGGGCAGCTGCGGCAGCGCCTCCACGACCGTCCCGACGCCGCGGGCACGGTTGACGCCGCCGCCGTACACCAGCAGCGGCACGTCCTCGGACAGCTGCAGATGCTCGCGCAGACCCGTGACCTCGGCGTCCTCGGGCGGCTCGACCGGCGCGTTGAGTACGACGTCGGGCAGCCGGGCCAGCTTGTGGTCGCGCTGCAGCCAGCCGGCCAGCGGCTCGGACACCGTGATGACGCGGTCGGCGTCGCGGATGAACTCGCGCTCGAGGTCGGCGTACGCGGCGACCCGGCGCGGGGCCACCACCGGCACGCCCGGGATGTACTCGTGGGCGTCGTAGATGATCTTGATGGTGCGCCCGTCCAGAGCCGCCCGGTGCGCGGCGCGCGCCGCGATACCGAGCATGAACACGTCGTGCACGTGGATGACCTCGATGTGGAGGCGGTCGAGCAGCGGGCCCAGCGTCAACTCCTGGTCGACCAGCTCAGGCATCACCCGCCGCCAGCGGCCCGACGGCAAGTGGCGATAGAGGGTGAGCAGCCACTCACGCCGCTTGCCGATGCCCATGTCGGTGAGGTCGACCTGTTTCTTCGCCCGCCGGACGAGGTACGCCCGGGCGTGCAGGATGGCGCGGCGCAGCCGCAGCGACCGCCAGCGCGCCGCCCGCTGCAGCCGGTCGAGAGCCGACCGCCGGACCGGCACGGACGAGCCGGACTCGCCGCCGGTGCGCTCGCGGTCGCGGCGGTCGCGGCCGCGGTCACCGCGCAGCTCGCGGCTCGCGTATTGCCAGCGGCCGTAGGCCCGCGTGTACTCGGCCTCGGTGCTGAACCACGGCTTCAGGTTGGCCTTGAGGCTGGCCTTGAGGTTGGTCAGCCGCTTGCGCCACCCCGTGACCAGCACCTTCGACTGGATGGGCGGGCACAACACCTGCACCTTGCCGAGCTGGCGGACGCCCCGGAGCCTGCGTCCGGGGATGCCGATGCAGGTGACGTCGAGGTCCCAGTTGGCCACCGTCTGCGCGTACTTGAGCACGCGGGCGTCGACGACGATGTCGTTCCCGGCCATCATGACGACCTTGGGCCGGATCCAGGGCGGCCTCCAGTCAGCCGGCACTGTGCTCGGCTGCTCGACGAACGCGGCCAGCGCCTCGGCCGACCGGCGGCCGTCGTGCACCTGCTCGACGAAGACCGGCCCGCGCGCGGCGACCTCGCGGCTCCGCTCCGGGTTCGAGATGAGGTCGAGCACGACCTGCTCGATGGTGTCGGGCGTCGCACCGACGATGGGCAACTCGAGGCCGGTGTCTGCGGCCACCCGGTCGCGGACATGCTCGGCGATGTGGCCCACCACGATCCGGCCCGCCGCCATGGCCTCGCACGCGGCGACGCCGTAGCTGCCGACGCGGAACTGGTCGAGGACGATGTCGGCGTCGCGGTAGACGGCCGGCATATCCGCCGGGTCGACGCCCTCGACCCGGCGGTAGGTGATGAGGCCGCGCTGGGCCAGGCTCTCCATGATGGGGTCGATGAGCTCGGAGCCCTTCATGGCCGACTTGCTGGGCGCGTGGGCCACCACCGGCTTCTCGTGCTCGAGCACCGGGGCGTCGCTGCGCCAGGTGTCGACGTCGACGACCACCGGGCACCAGACAGCGTTGGGGACATAGTCGAGGAGGTCGGGCGTCGAGACGTACACCGGGCCCGGGTACGACGTGAACAGCTCGACCCCGCGGGTGGCGTTGCGCTCGAGCAGCTCGACGGTCTCGTCCTCGAGGTCGGGGAACGGCGACCACGGTTCGGTCTCGACGTGCCGGCTGGGGATGCGGACATCGGAGCCGTGGGCAATGAGCCCCACCTGCAGGCCCTTGGCGAGCAGGTACGGAATTTCGCCGGACGCGTCCGGTCCGTACAGCGGGCCGAAGATCGGCCGCGCCGCCTCGATCAGCACGTGCGTGTAGTTGCGCACCACGTGGTTGTAGAAGTTCAGCCGCCATCGAGGGTTGCGCCGGTACGTGCGCGCCGGAACGCCGTAGTCGACCGGGTAGTCGAGGACTCCCTTGAAGAAGGCGAACGAGGTCGCCTTCGTGCTGGGCACCCGCTCCTCGAGCGCGCGTGCCCAGCGGGTGCCCTGACCCGCGAAGTTGGCCGGGCCCACCAGCAGCCGGACGGGTGCGTCGAGCCGCGCCGGCATCCCGTCCCGGGTGGCCGGCGCGCTGCCCGGGGGTGCCGGCTGGTTGTTTCGGCGCTTGCCTGTGTTCTGATCCACGGCGTTGTCCTACGCCCCCTCACAAAATTATGGACTATACCGGTATGGAGACAGGCTGTCCCCAAGGCCTGTGCGGTTGGTGGTGTTCATCCCCTCTGCGTCCGGGGGGCCAAGAGGCTCGCCCGGATTCAATAGATAGATGCAGCGAACATCCCGTTTAGTTGCATGGCGCGTCCGAGAAGTTCCGCTGGTAAGGACCCCGTCACCCCTTGTATCAAAGGGAGTCCCCAGTCCGGATCCCGTTCGTTGCCATCGGCACGCACGCGAAACCCCACCGAGCCGTCCGGTACGCCGTACTCCGCTCAGGGGTTCCCAGTACTACGCCGGCACCACTTTCGTTGAGCGCCAGCCCGGGGCACCCGGGACAGAGAAGCCCGGGGGCGCCGCAGTCGCGGCGTCCCCGGGGTTGGAGTTTCTGCCTCAGCGGGTGGCTGGAACCGCTGGGGTTACTCGCCGACCAGCTGGTCGTAGTGCGTCGTGAAGGACACGTGGTTGACGCCGTTGAAGACCGCCGGGATCTTGCCGTACGACGTGATCGCGGTGGCGGTGCCGTTGGCCTTGCTCATGGCGTACTGGTAGCCGGCCTGGGTGTTGTGGTCGACAGCGACGACCAGGGAGCCGCCGCGGGTGCCGCAGCCCTGGACGACCAGGGACTCGTAGGCGGCCCAGCCGGTGCTGCGGATCAGCTTGACGACCGGCTTGGCGGTCGCGGTGACCGGGATCCGGATGGTGTAGAGCGCGCCGGCGTTGGTGGTCATCAGCAGCGTGTCGTAGGTCGCGGTTTCGCTGATGACGGTCATCGCCTTGAAGCCGCGGAACCCGGGGAAGTAGCCGAGGGACCGGAAGCCGCCGTTGACCTGGGCGTAGCGGTACAGGTTGCCGTTGGTGTTCAGGCCGTACAGGTAGGCGTGCCGGGGCTGCGCGACGCTGTAGTTGGACGTGGCGATCGACTTGAAGCTGGTCCAGCCCGACCCGATCCGCTTGAAGGTCGGCACCGGCGGACGGTCGCCGTCGAGCGGGATGTAGGTGGTGTGCCGGTACAGGTTCCCGCTCTGCAGGAACAGGCCGTAGAAGTAGAGCTGGCTGCCGGTGGCGTTCGACGCCAGGTACCACGTCGCGTTGGCCCGGGTGCCCACGAATTTGAACGGCTCGTACACCTCCGCCCGCGGCGGCCTGGCCGGCGTGACATCGATCTCCTGCACGGTGGCCGACGCGGTGGGCACGCCGACCCAGCTGACGCAGGGTTCGGCGGTGGCGGCAGCCTTCACCGAGTTCGGCTGGGCGGCCTTGCTCGACAAGTACGGCTTCGGGTCGGTCTGGCCGACCGCCGGACCGGAAGCGGTGGTCGCGGCGAGCAGGCCGAGGCCGGCCGCAGCAAGCGCAAGGCGCTGCAGTTTCATCAAAGGAGTCCCCCTCCAGAACTTCCGTCTCGAAGACTTCGAGACCCGGCAGACTATAACTTGTCCCCGGCCCCCCGCGGTGACCGTTTCCACTCTGTGCAACGTCCGCCTCGCCCGCGACCCGCGTACGCTGAACCTCCGCCGGCGTGCTGCAGCATCACCGCCGGCGATTTCCTCCCGGTTGGTGCCACCGTCGGCAAGAGGCTCGGCCTGGGCCAGCAGTCGGCTGTGCCGCTGGCCGACCTCGTAGTACGTCTCGACGTCGCCTTTCGGCCGAGCGACCTCTCCTCTGCGCGCACATGATGGCGTACCTTGAAGGTCCCCCCAACGTGTGGCGCCTTACCCCCCGGCCCACACGGGACGGGTGCCCCGACCCCTGGGCCGGGGCACTCCGTTCGCACCGAGGCCAGCGGCACGCGCCTCCTGTCCGGAATCGGACACTCCTCGGGTCATATGTAGACCCCGGCGCTGCAACTGTTTGAACGCCGGGGCCTCGAGCACCCGGATTCTCGAGTCTCCGGGGCTCTTGCGACCCCGGTACCCGGTAGCAATGCATCGATGCGTCCCCCCGCGGCATTCGGCGGCGAACTGCTCGAGCCTCTGCAGGAATCGCCCCGAACGGCAAGCTATCTGCCGAGGTCAGGCTCAGTCGGTCGAGATCTGAGCGCCATGGCCGCCGACATTTAGCTGAGGATCTGCGCGCGATCGGCGTCTTCCGGTGGGGCCGTATGGTCGCATCCGCGACGCTGGGTTCGAGGAGTAGGCGAACCGCCATGCTGCTGTGCGAGGCGCTTGGGTCTTCGGTGCCCCTCGGGCCTGTGACGGTGGAGGGTCACCGCGGCCGTGATCGCGGAGCCGATCATCAGCGTGGTGGTGATGATTCCGGCTAAGCGGAACCCGTGCAGGAAGGCCGCGCGGGCGGAGTCCATGAGGTCCGCGCCGACTGCGGCGGGTAGACGTTCCGCCACCGATGCCACACCGCCAAGTGTGCGTTGAGCGGTCTCGCGTAGTTCGGAAGGCATGGTCGGCGGCAAGGAGTCGGCGATGGTGTGCCGGTAGGCGATGCCGACGGTGCTGCCGAGGACCGCGATGCCGAACGCGCCGCCGAGCTCTGCGCCCGATTCCAGGATTGCCGCGGCGGAACCCGCTCGGCTGGGTGGGGAAACAGCGACGGTCAGGTCGGCGGCCAGGAAGTAGACCGGGGCCAGGCCGATCGAGAACACCACAGAGCCTGTCACCACCGGCCAAGGGCCCTCCGTCCCGGCATGGGTCATGATCCCCAGCCCGGTCGCGGTGATCAACAGGCTGATCGTCAACGCCGGCGGCGCCGTCAGGCGGTTGGTGATCGGTGGAGCGATGAGCGATGTCAGCAAGAACGCGACCGTGCCCGGGATGGTCAGGAGGCCGGCTTGCAGCGGTGAAAGACCGAGAACCAGTTGCATGTACTGGGCGGTGAGTAGTTGCGTGCCGTAGAGCGCAAAGAAGGCGAGGGTGTTTGCGGCCAGTGGAACGGTGAACAGGGGCCTGCGGAACAGCGCGGGATCTAGTACGGGGTCGGGCCGCCGTTGCCGGTGGAAGAAGAGGCCGCCGAGGACGAGTCCAACGGCCACGGCAAGAACGGAGTGGGTGTCTGGACCGCTCTCGGCGGCCTGCTTGAGGCCGTACACCACGGCCAGTACGGCGCCGAGTGACAGCGCGGCGCTCAAACCATCGATGGGCTGGCGTCCACTGCGTCGCAGCTCCGGCAACAGCGCGCGTCCTGCGGCGAGTAGCAGGAGCATCACCGGTACGGCGACGAGGAAGACCGAGCGCCATCCGAACCTTTCCAGCAGCAAGCCGCCGACCAAGGGTCCGACCAGACCGCCGACGGCGAAGCTGGCCGTCCACAGGCCGAGGGCGGTCCGCCGCTGCTCGGGATCCCGGAACATCTGGCGGATCAGCGACAGGGTGGACGGCATCAGCGTTGCGCCTGCCGCACCGAGCAGGATGCGGGCCGCGATCAGCAATTCGACTTGTCCGGCGTACGTCGCGAGGACCGATGCCGCGCCGAACAACGCGGCTCCCGTCAACAACAGCCGACGTGGCCCGAACCGGTCGGCGACGATGCCCATCGGGATGAGGAGCGCGGCGACGACGAAGGCGTAGCTGTCCACCACCCACAACAGCTCGGAACCGCTCGGTCGAAGGTCGACGACGAGCAGTGGGACCGCCAGGTTCAGGACGGTCGCGTCCATCGACACGACCATGCACGGCAACGCGAGTACGCCGAGGCCCACCCATTCGCGCCGGGTGGCCACTGTCGGGTGATCGTCCATCCGCATGCGACACCACTTCGCTGTAACGCCATTCTCCCGTTCAACACGTTACGCCCTGAGGGGCGTGGATGCAACGCCTTCACAGCTCTCATTGCGTTACACTGGCGGCGTGACAGTGGAGGTGGAGCCAATGCCGTTGGACACGCTCGTGCAGCTGGTCAACGGTTGGGGCACCGTGCCGCGGGAAGCGGGACGGCGAACGGACTTCCCGCCGATGACGGCGACGGCCCGTCGCGGCGGCGTACCCCAAGAGGTCGTCGCAGACTTGACCGATACCGAGCTTGAACGAGTCGCGAACGCGTTGTTCCCGGTCTTCGCCGCCGCGGACACCAGCGAGCGCGTCGAAAAGGTCGCCGACTTGCTGAGCAAGACGCCAGTGCGGCCCCATCTGCAGATGGACGCCGAGCGAATTGAGCCGGCCTGGCTCGTGCAGGACCGCCAAGACGCGTTGCTGGCCGCCGCCGCGCTGGCGTTGCGAACCCAACTGGCCGAGCACGAACCAAACCGCCTCGGAATCTGCGCGGCGGACGGCTGCGCCGACGCCTACATCGACGCATCGCCCGGCGCCCACCGGCGGTTCTGCTCGATCACCTGTCAGAACCGAGCCCGGGTGGCCGCTTTCCGGCGACGGAGCAAGTCCGCCCAGTGAGGAAGGGGCACTTTGGTTAGCGACCGTTACTGGGGTCGCTGTCTGGGGTGGTCGACACTCGGAAGGCGGTCAGGCCGGTTGGCGGATCGACTCGAAGAAGGAGATCAGGTTCTCGGCGAGCGGCATGGGGGCGAACAGCGGGGCGAAGTGCCCGAGGCCTTGCAGTTCGCGGATTTGCGCGTTGGCGAGGTGCTGGGCGATGTGCCTTGCCGTATTGACGAACCAGTTGGCGAGCAGCGTCTGCTGGCCCCGCAGGAGCAGGACCGGTGCGGCTACCGTCTCGAGCACCTGGGCGTCAGTGGACCGGGGCCCCTTGTAGGCCGCGTCCTGCTGGACGAATCGCAGCATCGCCGGGACGCAGCCTGCCCATCGCTCGTAGAAGTCCTTCTGCTCCAAGGCGGCGAGCTCATCGCCGGTGCAGATCCAAGGGGCGAACGCGCGAACCGCATCCACGAGCCGGCCTTCGGCAGCCGCCGTACCCACCTGCTCCATAGTGGCGAACGTACGGGCGAGGTCGTCTTCTCGCATCACCGACACCACACCCGGCTCGTACACGGCCACGGCGGCCACGGACCCGCTGCGCGCGGCCGCGCCGAGCACCCACGCCCCACTGCCCGACCAGCCGACCAGGCAGACCGGTTCGCCGATGCTGTTCACGAACGCAGTGACATCCTCCTCCAGGCGCCTTGGCGAGTGGTCCGGATTGTCGCCCGAGAGCCCTCGCCCGCGGGTGCTCGGCAGATAGCAGGTGAACCGGTCGGTGAGGTAGGGAAGCAGTGCCTCCCAGGCGATGTCGCCGTCCCCGATCCCGCCGTGGACCAGGACCAGCGCCGGCCCCCGTCCCCGTACTCGTCCGGCGATCTCGGTGCCGTCGGCAGAAACGGCTCGGTGGATCCGCTCGTCAGTCATGGTGGTCTCTCCTGAACGATCGCCGCGCCGCTGCTCGGTGCGTCTACCGGGACGCTAGGCCGCGCGCCGCCGCGCCGGCATCGGCGCGATTGACCAACTCGCGTCGGCCGATCTACGCGGTTTTGCGTAGCCGCCTCACCGGCTGACCGTCAGCCCGTGGTCGATGGCGTAGCGCGCGGCCTGGGTCCGGGAGGTGAAACCGATCTTGTGGAAGATGTTCGTCAGGTGCCGGGCGACCGTGCGGTCGCTGATATGGAGCCTCTCGCCGATCTCCCGGTTGGAGCGGCCGTCGGCCACGAGTGCCAGCACCTCGCACTCGCGTCGGGTCAGCCCGTCGGGCGCGTCCGGCACCGGCCGGTATGCTCCCAGCCGCCCGTACGTCGTCTCCGCCCGCGCGATCTCCGCGGCGGCGGACGCCTCGTCGCCGAGCGCGCGATAGGCCGCGGCGAGCCGGACACAGGTTCCGGCGGCGTCGTACGCCGCGCCGAGCTCGTGCCAGCGCCGACAGGCGTCGCGGAGCACCGGGAGCGCCTCCTCGGCGCGGTCCTCGGCCAGCAGCACCGCGCCGCGCGCGGCGGCCGCCATGGCCTCCAGCCCCGAGGTGGCGTACGTCGACGCCGTCTGCGCGAGCTCGGAGGCTGCGGCCGCCGCCTCATCCAGCCGTCCCGCGGCGACCGCGATCTCGACCGCGGCAGCACACAGCGGAGCCCTGCGCAACGGGTCGGAGCCGACCGCGGCCACTGCCGAGCGCACCGACGTCGCGGCACCCGCGGAGTCACCCTCCTGGAGCCGCAGCAGCGCACGTCCCGGCTGCGGATCACGCCCACGGGCGTGTGCCTCGTCGTACGCTTCGGCGGCGCTCGGGTCGCCGCGCAACCGGCGCGCCTCGGCGACGACGTACCAGGCCTCCGCGGCGTAGTCGAGCCGGTTGGCGTCGAGGTCCGCGCCAACTCGTAAAGCGTTCCGCTCGGCCTCGTCCCATTCGCCGCGGAGCAACTGGAGGTGGGCCCGATGAACCCGGCACAAGCTCCCGAACGCCACGGCCGCGGGGAAGGTGGTCAGCCACTGCTCGGTCAGGTCGATCCAGCGGCTCATTCGTCCGATGTCGGCGACCTCGTGACAGGTCGCGATGGTGTGGCAGTAGAGGGTGCCCGATGTGAACGGGTCGAGCCTGCCGTCCAGGACGGTGACCATCGCCTCGTCGAGCAGCTTGAGTCCGTCGACCACGTGTCCGGACCTGATCAGGGCGCGGCCTTCGCCGTTCAGGCCCAGAGCCACCAGGTCGGGCCGGCCAAGCTCGCGGCCGAGATCCTGAATCCGGCGGGCTGCTTCCACCGCCGCGGCCAGGCGCCCAGCCTGGAGACTGCCTTCCACCTCGGTCAGGTGCAGCAGGTACCCGTGCACCGGGCAGTCCGGGACTCCCTTCAGGAGACGTGCGGCGCGGCCGATCCAGCCCATACCCTGCGGCTCGTCGCCTCGCGCCACGTGGAAGATTCCGAGCACCATGGCGGCCCACGCGGCCTCGACCGGCCGGGAGTCGGCCAGGAAGGCTTCGCACGCAGCGGCGTTCAACCGCAGGTTGTCCTCGATACGGCCGAGCCACCACACCGCATCCGCGTACGCGGTGAGGTCGTTCGCGGTGAGCCGCTCGGTCGCGACCACGTCGAAGTGCGCCGCCGCGCCGGCCCAGTCCTGTACCGCAAAGGCCCTCCGCGCCAAGGTCAGGTCGTCCGTCTGCTCGTCCACCCGAGTCCCCTCGACGAACAGCAGGCTACTGTACCCGGGGCCGGCAGGCCGGTCCTGCTGGCATGCGGCTTACGGTTCAGCTGCCTGGGCTGTTGTATGTGCGGGTCATCCGGTTGAAGAAGGTGAGGCCGATGGTGAAGACGACCAGGCCGCCGCACGGTGAGATGGTTGCCAGCCAGGCAGGTATCGGTAGCTCGTCGGTGCGTCCGAGAAGGACTGTGGCCGGCAGGTAGGCGATGAATGCCATCGGGAAGACGAAGGTGAGGGAGAGGAATCCCCAGCGGTTGAACATGGTCAAGGGATAGCCGCTGAACCGTGTGATCGTGTCGTCGGCGAGTATCCGGAGCGACGTGGTGGACGTCATCCGGAAGGACAGTCCGGCGAGGAAGGTCTGCAGGCCGGTTTCGATGAGTCCGCCACCGATCACTGCGGCGATCAGGAAGGCCACTTTTCCTGGTGTCCAGGAGACCGAGGAGTGGGGGGCGAAGATCGCCAGCGATCCAAACCCGAGGAGCGCGTCGCCGAGGGCCATGAGTGGCGCGTAGCGGGTCAGGAGCTGCAAGTAGACCCCGGCGGGGCGAAGCAGGTATCGGTCGACATCACCCTGCTGGATCGCCTGGTCGATCGAGAACAGCGCACCGAACGGCACCACGTAGAACGCGTGCGCGGCCAGCCGCATGGCGAACAGGAAAGCTATGTCGTTCAACCGCCAGCCCTGGATGACCTCGAACTTCGACAGCAGCACCCCGAGGAACAACAGTTGCGTGCCCTGCAGCGCAACACCGCCGATGATGGTCGACAGAAAACTCACGCGGTAGGCGATCGCCGCACGCCAGCCGGCTCGCAACAGGATCCGGCTCGCGCGCAGATCCTCCCTGACAGCGGACCATGCCCTGACACCCTCAGCCACCGAGGACCACTACCTTGTGGATGGCTCGTCGCCAGACGAGGTGCAGGAGCAGGACGAGCACCAGCACCCAGCCGAGTTGTACGGCGAGCGTGCCGAGCAGGTCGGCTCCTTGCCTGGTACCGAACCAGATGGACAACGGCGCGTAGATCTGCGCCTGGAAGGGGAGCCAGCTGATGATCGGCCGCAGCCATCCGGGCATGAACCAGAGTGGGATCAGGGCTCCGGACAGGAACGCCGACGCGAACCTGTAGAGGATCATCGGGCCGCCGATCTCGAGCGTCCAGAAGGCAATCATCGACACCAGCAGATTCAGGGTCAGGATGTTCCCGATGCCGAGCACCATCGAGGCGGCCCAGGCCAGCGAGTCGAGCAGTGAGTGCGGTGCTTGTACGCCGCCGAGGGCGAAGCCGGTGATCAGACCCGCTGCCCCGATGGGCAGCCTGCCCACCATCGTGCCGACGGCCTCGGCCAGGTTCTGGCTGATCAGCGATCGCGGCCGCATCATGTCCACGCCGATCTGACCTCGCCGAATCCGCAGCGGGAGCGACGAGAACTGCCACGGCATCACGGTGGCCTGAATACTGGTGGCGAGCACGGCGTACGCCACCGCGGTGGAACTTCCGATCCCCGCTACCTCGTCGCGACCGTCGTACAGAACACGCCAGACGACGACGGTCAGGGTGGCCTGGATGACCAGCCCGGCGATCCCGAACAGGAGGTCTGCCCGATAGGCGAGGACCGACCTGTAACCGGCCCGGTAGAAGGCGCGAAGCCCGGTCAGGCGGGTGCCCAGCGTGTCGATCGGCATCAGCGATCCGTTACGCGTGCAGGCGCCGATGTCCGTTCCGTGTACAGCCGCCGGATCACGTCCTCGAGGTCGGGCTCGATCAGGGACAGGTCGGTGATCGGGTACCGCGAGGTCAGGTCGTGGACGACCTTCGGTGCGGCTGTCGTCTCCGGGTGAAACCGCAGAGTCGCCGTGAACTTGTCGGCCGAGACGACCTGCGCGAACGGGGACGAGATGGTGGCGGCGTCGAAGTCGGTGCAGTGAACCACGATGTCCCGACTGGTCACGTACCTGGCCTTGAGCATCTCGACTGTGCCCTCGTACAGGATCTTGCCGTGATCGATGATCACCACCCGCTGGCAGAGTTGCTCCACGTCGTCCATGTCGTGCGTGGTCAGGATGACCGTCGTACCGCGGTTCGCGTTGATTTCCGCCACGAACTCGCGGATCTTGCCCTTGGCAACGACATCGAGGCCGACCGTCGGTTCGTCGAGATAGAGGATCGTCGGGGCGTACAGCATGGCGGCGACGAGATCGCCGCGCATCCGCTGACCGAGCGACAGCGACCGCACCGGGGTGTCGATGAACTCGTCCAGGTCGAGTATCTCGGTGAATTCCGCGAGCCGCATCCGGTAGGTCGCCGGATCCATGCTGTACAGATCTCTGATGATCTCGAACGAGTCTCGTAACGGGAGGTCGTACCAGAGTTGGGTGCGCTGGCCGAAGACCGCGCCGATGGCGCGTGCGTTTCGCCGCCGATCACGCCAGGGAACCTGACCGGCGACGGTGACCGTGCCCGTCGTCGGGACCAGGATGCCGGTGAGCATCTTGATGGTGGTCGACTTCCCGGCGCCGTTCGGGCCCAGGAATCCGATCAACTCACCTTCGTCGATGTGGAAACTGATCGCATCCACCGCTCTCGTGACCTTGCGAGTCCGAGTGAAGAGTGATCTCGTCCCAGCGAAACGCCCCGGTCGCACATCAGGACGCGAGAATTCCTTGCTGAGGTCGGAAACTTCGATGATGGGAGGCACTACCGGCGCTCCCTCTGCCAGGGGCCGGTGCCAGAGAGTTGCGGAGCGGAGGGTCCTGTCACGCGTGCATCAAACCTTCCGATGACAGCAGGTCTCTCACAGCGGAACCTGCGGGCGACGTCGGTCCGTACGGCCCCGAGGGACGCGCTCGCCGGCTAGCGCCTGCCGGGGTCGCTGGCCGCCGGACGACCATATCAGTCGCATCGAGCTGGACACACGGGGTTTTCGCCGCCGAGAGGGCCCTCCGCAGATCGCACTGTATGGCCACTACCCGGATCTAGCGGAGGCTGAGTTATTGCACGTTGGCAATGGCGTTACTACCGTCGGGCGCACAGCTTCAGACGCCGTTCCGGGAGGTGCCCGCCATGCGCCGATTGATCCCTTCGTTGCTTGTGATGAGCCTCGCTGTCGCGACCACGCCTGCGGCGATCGCCGATCCACAAACCATTCCGAACGGCCCGTGGGTGCAGGACTCCCAGCACGTCAGCTTGCAGCGCCTGCATTCGTACGACGAGATGGTGAAGGCGCTGCGGCAGATCGAGCGCAGCTCGAAGGGCCGCGTTTCGCTCGAGACCGTGGGTCGCTCGAACGAGGGTCGTGATCTGTACCTGGCGAAGGTCGGTACCGGCCCGACCAAGGTCCTCTACATCACCCAGCAGCACGGCAACGAGCCCCTCGGCACCGAGGCGGCGCTCCAGTTGCTGCAGCGGCTCGGCAACGGCGGCGCCGCCTGGGACGCCGTTCTCAGCAAGCTGACCCTGCTGGTCATCCCGAAGGTGAACCCGGACGGTTCCGAGCGATTCCAGCGGCAGAACCACGACCCGGACTGCTCGGGTGCGTTCTGTACGCCGGGCGTCGGTTTCGACGTCAATCGCTGGCACGACCCGGCCATCCCACCCGAGGCGAACCCTGTGCCGGAGGCCGCGGCTGTGCAACGTGTCGCGATTCGGTACCAGCCGCGGATGGTCGTCGACTACCACCACCAGGGGTCCTATCGCAGTGCCGACGGCGATCTGATCACTGCCTCGATCTTCTGGCCGAACCACCCGGACACTCCGGCCGAGGCGGTCGCGCTCTCGCGACAGATGTGCCTGGTCATCTTCGACACGCTGATGCATTACGGCTTCGCCGAGGTCAGCCAGTACCCGGGCACCCTGCCACGCGGAATCGCGCGCAACTCCTACGGGATCCGAGGAGCCGGCAGTGTCCTGGTCGAGTTGCGCGGCGACATCGGCCAGAAGAGTTCCGGGATGCTCGTCCGTACGGCGTACGCGTCGATGGCAGCGCTGCTGGAGTCGATCGCCGAGGGCTCGGTCTTCGCGCAGGATCCGGCCCGCGCGGACACCATCCCTCTGCGCGGTGAGTTCGTAGACAACCCCCACGAGGAGTAGGAGCAGGCCCGCGGCCACCTGACTGCCGGCGATCGGTCACATGACAGTCACCACGCACCGAGCGCTGCATCAGGTCAGTGCTCGGCAGCGAAGTCGGCGAGGATGTCGGCGATGAAGGGGTGGGCATCGCGCACGGCGGTGGGATTGCGGGTTCGGTAGTAGGGGATTGCGATCATCTCCAGCGACAGGACCCAGCCGCGCGCGCGGGCCCAGGTGTCATGGTCGACATCCATCGCGTCCCGGAACGCCCGTCGTGAGTCGCCCTCGAACAGGTACCACGCGGCCAACAGATCACCTGCTGGGTCCGCGGCCCACGCAGTACCGAAGTCGATCACCGCGGTAAGTTTGCCGTCGGCCACCAGTACGTTGCCGGCCATCAGGTCGCCGTGGATCCACTTGGGCGGGCCGCTCCAGGTGTCGGCTGCCAGCGACGCCTCCCACGCGGCAAGGACGAGCCCGGTATCGAACTCCTCTCGCAACTCGTCCAGCGCCTCGCGAAAGAGCGCGTCACGCGGCGCCAGCGGCGTACCCCGACTGAACGGGTCGTCCGGAGGGACCGGCGCACCGGTCGTGTCGACCGTCTGCAAGCAGCGAACGAACTCGGCAAGCTCGCGCGCCGCGGACATCGGGTCGGTGAGCCGATCCGGGTGGAAGGGCTCACCCTCCAGCCATCGGTACACGCCCCAGCTGAACGGATAGCCCGCGCCAGGCGCACCGAGAGCCAGCGGCTCGGGTACGGCGAGTGGAAGATGAGGGGACAGACGAGGCATCCAGGTCAGGTCCTTCTCCACCTGACCCTGCGTCCGCTCGGTACGAGGCAGCCGGACAGCCAGGTCAGCACCCACCCGAAACGTCACGTTGTCCGTGCCCGACGATGCGACGTACTGAATCGGACCGTCTGCCCACTTCGGGAACTGCTCGGTGAGCAGACGCGCCACCAACGACGCGTCGATGTCCACCTCGTCATCGTGCAGCTTGGCCACCTCACGCATGCCCACGGAGTCTCACACCCAACCTCCCAACGGTCAACGGGATTCGGCCGCGAACGAGACCAGGCCGTCTGCGGAGGTCGGCGTTGGCGTCACCCGAGTACGACTAGATCGGAGGGCGCCTGTCCTGCATGGAAGTAGTCGATGTTCAAACCGTGATCACGGAGCTGGCTCGCGAGGACGGCACCGGCGCGAAGCCATGCCTCCGCCGATGCGGTGTCCGTAAAGCCCGAACTCCGGGGGTCCGACCGGTTGAGCGTCGCCGTGTACTGATCGCTCCACTCGGTCAGGGCGTTCGCCAGCTCGCCGGGAATCGGAAGGTCGAACGGATCGACATTGTTTAGGCCATCCTGCGATTCCCACAGTGGGTAGCACTCGTAGTCGGCCATGAGACGAAGCGGGCTCACGCTCCGAATATAGCGGGCCCGGAATCAGGACCGGCAACGCGGAATCGGCAGCACGCATGGTCAGACCAGCACTGTTATCGACTACTTGTTGTTGTTGGCGGTTACGACACCGCCGGGTGGCCGGTTGATGACAGGCCGCAACTTTCGCGCTGCGCTCGCCATCGAGACTGGCGAAAGACCTCCGACGAAAGGACGTCATGATGGCGATGCGCACTACGGCGCTGATCCTCGGCACGGCCACCTTGCTGACCGGTGCCGTCGTACCCACCGCT